>JAXLTM010000031.1:0-37078 GCA_046330055.1 Bacteroidia bacterium | reverse complement strand
TGCTTTGGCTTCTTCGGCTGCTTTTTTCTTCGCTTCTTCTGCAGCCTTTGCTTTAGCATCGGCTTCTTCTTTGGCTTTAGCTTCAGCCAGCTGTTGTGCTTTTACATTTGCCAGAGAGTCAGCAGTTGCTTTTTCTCTTGCTCTTTTATCATTCTCTGCTTTAAGCTTTGCCTCCGCTTCCAAACGTGCCTTGTCATCGGCATCCTTTTTCTTTTGGAGCGCAATTGCTCTGTCGGTTGAATCAGCAACAAATTTGGCGCGTTCTTTAGCCATTGCCTGAGCCTTATCGGCTGAATCCTTTTGTGCTCTTATACGTGCATCAGCCAATTCTTTGGCTCTCTTTGCATCTTCATTGGCTTTAGCAGTTGAATCTGTTACAAATTTTTCGCGTTGTCGTTGCGCTAACTCTGCCGCTGCGAGTGCATCCTGACGGGCTTTTTCTTTGGCAGCTTCTTCAGCTGCGGCCTTTGCCTTCGCTTCGGATTCTGCACGCTCCCGGGCTATTGCATCAAGTCTGGCTTTATCAGCCATCGCTTTATCGGCTGAATCTCTTCTGGCCTTTTCCCTCTGCTCAGCAAGCTCCCTTTGTCGTTGAGCATCTGCTTCTGCACGGGCAATGGAATCCTGTCGTGCTTTCTCTCTGGCTTCTTCCTGTGCTTTCAAACGTGCCTGCGCAGCTGAAGCACTGTCGGCAATAGCCTTTTCTCTTTGAGCCTGCAACTTGGATGCTTCAAAAGCTGCATTGGCCCTGGCGATGGAATCCTGACGGGCTTTTTCACGCTCTTTGGCTAAACGATCTTCTTCTGCTTTTTTTGCTGCAAGCTCTGATTCACGCAGTTTTACTTTTGCGAGTGAATCATTCCATGCTTTGTTGAGTGAATCCAGTCTGGCCTTTTCTTTCATCCGGTTTAACTCATCAGCCTGACGACGGGCCTGGTCCTGCTCCTGGGCAATCTGACGACTGTAATTCTGGTCATATTCAAAATCTTCGTAGGAAGGATTGTAGGAAAACTTTGCAACGGCTTTGTTCATTGATTTGTCCTGCGACACACCCTGAACATCTGCAAACATATCGATATTGAAATCTTTCTGGTAAATGATATCGGTCTGATCAGCCGGAACGGTGGTATTGAACTCAATGGTTTTTGTAACCAGTCCGTCTTTTAAATACTTGATCGTATAATTTTTCTGCAGACTGAGATTAAATGTAAAATCTCCATTGTCTTTGGATACAGCCGTCTGCATCGGAACGCCCGGTGCTGAAAACTGAATGGTCACTCCACCTTCCGGTTTATTATCCTTTCTGATCTTTCCGGAACATTGCACATACTGCGCAAAACTCTCTGCACTGATCACTGAAAGCATTAAAATGAAAATGGCCGTAAACAGGCTTTTGAATTTTTGCATAGTGCTATAACGATACCACTTGGTTTCTATTCTTGTTTGATTCATGTTTGTACAGAACGCTGTGTTGTTTTTTTTGAAAACGGCGCATTCTTCCGCAATCATCTTACCAAATACTATATTTTCAATGAATTGTTACATCAAAACGGTGTCATTTGCTTCATTTTCACCTCGTCAAGTGAAATATCTGAGCCGCCAGCGCACATGATTGCATGTATTTTCCTGATCCCAGCCTAATGCGGATGCTCCGCCCAGAAAATCGACCAGTGTTTCTGTTGCAAGGTTGCCGACTAAATCATCATTGGCCATTGGACAACCGCCTATGCCACGCATAGCTGCATCAAAACTGGTACAGCCACTTTCTACCGCTGCTTTTATCTTCTCAATTCTGGTAGTCGGAAGTGAATGCAAATGCGCTCCGAATCTCACCTCCGGTATCGCAGGAATCAGTTCGGTGAAGAGCGAACGGATGTTCTCAGGATTTGAAACGCCAATGGTATCGGACAAGGCTATGACACGGATTCCCATGTCGGCTAGTTTGCGGACCTGACGAATAACAATTTCCGCATTCCACGGCTCACCGTAAGGATTGCCGAAGCCCATCGAGATGTAGATAACCAGTTTCTTATTCGTACGCAGACAGAGATCCTGTATTTCCTGCACACGAATCATCGATTCTGCAATGGTTGAATTGGTGTTTCTCTTTTGAAATTCTTCCGAAACAGAGAATGGAAAGCCGAGATAAGTGATTTCATCAAATGCACAGGCGTCTTCTGCTCCACGTAGATTGGCAACGATGGCTAACAACTTTGTTTGAACACCATCGAGATCAAGCATCGATAAAACCTCGCGTGTATCTCTTAACTGCGGAATTGCTTTCGGAGAAACAAATGAACCGAAATCAAGAACGTCAAAACCCGTTCGCAGAAGGCTGTTCAGGTATTCCGCTTTCTTCTCCGTCGGAATAAACTCAGGCCATCCCTGCATTGCATCGCGCGGACATTCTGTAAGAATAAATTTGCCGGCCATATTATCGAAGAACTACTCCTTTAGCTTCAATAACAAGTTTTACTTCGGGGTTCACAATGGCTGCAACTTCAGCATCACTCTGACCTTCGTCTTTTGCATAATCACGAAGCTTCTCAACGGAGGTGGTATCGTAGTGTGCAATGCCTTCCACAATGGCTGTCTTACCTTGCAGGTCTTTCGGAATGGTGAAAGAATGATCTTTTATTCTGACCAGCATCGGCTCACTTTGTCCAAGATCGTACTTAAACCAGCAGCCTTCGGCCTGACAAACCTGTGCTATCTTACCCACTACTTTGAGCTCCTTCTGAGGCTCATTGCCAAGTGCTGAAGCTACTGAAGAAGCCTCAACAGCATTGGTGGTGTCAATCTCAGCACCGAATTTATTGCTGTTTGCAGCATGCTGACAGGAAGCCAACCATGGGAGCATTAGAAATAAGCCCCGAATCAGTTTTTTGTCCATTTTTTGAGAAATTTCGAAGAACAAAATTACTAAGATTCAATGGATTTGGAGGGAAAACCTGCCCTATTATTCCTCACTTTATGAACAATGAGCTGTCTTCTCCGATTTACACGACAGGCTGTTCAATACTCCGGTGCAACATATTAGAAAACAGGCTTGGCAAATGGGAAAATAATTTATTTTTGCAGCCTGTTAAAAATTCAGATTCTATTAAAATGGCAGAAAATCAACAGGATCAAGACGTTATCGTAACGGAAGCAATTGACCGTACCGAACACTTTATCAACCAGAACAAAAAGAGCCTCGGTATCATTGTCGGTGCTTTGTTTCTCGCTGTAGCCGGCTACCTCTTTTACCAAAAGGTATATGTGGCCAATAAAGAAAAGGCTGCTCAGGAGGTAATGTTTAAAGCAGAAAACTATTTCTATGCTGATTCGATTGCCAAAGCAATCAACGGAGACGGTAATAATCCGGGCTTCGAAGAAATTTCCAGCGAATACAGTGTAAGTAAGTCAGGTAACCTTGCTAAATATTACCTCGGTCTTTCATACATGAAGAATAAGGAATTCGACAAAGCCATTGAAACACTCAAAGGCTACGATGCACAGGATGAAATGACAGGTGCACTTGCACTTGGACTCATCGGCGATGCTTACATGGAAACCGGAAAGACTGAAGATGCCATTTCATACTATGAAAAAGCAGCTAAGGAAAAAGCCAACTCTTTCACCACGCCTATCATGATGATGAAAGAGGCCATTGCTCAGGAGTCAAAGAGCAATTACCAGGCAGCGCTTGAATTGTACAACAACATCAAGAAGTCCTACCCTACCTCTAATGAAGGCCGATCGATCGATAAGTATATCGCCCGCGCCGAGGCAATGGTCAATAACAAATAAAGAAATTCGGACCGGGTCAGCAACCCGGTCTTTTTTTTATCAGCATGTCATCACTCCATCACAATCTGTCTGTCACCGGACTTCTGCCGGATGCATCTTCCATGTCATTTGCCATTGTAGTTTCTGAATGGAATTCCGATGTAACCGAAGCTCTATACAAAGGTTGCTTAGATACGCTTATTCTGGCCGGCTGCAGCAAGGAAAAAATTTCGCGCTTCAATGTACCAGGCTCTTTCGAACTGCCACTGGGAGCAAAATATGCCATGAATAAGAGTAAGGCTGATGCTGTGATTTGCATCGGCTGTGTGATACAGGGAGAAACCCGCCATTTTGATTTTATCTGCGATGCCGTTTCAAACGGAATCATGAACCTTGGATTGGAGTCAGGCATTCCGGTTATCTTCGGTGTACTCACACCACAAAATCAGCAGCAGGCCCTTGACAGAGCCGGTGGAAAGCATGGCAATAAAGGTGTCGAAGCAGCAGCTACGGCAATAAAGATGATTGACCTGAAGCGCCTTTAATCAACGACCGGCCTGAAATGATTTGGTAAATGAATGCTTGCCGTTGCTGACTTTCAAAAAGTAATTTCCATCTGCCAAATGATACTGACTGATCGGTAAAATTTTGATCTGATCACCGGCTAATACCCCTTGTTCTTCTTCCTGCATGATCACTTTTCCGTCGGACGATAAAATCGTAAACTGAATATTGGAAGAACGATCCAGTGAGTATTTCACAAAAAGATTTTCACTTGCCGGATTCGGAAATACGACCGGTTCACCAATCACTGCAAGTTGATTTATGTTCGTCGTATTTAAAGTGTCTTTGTAAAGAATGGAAGTTACAATTCCTGTTCCCGTGGTATTGATTTGCAATACAGGAATTCCTTCGCCGCCTGCCAGCCATTTATATTCAGTGGTAGTGATCGGAGGTAAACTCAAACCAAAACCAAGTGAATCAATGTAAACACTGTCAACTTCCACAACGGTTGACTTAGTACGCAGAACCTGATAGGTACCAAGTGGTGTGGTCACACTTCCCCAACCGTCAACATCCGTTGTTCTGCTTTTGCTGATGGAATAGTAAAGTCCCAATGTTGATGTAAGATCTAATGCATAACCTGAATTGCCGGAGAAATTATCGCCGTAATTCAGCGGGAGAGTGAAGATGATATCGTGCGGATTATAAGCCACCGGAAGCGGAGCTCCGTTTACAATTGCACCAAAACCGGTTTGTGTAAATGATGTGGTTGAATTGTAGTAAAAATTCCAGACATCGCTCACATTCACAGTTCCGAGATTAAAACTGTTGCCATGGCTGGCCTGATTGGAACGATTCGGATTTATAAAATTATCGAAGAAGTAAACCGAAAGTAAAGATCCTGTCGCCGACTCATCAAAAATCGTGTCTGTCGTTTGCGATGTGTAGGTTAGCTGAGAATAATCCCAATTGTAATTTGGTCCGGTAAGAGTGGCGTCCATTCCTGAGAACGCTGCACCCTGACTAACTATAAATTGCTGTCCGGATTGTGTCAGATCATTGGTACCAATGGTAATCTGAGCGTTTGACAGAAGTGGGAAAGCTAACAATAAGAGCAAGTAAATTTTTTTCATCGTATCGATTTTTGGCTGAGTGGGTACAGAAGACATTCAGCAGGAAATTTCTCCTGTCTGTCAAATATACAAAAATCAATTACTTCTGAAACACCCGTCTTTAGCGGCTAAGCATGCCTTCAAAGCGATTAATGACGGCTTTGGTAACCGGCATTAAAGGCAAACGGACGTACTCTGAACAAACATTCTGCGCAGCCAGTAATCCTTTCACGCCGGATGGATTTCCATCCACAAAAATGGCGTGCATGATATCTAGTAGCTTGTACTGAAGTTTACGGGCTTTATCAAAATTGCCTTCAATAGAAGTTCTAATCAATTCGGAGGTATCTTTCGGAAGCGCATTGGCAATTACTGAGATCAGTCCGTCGCCGCCACAGGCAATAATCGGAAGGCTTAAGACATCGTCTCCGCTGATGACGAGAAAATCTTTCGGCTTGCCTTTTACAATCTTCATTACCTTCTCGAGATTTCCTGATGCTTCTTTAATACCAACGATGTTCTCGACTTCATGTGCCAGCTGCAATGTGGTCTCCGCATCCATATTGCTGCCGGTGCGGGCAGGAACGTTGTACAGAATGACAGGAACCGGACTTGCTCCTGCAATCATTTTATAGTGTTGAAAGATTCCCTTTTGTGAAGGACGATTGTAATAAGGAGAAACGGAGAGAATAGCGTCCACTCCTGAAAAATCATATTCTTCAATGGAGTGAAGAATTTCCTGAGTATTATTTCCGCCTAGTCCCATGACAACAGGAACACGCTTGTCGGTAATTTCTATGACGAAGTCCAGGACGGCTCGTCTTTCATCCGTACTCAAAGTGGCAGATTCACCCGTCGTGCCAAGCGGCACGAGGTATTCCACTTTGCCATCGATGCAACGATCGATGAGTTTGCGGAAAGATTTGAAATCAATGCTGCCGTCTTTGTGCATCGGAGTGACTAAAGCCACGCCTGTGCCCTTGAGTTTATTAAGATTCATCGGAGTTTTTCTTCAGTAGTTTTAAAAAATGCTCGATTTCATCAATGACGGTTTTCAAAGGAGGTTCGCCCTGCATTTTTACCATCATATCATAACAATCGGTATTTGTCTTTGCATATCGCCCAACTCTGAACCTTGCGTGCGACATGGCGGAAATATATCGCAAAGGAAAACATTTCCCGGAATTAAGGTTGACAAGTATGTCAAATTTTTCGCGAATGAAATTATCTACAATCGGATTTACAGGAATCATTTTAAAATTCAGGTCCTTCTTCGTGAAAAAATCAAGTCCGTATTGAGCAAACTGACTTTGCGGAAGTTCTTTTTTGTCAACAAAGCCCATGGCCAATACATCTTTCTTAAAATTTGACCGGAGATACTTGACATAATTTTTCATCGTCTCGGAATTCTCTTCATTCGTAGCATCATACAGCAGGCCGATTCTCACGGCTTCATCGAAACCAATAATTTCGCGCTCGGATTTGACTCGTTTCAATTCTTTCTTGAACTGAAGCTGTCCTAATCGTGCTCTGATATTTTTGCTTAATTTCATTTTCCGGAATGAATCATTTTCATAAAAGTATCTTCATCGATAATCGGAATGTTCAGTTTTTTGGCTTTGTCAATCTTTGAATCGCCAGGTTTTTCTCCTGCCAATACAAAAGATGTTTTCGAAGTTACACCACTCTGCGCTTTTCCGCCGTGCTGTTCAATAAAGACTTTTATCTGATCCCGGTCGAAGTTAGACAATGTCCCCGTAACTACAAACGATTTTCCTTCCAGTGAAGCGCTCAGTACCTTTGGTGCAGCATCGGCAGACAACTCCATCTGCAATCCGGCCTTCTTCAATTGTTCAACGATCTTTCGGTTCGCAGCATGATTGAAAAAATCAATGACACTGTCGGCAATCTTCTCTCCTATCTCTTCTACCTGCAACAATTCTTCCTTGCCTGCCTTCTCAATGGCATCCATCGTCTTCAATGCAAATGCCAGTTTCTTCGCCACCGTTTCACCGACATAACGAATACCTATTGCATACAACACTCTTTCAAACGGAACCTGCTTTGAATCTTCAATTCGGAGAGAATCTTTTGACTGATTTATCTGTAGACTGATCTTCTTGGCCTTCTGCCTTCTTCGCCTTCAATGATTTTTTCAAGACCGATCAATTTATCATATGTCAAATGATAAAGATCGGCCGGAGTATGAATCAGATTATTCTCGAACAGCATTTCCACTTTGCCTTCGCCCAGACTATCGATGTCCATTGCCTTGCAGGAAATAAATGCTCGATCCTCCCTTTGATTTGCGGAGGACAACCATCGCTATTCGGACAGTAATGCTGAGCTTCGCCTTCTTTACGGATCAACTCAGTGCCACATTCCGGACACTTTTTAATATAATGCACCGGATGACTATGTGCAGAACGTTTTGACAGATCGACTCCGGTAATTTTGGGAATTACCTCTCCCTTTCTCTACAAAAACATGATCACCAATTCGCAGATCGAGTTTTTCAATCTGATCAGCATTATGCAGTAGCACGACGAACAGTTGAACCGGCGAGTGAAACTGCTTTTAAATCCGCTACGGGAGTAATTGCTCCCGTTCTTCAACCTGGTAGATGATATCGAGTAAGCTGGTTGAAACTGTTTCAGCTTTGTACTTGTAGGCAATGGCCCAGCGAGGCGACTTAGCAGTGAAGCCAAGTTCCTTTTGCTGAGGATATGAATCAATCTTGATAACGACACCATCAGTATCAAACGGAAGTTTCGATCGTTTTTTCTCCCAGACATTTAAATACTCAATTACCTCTTCAATGTTCTTGCACCGAACAGTATGTTCAGAAACTTTGAAGCCCCACTTCTTTGCTTCTTCCAATGCTTGATGATGTGAAGTGAACGGAAGATTATTTCCGTAGAGTGCATAGAGATAGCAATCCAGTTTACGTTTTGCCACAACGGAAGAATCCTGCATCTTAATGGTGCCGGCAGCTGCATTACGCGGATTTTTTAATAAGCGGTGAGCGATTTCATCATCGTCGTATCCGTCTTCTTTTAACTGATTCGAAATTTCCTCGTTGATCTTATTAAAGGATGCCCTCGGCATCAGAATTTCTCCTCTGATTTCAAACTCATCAGAATAGTCCGATCCATGAAGTGTAAGTGGAATTGAACGAATGGTTTTCACATTCGCCGTAACATCATCACCCTGTACTCCATCGCCGCGTGTTACAGCTTGTACAAGTTTACCATTGATATAAGTGAGTCCGATAGCCACACCATCAAACTTCAGTTCGCAGATATATTGATAGTCACTATCCAGCCCCTTTTTTACCCGTTCATCAAATTCTCTCAACTCATCAGCTGAGTAAGTATTGGCTAAAGAGAGCATCGGGTATTTATGCTTTACGGTCTTAAACTCTTTCGTGATTGCTCCACCCACACGTTGCGTAGGTGAATCCGGCGATGCGAATTCAGGGAACAGTTTTTCAAGCCTCGTCAGCTCTTCCAGCATCATATCAAAATCATAATCGCTGATGACAGGCTTTGCCTGCACATAATAAAGGTAATTATGTTCGTCCAGCTCTTTGGTGAGCTGATGTATACGTTTTTTTGCTTCTTCGGGAGTCATGGTTCAGGAGGTTGTAAAGATAATGAAATAGTAAAAGGGGGTTAGTAATTAGTGATTAGTAATTAGTAATTAGTGATTAGTGATTAGTGATTAGTAATTAGTAATTAGTAATTAGTAATCAGTGATCACTGATCTCTGATCTCTGATCACTAATTACTAATCACTAATTCAGCAGTTATCATTCTTTCCTTCCCCTGCAGATCCTTCACAATATTTACTTTACCAAAATTTTGTTTCTGCAAAAGTTCTTTTATCTCCTGACCGAATTGTTCGTTGATTTCGAAATATAATCTACCTCCGGGATTCAGTGAAGATTTGGAGAGGCGAATGATGTGGGAATAGAATTTCAGCGGGTCGTGATCGGGGACAAAGAGTGCGAGATGGGGTTCATAATCGAGCACGTGCGGTTGCATCTGCGTGGCTTCAGACCTGCGCACGTAAGGCGGATTACTGACAATGATATCTGCTTTCTCAGGAAGTGCCGTTAATTCAAGGATGTCGGCATGAAGGAAGGTAACATCGAGATGAAGGTTTAATGCGTTTCGCCTTGACAAATCGATGGCCGGCGAAGAAACATCATATCCGGAAACTTTTGCATTTGGAAAACGCTTCTTCAATGCCAGTGAAATACATCCGCTGCCCGAACAAAGGTCGACGATGGTTCCGATGCTTCTGCCCTTTTCATTTTTACTGATCAGATGAATCAGTTCTTCCGTCTCCTGCCGTGGAATTAAGACATCCTGATTAACTTCCAGCTTCAGATCATCAAACCACGCCACACCGAGTACATACTGAACCGGCATGTGTGTTTTTAATTTTTCCAGGATATATCCCAACTCCGCTACCTTTTCCTCATGAATTTCCCTGTCTCCATTAATTCGTAATTCGACCTTTTTCATTCCCAACACCTCTTCCATGACCAAAGCCATAATCTGGTCAGCCTCGTTGATGCTGTAATAGCATTGTAGCGAGGTTATAAAATTGTTGATAAGCTGGGGCAGTTTCATTATCTTTTGTAAGTAGTAAGTGGTAAGTAGTAAGTAGAAATCGAAAGCTCGGAAATACAAATGTAATTAGTTCTTTATATGCTTGTAATGTAATCATAAAAGCCGGTACGTATGTAAAATTATTTTTAGCCAAAACTACTTACTACTTTCTACTTACTACTTTCCATTCATTATCTTCACCGCATGAATTCCCACTCCATTTACATCCATCGCTGTCTTCAACTGGCCCGGCTTGCCGGTGGGAATACGGCGCCGAATCCATTGGTGGGAGCGGTATTGGTGTGTGATGACAAAATCATCGGTGAGGGATTTCATCGTGTATTCGGACAGGCACATGCGGAAGTAAATGCATTGGCTGATGCAAGAGCGCGGGGGAATAAAGCATTGATTCCGAAAGCTACACTATATGTTAACCTGGAGCCTTGCTCCCATCACGGAAAAACACCACCGTGTGCTGATCGGATAATTTCTGAAGGAATACGAAAGGTTGTGATCGCTAATCGTGACCCATTTCCGGAAGTAAGTGGAACCGGAATCAAAAAATTGCGCGAGGCCGGCATTGAAGTGATTGACGATGTATGCCGGGAAGAAGGTCGGAGTTTGAATCGTCGTTTTTTTACTTTTCACGAGAAGAAACGTCCGTACATCATTTTGAAATTTGCACAAAGTGCCGACGGATTTCTTGCCCCTGAAAACATCACGAAAGAGAACCGGAAAATCAGCGGACCCATAACCGATCGTTTGGTACACAAGTGGCGTTCGGAAGAAAGGTCCATTCTCGTTGGAGCACGTACGGCAGAAATTGATGACCCGGAACTCACTGTCCGGCTTGTCACCGGAAAAAACCCGCTGCGAATTGTCATCGATCCTCAGAACAGATTACCAAAAGAACTCAAACTGTTCAATCAACAAGTTGAAACTCTGATTTTCACAAGGACTGAAAATAAAATTGATAGAAAAAACGAATGGATCTCTGTGGGAGAAAAAGAAATGCTTCCGGCAATTTTTGATACTCTTTATGATCGCAAAATCATTTCCATCCTCGTCGAAGGCGGTGCATATACATTGCAACATTTTTTTAATGCAGGGCTTTGGGATGAGTGCAGGGTGATTACAGGGAAAAAAAATTTCGGAAATGGAATACAGTCTCCGCGGCTGAGTATTCAACCGGATGAGACCATTCATTCGGGCGATGACAAAATTGACATCTACTACAATCAATAATTATATTCAATGGATTTATTGAAAACCTTATGCTCTATCCACGCACCTTCCGGTAACGAAGGAGCGCTGAAAGACTTTATACTTGAATACATCAATGCAAATCAGAAAAACTGGAAAGTGAAGCCGGCGATTTTCTCCGGGGAGTATTTTCAGGATTGCATTGTGCTGATTTTCGGAAAGCCGAGAACGGCTGTGTTTGCACATATGGATAATATCGGTTTCACTGTTCGCTACGGAAAGCAACTGGTGAAAATCGGATCACCGAGAACGGAAAACGGGTACATACTCACAGGGGAAGACTCGCAGGGAAAAATTGAATGTATTCTGCGAAAGTCGGAAGATGGAGATTTAACTTACGATTTCTTTCGGGAGATAGATCGCGGAACCAATTTGTCATTTAAGTCGATCTGGAGAGAAGATGACAATACGGTTCAATCGTGCTACATGGACAATCGCCTTGGCGTATGGACAGCCCTTCGCCTTTGCGAAACGATAACCGATGGCGCTATTGTATTTTCCTGCTGGGAAGAGCATGGCGGCGGCAGCGTTCCGTTTCTGACTAAATTTCTCTGGGAGAATTATCAAATCCGTCAGGCCCTGATTGCCGACATCACCTGGGTCACCGAAGGAGTTTTTCCAGGAAAAGGAGTTGCGATTTCTATGCGCGATACTGGATTGCCAAGAAGAAGTTTTGTAGAAAAGATCATTAACATGGCACGCGAAAGTGGAATTCCGTTTCAACTCGAAGTAGAAAGTGCCGGCGGCAGCGACGGTACAGAAATCCAAAAACAACCCTACCCCATCGACTGGATCTTCATCGGCGCCCCCGAAGAATTCGTTCACTCACCGGATGAGAAAGTGGATAAGAGTGATGTGAAGAGTATGGTGGAAATTTATTGTTTTCTTATTAAGAGACTCTGAGATATTACTTATTAGTAATTAGTAATTGGTAATTAGTGATTAGAATAGCATAACTGATTACTAATTACTAATCACTAATTACCAAAATGCGATTTCATAACACTCTGCATTTTAGCAGGCATCACCACCGGCCGGTTTGTCGTCTTATTAATGAAGACCAGGGTGGTTTCGGCTTTGTTTAACAATTCATTTTTTTCGTTGTAAATTTCGTAGAGGAAACGGATACGGGCGCCCGGCATTTCGGGGACGGTTGTTTTAATCGTCAACAAGTCGTCATAATAAGCAGGCTTGAAATACTTAATGGAAAACTCCAGCACAGGCAACATAACTCCCTCAAGTTCCAACTCTTTATAATTAAAGCCGAGTGTGCGCAGCATTTCCACACGTGCTACTTCAAAGTATGCAGCGTAGTTTCCGTAGTAAACGTAACCCATCTGATCTGTTTCTGCATATCTGACTCTTATATGAATTTCATTGGTTAGCATCGGAAATATTTTTCGGTGAAGATATAATTGGAAACAAAATTTTTTATCATTGTGACCCCGTTTTCAGAAAATAAATTTTATGAGGTTCTCAAGGCCGCTTTTCATTCTATCACTCTTTCTGGTTTCATGTTCTCATTCGTTTATCGTGAGCAAACACGATACGAAGGAATACGTATTTTCTGATTCCACACAATCCGTCATTGACAGTTCGATTGATCAGGAAATTGCACCCTTCCGGCAGAAGGTGAAGGCAGAAATGAGTACCGTGCTTGCCACCAGCACTACTACATTAGAACGCGGGAATCCTGAAAGTAAGCTGGGCGATTTCGTTGCCGATGCCTGTTTCATCCAGGTACAAAAGATAGAGAACGGAAAATTCAAACCCGACTTTGCCGTCTTTAACAGTGGCGGACTTCGTCGCCCGCTCCCAAAAGGTGACATTACGCGAGGCGATATCTTCGAACTCATGCCATTCGAAAATGAATTAGTTGTTGTCACATTAACCGGTGATCGGATCGAAAAATTAATTAACTTCATCGCATCCAAAGGCGGAGCGCCGGTTTCAGGGCTTCGCATGAAGATCGACGGAGTCAAAGGCGTTGACGTTTTTATCAACCGGCAAGCGTTTGACTCTACCAAAACATACCAAGTACTCACCTCCGACTATCTTGCCAACGGCGGTGATTCATTTGATTTCTTTTTAGATGCACCGAAAGAGAATACACTTCTCAAAGTTCGTGATGCACTTATCGGTTATCTGGAGGATCAGACACGATCCGGAAAAAAAATTGACATACAACTCGATCAACGAATTGAAAATGCAAGATAGAAGAGACTTTCTTAAGAAGATCGGTGGCGGTTTTGCACTGGCAGGACTATCCATGCTTCCATTCGACCTTCTGGCTGATCGCGGCATTGTAAAACTGACTATCCTGCATACCAACGATACACATTCACGCATCGACCCCTTCCCTGCCAACGACCCCAAGTATCCGAATATGGGTGGGGTGGCGCGAAGAGCCGCCGTTATACGCAAAGTCCGTTCGGAAGAAAAGAATGTATTACTTCTTGATGCCGGAGATATTTTTCAGGGAACACCATACTTTAATTTGTATGGCGGAGAACTTGAATTCAAACTCATGAGTGAAATGGGTTACGATGCAGCTACATTAGGAAATCATGACTTCGATAATGGCATCGACGGTCTTGTCAAGCAAATGCCGCACATGAACTTTCCTTTTCTAAATGCGAATTATACCTTCACCAATACTTCACTGGAAGATAAAATTCTTCCGTTTAAAATATTCAAGAGAGGCGGATTGAAAATCGGAGTGTTCGGCATCGGCATTGAACTGAAAGGACTTGTTGATCCGCGTTTGTACGGAAATATTATTTATAATGATCCGCTTGTTAATGCAAACAAAATATCTACCTTGCTGAAAAATGAACATAAGTGTGATTTGATCATCTGTCTCTCTCATCTCGGATACAGATACAACGATCCGAAAGTGTCAGATGAAATTTTAGCACAACAAAGTTCAAACATCGATTTGATTTTAGGAGGACATACTCATACTTTCCTGAACGAACCGGTGAAATATATGAATGCAGATAAGAAAGAAGTTTTAGTTGCGCAAGTAGGATGGGCAGGAATTCGTCTCGGTCGCATCGATTACTTCTTCGATACAAAAAATAAGAAAAAAGATTCACTTGCGTCTACTGTAAAAATTAGTGAAAATACAATAGCAGCATAATTTTTTTTTTATTTTTTTTTGAAGAATCTTTGTTCACGGAAATTTGAAATGGGGATATTTGAATTTCCGAAACATCACTCGAATACACAGGGGAACCTGAAGAACTAAACAATTAACCACCAAAAAATTTTTCTTGAAAACCACTATGGATAAGACTTGCGAGAGTGTTTGGAAAAAATGCCTGCAAATCATTAAAGACAATGTGAGTGCTCAGAGTTTCAAAACATGGTTTGAACCCATCAAACCTGTAAAACTGGACGGTAAAGTTTTAACCATCGAAGTCCCTAGCCAGTTTTTTTATGAATGGCTCGAAGAACACTACATTACTCTCCTGCGCAAAACCATTCGTCAGCAATTAGGCAATGAAGGACGACTGGAGTGCAGCATCGTTATGGAACACACCGCTGCGGATTCAAAACCGTATACCGTGAAGATTCAACACGTTCCACACACAGAGTTGAAGAACTCTCCTTTGAACGTTCCTATGAATTCAACTTCAAATACTATCCGTAACCCGTTCATTATTCCGGGCTTAAAGAAAGTAAATGTTGAATCTCAACTGAATCCGAATTATACGTTTGAAAATTTCATCGAAGGCGATTGCAATCGCTTAGCCCGCTCTGCCGGATACGCCGTTGCAAACAAACCGGGAGGTACTTCATTCAATCCGCTCTTAATTTGTGGCGGTGTTGGTATGGGTAAAACACATCTTGCTCATTCTATTGGAATTGAAATCAAAAATCAACACCCGGGCAAAACTGTTCTTTACGTTTCTTCCGAAAAATTTACACATCAGTTTATTGATGCCGTAAGAAACAACGAACAAAATGATTTCGTTCACTTTTATCAGATGATTGATGTATTAATCATCGATGATATCCAGTTCTTCGCCGGCAAGGAAAAAACTCAGGATGTTTTCTTCCACATTTTCAATCACCTGCATCAAACAGGTAAACAATTGATTCTAACATCCGACAAGGCTCCGGTCGATCTTCAGGGAATGGAACAACGCCTGCTCAGCCGCTTCAAATGGGGTTTAGCTGCCGACCTTCAAATGCCTGATCTCGAAACACGTATAGCTATTTTGAATAAGAAGATGTACATCGACGGAATTGAACTTCCGAAAGAAATCGTTGAATACATCGCTTACAGCATTACTTCAAATGTACGTGAACTGGAAGGCGCACTGATCAGCATTCTCGCTCAGGCTTCGCTTAACCGTAAATCAGTTACGCTGGAGCTTGCTAAACAGATGATCGACAAGTTTGTAAAAAATACTACTCACGAAGTTTCGATCGACTATATCCAGAAAATCGTTTGCGATTATTTCGACCTTCCTATCGAAATGCTCAAATCAAAAACACGTAAGCGTCAGGTTGTTCAGGCTCGTCAGATTGCCATGTACTTCGCTAAGAACATGACTAAGTCATCACTGAGCAGCATCGGTGCACATTGCGGCGGAAAAGATCACGCAACGGTTCTTCACGCCTGCCGTACGGTAAACAACCTCATCGAAACTGATAAGAAATTTAAAGCCAGCGTTCTTGAGCTTCAGAAGAAGATCAGCATCAGCGGTAAATAATTTCATCATCAACATATTGCAAACCACCGTTCATTCAACGGTGGTTTTTTTTTGCCAAATCTTATTACTTTGCACACAAAGCGGAAATCAGCATGAAAATTTCGGAAGTCTCCTCTCCTGCTCAGGCCAAAGACTTTTTACTCTTTCCCCTGTCTATCTATGCCGATGACCCGAACTGGATCCGGCCGCTGGATAAGGATATTGAATCCGTCTTTGATCCGGCAAAGAACAAATTCTTCCGACATGGTTCCTGTATACGGTTTTTGCTCCACGGAGCCGACGGAAAAATAATCGGCCGGATAGCCGCTTTCATCAACGAACGACTTTCGAAAAAAGAAGAACAACCAACAGGCGGTATCGGTTTCTTTGAGTGTATCAACGATCAGAATGCTGCCAATATGCTATTTGACGCCGCTAAAGCTGGCTCTCTGCCCGTGGCATCGAAGCCATGGATGGCCCGATTAATTTTCGGAGAACGCGACGCCTGGTGGGGATTGATCGTTGAAGGCTTTCATCCGCCTCAGTATAAAATGAATTTCAACAAGCCGTACTACAAACAATTGTTTGAGAATTACGGCTTCAAAACATACTTCGAGCAATGGTGCTTTGCCATGGGAGTGATGAGTAAGTTACAGGACAAATTCTACGAAAGACATAAAATCATAGCTGCCAATCCTGACTACCGTGCGGAGCACATCAGAAAATCAAAGCTTGATAAGTACGCTGAAGATTTCAGAATTGTTTACAATCAGGCCTGGGTCAAACACGGCGGCGGAAAAGAACTGGAAGAAAAGCAAGTGCAGAATTTTTTCAGGCAGATGAAAGCTGTGATTGATGAAAAAACGATCTGGTATGTATATTATAAAAATCAGCCGGTGGCAATGTGGGTGAACCTTCCTGATATCAATCAGATATTCAGAAAATTCAATGGCAAATTGGGACTGATTGAAAAAGTTCGCTTCATTCTTTTGCTCAAAAGAAGAAAAGTCAGAAAGATGATCGGACTGGTTTTTGGTGTCGTCCCTGAACATCAGGGAAAAGGCGTCGACAGCTTTATGATTGTTGAAGGCGCTAACCTTTTGCGGCGGGAAAAACTATATGAAGATTTTGAAATGCAATGGGTAGGAGATTTCAATCCAAAGATGATCAGCATTGCTGAAAGTCTCGGAACCTACAGAAGCCGGGTGCTGGTCACCTATCGTTTTCTCTTCGACCGCAAAAAAGAATTCAAGAGGCACCGGATACTCTAGAGCATAAAATTACTCTTCATTGCCCGCAAAAAAACTTTGAACTACCGAAATTATTGGAGAACATTTTTCTGAATTTTTAGGTCAAATCATGGATAATTGAAATACGTATTGCAGATTTTCTCACTTCGTTTTTAACTTTTCCGGATAAATACCGATTCACTTTTCGAATACAGAATAATGCATTTCAAAACAGATGAAAGCACTTATTCATGCATTTTTCCGTAGAATTACGGTTTGCGAAGGAAGACCTAAGCGCAAACAAAGAGAATGATTGTGAGTGTATTAACATCTTTGTTCATTCACAATGATCGGTGAATAATTGTCTTATAGCACATCACCTGAAATTGAAAGAAGTGTGTATTTTTACAATGGTATTATTACCACCCTGACACACATTAGGAATTTATTATACTGAGTAAATCGACTTCGCAGTGACCAAGTAATCTGATTTCTACTAATCGGATTAGTGCGGAGCTTTAAAGTTTTAAATCACGACACAGGCATGCACCACACCCACCTTGCATTGATGTTGTTTGTACAACCTTTTAAATGGAACGAACATGAGGGTGTTAATCTTAGAGGAAAATTTATCAGAGGTAAAACTGATAGAAAGCATTTTAAAAGATTCAGGTAGTGAATTTGAATCGAAGCAGGCAAAGACTGAAAGTGAGTTTATCAAATTCATCAACCGGTTCAAGCCTGATATCATTATTTCAGGAACTTCGCTATCTAAGTTCAGCGTCAACGAAGCTTTAAAATACCTGCATGAGCAGGAATTGCTCATTCCTGTTGTTTTAGTCACCGGAAATCTGACAGAAGAGCAGGCTCGCGATTATCTCAAAAAAGGTGTTGATGATTATCTGACAAAATTTAATCTTCTTCTCTTACCGGCTGTAATTATCAAGGCCATTGAATTAAAACAAATTCAACGCGAGAAAAAATCTGCTGAAAAACAAGTCAAAGACAATGAAGCACGTCTTCGCTCTTTCTACACCAATAATCCGGAAGCCATTCTTGAAGTCGGTTTTGGCTGTGAAATTCTGAACATGAATCAGTCGGCCATTGAATTACTTGAAGTGGGGCCAAGAAACAAAAAGACAAAGTTCACCGACTATCTCCATACCGACGATTCGAAGCCATTCAGGGAAGCACATGCCCAGGTCTGCAGAGGTAATAAACGCAATCTCTCATTGCGTTTGAAAAATGGGAAAGAAGAAATCTGGATCGACTGCAGTCTGATTCCCATTCTGAACGAAGAAAGAAATGTGGCTTCGGTACTTCTCATCGGTATCAACATTACTGAGAAAGTGCAAATGCAAAAAGCATTGTCGCGATCTCAAACTGATTTCAATGCGCTGATCAGTGCTATCGACGATTCAATCTGGACAGTAGATAAAGAACTTCGGCTCGACATTTTCAATGAAACTGCAGACAGATTGTACTACATCATTTGCGGAAGAAATCTGCGAAAAGGCATGACCCTCCGTGCATTCGCCGGAAGTATCGAGCGGGAGAATTTCTGGACGGAGAAATATAACAAAGTCTTCAAGGGTGAAAAGATATCCTTCATCGATGAAATGCAGATTGAAGGAGAATCTCGATATTTTTCACTCACCGTTTATCCGATCTACTTCGAAGGTGAAATCAAGGGAGCTACTATTGTGTCGCATGAGATCACCGGTTTTATTCTTGCCGACAGAAAGCTGCGCCAGAGTGAAAACGAATTCCGGACACTTTCAGAAGCCGCACCGGTTGGGATTTTCAAATCCGACAGCAGTGGAAACTGTTTATATGCAAATCAGATTCTACTGAACATGTTCGGTGTAAGTCAGGATGAAATCAGTAGAAAGAAATGGTATTCTTTCATTCAAACTGAAGAATTAGAGGCAATAGAAAAGGTTTGGAAAAATTCAGTAGCTGACAGGAAAGACTTTAATATGAATGTAAAGTGGATACTTCCCGACGGTGAGAATAAATGGATGGATATTAAAGCTGTAATAGCTGATTCAGGAGCATCTGAAGATGATATTTTATATTTCGGCACAATAAACGATGTTACTTCACTGAAAGAAGCCAATATTAAAATGCAGGAAAAGCAATTGCTTCTGAATGCAGTGGAAAGCAGCTCAAACTTTGGTTTTTTTATTCGAGAAGCAGAAGGCGACAAAGGAGCCACCTGGTCTAATTCAAACTTTGAAATTTTTGAACAAGATCCGTCAGAAGGCCCATTCTCTATTTCCTCTATTATAAAAATGATTCACCCGGCTGATCTTGACCGATTCAATGAAGCTTTTAAGAATCTTGAAAAAGGTGAAACACTTGACTTCGAATTCAGAATCACAACTCCAAGAAATCACCTTAAATATCTGCACTCAATTGCTCACCCGGTGAAGGATGAAAGCGGGAAGATTGTTCGTTATGTAGGTACAACACACGACATGACGGCACAGCGAATCAGTGAGCAAGCCAATAAGAGTCAGTTGGAACTTCTGAAAAATGCTTTCGAGATAGCTAAGATCGGTACATGGGATTACAATTTGCAGACCGGACGATTGATCTGGTCGAAAGAATTAAAGCGCATCATGGGCATGAAAGAAGATGAAAACTCGCCGAGCCTGGAAGTTTTTTTGGCAATGGTCCACCCTACCGATCGCAAAGAACTTGAAAGCATGATTGCCGAACAAATGCAAAAAGGCGAACCGGCTACACTTGAATACAGCATCTACACACATGGAGAAATCAAATCAATTTTCTCTGTCAGTTATGCTAATAAAAATGAACAACAGGAAATTATCAGCCTGAACGGAATCTGTATGGACGTAAGTAAAATGCGCCGTACTGAAAACAAACTGAAAGCAACGGAAGACCTCTTTAACTCTTTCTTTGAGAATGTACCTGATGCTGTCATGATTGAAAGTGAAGAAGGAATAATTCTCAATGCCAATAAAAACGCTTGCCAACTTAAAGGCGTTCAGCGATCTGATATTGTCGGCAAAAATTTCCTCGACCTTATTCCAAGTCAGCATCACCCTGAAATGATGAAAAATTTCAAAAAATTCTTCAGCGGGGAAAGCAATGACTTCATTACCAAAACCTGGAATATCACAGGCGATGAAATTCCTGTTCACATCAAAGCCACAAGAATTCTTTACAAAGATCAGTCTGCCGTACTTCTTAACATCCGGAATCAGGAAAAAGAATAATCGCAGAACTTAACAGGCTTTTGAGTGTGTTAGAAGTCCGGAAGTAATCTGTTGCAGCCATCTTTCAAAGGCCATACGAAAAGGCATCAGGCTGCGGTCAATTTGTTCGAAAGGAAAAATCAGATTCTCTTCTTTATCTTTTCCAAGGCTGAAGAAAATGATGGCATTTTGGAACGTATTGATGACCTGAAAAAAATCTTCTCCTCCATCCTTTAGTGAAATCGTAAAACCTTCCTGTGCACGACATTCAATTGAAAAAGAGGTAGTGCTGAATCCGAATTTTCTGGCTGCTCTGATCAGAGGACGAAGACTGTTGAGTGTGTACAATGGCTTTTCCATGGGTTACAATGCTTTTCTTATGATTTTATTACAATCTTTTTGAATGATTACAATATAATCATATGAAATATTATCTTCCAAATTTTTTTTGATTTTTTTCCCGGAACCCTAGCAGGTACATCTAAAAATCCAGCCATTCAGGCGTCATGCCGGTAGTACGAAAAATTGATTTTTAAGACAAAATTGATTTGTAACCCTTCAAAAAATCGTAAAAACCACAATTCCGAAACTGAAATCTGAAAGCAAATTCGTTGAAAAGGCTTGCCATTCACCGCAATTGCGTATAACTCCGGAAAATCTTACATCGATCGACATTAGAACGGCTATCACTTTTTTAATCTCAGTAAAACTTCAGCTTTCATAATGATAAAATTTCAAAGCCAGTTGATTTGAAAGGCTGCTTTCTTCATTCAACATATTACATTTTTTAAGATTCCTTACAAAGGTTGAATTGAAGCCGCTTTGTAAAAACCATTTATGATCAGAATCACTATAATTAGTAGTTAATAAAAAGCATTAATTCAAAACAGCCAAAAATCAATAAGAATGTAGCACAAAAAAATCACCCGATTGCTTCGAAACTGCTCAACTAAATACCATCCAATAAATAGAAGAGCAGATAAATTGCAATTAGTACCCCTACACTACCACCACCACACCAATGTTTCAAGTAAAAAGAGCCTTGAACGTACACCACGCGTTCATTGGGCACACACATTCACTTTATTTCAGATGGCTCATTGCGGCCTTCTCTCTGTTATTCACGACAGAGCACATCTCCGCTGCGAACGGGGATTACCGCAGTATTGCTACCGGAAACTGGACGAGCAATGCGACCTGGCAAGCCGATTATGGCGCCGGTTGGGTTGCAGCATCGGCAGGAGACTATCCGGGAAAAAATGCAGGTACGGGAGCGGTTACAATTCAGAACAACACTATTGTTACGCTTGATGCAAGCATTCCTAATCCATTGGGATCGCTGGCCATCAGCGGAACAGCTAATAACACTGCCTTGACCTATAACGGCTCAGGAGCATGGTCGCTTACTGTTACCGGTGCAACCACAATCGAATTACTACAGGAGGTGTGAGCCATTACATTTCTGTTTCCGTTGGTTCTTTTACAACAGCGCGAGCATTACGCTTGGTAACTCCGGAAATGCTACACGTGATTCTTATGTTTCAATCACTTCAGGTTCTGTAACTGTTACAGGTAATATTACCATGCCGGAACAAATACATACTAACTTCATCCTTTTCCCGGGCGGAAGTACAGGCACATTATATATCGGCGAAGAGATTGCATTTGCAGGCGGTGGCGGCAGTATCACCAGTACTGCGGGCAGTGGGCTGCTGCTCCTACTGCGGGAACAGTGAATTACAATAACAACGGAAATCAGAATATTGGAAATTTCCTTATTACAATCTCAATACATCAACGGGTGGTATAAAAACTCTTCCTGCACAGCCTCTTTGAATATCAACGGTGCATTGGATGTAAGCAATTCAGCTCACCGCATTTGACAATGCAGGTGCACGTGTGGTAACTGTTAGCGGAAATTTATCGGGTAACGGAACAATCGACATGAGCTCAGGCTCACAAACACGCACGATTGAACCTCGCCGGTGCCACCAACACTATTGGAACATTAACCACAGCAGCAGTTGGTAGTACTGTTACACACAGCTTAGGTGGCGCTCAAACAGTTTTTGCCAGCCCAAATTACAGAAACCTTTCTTTCTCAGGTGCAGGTGTAAAAACACTTCAAGGTGATGCAACTATCGGCGGTAACATGAGTATCGGTGCCGGCTCAACATTTAACCTAGGTACTTCTGCGACAACAGTTTCCCGTGACAGGTACTACTTCTATAACCGGTACTCTCAACTTCGGAACCACTTCAGATAAAACTGTAACACTTACAGGTAACGTAACGACACCGCAACCGGTACACTCGATATGAGCGGAAGCACTAACCACCTTCTTAAATTAAGAGGTACAGCTTGTGTATACACAGCCGGATTTACATTTACTCTGGCGCAGGAAATCAAACCGTTACTTATGATACCGATGTAATCAAAGTGTCTTACGGCTTACCTATAATAATGCCATCTCCAACTACAGCGGAGCCTCTGCTACAGCGTACAAAAACGCTTGGTGGAACTACAGTTGTAAATAAAGATTTAAATATAACCGGTGTTGGCTCTACTCCAACTGTAACTTTACAGCTCAGCACGGCGACATTTACTGTTACTCAATCGACAAATATTAATGCTTATGGTACATGCTCGACGATAACAGTACTACCGGAACAAATACATTTACCGGTGCCGTTACAGTAAACGCTAACGGTTCGTGGACTACATCCGTGGCCGGTGACTCTTATACATTGAAAGGCGGACTTACCTTTAAT
Organism: Bacteroidia bacterium; assembly: GCA_046330055.1. Classification (GTDB taxonomy): domain Bacteria; phylum Bacteroidota; class Bacteroidia; order AKYH767-A; family 2013-40CM-41-45; genus JADKIH01. The sequence continues at coordinate 13,882 of JAXLTM010000031.1, read as the reverse complement.
GGAACAGCTTTTTACCTCGAATACTTCAACTTTCAACTTCAACACCAACGACCAGTCTATTGGCGGAGCAAATGCCTTCACCATGTTTAACGTTGTTTGTGGTACAAGCGGAAAAACGCTGACTAACAGCAACCTCAACGGTACAACCGGGGTGACCATTTCCGGAACTCTTTCAGGTGCGGGTAATTTTACCAATGCAGGTATTCTGACCTTCTCAGGTGCAACACCGATGACACTTACAGGTACACCGGATTTTGCTACGAATGTAAATACAGTAATATATAATGCAACTGTTGCACAAACTGTGGCCGGTGTTGCCCCAAGTACAACACTGAACTTCTACAACCTGACTGTCAGTGGTGCCCGTACTACAAATAACGTTACATTCTGGAATACAGGTACAATTGGCGTTTCAAATACATTCACACCAAACGCAACCTTCTCTACCGGAAATTATGTTCCTGACAGCCAATACTTTCAACTTCAACGGAACTACACAAAATATTCCGGCACTGGTTTCTGCTTCTGCAGTTGCTTATAACAATCTGACGATTTCAGGAGGTGGCACAAAAACAATGACGGCTTCCTTTAGTGTTGCAGGTACATTGGCGCTCACCAACAGGTCATCGAAATTTCAAATTACAATCTTACGATCACGAGTAACGCTGCTGCAACCATCACCGGATCATTTGATGGAACTCATATGATTTCCACTACCGGTACAGGATATCTTATAAAAAATGCTCTCAGCGCTCAAGCATTGTGTCCGATTGGTACTTCAACGAAATATGCAAATGACTTTGTCCATCGATCGCTCCTACGACAGTACTTACAGTATACAGGCCGTTGCTTCCCGGATTAGATCCGGCATACATTACCAAGTATTGGGATTTGGTTACCAGTCTTGGCGGAAAAACTATCACGGCTACTTTCCAATATGACCCGACGGAATTAAACAGTGCAAATTCAAACATCGTTTACCTTCCCTAACCCTCAAGATTAGTTGCTCAATCGCCGCCGAATACCGGTACATGTTCATACGGTACAAATACATTCACCATCACCGGTAACTCAAGCTTTACAAGCGGATACTGGACAATGGGCGGAAATCCAAGCGTACTATTCTTATCAAACCGGTAGCTGGAATACAGCATCAACCTGGACAACTGACCCGAGTGGTACGCTGCAAATCCGGTTCGAGTGTTCCCGGTTACAATGACAATGTGTACATCCTCACCAGGCCGTACCGTTGCTTGCAGCGAATATCACAACGAGCCTGCTGAATGTTACGATTAACAGCGGTGCAACATTAGATATGTCTACTTACGCCTTCTCCAGCGGACTTTCTACGCTGAGCGGTCAGGGTACATTGAAACTTGCATCCACCAGTTTCCCTACTGTCGCAACCAATAACTTTGTGACTTCAAGCGGCGGTACAACTGAATACTATAATTCATCATCGTTCACCTTACCGGCTGCTCAGACAACTTATAATAATCTTACCATCAATGCACCTTCTGTAATTGCAACGGAATTGAGCAATCTCACATTGAATGGTAATTTATATGTGAGAAACGGAACATTCAGGATTAATGACAATGCTGCAACTACCAAACTTACTCTGACAGTTTTCGGAAACACGACTGTTGATGCAGGTGCATCTATCACCGTTGGTAATGGTATTACCAATCCGGCCATCGGTGCTGTGACTGTCGGTGGTGCTGCACCTTTCATCAATTATTACACTTACTTCCATACTGTCATCTTCAAAGGCGACTTTACAAATAACGGTACAGTTCGTTTCACCAACTTAACCTATCCTGTCTTTAATGCTTTCCCTCCTACTGCGGCAGGTGCAACCACAGGTGCTGCATCCGTGTATTTCCAGGGAACTACCAATAATACTCTGACGTGTAACGGAACAACTGATTTCTACAATTTCATTCTCGATAAAGGAACTGATCAGACGTATACACTTACCATTAATGCTTCAGCGAAAAATTATTTCCGGTTATTCGGAGCAAATACTTTGACTACTGAGGCTGCTGTAGCTGCAAATCCAAATCTCAGAAAAGCACTTTGGATTAGAACAGGAACTCTTATTCTTCAGGGACAAACTTCTATTCCTTCGCTTACTGAAGGAAACACTTCGGGCTCTCCGAATTCCGATTACTATATTCCGTCAAACGGAGCACTGGTACTCGATGGTCCCGATGCATTTGTACTAGGTACTTCTGATGATTACCGTGAAGTTAATCTTGTGTATGGCACATCAGGCCCTGACAATGCTTCCATGGGAATTATTACCGGTGGTGTTTCTTCTCTTCAGGTTCTTGGTAAATTGCAGGTAAACGACGGATATCTCTCCACCAGGGAATCAGGCGGTATTATTACTTCAAGCATTGCATCGGCAAACGTTGTTATTGCGGGTGGTACAGTAGATGCAAAACAGTTTCTGAATGCAACGGGATCTTCATCGTTCAGTCAATCCGGCGGTGTATTTGTTCTTCGTGGTCGCTTCCAGCGCACACCGGCTGCTTATTCAGCAATGTCAGATCTTACAGATGTTACCACAACTTCACTTAATACCAGTCGTGCGCTCAATGGCATCACAACGGGTTACGGTACCTTCAACCTTGAACAAACCACCAACTTGTTCACCATGACCGGAGGTACTATCCGTATTTATGATGCCTGTGACGTTGCCACAGGAGAAGCATTTGATGTAAAATCTTCTTCAGCAAACATCAGCGTAACAGGTGGTACGGTAGAATTTCTTCCTACAACAGGAACTTCACTTGCCGATGTGACCAGTTATTATATCACCAGCACAGCTTCTCTCGGAAATGTACTCATCAACAGAGCAAGCAGCTCTTCAACAGTAAAACTTACTACTTCATATCCGCTTACAGTTCTTGCGAATCTGACATTAACTTCAGGAGTTCTTGATGCGAACAGTCAGAACGTGACCATCGGCGGAAACTTCTCTATTGCTTCCGGAACTACCTATACAACGGGAACAAACACAACAACCTTCAATGGTTCAGGAACGCAAACTTTTACAGTTAATCTGGCATCTGCTCTCTCGCTGAACAATATGACTATTACGAAGTCAGCAGGTGTTGCAGTGAATATGGCAGGAACACAAACCACCATCAACGTGGGTGGTATTCTGACCATCACTACAGGTTCCTTCAATGACAATGGCGACGCCATCTATGTAACCGGTAACGTTTACAACTCCGGCACTCATTCAGGTAGCGGAAAAATTTCATTGACTACGGCTGCAAGTACACAAACCATCGATGGTGGCGGTACCTTCCAAAATCTTGAACTGAATAATACAAACGCTGCATCAGCACCGGTTTCGCTTTTGAATAATATCACTGTGAACGGTACACTGACATTGACAGCGAATAAGATTTTCAATATCTCCACATACAATCTTGCCATCGGTGCTTCAGGTGCGATTACAGCTGCCTCTGGTTTCTCCAATACCTGCTTTATTCATTCAGCAGGACAGGCCGGTGATGGAGGTATCACAAAAACATTTGCAGCTAACACACCGTTTACTTTCCCGGTTGGATGTTTCTCTACAAATCGTCCGGCAACGTATGCATACACTCCGGCTTCCATCGGATTCAGCTCTTCTCCGACAACATACGGAACCATTACAGTGGTACCGGTTGGTTACGAGTATCCGACTACGTATGTGAAAAATCAAAGTCTCACCTACTTCTGGCGTGTGAGAATGTCAGGTATCACCGGTTATGCAGGAAAAGTAACGCATAGCTTTACTTATGCTGCCGCTGATGCCAACGGAACAGTTGCCAATTACATTCCAAGCTTATTCGACCTTACAGCGAATGCATGGAATAATGGAGCAACCTCGAATATCAATACCACTACTCACGTATTTACCGACTGGACTACTCCTGCCAACAGTACCAACTTTATTGAAGATGATTACACGGCAGGTGATAACACAACAGGCGGTGGAGCTTTTGGCGGTGTACAAGTTTTCTACAGTATCGCAGGTACTTCAGGTGCTTATGCGACATGGTCTTCGAATACGACCTGGTCATATACATCAGGCGGTGCTGCCGTTCCGGCTGGAGCAACTCCCGGAGTAAATTATCCCGGACCGTCAAGTATCGTCTATATTGAAAACAACGCGTCAGCGTTAAATTGACCGCTACAGGAAATTGCGCGAGTCTGACAATCAATTCCGGTTGTGCACTGATGTGCAGACTGGCAATTATGAGTACATTCAGCATGGTATTGTCAAATCCTGCCGGTAATGGTACGATCCGGGTTGCGGCTTTAAATCCGAGCGGATCAACTTACACCTTCCCGTCCGACTTCAGTTTTTCAGTATTTCGGGTTTAGGCATGGCCGACCGTACACTACGAATGCAGCTGCCGGTACAACGTATTGGTTGCCGCAAACAAAAGCGGACATACGGAAATCTTGTTCTCTCACCTTTGGGAGGTCTAAATATTATCTTTGGTAATCTCAGCATTACCATTTATGGCGACCTGACTGCACGCGGTCAAAATGCTGACTCGTGGTTCCTTCAACCTGGAATACAAGATATCCTACTGCTCCAACTGCAGTCATCGCAAGAAAACAATCCAAATCAACGGCGATATGGATATCGTTTGAGGTGGATTTTACTTATATGGCATCAGGTGCACCGGCTCAGACTATCATTGTAAACGGTGATGTAATCGTTGAAAACTCAAATGGTGCAATCGACGATTGGGGTGGCGGTAACGGTACGAAAAGTATGTCGATCGGCGGAAGTTTAGTTAACAACACCAATGGACTTGTCAATGCTCCTTCGTCTACAACAAGTCGTTGTAATTTCACCAACATTCCATTGACATTCTTTGGGTCAACCAATGCTACAATTTCAAATACAATCAATAGCCCTCAAACAACTTTCGGTAACGTAACAGTAAATAAAGGAACTTCTCAATCCACTACATTAACGATAAGTGTTGGAGGAACTCTGACAACACCAACAAATGGATGGCTCACTTTATCAAATGGTAATCTGATTTACAACAGAACCAATCCTGCAGCCGGACAAAACTTTACGATCTCTACAGGTTCATTTACAATTCCGCAGACAGCAGCATTGACGGTAAATATGCCAAGCAATACCAATAACGTAAATGTTTTAATTGGTAATGCCACTGCAGATGCGAGTGACCTCTATCTATTCGGAGGATTAAATGTATATAGCGGCAATGTGTACGTTGGGCCTACCAGCGGAACAGCTGCTTCAAATAATGATATTGAATATTCCGGTAGTTATTCTTCAATCAATGTTACCGGAGGTAATCTTTATGTAAACGGACAAATCCGTCGCCCGACAACTTCAACCAATGGCGTCCTTTCTTATATCCAATCCGGGGGGAATGTAACGATCAATGGTCTTAGTTCAGGCGGTGGTGCTGCAACAGCAGCTACGCGTGCTAAGCTTGAACTTGTAAACACAGGTAGTGTTTTCAATATGTCAGGTTCTTCCACGCTGACAATTGTGAGAGGTGGCGGTACAACATTCGACGACTTATATCTGCGTCCTGCATCTTCATCGGTAACGGGTGGAACTATTGTCTTCAATAATACTGTACCAAACACCGCACAGACATATACAATGGATGCAAATATTTCATTGTACAATATGACCATTACAGGAGCAGGTGCTGCTAAGAATGCCAGCGTCGGTCTGGTGGTAAATCCTCTTGTGCTTCAGGGAACACTTACGTTTACGAATTCAAACAGTATTCTCACTACGAATAATTACAACGTTACCATCGGCGGCAATCTCACGAATAATGGTGCTGCTGCCTGCTACGTTTACGGTACTAACCGCACCACCTTTAACGGAACAACACAAAGCTTAAACGGTAGTGCAGTAACTAACTTCTACGATCTTTATGTCAGTTGTTCCGGTTCACTCAGCACCTACTCTTCTTTTACAGTAAACAGAAACCTTTACATTAACTCAGGTTCACTTAATCTTTATCCGGTTGCAACAGACTATAAAGCAACGGTAATCGGAAACCTTGTGAACAACGGTTCTTATGTTGATCACAATACATCATCCGGCGGAGTATTGCTTGCAGGTACATCATCACAGCAGATATCCGGAACAGGAGCCTTCGGCCGACTGGAATTGAATAACAGCGCCGGGGCAGTTACACTCAACGACATTTCATTACAAAATGATCTGGTACTTACTTCAGGTATTCTGAACATCAGTTCTTACCTCCTCACTCTGAGTACAACCAGCAGCATCAGCGGTTCTCCTTATAGTTCCACCAAGATGATCAAACTGATGGTGTTGCGTCGAGCTCAGGTCTCCGCAAATTCTTTACTTCCGGCACCGGTACATTTACATTTCCGATGGGAGTTGCAGGAAATATACTCCTGCAGTAATCACGATAACAGCAAACACGTCTCTGGGCTACTGCATCAATGTAACACCGGTAAATCAATATGCTCCTTCTGTTCTTGACCCGAACAATGTACTTCATTACTACTGGAGAGTAGAAAGTTCAGGTTTATCGGGCTTTACCGGTACCGACAATCTTACTATACATTGAGCGATGTTTATGGAGGTCCGGAAAGCGATTATATCGCTGCATGGCTGGAGGACCGGGACAATCTGGACAAAAGCAACTCCGGGTGCTGCAACCGATCACGTTGATGAATCAGGACATATCGCTTCCTTTGACTTCTCATCCTCTGTCAACGTTTCGGGAGTATATACAGCAGGGCTCGATACAGCTATTCCTACAAGCTTACCAACTTACTTATCAATGGTTGATGGTAACTGGTCCGACAATGCCATCTGGATGAATATCGCCAATGGACTCTATGACTGCCCGGCAGGCGGGCCGAATGGCTTCAAAGTAATCATTAACACAACAGTGACTACTGACGTCAACGCTTGTACTGCTTACCAGACAACAATTACAGGTAACGGTAAACTGAAAGTTGTTTCTCCTACTTACGGTCACAACTTAGGTACTGTAGACATCGATCAGATCACCTACCCAAATCTGATTCCTACTACTACACCTACGCTATATCTTGAAAACGGAAACTTACCGGCAGGGACATACACTGCATTTATTGATTGCGCAGGTCGTGGTACGCTTGAATACGGCGGAACAGGAACTTACTCAATCTTCCTTCCGGGCTTTACAAATATTCCATATCTCTATCTCACCGGAACAGGAACTCGTATTCTTCCAAATACCGATTTAACAATCTGCCAACGATTGATGATTGATGGTCCTACACTTGACAATTCATCGAACAATAAAAAGCTGACGATACTCGGAACACTTGAGCGATATAATACCGGAGCATTCAGTTCAGGTTCCGGTAGCGGTGCTACAGTAACCTTTGCCGGATCTACAGCTCAGGTATTCGGCGGGTATCTCGGTGATTTCTCAGGTTCGAATGCGTTTAATAATCTCGAAGTAAACAATAGCTCAGGACTCACCATTGCGAACAATGGTAACATCGAAGTACGAGGAAATTTATTACTGACCGATGGTATCATTACAACCAGCTCTACTAACGTCCTGAATGTATCAAATACATCTACAACTGCCGTTATACCGACCGGCGGTAGTTCAAGTTCTTATATCAACGGTCCTCTCACCAAGCAATTCCTTAACGGTAATTCTTTCCTTTACCCGATTGGTAAATTGTCGGTAGGTCTCGGACACGAATTCACTTTGACTTCAACTACTACAGCAAGTTCTTCCTGGACGGCGGAGTATTTTACGCCGAATCCAACTTCAGCAAGTTTGAATTCACCATTGTTGATAGAAAACGATCAGGAATACTGGGCAGTGAATTCTACAGCTGCCAATACTGCGAAAATCAGATTAGCCTGGGATGCTCAATCCGATTTGAATGGTACAATGACAATGAACGGTTATACCGATCTGCGTGTAGCACAATACAACGGAAGCGCATGGGATGAAGTACAATCTACGCCAACCGGAGTAAATAATCTTGGTAGTGTGATCACAGACAACAGCGTGAACATTTCAACTACGCCAATCAATTTCTCAATTGCCAGTGAAGCCTACACACGTCCAATTGCCACACTCTCTCCTACCGGTCCGGTTTGCGGTACTGCAGGTATCCCTGTTTCATTCACTACAAATATTCCGATCAGCTTACCATATACACTGACTTACACATTGAACGGCGGATCTGCAACTACAGTCACAGTAAGTGCACTTCCATATACACTTCCGACATCTGCTTCAGGCGGAGATTACTTACTGACTGCCTTCACATACAATGGCGGCAGCGGAACAGGAAATGTCGACGGAACTACAATTACAGTTTATGCAGCACCAAATACTGCCAGTGCAGGTTCTGATCAGTCCTTGTGCGGAATTACAAGCACACTGCTTGCCGGAATGCAGCAGCTGTTCACATACTGGCTCCTGGTCAATTCTTTCAGGTACCGGTGGTACGATCACATGTCTGTTTTCCTTCCAGTCCAACATCCAACTTCCTTGGATTACTCGGCAGAACATATTCATTGAAATGGACAATCACTAACGGCGCCTGTACATCATCTGATACAGTCAGCGTTTCATTTTCATATGCTCCTGCACAGCCGCTCTCATGGACCGCTGCCCAATCGCCGGTTTGTCAGTCTTCAACGGGTATTACCTATACAGTTCCTGCTGTTACAGGTGCAACAACTTACACCTGGACTTATTCAGGTACAGGAGCAACAATTAATGGAACGAGCAACTCTGTAACAATTGATTTCTCTGCATCTGCTACCAGCGGTACATTGAGTGTTTCAGCTGTGAACGGTTGCGGTACAAGCACTGCCCGTACAATGGCCATCACCGTTACTCCTTTGCCGGTGGCAACATTCAGCTATAGCAGCGCGAATTATTGTCAGTCGGACCCTAATCCACTTCCGGTGTACAGCGGTGGCGGTGTGGCAGGTGTATTCTCTTCTTCTGCAGGTCTTGTTTTCATCAGTACAGCAACCGGACAAATTGACCTTAGTGCAAGTACTCCGGGAACATACACAGTTTACAATACAATTGCTGCAGCCGGTGGTTGCGGAGTAGTCACGGCGCAATATGATGTACGGATTATGGCATTGTCTACCTGGACAGCCTGGGCGGGAACAACCGATTGGTTTAATCCGGGTAACTGGGGTTGCGGATTACCTTCTGCTTCAGTGGATGCCATCATCCCTGCAGGTGCACCATTCTATCCGAACATCGTTGGTTCAGGTGCAGTGGCAAGAAATGTTCAAATTGATGCGGGTGCATCATTGACTATCACAGGAACAGACAGCTTGTCGGTGTATGGTACATGGACAAACAATGGAACATTCACTGCTAACAACAGCTCAGTTCTGTTCAAGGGAAATACAACCTTCAGCGGTAGTACAACAAATACTTTCGGAAATTTTGTAATCAGCGCTACAGGAAATCTTACTGCTCCGTCAGGAAATCTTAACGTGACGGGCAACTGGAATAACAGCGGCACGTTCGCTGCCAACAGCGGAAGAATTATTTTCACGGGAGGAAATGCCCAGACAATCACTAATGCTTCCGGTGAAACGTTTGCAAATGTCACTATCAATAAATCATCAAATTCAGTTACGCTGAATAACAATACAACTATTCAATCGAATCTGACACTCACTGCAGGTAACATTGTTATCGGCAGCAATACACTCTTCCTTGGTACATCTTCATCGAATGTAACCATTTCACCTTCTCCGGTGACGAGTGCCAGCTATATTGTGGCTGACGGTAGCGGACTTGTTCAGCAATTTGTCAACAGTGCCGGAGCTGCAGCAACAACTGACGTCAATCTGTATCGCTTCCCAATCGGAGATGCTGTGAATTATACACCTTGTGCAATTCACCTTAAATCGGCAGCTACATTGAACTCCGGTGCTTTCATCACAGCTAATGTTACAGACGCCGTAATTCCGGGTGGATGGACGTCTGGTTTCAATACATGGCTGAGTCGTTACTGGACTATTGAACCGGCAAACACATCATTACTCGATAACTTCATGTACGAATCATATGTGTACTATATTCCAATTTCTGATGCACTGGGTGGTGATATCGTCGGTACAGGAAGTGTTGCAGCTTGTAAAGAAAATGTTGTAAGCGGAATCTGGCAGGATGCAATTCCTGCGGATATGACGGATACTGATATTCCAACAGCACTCGGACCTGATCGTCATGAATTACGCTGGGATAACAGAACTTCATTCTCCCGACATTCCGGTCGTGCAGCAATAGTACTTCCGATCGAATTGATGAGCTTTACGGCAGAATACGATGGTCACAGCGCTGTGGATGTAAACTGGATTACCGCAAGTGAAATAAACAATGACTTCTTCTCGGTGGAGCGATCTGCTGATTCTGTCCACTTTATTTCAATCGGTGTAGTTCCGGGAGCTCTCAACAGTACACGCTCGCAACATTATTCATTCATCGATCATTCGCCGTTGCCGGGAACATCGTACTACCGTTTAAAACAAACTGACTACGATGGTAAATTCAAATATTCCGACATCGATGCAGTAACGATCACCGATCAGTTAGGCGCAGGATTATATGATGCCTTCCCGAATCCATCAGACGGAAGTGATCTCAATGTAAAAATTAAAGCTCGTCGAGGCGATGAAGTATTGATCAAAATCAATGACGTAACCGGCAAAGAATGTTACTCGCAACAAATCAAAATCGAAGACAACCGTGAGCAGATTTATCCGATCGGACAATATCTGAAACTCTCACCGGGTGTCTACTTCATCACTTTCCGAAACGATGAAAACTCCTTAATACAGAAACTCGTGGTTAAATAAACAAGCCTGGTAGTGGCTTTGAAAGCCTCCGATGTGGTATCGGGGGCTTTTTTAGTAAGTAGTAATTAGTAAGTAGTAAGTAGATTGGGATTGATGAATTGGGAGCGATAAGTAGTAATTAGTAATTAGTAATTAGTAAGTGGTAACTAGTAAGTAGATTGGGTAGATGATTTGTGGTCGCTTAACATTGATTGCCGATCGACTTTTTAGTAATTAGTAAGTGGTAATTAGTAAGTAGTTTGGTTAGATGATTTGTGATCACTTAAAATTGATTGCCGATCATTGACTGCTAATCACCGATCGCTGATCTGATCACCGATCACCGATCACCGATCACCGAACTCTGATCACGGATCACCGATCACCGATCACTAATGGCCTCCCACTTATCCACCTCAAAATAAGACCTTTACAGGCAGTGCTAAAAGCGCCTTTAAGTGAGCAGATTTTTTTGCTACTTTTTATTAACAAAAGCTTGTTTTTCGATTAGAAATTTATTTTTGCAGCCGCTTTGACACCAAAGCGAATGATTCCGTAGCTCAGTTGGTAGAGCAATACACTTTTAATGTATGGGTCTCTGGTTCGAGTCCCAGCGGGATCACAGAAGCTAAAAATGCCCTTGTAAAACAGCAATTTACAAGGGCATTAGTATTTTTAGCAGTGATGGATTTTTTGCTGCCGTTCTTACAGGTTGGAATTAGGATGAAGCTTCATTACCTGTCCAATCTTCTTTGCCCTACCTTCGTTTCCATTAAACCCTGCGTTACTCCGGCCGTCTTAACGGTCATAAAAAACAAATTCCTAAAACATGAAAGCATTAAAAAGCATTTCTCTTTGGCTCTGCGGCGCTGCCTTGATCACTTCAGTGGCTACTCTATCTTCCTGTAAAAAGGATAAAGTAACCGACGATGATTTCGAAACAACAGCAGCAGATATCGGTCAGGCCGAGAGCATTTCTACTGACGCAGATAATATGACTGCTCAGGTGGCACGTACAGGAACTTTCAGCCATCAGAATTCTTCCAATTCTCAGTATGATCAATTCCACTTCGGCAGCTGCGCTACCGTTACCAATGATTCCATCAATCATATTTTAACGTTCGACTTCGGTTCAGGCTGCGTTGGCGCTGACGGAAAAACTCGCGCAGGACGCGTCATCGTTAATTATACCGGCGCAGGTTATTTTGATCCGGGCGCTGAATGGACAATGAATTTCGACAGCTTCTATGTAAACAGCAGACACGTTGAAGGAACACGTCACGTGGTCAACAACGGATTTAATGCGAACAACAATCTCACATGGACGATCACTGCAACAAATATGAAAGTTACCCGCACTGATGGTTCATGGAGAACGTGGAACAGCACGCGTACACGGGAAATGACAGCAGGTTACGGCGACAGCACGTGGGTGAATGATATTTATGTGATCAACGGCACAGCAAATGGTTCTAACAGCAATGGAGAAACGGTTGATTGCATTCTCACAAATATTCAGCGTGAAATGTCGTGCCACTGGATTACCAGCGGTACTCTGACCATCACTCCTTCAAGCAAACCGGCTCGTACCATCGATTTCGGTAACGGAAGTTGCGACGATCAGGCTACAGTTACAAAGAATGGTATTACACGTACAATCACTCTTCGTCCATAAGGATGAAAAGTGTATGTAAAAAAAAGAGGCTGCCTTCATAAGACAGCCTCTTTTTTTATGCTTTTAATTCAGACCCGGATCTTCCGGGAAGTCGTTTAGTATTCCGTAAACATGACCCATTCTTCTCAATACATTTCCCCACATTACTGTCGGCTCTTCGATGAGAATGGAATATGGATCTGCTTCTGTGATCCACCAGTTGGGACCTTTTAATTCCTGCTCGAGATTTTTTTCCGGCCAGGCTGAATAGCCTGCCATGAATTTGATCTGATCAGGCGCAATATCGCCTGCTTCAATCATCAGTTTCAATTGCTGATAATCGCCGCCCCAGTATAATCCGTCGGAAATTTTGTGAGCTCCCATCAGATTGGGAACTGAGTGTACGTAGTAAATTGAATCGAGCTTTACAGCTCCGCCCCAATAAACATAGGCATCGAAATCAGGAAAATCATCGAGCGCTTCGTTGATGCGAAGCTGTGTGGGTTTATTGATGATGAAGCCAATCGTTCCTTTTGAATTATGCTGACTGACAAGCACCACCGATCGTTTGAATGTCGGCTCCTGATTAAACGGCTCCGAAATCAACAATGCCCCGACAAAAGGTTTTATAACTGACGAGATTTTCCTCTTCATACCATTAGGCTGATACACTTCTTTAACTTAAAAGTTAGTAAAATGTTCCGCCTTCCGCTCGCCGGTTTATCCGAAAATATTACGACAGATACCTTATCTGACAAGCATTACAGGGATGCTTTTCTGTAAGGTTTCGCCTGAAATTGTCAGAAAATACAGGCCTTCAGGCAACGATTCAGGAAAAAGCACTTCATAAACCGATTTTCCGGCTTCAAATTTCATCTTCTCCGATGCCAGGCATAATCTGCCCATCGGATCAGATAGCGCAAATTTCAATTCGGAAGTCTTCTTTAGCGAGAATTCAACATAACAATTCTGCTCAACAGGATTTGGAAAAATATGCATCGAAGTCACCTCTTCATCCGGATATTGCATTCCGGATGTCAGGCCGATTTCAAGCGACAAAATCACCGGCAAATGATCCGATGCCGTGTAAAGTGCATTTGCTACATCCATCGGAACTGCAGCATTTGTTCCGTTGTTGACAGACTGATTGTAGTGATTGCCATCGTTGCCAATCGGATGATAACTACTCGATAAAAAATAAATACCACCCGGATCATGAACGCCTTTTGAATGCAGAATCATATCAAACCGATCATCCAATCCTCCTCCTGCTCCCCCGCCGATGGATGTCAGGCGAGTCGATTGAGTATGGTAATTTGAATAAGCAGAATTATTGTAGGTTC
>JAXLTM010000030.1:0-37472 GCA_046330055.1 Bacteroidia bacterium | reverse complement strand
AAGTAGCAGCAAAGCAAATTGCTGCTACCAAAGTGGTTTGATATTTATATTTTTGGTTTGCGAACTAAAAACTAAATCAAACTACCATGAGCAAAACTACAAAAGTTCAACGAGAAAACATCACTTGGTTTTACGAACAGCCAATCGACATCAAATTTGAAATGGTTATGAACCATTTTGAGATGAGTCGGATTATGATTAATCAAATTTTTGAGGAAATTATTCGCGAAAAGACGGGGGAGCGTTATGAACATGCCGGTTCAGGGCCTAAAGCATATTACCGTCATGGCTTTAATCCGGGAAGTATAAAAATGGGCGAACATCGATTGCCGGTTCAAATTCCTCGAATTAGAGAGTCGTCAAGCGGAAAATGTATTCCATTGCCGGGGTTAGAAAACTTAAGAAATTTGGCGCAACCAAGCGAAGAGGTTCTCAAAAAAGTGCTTCACGGCATAAGTACTCGAGATTATGAAAAAGTAACGGCACATTTAGCAGAAAGCTTTGGATTAAGCTCAAGTCAGGTCAGTCGTGAATTTAAAGAACAAAGTCAAGAAGCGTTTAAGCATTTTTGCGAGCGGACCTATGAAGATCACAATTTTGTTGCCCTATTAATTGACGGAAAATATTTAGCTAGCGAACAGATGGTGGTTGCACTGGGTGTGACTGATAAGGGGATAAAAATTCCAGTAGGATTTATTCAAACTTCTAGTGAAAATAGCCGAGCAATTGGCCAGTTGCTGAAACAAATAATCGAAAAAAAATTTTCATTTAAAGACGGCTTGTTGGTTGTGATTGACGGAAGTAAAGGAATATATAAAGCAGTACAAGATGTATTTGGGAAAAAAGCCGTTGTTCAACGTTGTCAATGGCACAAACGAGAAAATGTATTGAGTTATTTAAGCGATCGCGATAAGTCAAATTACAAGACAAAAATACAGAACGCTTATCGAGAGCCGGATTATAACAAAGCAAAATCAACTTTGATGAATATCCATCAGGACTTATTAAAAATCAATCAAAATGCAGCAAACTCCTTGTTGGAAGGGATGGAAGAAACATTGACGCTACATAAATTAAAAGTAGCTCAAATATTTACCAGGAGTCTCGGTACAACCAATTGCATCGAAAACATAAACTCTCAAATGGCTAAATATTTGCGAAATGTCAAACATTGGAGCAGTAGCAACCAGCGACAAAGATGGGTAGCAGCAGCTTTGTTAGAATTAGAAAATAATCTAAATAAAATTCATAACTTTAAACACCTAAATAAATTACAGGAAGCAATCAAAAATCACCTAAGTAAAAAACCACTAGGAAAATTTTCAACTAAGAAATAGACATCACCTTAGTAATTACTAATTAGTAATTAGTAATTAGTAATTAGTAATTAATAACTAGTAAGTAGTAACTAGTAACTAGTAACTACTTACTAGTGAATAGTGGTTTTTTCTCTAATTACTAATTACTAATCACTAATCACTAATTACTTCCTAAGCATTATCTTCTGCCCAACGGCAACGCCCGCATCTTTATCCAAATGATTAAACTTTCTGATGCTGGATTCTTTTACAGCTGTTTGGTTGCTGATTGATTGTATTGTGTCGCCGGCTTTTACGATGTAATAGTCTGTATTACCTTCTTTCTTCTTAGGTTGAAGATAGATGTACTGGCCTTCTCGGATAGGACTGTCTTCGTCGGTTTCATTGTATTTGGGAAGTTGCCAGTAACCCATATTTAATTCCTGCGCCAGTTCATGATAGGTGTCGCCGCGACGGGCAATTACGTATTTCACACCGTTATTTTCGTGTACTTTTCTGCCGAAGGCATCAACAACATCCACTGACGGAACAAATATCTTGTGACTGTTCCGTGTGGGTTTAACATCACGATTCTCATAAACCGGTTCCTGAGTCAGAATGGGTTCATTGGAAGTACTTGCTGTCGTATTTACTGCAGAAGGAGGTGTAGGTTGTGTATCAGCCAGAAGCGGAATCGGCTGATTTTGGTCGAGCAAAAACAACTGATAGTCTTCAATGATTTTAATAAGACGATCAGCATAATGCGGGTCAGTTGCATAACCTGCCTTTTTCAAACCTTTTGCCCAACCTTTGTAATCAGTTTTGTCCAATTCAAAAAGAAAAGCGTAACGCGGACGAGTTTTCAGGAAGTTGCTATGATCGTCGTATGATTCAAGAGCGTGATTATACTTTCTGAAACATTCATCTTTTTTATCGTCGTCCTGCGTGTAAGATGGACCACTCCAATCGGCGCATTTAATACCGAAGTGATTATTGGCATTCACGGCCAACGGGCTCAATCCGTCACTTGATTCCAGACATGCCTGAGCCATTGTAATACTCGCCGGGATTCCGGATTCCTGCATTTCACGAATGGCATCGTCTTTATGTTCTTCGATGTACCTGAGTCGGGCAGCAGTGTTATCGCCGGCTTTGGCCAGTTGAAGGCTAAGGAGAAAGAAGAAAATGAAGGCGGTTACTCTCATAGTTAGTCAAACGTTTTTCAGGTCTGATTATTCTTTGCAGACCGTATCCGCATCTTCCAACGTAAAAAGTGCGGCTTGGGTTCAATATTCAACTTTCTTTTTTGAAGTTTTCTGAAAATAGGGATAGAACGAATAGACTCCACCGGTATGGACTAAAACGATGGAAGCACCTTTTTTAAAGTATCCGTTTTTAGCAAGTTGAAAGAAGGCAAAGAACATCTTTCCCGAATAAACCGGTTCTATAGGAATGGAAGTATGATTTCTGAATTCGGTACAAAAATTTAACAGTTCATCTGTAACCTTTGCATAACCTCCGAAATGAAATTCGTGATGAAAAATGATCTGATCTGTTTTGCCACCAAGCTCTTTGATTTTTTCTTCAATTGAATCACCTGCTTTTAAAACAGAGACCGCATGTAATCGCTGAGTGTTTTTTAGTGCAATTGACAGTCCGGCAGCCGTACCTCCGGTTCCTGCAGGAAGAAAAACGTGTTCGCATTCCGGCAGATCATCGCCAATTTCAGCCGCGCCTTTTATGGCATAAGTATTTGATCCGCCTTCGGGAATGATGAAACAATCTGCAACTGATAATTCGGGGAGCTGTTTTTGAAGAAGTTCTTGTACCATTTCCGGCTCATCCTTTTGACGATAGTTTTCGCGATCGGTAAAAATGAGGATTGCCCCGCAGCTTCTGATATAGTCAAGACATGGATTCGAAGCGTTTTCACCTCTGACGATGGCTATGACGGGAATGGAGAGCATTTGTCCGGCCGTAGTTGTCGCAATCAGATGATTGGAATACGCTCCGCCGAATGTTACAATGTACTTTTTACCCGAATCTATAAAGTGGCGAAGATTGTATTTCAGCTTCCGGTATTTATTGCCACCCAGATAGGGGTGCACCAGATCCTCCCGTAGGACATTGATTTGCAGAGAGTCATCAATTCCCGGCAGTCTAATTTTCTGCAAAGGTGGGGGCGGCAAAACGATCATTTTCCGGAATTATCGGCACGGAGGAATTTTCACCTTAAAAGTACCTAAATTTCAGGATAAAAGCAGGGAAGACTATCTTTGCAGCCGAACAATTTCCTTCGGAAAGTGTTTGCAATCGTATGTCAATACGTGATAAATTTGATCCGGAAGATTATTACTTTTCGCCTGACGGATACATCATTTTTACGGAAAAATATCATCTCAAGCGCGGGTATTGTTGCCAGAGCGGATGCAAGCATTGTCCGTGGAAGTGGAAGGAAAACCAAAAATTAAAAGGACGTTCAAAATCATGATTACAGGAACTACATCTGAAAAACTCGATTTGTCGGTAGTAAAAACTCCGACAGGAACCAAACTGAATTGTAAGGGATGGATTCAGGAGGCAGCATTGCGCATGTTGCACAACAATCTTGATCCTGCAGTTGCAGAACGTCCGGAAGACCTTGTTGTTTATGGAGGTCGCGGTAAAGCAGCAAGAAATGTAGAGAGTTTTCACCTGATCGTAAAAGCCTTGAAAGATCTGAACGAAGATGAAACATTGCTCATTCAAAGTGGAAAGCCTGTTGCGATTCTTCCGTCACACAAAGATGCGCCAAGAGTAATACTTAGCAATTCTCAACTAGTACCCAAATGGGCGACCTGGGAAGTGTTTGATGAATTAGAGAAAAAGGGATTGATGATGTACGGACAAATGACGGCCGGCTCATGGATTTACATCGGTTCGCAGGGAATTGTTCAGGGAACATATGAAACTTTCAATGCAGTTGCTGAAAAACATTTCGGCGGTACGTTGAAAGGAAAACTTTGTGTTACTGCAGGCCTTGGCGGAATGGGTGGCGCACAGCCACTTGCCGTAACAATGGCAGACGGTGTTTGTTTAGCTGCTGAAGTAGAAGAGTGGCGCGCAAACAAAAGAGTAGAGACACGTTATCTTGATATCGTCGAAAAAGATCTCGACAAAGCAATCGACCTTGCTCTTGAATTTAAAAAGAAGGGTGAGAATAAATCTATCGGAGTAATTTGTACCGCTGTAAAATTGCTGCGTCGATTGATTGAAAGAGGAATTACTCCGGAAGTACTCACTGATCAGACTTCAGCACATGATCCACTGGTAGGTTATCTGCCGGAAGGAGTTACTGTTGAAGAAGGAAATGTATTACGTGAGACTAATCCTGCGAAGTACATCGACATGGCATATGATTCAATGGCCGAGCATGTACAACTGATGCTTGAATTGCAGTCGAAGGGTTCCATTACATTTGATTACGGAAATAATCTTCGCGCACGTGCACAGGAAAGAGGTGTAAAGAACGCATTCGATTTTCCGGGATTTGTTCCTGCATACATTCGTCCGCTTTTCTGTGAAGGTAAAGGTCCGTTCCGTTGGGCAGCATTGTCCGGTGATCCGAATGATATTTACGAAACCGATAAAGTTATCCTCGAATTATTTCCGGAGAATAAATCATTGCATCGCTGGATGAAGATGGCGCGCGAGCGGATTGCATTCCAGGGATTACCGGCGCGAATCTGCTGGATCGGAATGGGCGATCGTGAGAAAGCAGGTCTCGCTTTCAATGAACTCGTGAAAAGTGGAAAAGTGAAAGCGCCAATTGTAATTGGCCGCGATCATCTCGACACAGGTTCAGTAGCGTCACCAAATCGTGAGACTGAGGCTATGCTTGATGGCAGTGATGCCGTTGCAGACTGGCCGATTCTGAATGCGCTGATCAACACAGCTGGCGGAGCAAGCTGGGTGTCATTGCATCATGGCGGAGGAGTGGGAATGGGATATTCCATTCATTCAGGAATGGTGATTGTTGCAGACGGTACAGATGATGCAGCACGTCGTTTGAAAAGAGTATTGAACAATGATCCGGCGATGGGAGTAATTCGTCATGCCGATGCCGGTTACGATATTGCCAAAGATACTGCGCGAAAATTCCGTTTAGACATTACACAACGACTGAAATAGATGAAGAGAATTCAATTCCGGCGATTCCTTCCACTCGCCATCCTTTTAATTGCATTGAGTGTAATTGTGACCTCATGTGAGAAAACCGATCCTGATCAGCCCAATTCAGCCGATCGCGATAAGTTCATCGGCACATGGTATGGAAATTCTACCGGTACCGGAGGCAGTCGTTCCTTTACTCTTACGATAACATCCGGCAGCAGTTCAGCCGACCAGATACTTCTTAAAAATTTCGATGCAGCCGGTAACACTACGACGATTTATGCAACAGTCAGCGGGTCCTCTTTTTCCTTCTCTTCGCAATTGATCGGTTCTGATACCTACCAGGGCAACGGCTCTTATTCAAGCGGAAATTTATCTTTCACCTTCAGCGTCGACGACGGCCAGACGATAGACAACCGGAGCGGCTCAGCGCACAAGTGAGGGGGTGGGATTGAAAATTGAATATTGAAAATTGAATATTGAAAAATTAGAATTAGGCTATGATCTGCGCAAGTCCCATTTTTTTGTCAGCGAAAGTCAGCGGGAAACAGATCTTATTGAATATTGAATATTGAAAATTGAATATGACCTAGCCTGAAATATTCAATTTTCAATATTAATTTTTCAATTCATGCCAGCTCGCCAATCACAGTTACTCCGCCGCTTACTTTCTGATTCATGTTGACCTTTATTTTAGTGCCGAGCGGCAAAAAGAGGTCGACGCGTGAGCCGAATTTAATGAAACCTAATTCCTGATTTTGTTTCACCATTAATCCTTCGGTAGGATAGCACACAATGCGACGAGCTAAAGCTCCGGCGATCTGACGAAGAAGGATTTTTGACTTCGCACCATTTTCGATAACGATCGTTGTTCTTTCGTTTTCAGTCGAAGATTTCGGATGCCAGGCTACAAGCTTCAGTCCGGGATGATAACGGTAGAAAATAACCTTACCACTAATCGGATATCGATTTTACGTGTACATTGAAAGGTGACGAAAATAGAAACCTGAATACACTTTTCTTTCAGATATTCAGTTTCAACGGTCTCTTCGATAACAACTACTTTTCCGTCGGCAGGGGCAATGATTTGTCTTTCATTCTGAGTGTAATCGCGCGATGGGTTTCTGAAAAACTGCAAAACGATGAGCAGTAAGATCACCGATACAACCAGAATAATTTTTTGAACCAGGACATACTGACTGTTCAGCAGCATATCGGCAAGCACATTGAGTACAATAAGTACGATGGTTGTTAAAGCAATCGTCGTATAACCTTCTTTGTGTAACATTTTAGATTTTGATTATTCGAAGTTTCGGATCCGATCCCGACTTTGTAAAGGGCAAAGTTAACTGAGTTCTTGCCGTTAAATATCCCGCAATTATAAGTAATCCTTTCTTATTTATAATGCTTCTCAAAGACCGAAATTTTGACAATATCAGCCTTTTATACGATTTCTTCCTGCTGAATAGGTGATGCTTCAAAAAAAATCAGGAACGATTCTGTGAGCCGTTCCTGATTTTTATGGAGTAGGACTTTTTTCTTGCGGTGCACCACTGTCGAGGTGCAAAGCCGATTAAAAATTTCCTCTTGATTTAACTGCGAGAGCTACTTTTTCAAGAGCGAAAATGTATGCTGCAATACGCATTGTTACTTTGTATTTCTGAGCAACCGTCCAAACATTGTTGAAAGCATTGATCATAGAGCGATCGTTACGTTTGTTGATTTCATCTTCCGAATAGTAGTAACCAAAACGGTTCTGAGTCCACTCGAAATAAGAAACCGTTACACCACCCCCGTTTGCAAGAATATCAGGAATCACATGAATACCTTTTTTAGCGAGGATTTCATCGGCACCAGCAGTAGTAGGGCCATTGGCTCCTTCAACGATCAGATGAGCTTTAATACTGTCAGCATTCTGACGGGTGATTTGATTTTCCAATGCACAAGGTGCAAGGATGTCCACATCAAGAGTAAGAAGTTCGTCGTTGCTGATTTCTTTGCCGCCTGTAAAGCCTTTCAGGATGCCATGATTATGATTACGGTATTCGATGGCCTTTTCGATGTTGATGCCTTTCGCATTATAGAATGCACCGGTATGATCGCTGATGGCAACAATTCTGATACCTGAATCTTCCATATGCTTTGCAGTAATAGAACCAACATTACCAAATCCCTGAACAGCGCCGATGGATTTTTTAGGATCCATTTTAATTTTCTTCATTGCTTCCAGTGCAGCAACGGTAACACCGCGACCGGTAGCTTCCACACGACCTTCTGATCCGCCGAGGTGCAGTGGTTTTCCTGTGACTACGCCCGGTGTGAAAGCCCCTTTGATACGTGAGTATTCATCCACGATCCAGGCCATTTCTCTTGGGCCGGTAGCTACATCCGGAGCAGGAATATCTTTGTCGACACCAAATACATCCGACATTGCACGTGTATATGCACGAGTGAGGCGTTCCAGTTCACCCGGCGACATGCTCGAAGGATCACAGTGAATACCACCTTTAGCGCCACCGTAAGGGATGTCGGCAATCGCACATTTCCATGTCATCCATGCCGCAAGCGCTTTTACTTCGTCGAGATTTACTTCGAGTGAGTAACGGATACCGCCTTTAGACGGGCCGCGGCTGGCGTTGTGAACGATGCGATAGCCTTCAAATACTTTTACTGTTCCGTCGTCCATTTGAACCGGCAGAGCGACGAGGTATTGACGGTGAGGAGTTTTCAGAATGTTGTAAGTATCCAGATCAAGTCCGATGATATTCGCAGCAACATCGAAACGCTGAATCATGGATTCATAAGGGTTGGTTGTGTCCTTCGACATCTTCTTTTCTTTTTCTACTGCAGTAGCCATAAAAATTAATTTGGGCCGTGAAGGTAGGGTTTTTCTGCGGAATCACGGCATTTTTGCCGTATTTAACAGATGTTCAATCCTTTAGAAAGGCCTAAAATCAGGCTTTTTGACGGATTTCAGCAGAACATTGTTACATAAAAGAAAACAAAAGGTGATGCGATAAACAGGCCATCGAAGCGATCCAGGAAGCCGCCGTGGCCTGGAAGAATGGAGCGGAGTCTTTGATGGCAATGCTTCTTTTGAACATCGACTCTACCAGATCACCAAGAACACCGGTAATGAAGATGATAGCAGCGATAATCATCCATTGAAGCAGCGAAAAGTTCAGATAAAAGCGGGAGATGATAAATGCAGCAATGAAAGCGAAGACTGCTCCGCCAACAAATCCTTCCCAGGTTTTCTTCGGAGAAATGCGTTCAAATAATTTGCGTTTGCCCCAGATTCTTCCGAAAGTATAAGCACCGGTATCACTTGCCCAGAGCAAATACAACATGCCGAGAATATTCTGCGGCCTGTAGATATCGCCTTCACCGTGAAATGAAATCAGGTAAAAGAGAAAGAGTGGTACGCTTATATAGATTACACCTAATAATGTATAGCCAATGTTGGTAAACGGTTTGGCAGATTTAGTATAGAGTTCGCGAATGAAAATGAAATACGGTAAGATGATAATCAGCGGAAGTAAATTCGGTACAGTTGATAGTGTATTTCCTAAGAGCAGTGGAAGAAAAATTAACGCGCTCGTTAAAATTCCCATGACCATCTGCGGCTGAATCGAATCGTTTTTGATCAGGCGATAAAATTCAATCAGTGCAGCAGTAGAAATAAAAGCAAATAAAAGCAGGCCGGTGGTTTGTCCGTAAAGAATCGCCCCAAGTATGATGCTGATTCCGATAATTGCCGTGATAAAACGTAAGGTAAGATTACTCACAGTTGTGCCTGGTCTAAAATAATTTTGGCTAAGATAGCATCTTCTGCATTTACATACACTTCAATTTCACCAACACCTGCATAGGGAGAAGATTGTTTATTCAGAATAATGGCTTGAATGTTTTGTTCTTCAAGAACGGCCCGGGCGATTTCAGCCTGATAGGCGACAGTGAAGTTTCGGATGCACAACCAGTCTCCTTCCATAGTTTCACCCGTTATCGTCGACCAGAAATACAAAAATATCTCGTGGACCATGCGCCGGTGTTACCAGTGTTTTCTCAATGTCGGCAGTTCGGCTTGGACCGGTAAGTGAAGCGATCATTGACGGAAGCTGGTCGTTATATTTTGTCCGAATCAGTTGTAAAGCATCCTTCAGTTCAGGAACAATCTGTGTAGTGTAAGCCACTACAACATGAATGGTAGGTACCACAAAAAGTTTTCGTCCGCTGCCTTGTTTACTTGAAACGATGACACTGCCTAAACGGGAAACGAGTGCTTCGCAGCCGGTGATGGCCACCATTCCTTCCGGGAAAGATTTTTCTTCTTTGATGTATGGAAACTCGATTTTGTCGAGCATAGCCCTGAGTTTAGGTTCACGGCAGTGAATCAGTTTCCATTTATTTTCCTGAGCAAGGGAGATAATATTCTCCATGAGCTCAATTTCGTTTTCGCAAAAGACAAAGTTGCCGCCGATTTTTTTAAACGCATCAGCAAATTCTTCTTCCGGAGAATTGCCTGATGAAGCATAAACATTCGAATCCCAGTCAATAGAGGAATAACGCTGATTTGTTTTTTGAATCAGCGCCTTCCGGATTTTCTTAAGGACTTTTTCTTTCGATGTAGCTTCCTGCATAAATGGTTAATCAGGCAATGGAAGTAGAGCCTTCCGTTCCGGGAGTTCCGGTTGGAATGGTTGGAGTAGTTGGAGCAGAAGGTGCTGCCGGTGCAACAGGTGTTTCATGAGAAGCGCCATTGCCGTTGAGCGAAGGTACTTCTGCTTTGTCTTCCCATTTACGTTTGCCGAAAATCTGCTGAAGATCTTCTTTGAAGAGTACTTCTTTTTCAAGCAATCGTTGGGCAAGTTGCGTCAACTGTGCTTTGTGTTCTAACAGCAGATTCTTAGTGCGATCGTAAGCTTCGTCGATCATACGTTTTACTTCTTCGTCGATCAGTTCAGCTGTTTTCTCGCTGTATGGTTTTCCAAAAGTATATTCCTGTTGTCCTGTAGAATCGTAGAAACTGATATTTCCTATTTTCTCATTCAAGCCGTAGATAGTCACCATGGCATAAGCCTGTTTGGTGATTTTCTCCAGATCGCTCAATGCGCCTGTAGAAACTTTTCCGAAGATGATTTCTTCCGCTGCGCGTCCGCCGAGAGCGGCACAGATTTCATCCATGATTTGTTCTTTGGTCGTAATCTGACGTTCTTCAGGAAGGTACCATGCAGCTCCGAGAGAATTTCCGCGAGGAACAATGGTTACTTTTACTAAAGGATGCGCATGCTCGAGGAGCCAGCTTACCGAAGCGTGACCTGATTCGTGATACGCAATCACTTCTTTTTCGTGCTGCGAAACAATCTTGTTTTTCTTTTCAAGTCCGCCGATGATACGGTCGATGGCATCAAGGAAATCTTGTTTGTCGATCGACTGTTTATTTCTTCTTGCAGCAATCAGCGCAGCTTCGTTACAAACGTTGGCGATATCTGCTCCTGAAAATCCCGGAGTCTGACGGGCAAGGAAATCAATATCCAATGCCGTGCTGATTTTGAGTGGTTTCAGGTGAACGTTGAAGATTTCTTTTCTTCCGTTCAGGTCAGGTAATTCTACGTAGATCTGACGATCGAAACGTCCCGGACGAAGGAGAGCGCGGTCGAGAATATCGGCGCGATTGGTTGCGGCGATGATGATGACACCTGAATTCGTACCGAAGCCATCCATTTCCGTGAGGAGCTGGTTGAGTGTGCTTTCGCGTTCGTCGTTTGAACTGAAGGAAGGTGATTTTCCGCGGGCACGACCGATGGCATCAATTTCATCGATGAAGATGATACAAGGAGCTTTCTCTTTTGCCTGGCGGAAGAGATCACGCACGCGAGAGGCACCGACGCCGACAAACATTTCGACGAAATCGGAACCGGATAAAGAGAAGAAAGGAACCTGTGCTTCGCCGGCCATTGCTTTTGCAAGCAAAGTTTTACCGGTTCCCGGAGGGCCAACGAGTAATGCACCGCGTGGAATTTTACCTCCGAGTGTTGTGTACTTTTTAGGGTTTTTCAGGAAGTCGACGATTTCCATTACTTCGAGTTTAGCTTCTTCCAAACCGGCTACATCGCTGAATGTAACTTTTACCTGAAGGTCTTTGTCGAAAAGCTGAGCTTTTGATTTACCGATATTGAAAATCTGGCTACCGCCACCACCACCACCCATACGGCGCATGATGAGCACCCAAAAGAGGATGATAATACCGAGAGGAAGGATCCAGTTCAGGATCATTTCAAAGTAGCTGTGACTTTCCGGCTCGTAGTCGATTGTAACTTTTTCATTTGGCGGGAAGTCTTTTTGAATTTCTTCCACACGTTTTGAGAAAAGATCAACAGGACCGGTATTTACAAAGTAGTGCGGGCCTTCGTTTTCAACCTTTGGCCAGCTTTTGTAACGTACCTTTTCATACTGAGGCTGTGTAAGACGATCCTTGCGGATAGTGATATGCGCAGTCTGATCGGTGATGACAATTTTTTGTACATCACCTTTTGCCAGCATGGTATTTTCGAAAGTGTCCATGGAGGTCTTGGTTTCTACCGCGCCCCACTGGAACATCTGAGTAACGATCAGTACGACGATAATAATGCCGTAGATCCAGTAAAAATTGAAGTTAAACTTCGGATTGCCCGGGAACTTTTTACCTGGTCCTCCTTTAGAGGGCTCTTTTGATTCTCCGGGACGATTTTGCTCGCTCATTCGTGATATTAAGTATTGTTCAGGATTTGTCAATAAGGGTGCCGTAGCATCGGTTCCCGACAAATCGTCATCTATAACAAATTAGTGAATTAATAGTTGCTGGCTATTTTCTTTATTTCTGCATCAGCCCACAGCCTTTCGATACCGTAATATTCTCTTTGCTCCTGACGGAAAATGTGTACAACAACATTCAGGTAGTCGAGCAGAATCCATTCCGAATTGTGTTTTCCTTCACGGTGAAAAGGTTCTTCATTTCTTTTTTTATAAACGAATTCTTCAACCGATTTGGCAATAGCGTCAATGTGGGCTTTGGAGTCGGCATGACAGATGACAAAGAAGTCAGTCACGGCGTTATTCAGATTCCTCAGATCAATCGAAACTATCTCTTTCGCTTTCTTTTCCTGCATTCCGTCAATAATCAGATCCCGCAGTATTTCGGTATCATCTTTTTTTGGAACGGATTTTTTAACTACTTTTCGCGGAGAAGATTTGGTTTTTTTAATCATCAAAGAGGGCTCTGGGTGGATTACAATTGTTGACGCAAAAATAAGCAAAATATTGTACTCGCTTAAAGGTAAGAGTCAGGTGTGAAAAGCTGCAAAAACAGATGAATAAAGAGTTAACAACCTTATTCACAGGGAGGCATGTCATTGCCCTGAAGGAAGTGGATTCCACAAGTTCCTTCCTTAGTCAATTAATGAAGGAGAGACAGGTCGCAGAAGGCACGATGGTAAAAACCGAAAATCAGCAATCGGGTCGCGGCCAGATGGGTACCCGCTGGCAGAGTGAGCAGGGGAAGAACATCCTTCTGAGTATTTTATTCTACCCGACTTTCATAGTTCCAAAGAGTCTTTTTTTGCTGAATAAGGCCTATGCACTCGGTGTGTATGACCTGGTTGCACAGATATTGGGACCGGAAACAAGGATCAAGTGGCCAAATGATATCTACTTCAGAAATAAAAAACTCGGCGGCTTATTAGTTGAAAACTCCATCAGTACCGGTGTAGTGAACAGCAGTGTTCTGGGAATAGGTTTGAACGTCAATCAAACTGAATTTCCTCCGACTTTGCCCAATCCTATTTCCTTCGCTCTGGCTAAACCGGGTATGTATGATTTGGGTGAGCTTACTTCAGGCCTGTGCAATACTATTGAAGCCCGTTACCTGCAATTAAAACGTGGCGAAAAAAGTCAACTCGATACTGACTATCATAAGGCGCTTTATCGATTAGATGAGTGGTCGTTTTATGAAGACAAGCATGGCAAGTTTCCCGGCTGCATCAAAGGTGTCGACAATCAAGGCCAGCTAAAAGTTGAAGACGAAGAAGGGGAGATCAGGTTATTTGATTTGAAGGAAATTAAGTTTCTGGGGCATTAGTTTAAAATTCAAATTCAGAATTCGAAATTCAGAATTCTGAATTGAATTATATATGTTATTCGAATTTATCATAGAAAAAGAAAGCAACTCCATCGTCGTAAGAAGGGAGTTTAGCGCAGGTGTTTCGTTGGTGTGGGATGCATGGACGAAGGCTGAGATATTGGATAAGTGGTGGGCACCTAAGCCATGGATTTCGAAAACGAAAGAGATGGATTTTCGTCCGGGCGGAAGGCGATTATATGCCATGTGTGGTCCGAATGGGGAAGAACACTGGGGGCTCACACTTTACAAGATGATAGATCCGCTTAAGTCGTTTCATGGCAGTGATGTTTTTTGTGATTCTCAAGGGAACATCAACACAGCCTTACCGGAAGCTCTTTTTGTTACTGCCTTTCATGCGGAGGAAGATAAAACGCTCGTAGTGATGATAACACGTTATGCCGACCTCAATCAGCTCGAAACCGTAATTAAGATGGGAATGAAAGAAGGTCTTACGATGGCATTGGATAATCTCGAAGAAGTTCTCAAAGGTTGATTTGAGCACATAAAAAAAGGCTGACGCATTTTATTCGTCAGCCTTTTTTTTATGAAGACATTTTGATCACACCACCTGTCCCAGCCTGTTTACAAGTAGATTCAGAAAGTTAGTCAGAGGTTTCACAGCCATCATTTTCAGCATCGGATTCAGATCGCGTCGAATGCCAGCTGAACTTTGCGGCGTTGGCATCGCTTTCATTGATCATGCAGTCGAGCGTGAAATCGAAAGGTGCTTTTCCATTGCGACTTACCTTAATCAGATTGTTTGGTTTTTCTCGATGATTTTCATTCCCAGACTGGCCATGCCGGAGATAGTAAAGCTGCATTCGTCTTCCGTAGATTCCCAATTGGTAACTTGTTCGGGCATGAGTTTTCCGAAGTTGTTGAAGTTGCTGAGGAACTTATATACTTCTTCTGCGGATTTATTTATGGTCGCTGTTTCACTCTCGATTCTTGTCATTGTCAATGAAGTTTAGAATTTGATTATTCGGCTGACTGCATCCACGATTCAGGATTTTCTCTCCAGGAGGAAAGAATTTCTGCGTCTTTCGGTTTGATATAATTTGCTTCTACGGCTTGTTCGAGTAAGGCAGGGTAGTCGCACAGAGAAATGACCGGACAATCTTCCGCTGCAAAATTTGCACTTGCCTGTGGAAATGCATAAGTAAAAATGGAAATCATGCCTTTTACTTTACAACCGGCTTCACGCAATGATTGCACTGCCTTGAGAGAGCTCTTTCCTGTGGAGATCAAATCTTCGATAACGACTACACTTTGTCCAGGTTGAATTTCACCTTCGATCAGATTTTCACGACCATGATCCTTCGGCGAAGAGCGTACATAAACAAATGGGAGACCCATTGCTTCTGCGACAAGCGCACCCTGTGCGATTGCAGCAGTAGCAACACCTGCAATCACATCCGGCTTACCATAGGTTTCTTCGATGCAGGTCACTAATGACTGTCGAATGAATGTTCTGACTTTAGGATAGGAAAGAGATATTCGATTATCGCAGTAGATCGGGGATTTCCATCCTGAAGCCCATGTAAAAGGTTTTTCAGGCTGAAGTTTGATAGCTTTAATCTGCAGAAGAAATTCTGCAATTTTTTTTGAGGTAACCGGATTAACTGGCATGTTGCAAACGTACGAATTGGAAGGGAAAGAAAGTGCATTGTTAGAATTTTGAATGTGGTTGGATTTTCAAAGTGTTCTGATTCAGGGGCTTTTGAGGGTTGAGAGGTTTCCCGCAGAGAACGCTGAAATTAAATATGATTTTCGCGGAAACATTTCTTTCTACAGTTCTAATTACTGATTACTAATTACTGATTACTGATTACTGATTACTAATTACTAATTACTAATCACTAATCACTAATCACTTCTTTTCCGACCTTAGCCAAATGAAAGTTAATCATACAGTTTACATTAATGACAGACCGATTTGGTTCTGTGCAATAAATCAGAAGCATGAAAGTTTTCCTTCATCGATGGAAGTGTTGAATGCTGACAGCATCGACTATGCGGAGGTGGCAGAACAAATTTCAAAGGGGATTTCATCAGGAGCGGTTGTACTTTGCGAAGATCCGGACCGTGAATGGAAGAATTTTGTGTATCCCTACACGCTGATTGAAGCAGCAGGTGGTTATGTGGAAAATGAAAAAGGGGAAGTGCTTTTTATTTTCAGAAAAGGAAAGTGGGATCTTCCAAAAGGAAAAGCTGAGTATGATGAAAGTATAGAACAAACGGCAGTGCGTGAGGTAAGAGAGGAGTGTGGGTTGAAAATGGTGGTGTTAAAGAAAGAATTGACAAAAACTTTTCATACTTATTTTGAAAAAGGGAAACACATTTTAAAAAAGACACATTGGTTCAGCATGGAGTCATTGTCAACTGAACAATTGATTCCGCAATACGAAGAGGATATAACGGCTATCCGCTGGTTGAACAGCGAAGAAATAAATTCAGATGTGCTGACCAACACGTATGCTTCCATTCGTGATGTCATCCACGCAGCGATGAAAAAGTAAAGGACTTAGATTTTTATAGCTTCAGGGATAAATTTAGTTACATCGCCCTGATAAAGGAGAATGTCTCTCACAATTGTAGATGAGATATGCGAAAAAGCAGGATCGCTGACAATGAAAATGGTTTCAACACCGGGAGCCATCGAGTGATTCATTTGCGCAATTGCCCGTTCGAATTCGAAGTCGGCCGAAGTACGGAGTCGCGGAGGATATGGTGGCACCAATTTCTTTGCAGAATTCAACCGTGAGCCCTGAATACCTCATCACTTCTATTTTCGATTCGCCTTCAAAAGTCTTTTTGATAAAGTGTTCCCGTCTTTCCTGAGAAAAGAAATAATTCTTGTTCGTATTATGCCCGATGCCGATGATGATCTTGTCAAACAGCGGCAATCCTCTCCGAACAATATTTTCATGCCCACGGGTGATCGGATCAAATGAACCGGGGAAGACGGCGATTTTTTGAAGCATCTTGGTAGTTATTAGTAAGTAGTAATTAGTAATCAGTAATCAGTGATTAGTAATTAGTGATTAGTAATTAGTAATCAGTAATTAGTAATTAGTAGTTGAATGGAAGCAGGCTGCTTTTTCGTAACGTGAAATTACAAAAAAACCAACGCCCCACTAATTACTACTTACTACTTACTAATTACTACTTACTAATTACTAATTACTACTTACTAATTACTACTTACTCTCCAGTGGGCATTACTGGGCTCGAACCAGTGACCCCTACCTTGTCGAGGTAGTGCTCTAAACCAACTGAGCTAAACGCCCTGAATGAGTGGCAAAAATAGGAAATTGTGCAGAGGGTGCAAGTGTTAGTGAAGTAAGTTTCATTCTACAGGAGACGGTGGGAAGTGTGAGTCAGGAGGATATGTGATAATTTTATAGCTTTGCCGTATGTCTGTCATGACCGGCAATTTATCCGGAACATCTTCCGAAGCGTTGATATTTCTGTCTGATCCTTCACTGGAAAACGGAACTGCCGGCTTGTGTGATTTATTGGTGCTGGCCGAAGACAATGCCATTCAACTGGCCATGCTGGAAAAGAAATCGAATCGATTTCTTGCACTTGAGGTATTTCATTTTCCGGAAAGTGAAAATGCACATCGGCTAAAAGATTTGCTGGAACATTCGGTTTCTAAGAGTAAGTTGTTGCGATCGTACGAGTTTTCCCGTGCGAGAATCGGACTGACGAGTACACAGTATACCCTGGTTCCGGACGCACTTTTTAAATCGGGCGACGAAAAAAAATACTTCCACTTTAATTTCAGAGGGCAGACCGAAATGTCGGTCTTGAATTCATCGGTGAGCGCTTTTCAACTTCAAACAGTTTACGGAGTTGAAGAAGAGTTGCTGAAGACGATAGAGCACTTGTTTCAGGAACCGAAAATCATACACCATTCGGAAGCTGTAATGAACAATCTTAATTTACGGTTGCGAAGCTATGGCGGAAAAATGGCGTGGCTCAATGTCAGGCCAACCGGTATTGACATAGCTGTCACCGATGGAAGAAAACTGGTTTTGCTGAATTCCTTTGAGAGAAATAATAATGAGGATTCACTTTACTATGTACTTTTCACATACGAGCAATTAGGACTTGATCCGGAGAATACGATTTTGAATTTGAGCGGAGAGATTGAACCGGAGTCTTCCATGTACAAATTGCTTTATACCTATATCCGGAACATCACATTCACCGGCCGTTTGCATTTACTTTACTTCAGCGAAGTCATGGATGAAATTCCGGGAAATTATTTTTCAACGCTATTTGGTTTAGCAGTGTGCGGATAATAGGAGGTAAATACAGCGGACGAATTATTCAGGCCCCATCCGGTTTGCCTGTGCGGCCGACAACTGATTATGCCAAGTCTGCTTTGTTCAACATTCTCTCTCATCGGTTTGATCTGGAAGGATTCAAAGTGCTGGATCTGTTTGCCGGAATCGGTGGTGTGAGTCTGGAATTTTTATCGCGCGGTGCTGCAAGTGTGACGGCAGTTGATCAACATCTGCCTTGCCTGAAATTTATTCGTGAAACAGCCAATAAACTTGGAGAGGAAAATCTGGAAACCGTAAAGTCGGATGTATTCAAATACCTGAAAAGTTGCACAGAAAAGTTTGATTTAATTTTTGCCGATCCGCCATTTGACTTAAAGAGACAGATAAAATTCCGCAACTCGTTTTCGAATCCAACCTCCTGAAAGAAGGCGGATGGCTCATTATAGAACATCAATCAAAGCGAAAACTCGTAACTTCTATTCCATTTGAAACACGGATTTATGGGAATTGCGGTTTTTCAATCTTCATAAATAATGCTAAGGAGTAGTTGCAGGCTACCGGTGACAGGTGACCGGTTACTGATTACTAATTACTAATTACTAATTACTAATTACTAATCACTAATCACTAATCACAATTTCCCCCGTGTTAACCACATTACTCTCATGCCCTGCACGATCCACAACATATACTGAATAGCTTGCCGACTGACTACTGCTGCCGTTAGTAATTCCTTGTCCGCCGAGTTGAATGTCGAGATTTCCTTCAATAGGAACAGAGCTTCCGGAAGGGGCTAATTGTTTGATGCGAAATTTGTAGGTAACACCGATACGATTATCGGTCACAAAGCAGTTTTTTACGTCTGAATTATTTTCACCGAGATCGCCATCGCCGTCTTTGTATTTAATAGTGATCGTAACATTGTCGGTGTATTGATGTGCATTTGCCGGTGTAATAGAAACATACTCAATCGATGGAACGGCTTCGAATGTAACTGTCTCTTTTTTGCAGGAATAAGCTCCTGCAACAGCAAGGGTGAATAATAAAAGCTTATTGAAGTGTGAAAGCATAGTAAGTTTTGTAATAATCCATCGATTGGTTTTTCGGAAATTCAGTATTCGTTGAATGATGTCCGTCGTTTACATAAAATCGGAAATACACCGTAGTTCCGGTTGGCCAAATCGATGTAGGGACGGTTGTTAGCCAGGCACTGTAAGTCGGCAAATACTGTGTACACGGAATTGTAATTGCACTTGAAAAGTCATCCTTATTGGTGGAGAATCGAATTTCTTTCACAGTGAAATTAGCGGGGTCGGTGGCATAGATTCCGTCGGCCGAATCGCTTGTCGAAAAGGCCATATACATTGAGATGCCTTGCGGAATCAGGAATGGGTTCGCCCAGAAATTGCCCCTGGCAGTATCAACGGAAAGAAACATGGAATCCATTGCTGCATATCCCATCTGAATATTTGGCATCAGATCAGGTCTGACCGGCAGGTTTCCATTGGCATCGGGGCAGCCTGCATTGATCCAGTTTTTTACATGATTAATTTGCTCGGTGGTGAGACGCACGGAATTGCTCGGCATGTATTCTGTTGTAGATGTCACCAGTCGTTCGATGAGCCAACTATCGTCTACATTGTTTGGAATGCAGCGAAGCGAATAAATTTTCGCAGAGTCGAGAGTAAATTTATTGACAGGCTGATAAACGAGTGTGGAGTAAGAAGATTCCACCGTTCTGAAATCAGGCTCAAATGTTCCGTCATGACAACCCGGATTAGCGCATCGTGGGAGAAAAATATTCTTGTGAAGTCCGACGATGGAATTCGGATCCGGTTCTTCCGGAGTATCGGTGTGAGTAGAGTAGTCGACATTGTCGTATGGGTTAGCCGGTTCTTCATCCTTGGAACAACCGTAGATCAGAATGCTCAGTGAAGCAAATGCTGTCAGCAGTAAATACGTTGTTCTTTTTTTCATACGAAGGCAGCTTGTAAATCACAGTTCGACCAATTGGAAATCATACCGCCCGGAATGGCATCGTCGAAGCCGAGCAGATTGGCGATGGCAGGCACGATGTCGGTGCTTTCGCCAAAGACGGTATTGATGACCTGATTTTGTACTACCACATTTGGCGGACCGACTACCAGGCAGAAAATTTCTCTTGCCACCTGCAGATTAGGATCGCCTGTAAAATCCGGATCTGTCGGAGCGGTATGATCGGTAGCGTATCTTCCGTAAGCATCGATTGAACTGTTGGTGTAGAAATTTCTTCCGTGTTCCGGAGCAATGATAAGTACGGTATCGTTTGCCATTCCCGGTGTA
Source organism: Bacteroidia bacterium (assembly GCA_046330055.1). GTDB lineage: Bacteria > Bacteroidota > Bacteroidia > AKYH767-A > 2013-40CM-41-45 > JADKIH01. Next base: position 17,247 of record JAXLTM010000030.1, on the reverse strand, counting down.
GACTGAATGGTATTCCAAAGTTGAGCAACTGCATAATCCGCCTTGCGGAGATTGTTTGCAGACTCTGTAAATTGGAAATGGGCCACATCAACATCCTGCATATTCACCACAAGTAATTCAGGCTTGAATGTTTTAATGATTTCATTTGCGAATAAGATATTGTACATATCATTATTCATGAATTGTTGTCCGACTCCCCATTGATTGAGGAAAGAAGAAGTTTGCGCTTTTATGTAAAGATCTGTGATGAATTGCTGCAGTAGCAATGCATCTGCATGCGAGTTCGTAACGCCTGCTGATCCGTCGCTGTAAGTATGATTAAAAATGCCATTCGTAAAATCCCGCATGTTTACGATAGCCGCTTCTTCAGCGCTGTTGAATGTGCGAGGATTTCCTAACACATCAAATCCTTGCGGACTGATGAGTGCCGTAGGGGCAATGAAGTTAGCACCGTATGCGGGACCATATTGTGAGTTTGTCGAATAATTCAACGCCGGATAAGGCCCGAGTGTATTTGCCACCCACCATGAGTTCATAGCAGTTTGCTGCGGGCTGTTATGTTTTCTGTAATATTCGAAGACGGTCGGGTTTCTTGGATGTTCGCGCAGGTTCAGATCGATGTCGACATAATTTCCTGTCACGGCAACGGTATGTCCGTTGTAATGTCCTGTTGGCCCGAAGCGATACCTGAATTCTTTAAAGAGTGTTCCGTAGGTTTGAAGCGGTGCGCCCAGAGGAGAAATTGGCAATGGATCCATTGCGCCTGCAATATCTGATGAGATGGATCCGCCGCCTGAAAACATGCAAGGCATCAGATTTCCATCGTTCATGTGAACTGATTCCAGATTTCTTACGCCGCCTGCAAAGAGGCAGAATACAACGTGATTCACTTTTCTCAAACCTGAGGCTGCAAACAATCGTCCGCCCGGCAGAAGATAAGGAGCGGCAAATACACCAGCAGTGGCCAGTGCGGATTTTTTTATAAAATCTCTTCTCTTCATTCTTTTTTGGCTTAGTAAAATCTGTATTCGTCAGAAGTCATCATTGTAAAATAGATTGTTCCCGGATTCACTGCTGTATTGGTTCTGATCAGTTCTTTCCAGTGGTACAATTCAAATTCATTCGGATCACGGTTGAAGAATTTCCGGTAGCAATTGGTAATGAATTGCGAAGTATCACCGTTTACAGATGGAACGGTGGGCAGTACTACCTGCGGGTCATTCAGAAAATTTCTGACGATACGTTCTTCGACTACTTTCAAATCTCCGAAGGCAGCATAGGCCACGCTCAGGTTGACTAATTTGGTTTGAGAGATGGTAGTGCCGAAGAGATCGGAATAGGCAATGGAAATAAATTCCGTTGTCGTCTTGACATTGGTTTTGTCGCCTTTGTCGTGTGTCACGGTAACCGGATCAACATCATACTGATATTTCTTATCCGTTGTACACGAAAAAAGAAATCCGGCGGCGCAGAAAATGATCAGAAGTTTTTTCATCAGATGCCGATAAATTCGTTAGACGAGAGAATGCTTTTCTGGACTTTCACATAATCATTCGTTGAAAGGAATAATTGTGTGGCCGTATTCATTTCAATCGTAGTTGCAGTGCGGTGCAGATAACGGTCATAAGCGTAAAGGATTTGTCCTTCATAGTAGCTGGATGATCCGGTAAGTATATTCAGGAAGTCTGTCATCGACGAACCTGCCTGCAGAAAGAGTGAAGCATTTCCTCCGTTGACCATTAAAATTCCGTTGGCTAATTCTGCCGTTGTCGGGTTTCGTTTGAGTAAATTCTGGAACGTATAGTTCACATAATTCGAAGCGCCCATATTGATCTGCTCGTAGAAATAGTTGTAGCACATTCTTCGCTGAAGTTCAGCTTCGGAAATGGTGCCGGAAGTAAACTCGCCAAAAGCATTTCGAAGGCTCACAAGACGGTCACGTTGGAAAATGAGTACGGGCCAGTAAGCTTGATTTACCGTATCTGCTAACTGACTTTCGAAAATGAGAATGTAGTTGGTGATTTCCTGAGTGTCGAGGTCATTCAGGAGATTGATCTTATTGAGTTCGTATTCGTGAGCGAGGTAATCGCTGTTATTAAATACAAGTGCTAAAAACTGCTCAGCGCGGCGGGAATCGAAGCTCGCTCGCTTTTAAAACCGACAATGCACTATTGAGTTCAATGCTGTCGGGCTCACGACCAAGAGCAAGAATGTAAGTTCGGTTTACGTAATTCTCATAAGTTACATCTTCAATGGTATTGTCGTTGGGAGCTTTATTATTCTCAACGTTCACCAGTTCGTCCTTCTTGCAGGACATAGAGAAGTAATAAACGAAAGGAGGAGAAAGATTCGAGTCATGTGTGTAGCGTAAAGACGCGGAATTTTCTATAAAAAATTCCGGAGACTGAAGAATTTGTAAATTGCGAAAAACTCAAATTTGAATAAACTTAAATTAATATCATTGCTTCAATTATCTGGTTTTGCAAATGAACCTCCCATGAAAAATGCCGACAAAATATTCGCAAATCTCTACTTACTAATTACCACTTACTACTTACTCAAAAAAGCACTTTAGCAATCATATTACACCCAAACACCGCCAGAATAATCCCAATGCTGCGATTAATCCAAAGCATGACTTCAGGGCGGAGGAGATTTTTGATTCGGTTGGCAATAAAGCTTTTTAAAACGTCGGTGCTGAGTACGGTGAGCAGGACACTGAGTAGAAGATGATTTCGTGCGAACGAGGAGTAATGTTCTTTCATAGTGACTAAGCCGACTACGCCGAGCCAGAAAAGCAATACAGCGGGGTTGATGATGTTCAGCAGAAATCCTTTCAGCATAAACTTTGCGTGAACGGTTTTTTTATTGTCGTCAACTTCCTTGAGTTTGACTTCACGGAAGAAATTGAAAATGCCGAATGAAATCATAAGTAATCCGCCGATCCAACCCATGGTGACTTTGTAGCCTTCCATGTTTTGCAATTTGGAGGCGAAGAGGTAACATACGGCGATGAGTGAAGCGTCGCTGATGAATACGCCGACGGCAAGATGAACACCGGCTTTGAAACCTTCATGCAAGCTGGTTTGAAGCAGCGTGAAAAAGACCGGACCGAGCATTACGGCCAGCAGTAATCCAAAAGTAATTCCGCTGATGATCGGCTCAAACATAGTTTTTACTCTTCAGGAAGTTATTCCATTCTTCGGCCTGACTGCTTTTCATGACGCGAGGGAATTTATTTTGTCCGCCCATTTTACCTTTCGAAGTCATGAATTCATAAAATGCTTCTGATGGGATGGTGGTGACGATGGGATCTTTCAGCGCAGAAATTCTTTCCACTGCATAGTCGTCGTTGAGGTCTTTTAATTTTTGGTCGAGCAGATTCTTTGCGTGAGTTGCATCAATGCTGTGATTTACTCCAAGAAACCAATGATGTGCAAATGTTCCTTCTGAAGGAATTCCGGTAACAGTGAATTCCGGAATTTCCACATCCATTTCGCCGGAAATAAATTCAACAGCTTTGTTCATATTGTCGACCGACAAATGTTCGCCCACCAGACTAAGAAAATGTTTTGTTCTTCCTGTGATGATGATATTTCCCTTTTTCGCATCTACAAACGAATCACATCACCAATCATATATCGCCATGCACCGGCACAACTACTGAGCAGCAATGCAAAGTCTTTGTTGTTTTCAACTTCGGCGATCGTCAGTGCTTTTGCATTTGATTTAATTTCTCCGTTACTGTCGAAGTTTTCATCGTTAAATGGAATGAACTCATAAAAGATTCCGTTGTCGGTGATGAGTTTCATATGGTACACATCCGGTTCCGCCTGAAAGCGAAGAATCCTTCGCTGGCCGGATACATTTCGATAGTGGACTTTATGCGTGAAGAATTTCTCGAAAGTTTTTCTGCTTAGCGGTTCGAATGATACACCGCCATGAGCATAGACACGAAGATTTGGCCAGATGTCGTGGATGGTTTTGAGCTGATAACGCTCGATTACTTTCTCCATGAGCAATTGCACCAGGAAGGAACGCCGGTGATGATTCCTATATCAGTTTTTGCCTGTTGTGTGATTTCTTCGACTTAATATTCCAGTCTTTCTCCTTGGAGATTTTCTTTCCCGGCTTGTAATATTTCTGAAACCAGATTGGCGTTCGTCGGGCTGAAATCCCGCTCACATCACCTTCATAGTATCCGCCGTGCTTTCGAGTCAGTACTTCCGCCAAGCCACTTAGAATCCCTTTTCAAAAGTAGAAGCAGGGAGGTCGTATTTACCGAGTGTGACGATCTGTCGGATACTTGCTTTGCGCAGCGCCTTTACCATTTCGCGCGTTACGGGGATGTGGCAGGCAGATTCTCGTTCCGCTCGGAAAGGCAAAATACCTGATATGTCGGAACCAGCAACATCGTTTTCTTCCTTAAGGCAGCGATGCCACCATTCGTTGAAGATGGTGTTGTAGGAGTAAACAGGAACCTGAGTACGAAAAGTCTCTATAATATCGGAAGAATGCAAAATAGCAGAGAAGTTGAAATGTTTTCCAAAGGCAGTATGTTCTGCTTTGGATAACAGTTTCTTTAATTCTCTTCTTTGATAAACCGCAGGCGACTGTAATCTGATCTTCACCCTGCTGCTCAATCGCAGACCTTGTTTAATCAGTGCTCCGAGTAAAGGCATTGGCTTTTAGCAATAGCCGCAAAGTAAAGATAAGTTTTGAAATGCCGGCCACCGGCCGGCTTGGAAGTATTCAGTCAGCAGCTTTGTTTATAAGTGACGTTAAATCAATTGTTACTCAGCTTTGGGCAACAAAGCCATAACGTATTGCTTCATTAAGTACATCGATATTAATGTCTTCAAGCTTCTTGAATTTAATGCAATACCCTGTCGCACGCTGGCCTTCCCCAGTTTTTTACCGAAGGTTTTAATCAAATAGGATTTATCTTTTATTCCAAGAATGTAAACCGGAAATATTCCGCTTTTATTCGGACTGATGCCGATTTGAAACCACTCTTTCTCTGAGCCATTGGCATATTTAATATCAAAGGATCCGTAACCGATGGTCGGATTGGCAACAACTTTTCCTTTTTCATCTCTTCCATCCGAAAACCACAGTTTGCATTTTGGAGAAATCTTCAACACCAGTTTGTGCAAGGATTCAATTTCTCTTTTTCGTTCGGTCCGGCAGACTTGTAATGAATTCTTTGATTTGTGCTTTTGGGGTCATTTCTCCCTTGTGTTTTCGATTTTATTTCTAAAACGGAATTGTTTTCGAATCGATTTTATTTCTCTGATTTGTTCTCGCAAGATAGAACTATTTGATAATGTAAAATCTAATTTTCAGGCTTCATTAATACCTTTTAAGTTTTTTTTGCTTTTTCCACTTCCGTATCCTGTCTCTTGCATTCTTGAATGGTGAGTATTAAGCTGTACCATTCTCCCTAAAGTATATTTTTCATACCAGGCAGCTCCATAAAGTTCTTTATTAGTTTTGCTTTCAGTAATTTCAGAATCTGCTGAGTGGTTTTCTCCAGTTTTAAGCAGAGAGTTTTGTAGCTGTCCTTTTCAAAGTCTTTATAAAATTTCTGAGCCAATTTTCCGAGATTCGTTCCACTTATATCCTGTTTCAGGAAAATCAACTTCAAGACCTTTGTTTCTTCGGTCGTGCCACTTTAAAACCAATTGTCCCCAGCCGGTCAAATAAGCTACAATATCTTTAACGCTCATCAATGTGTTTTTTGCATGGCCCGGAAGTTCTCTGACTTCACTCAATTCCGACGAAATTCCTGAGAGTTCATTTGTCAGCTTATCGTATTCGTCCCGAATGGCGATTAGTAATTCGGATTTGGTTTTGGGGATTGGCATCCGGGTATGGGTTCTGATATGTATGAAATGATTCTATTGTGCATCGCTTTCTGTATTGTCAACTTTTTTTTCACCGAAGTTTGGAAATGGTACAGGTTGAAATTTTTTGAGTGTTACCAGATACAGAGTTAAAATAATCAGTAACGTCAAGGACATTAATAGTTCGTTGAGATTGAGAAATGCTCTTGTTTTGTCAAATAATAACTGAAGCAATTGAATCGGAAGAAAAGTAAGGCTGCAAAAAATTGCCAAATACTTCGTTTTTGAATATCTGACAAGTGTAGAATAAAATAACGGAGCGAGAAGTGCTTCAGCAATAGTAGATAGAATGATGACGGGATAAAATTGTATGGGTGAAAGGCTAGAATATGTGCAGTTGAAAACTACAAACAATATCAAAGCAATAATTAAAGCAATTATGCCAAAATTAAGTTTTTTGAAACTGTCCGGGAAATATTTTACCCAAACAAAACATCCCAGTATTCCTAAGGCAATCGCAAATAAATTATTGAAGCTGTCAAAATATATCAGCGTGGTGCTGTAAAAATTATTTTCGCCTGCAATCAATTTTGCGTAAGAGGTTTCTATGAAATTTGCTCCAACCCAGAATATACTAATTCCTGTGGCCATTAGCCAAATTGGCTTCCAATTAGTTTTAGTGATAGTGATTTTTTCGTTGTTTTCCGGCGAGGGTGATTTTGCCTTAATTTGAAAGAGCAGTGAAACAAGATATGTGAATATGAAAAATCCGAAACAATAATACATGCTGCCTTGAGGAATAAACGCAAGCATCAATGGTGCTAAGAATGCTCCGATAAGGCTTGAAGTGTAAATCATCATAAAGCTTCCATCCAAAAGCTTGCTGCTGTTCAGATTTAATCTGCCAACCTGAGCAGTTAAATTTGGTTTATATAAACCTTGCCCAATGGCCAATAGCACTAGTGAGAGGTAAATAAAACTTAATCGTGGGATAAGAAGTAAAGATGTACCTGTTATGTTTATGATTAGCCCCAAAATACTTGTTTTTCTATGGCCCAACTTTAAATCGCCTAATAGGCCACCGAGTATTGGTGTGAAAAGAACCGCAAAAATAAACCATGAATAGAGCTCATTGGTTTCAGAAAATGACATATGAATAGTCTTACCGGTAAGGTACATTAGCAAAGAGCTCCTTATTCCATAATAGGAAATCCTTTCGAATGTATTTGATAGGGTAAAGGAGCTTAAATGTTTTGAGAGTTTATTTTCTTGCAATATTTTTTCCATCTAAAATTAAAGCTAATAATTTTAAAATATAGTGAATCAGATTGATGTTTACGATAGGTGGCAATGAATATAGGAAACAATTTTGGTGAATTAGCCTTTTCACTTACCCGGGATTTGAACTCCGGCAATGTTTTTTCCGGTATGTACCTTTTGCTTAGGTATCTTGTTTGTTCAAGTGAGCTGTAGCTTAGATAGGAAATTATTCCAATAATGATAGATAGCATTTCAGAAAATTTCTTAATCGTTATTTTGTTTTGGTAAAACTAAAATTAAAGACAAAAAGAATTTGTAAGAATACTTATTCGAATTGAATGGCTGGAACACTTTTAAAATGTTCATTGCAAAATAACAAAAATGGCTTTTGAAAAATAGAATTTGAAAAAACGATGTATAAAAGATTCGTTTGAGGTGAAAAAAGATTTCTGATTAAGGCTTGTGCGATCCTTTCTCTAATTACTAATCACCAATTACTAATAAAGTGAATAAATTTAATGGTAATCAGTAATTAGTAATTACTGATTAGAGTTTGCGCACTTCCGCTCTAATTACTAATCACTAATTACTAATCACCAATTACAAATCACTAATCACTAAAAAGAAATTATGCTAAATGCTTCTTAAGCGTCTTGTCAATCGCATCGAGGAATTCTTCGGTGTAGACGTAGTCTTTACCGTGAGTCACTTTGTTTCCGTGAATCGTAACGGCTAAGTCTTTGGTCATAATTCCGTTTTCTACTGTTTCGATGCAGGCGCGCTCAAGTGTTTTGCAGAAATTAATTAATTCGTGATTGTTGTCGAGCTTGCCGCGGAATTCCAAACCGCGTGTCCATGCAAAGATGGAAGCAATCGGATTTGTAGAAGTTGGTTTGCCTGCCTGATGATCGCGGTAGTGACGTGTTACGGTGCCGTGAGCTGCTTCAGCTTCCATCGTCTTGCCATCCGGTGTTACGAGTACGGAAGTCATTAATCCTAATGATCCGAAACCTTGAGCAACGGTATCTGACTGTACATCGCCATCGTAATTTTTACACGCCCAAACAAAATTTCCATTCCATTTAAGAGCAGAAGCTACCATGTCATCGATCAGTCGGTGCTCATAAGTGATGCCGGCTGCTTCGAAACGTGTTTTGTATTCTTTCTCATAAATTTCCTGGAAGATGTCTTTGAAACGACCGTCGTATTTTTTGAGAATGGTGTTTTTTGTTGAAAGATAGAGCGGCCATTTTTTCATCAACGCCTGATTGAAGCAGGCATTTGCAAAACCGCGGATAGATTCATCGGTATTGTACATGGTAAGTGCAACGCCGTCGCCTTTGTAGTTATATACTTCAAACACCTGTGGTTCACCGCCGCCTTCAGGAGTAAAGGTCATCGTAAGTTTACCTTTACCTTTAATCACGGTGTCTGTTGCGCGGTACTGATCACCGAAAGCGTGACGACCAATGCAGATTGGAGCAGTCCAGTTCGGAACCAAACGCGGAACATTTTTGATTACGATCGGCTCACGGAAAACTGTTCCATCGAGGATATTTCTGATCGTACCATTCGGCGACTTCCACATTTGTTTCAGGTTAAATTCCTTTACACGTGCTTCGTCAGGAGTAATGGTTGCACACTTGATACCAACATTGTATTTCTGAATTGCCTCCGCTGCTTCTACTGTAACCTTGTCGTCAGTTGCATCACGATGCTCATTCCGAGGTCGTAATATTTGATATCGATGTCGAGGTAAGGGAAAAATAAATTTCTCTTTAATAAATTTCCAGATGATGCGGGTCATTTCATCTCCGTCGAGTTCTACGACCGGAGAAGCAACTTTGATTTTTGAATTCATGGAGGTAACTGATTTTTTTTAAGAAGGGCAAAAGTAGCATAAAAGAAGTGATTAGTAATTAGTGAATAGTAATTAGATGAGGGGATTGCTTTTGGTTTGTAAAGGATTGAAAATTAGGTAAAGAGGAGAGGGAGAGTGGGTTTGAGTGGGGGCGTGGGTGTGTGTGAGTGGCTGTGGAAGGGAAGTGGAAGGACGACTAGGCAACCAAGCAACCAGGCAACTAAGCAACCACTTGCCCTCGCCATGAATAAAAGCTACTTTTGCCGGCCTACGACTGTGAACGTTTACAATTCTATAGATAATTTTCCCGGGACAGGGAATGCGGTGGTGACCATCGGGACGTTTGATGGGGTCCATATCGGACATCAGATGATCATCCGTAATCTGCGCAAAATAGCGGCGGAGACACATGGGCAGACGGTGGTGCTGACTTTTTTTCCGCATCCTCGAATGGTGCTTCAGCCCGACGACAATGATTTGAAGTTACTGACCACGATCCCGGAACGCGAGGAGTTATTAAGGTCTTTTGGAATAGACCATCTCATTGTACAGCCGTTTGACAAGGAATTTTCCCGCCTTTCGGCTGTGGAATTTGTGAGAGATCAGTTGGTCAATAAAATCGGCATGAAGACGTTGGTGATCGGGTACGACCATCATTTCGGGCGTAATCGTGAGGGTTCGTACAAAGATCTCGAGGAAATGGCTCCTGTATACGGCTTTCGACTCGAAGAAATTCCCGGACAAATGATCAATGAATTAACAGTGAGTTCCACCAAGGTTCGGAATTTTCTTCTTTCCGGTGATGTTGATGCGGCAAACCGACTACTGAATCACCGTTATTCTATTCGCGGAAAAGTAGTAGAAGGAGATAAACTCGGTCGGACCATTGGCTTTCCTACAGCAAATATTGAAGTGGGTGAAGCCTATAAATTAATTCCTGCAGAAGGCGTTTATGCAGTAAACGCCTCAGTGGAAGGAACGATGTACGACGGGATGATGTATATCGGAAATCGTCCGGTCGTTGGTGGAAAAACCCTTCGCATCGAAGTAAATCTCTTTGATTTTAATGCCGATATTTACGGTAAAGAGATGCAGATTTTCTTTGTTGCACGTGTTCGGGGCGATATGAACTTTCCTGATTTGAATGCGTTAAAGGCAAAACTGGAAGAAGATCAGCGCACCTCGATGATGATACTTGGCAGAAACTGATTGATGAAGAAAATCACCGCAGCAGTTATTTTTATTTGCTTATCTCTCTCTGCGTTGTATTCACGCGCGCAGGAAAGCACGCTTATTTACAACGATACAACTTATATCTATCGTTCGATGCAGGAAGCGCTGGTGAATCCGTCGAAGGTCTTTCGATTGAATCTAAGCAAGCAGAAAATCGATAGTATTCCCGATACACTTTACTCGTTTACAAATCTTGTCGAATTGGATTTAAGCCGAAATAAGATTCAGGAAGTTTCAGAAAGAATCGGCGATTTAGTTCATCTCCAAAAACTCAATCTGGCCAACAATCAACTCGTTCACGTGCCTGCTGAAATCGGCAAGCTGCATGAACTGGTTTTTTTAGGATTGAACAGAAATATCATCGAAGACCTTCCTCCTGAAATCGGCGACTGCGAAAGTCTTGAAGTACTCGAGCTTTGGGACAATGAACTCAAAGATGTTCCGGACGAAATTTCAAAACTCCAAAATCTGAAGGAGCTCGAACTTCGTGGAATTCTTTTTACTGAGGAGCAACAAAAGCGAATCGATGAACTTGTAGTGAGAACGGCGAAGATTTATTTGTCTCCGCCGTGTAATTGCAAATATTAGAGAGTAAGTGGTAAGTAGTAAGTGGTAAGTAGTGGGTTAATTAGGATTGAAATGCACTGAATTCAGAATTCAGAATTCAGAATTCAGCCCAGTCCACTACTAAAAGCCAATCACTACTCCCACCATCCAATTCCTTCCGGCTTGGGGGAAGTAGTAGTTGTAATCGTTTCTTTGTCCGCCGGAATAGTCGTTGTAGGTGTATCCGTTTGAAATATATTTTTTGTCGAAGAGGTTGTTGACCTGAAGCGTTAAGCTAAGAGTCACTCCTCCTTTAATCGCAATTTTCCAGTTGCTTGACACGCCTGCCAGGAAATATGGATCAAGTTTACGAAGGTCGGAAGAGGTATTGTCGAGGTATTGTTTACCAACATATTTTCCGTTCAATTGAATGTCCAGGTTTTTTACAGGATGAAAATTGATTTCACTTCCTGAAATAATGGATGGAGAAAATGAAATATCGGTGTTAGTGTAATTGAAAGCGAGCTGAGCATAGTAATCGACGTACTCAGTATAGTTCTTGATTTTGTTTTCGCTCATTGTGAAGTTTACTTTGATATCAGCGGCACGACAGAATTTATAGGCCAACTGTATTTCTGCGCCTCGTCGATAACTGTCTTTGACACTTTCGCGGATATATTCCCCGACGTCATTGATTTTTCCGGTGAGAATAAGTTGGCTGTCATAAATCATATCGTACAAATTTATTCCCGCTGAAAAATTTTCGGAAGTAAATTCGTAGCCGGCTTCGATGTCAGTCATCGATTCTGCCTGCGGACGATTGGCTGAAGTAGCTACCAGATAATCGTCGCGCACCGGTTCTTTATGGCCTTGTCCGACATACAGGTAAGCGCGTTGAAGCGGATTGATCTTGTAGGTTAGTGTTAATTTTGGGTTAAAGAAATTCAAGCTTACATTCTGAAGGCTTTCTGAGAAATCGACATTTAACCCCGTGAAAGAGTATTTCACCATTCGTTCCTGAATGTCGGCTGTGACGTTAAGTTTATTGGTAATGTCATATCCTGCGCGGATAAATACATCAGCATCGTTCTTATCAGCAACATCGCGGTGATACTCGTAGGGGAAGATATCTACAGGCAAAACTTCACCGGCAATTAATTCATTGAAATGGATGCCGCGATAGTGATTCACACTGCCGCCGAAGTTGATTGCTGTTTTTGAGTGTTGGTAATTGACAGACCATGTTGCTCCATAGAAATCATTGTCGATCCATTTTCTGCGAATAAGATTTGCATTCGTAATCGCAGAGTCGCCGATCATCACATTTTCCAGGCTGTAAGAAGAGAGGTCGTCTTTGTTTTGAAATTCTTCATAGTAACCTTTTCCATGCGTATAGTGCAGAGTGAGATTTCCTGTTATTGATGGTGAGAATGAACGACTGTAAAGCAACTGATAATAGTCCTGCTGATAATTGTCGGTTTGATTGTCGTAATAACGCGTGTTGCCGCTGTTATCAGTATACATTCCGGCATAGTTGAAAGTCAGATTGGTGTCGAGCACTTCTTTCGGAAGTCCATACCATGCCTGATACGTTTTTTCTTTCCCTGAAATGATCAAAGCGCGTAGCGATTGTTTGGAATCATAGTAGCCGCCTGATAAATAAAGTGATTTTAAATCAGAGCTTGCACGATCAATATAACCGTCAGATTGAATGGCAGAGAGTCTACCGTCGAAGCTAAAATGCTGATGAATGATTCCGCTGCCGAACCGGACAGTGTTCTTAAATGAGTTGAATGATCCGTACGATGAAGAAATTTGCCCGTACGGTTGCATTGAAAATTTCGTAGTCTGAATATTCAAACTGCTTCCGAATGCTCCGGCACCGTTGGTTGAGTTTCCAAGTCCGCGTTGAAACTGTATGTTGTCGACTGAAGAAGCCAGATCAGGAAGATCGACCCAGTACACCTGATGTGATTCAGCATCATTCACCGGCACACCGTTCAATGTAACATTGAGCCGCGTGGCATCATTCCCGCGCACACGAATGCCGGAATAACCGATTCCGTTTCCTGCATCTGATGTAGTGACGACTGATGGTTGGAGCGAAAGTAATGAAGGAATATCCGGGCCAAGTTCTTTTGGCGATTTCACTTTGGTCGATGTTCGTAAATGCTGTCCGTTTTCGTATCACGCGCGTTGCGGTTACGGTGACCTCGTCCGACAAATAGTTCTTCGCGTTCAGGTAAAAAGTCATATGATACTTCGCTGCACGAAACCGTCTCGCTACAGAAGCTCCAGGCTCACATGCGAAAGAAAATCACATTACGAATTCTTTTTTAGTCCGCTGAAGCGGAAGCTTCCATCATTGCCGGTCGTAGTGACAGAATGTACTGGCGAGCCGCACAATTACTCAGAACCAGTTGTTGATCCATTCCGTCAATCACCCGACCGACAATACTTTTTTGCGCCATTACGGGAGCGGCAAAATAATGCAGCGAATAACAATGCCGTTAGCACTGCTGCGCTTTTTACAATTACAATTTTCATTTTCGATTACATCATTAAGGTTAAACAAATACCCGGCAGGGGCAGCCGGATACATAAAAGTGTTTACCTCATCCCTTCGCAGGCATTATCCTGAGCAGGTTATGTGGGTATAATCTCAGCCCCTGTTGGAGCACCCCATTGAATGGGGGTGAAGGTAGGTTTTTTTTGGGAATTAGCTGGTAGACTGATTAGCTAATTAGCTAATTCGCCAATTAGCTAATTTGTTATGTAGTTCAGTACCGATTCTGCGGATAATGCATTGTTCGGTCGTAATCTAAACTTCGTTAGCTTCAAACAAGGAGAAATTCACTTCTCTTTCTTCGAAGAATTAGCTAATTAGCCAATTAGCTAATTTGTCATGTAGTTCCGTACCGATTCTGCAGATAATGCATTGTTCGGTCGTAATGTAAACTTCGTTAGCTTCAAACAAGGAGAAATTCACTTCTCTTTTTTCGAAGAATTAGCTAATTAGCCAATTAGCTAATTAGCTAATTTATTACCTTGCCCCAAATTCCCCCTCATGAAAAAACTCCTCCTGATTCTTTTGTTTGCGGCGGCGGTGATGCCGGCGGTGGCTCAGAAATATACTTTTGGGATTGGCGGAAGGGCAGGTAAATTTTATACAGGAGCTACAATGAAATTCGTTTTTGATACTGACAATTCTTCAAGTCTGCAATTGGATATCTTGTATGCAAATGTGGCTTCAGGAGGATATGTTGTAAAGGGTATGTATGAAAAGCAGGTTCCTTTTAAAATTCCAATTGTGCAATTGCCTTTGGATTTTGTATATGGTGGCGGAGTTCATGCCGGGTATTTTCCTTACGAACCGCAGGGGTATTATAAGCGCGTAAAGACCGATGCAAGTTATTATACGAAATCGGTGGTGACTATCGGTGCAGACGTTACTGTGCAGATTGAATATAAAATTCCGAAAGTGCCGGTGACATTGGGCATTGAAGCAGTACCGTTTTATGAATTTGTGAATCCCGGACCGGAGTTTGTCGACTTCGGTGTATCGATCAGATACGTTTTCCGGTAAGAAATTCTTCCGTAAATTTTATTGCACTTCGAAGTCGTTCTTCACCGGTACCGGTGATGATTCGGTAATTCAATTTTCTGTCTTCCAATTCGCTTTTATACCATTCGAAGAAAAATTCTCTTCGGTTTGGATTTTCTCTCAGCGGATCTTCTTCAAAAGGCAGATCAGGATAAGTCAGTAGATATAGATCATAAGGCGACGAGGATATTTTTTCGTCGAGCCAGGCAGGTGAAGAGTCGTACTTATCGAGCAGCCAGACTTTGTGAAGAATTAATTCCGTATCGGCGAAGAGAAGTTTATTTGCTTTCGGGAGCAGATTTTCTTCCGAACGAATCTGGCCTTTGATAATTTCAATTACATCTTCCTTTGTATAATGACGGTTCAGATTATTTAAAAACGCACGCGCAAATTCAGGAACCCATACTGTATGATAATGTGCAGCGAGTTTTTCCGAGAGCGTACTCTTGGCTGTGGATTCCGGACCGATGAGTGCTATTCTGTAAATCATTTCTGCGCAGTCTTTAATTGTTTTTGCCAGCTCAGCAATCCCATCACTGCGAGTACAAGAAATACTGCGCCAAGCAGTGCGGTCAACGGCAGTGATTTGTAGTAGTAAAGAGGAATATGCATAAATCAGATCAGCGACAATCCACACCCACCCAGTTTTCGATAAACTTTTTGGCAATCATCCACTGAGCAGCAAGACTGGCAATGGTAAGTGCAGAGTCCGAGCCAGGGTGAGGAAGCGTTAGTGTAATTCTTAAAAAAGTAACCCAGAACGATGAATCCGGCGAAGAAATCAGTATGCATTTTCGCAGGCTTGCAAAATTAATTCGTTCCACAACAGGCTTGGTTTCGTCCATTTTCCCCAATTTATCCAGCCAAAAATGAGCAATCCGACATAGATGCATTGGAGTAAACCATCGGCATAAAGGCGGATTCCATCCGAAAAAAACAGATATGCATAGATGATGACATTCACGATGCCGACAGGAAAACAGAGGATACTTCGTTTCATGGTCAGCCATACGCCCGTGATGCCGGTCACAATGCCCATGATTTCCGTCATTGTCGTTAACTGTCCGAATATGGAAATTTCACCCATAAAACTT
The DNA here is from genome assembly GCA_046330055.1 of Bacteroidia bacterium. GTDB lineage: Bacteria > Bacteroidota > Bacteroidia > AKYH767-A > 2013-40CM-41-45 > JADKIH01. Next base: position 1,803 of record JAXLTM010000030.1, on the reverse strand, counting down.
AGAAGCGTTATAGAACTTCGGAAAAATTCCTGTTGAATGAGGGCAAAGTCAAAGCCCCCGCAGTGATTTCCGGTCAGCGAAAGTAACACTATAGGTTCGATAGAGAAAACCAATTCAAGGGAAAGTACTAACCGCATTAAAGAAATCTTATGCTGAAAAATTTTATCGAATCATTGCACGCTCAGGCGTCAGCGACAATGATGAAAGAGATCCTCTCTCCTGTAATGTACAACCGCCCTGCCGAGCGGCATAATATTATTGTTAAAAATCATCGCGGAAAAATGCTTGCCGGCAAAGATGAAGTGGAAGTACCTGAACATTCTTTCTTTTTCTTTCCTGCAGGGCAACCTATCCTGCTCAAACTTGGTTCGGGGAGGGTATTCTGAGCTGAATCATTCATTGCTCGACGATAAATCCGTTCCCGGAATGCTTCGCCCGGTAAGCGCAATGGAAGATCAATCTTCGATCGGTGCACTGGTTTCAATTGTTGCCTTTGATGTTGCACTTTATGAAGCCATTCGTTTTTTGAAGTGTTGGAAATTCCATCTTTCCCGATGCCTCATAGCGAAGAGTTGAGTTTTAATGTTCGTCATCTGGTGGCGGAAAATGAAATGAACCGTTTAGGTCATGATAAAATCGTGAACAACTACATGGAAGAAATTTTGATCCATGTATGTCGTTTCATCAACGATGGTAGGCAGTTCAAACCATTCATGTGGAGAAACTGAAAGCTTCTGCTCACGATCGTCGTTGGTGGATATGTAAAATATATTCGTGAAAATCTTGACAAAGATCTTTCCAATAAAACCATTGCCAGTGTTGCTTACATTTCTGAAGACTACGTGGGACAGTTTTTCAAATCCCTCACCGGAAAAAATCTTCAGGATTACATCGAAGGACAACGACTTGACCGCGCCTTACATCTTCTGAAGACCATTCCTGACAACATTCAGGAGATTGCGGCACGAGTTGGCTTTAAAGATCCTGCTTATTTCAGTCGTCGTTTCAAGATGAAATATGGAGCTAATGCCAATTCCATTCGTCACGGAAAAATGCTGCATCAGCTCGCGTGAATAGCGTGAACGGCTGCAGAGATTTCAAATAAAAGATTAGGATTTTTTTCCAGGGCATTGCCGACGACAATTACGTCGGCTCCTGCCTTGCACAATTCTTCGGCTTTTTCAGGAGTGCGAATTCCTCCTCCGACTATAATCGGCGCTGAAATATTTTTACGGATAGAAGAAATCATTGGTGCGGATACAGGATATTTCGCTCCGCTTCCTGCATCGAGATAAATCAATTTCAATCCGAGCATTTCTCCGGCCATTGCCGTGCAGGCAGCAATATCATTTTTGTCGTGCGGAATCGGCAATGTATAGCTCATATAGCTCACTGAAGTAGGTGCACCGCTGTCGATGAGAATATATCCCGTCGGGATTACTTCGAGCTTTGATTTCTTTAAGTAAGGTGCTGCGAGAACATGATTGCCGATAAGAAGATCAGGATTTCTTCCGCTGATTAATGAAAGAAACAAAATGCCATCTGCTGAATTTGAAAGTTGAAGCGTATTTCCGGGAAATAGGATTACAGGAATGGTTGTACTGCGTTTGAGAACTTCACAAATCGCATCAGCCGAACCGGTAGTGAGTATGCTGCTGCCAACAAAGAAAAAGTCGATACCGGCTTCCATAGCCTTTGATCCCAATTCCACGCATTCAGCTGCGGAGGTTTTATCGGGATCAACCAAAATTGCCATCATTTTTTTTCCGGCCTTACTTTTTTCTGAAATCTGTTGAAGGAGTT
>JAXLTM010000003.1:0-149736 GCA_046330055.1 Bacteroidia bacterium | reverse complement strand
TCAAGATCCTTCACATTGATAAACGCCTTGACTTTGTCATCCGGCGCCAGACTGATCAGATTCTGAATTGCACGTCCCTTGGAAGTCTTATTACCTTCCGGTATGCTATAGACTTTTAACCAGTAACAGCGTCCTTTCTCCGTAAAGAATAACATGTAATTATGTGTTGAAGCCACATAGATGTGCTCAACGAAATCTTCGTCGCGGGTTGCACTGCCTTTGGCACCGCGACCACCGCGACCCTGGGTGCGGTATTCTGTTAGTGCTGTACGTTTGATATAACCAAGGTGTGAAATGGTGATAACGACATCTTCGTCGGCAATCATATCTTCCATTGAAATATCATCACCTGCATAAACGATTTCAGTACGGCGCTCATCGCCAAATTTATCTCTGATCTCTGTAAGCTCATCCTTGATGATCTCCATACGAAGTTCTTCGCTTGCAAGAACACTGCGATAGTAATCGATCAGCTTCATCAATTCGTTGTACTCGTCACGGATCTTATCACGTTCAAGTCCGGTGAGTCGCTGGAGTCGCATTTCAAGAATTGCCTTAGCCTGAATTTCTGATAAGTTGAAATTCGTCATCAAGCCATCCTGGGCTATCTGCGGAGTCTGCGAAGCACGAATGAGTGCGATTACTTCGTCAAGATGATCCAGGGCAATCAGCAACCCTTCTAAAATGTGTGCTCTTTTTTCTGCTTCAGCTAGTTCATATTTTGTCCGGCGGATAACAACTTCGTGGCGGTGATTCACAAAGTGCACAATAAGGTCTTTCAGATTGAGTGTCATTGGACGGCCATGCACCAGCGCCACATTATTCACACTGAATGAAGATTGCAAGGATGTGAACTTGAAGAGATTATTCAGAACAACATTGCTCACTGCATCTCTGCGAAGTTCATATACAACTCGAATACCTTCGCGATCACTCTCATCACGTATATCTGAAATGCCATCAATTTTCTTTTCATTGATCAGGTCAGCTGTACGTTTAATCATTTCAGCTTTGTTGACCTGGAAAGGCACTTCAGTGACAACGATCCTCTCACGACCATTTGGCAGTGTTTCAATTGAAGCACGTGCGCGGAGGACAATTTTGCCTCTGCCTGTCTGATATGCTTCTTTTACACCGGCATATCCGTAAATGATACCTGATGTCGGGAAATCAGGAGCTTTGATAAACTTCATCAGCTCCTCTATTGAAATGTCTTTATTATCGATGTATGCAATGGTTCCATTGACTACTTCAGTCAGGTTGTGAGGAGCCATATTTGTGGCCATACCCACAGCGATACCTGAAGCGCCATTCACCAACAGGTTAGGAATTTTTGCCGGCAATACGGTTGGCTCCTGAAGTGAGTCATCGAAGTTGAGGGCGAAATCTACTGTGTCATTGTCAATATCGGATAGCATTTCTTCCGCAATTTTGCGAAGGCGTGCTTCCGTGTAACGCATGGCAGCCGGACTATCTCCGTCCATAGAACCGAAGTTACCCTGACCGTCAATTAACGGATAGCGGAGGCTCCAGTCCTGAGCCATACGAACCATTGTATCATAAACAGAGCCGTCACCATGCGGGTGGTATTTACCGAGTACTTCTCCGACGATACGGGCTGATTTTTTATAGGGGCGATTACTAAGGACTCCCAGATCAAGCATGCCATAAAGCACGCGGCGGTGCACCGGTTTTAAACCGTCGCGCACATCAGGTAAAGCGCGGGAAACAATAACAGACATCGAATAATCGATGTATGCGGTTTTCATTTCCTCTTCAATGTTAATCGGAATTATTTTTTCTCCTTCTACCATATGATTAAGTCAGCAATTGCTATGTTGATTAAATGCTTTCTCCCAGCTGTTGAATAATTTTTCTGAGAGCATTAAAATTCTTTTTAAGGTCGATCGTTTGCAGAACTAATCCAGACCATGAAAATGCTTTTCAAAAGCCTGAAACTGCCAATTAGGCTGCCCCTCAAAAGAGGCCCGAATTTACAAAAATTCCCCGAAAACCGCACTCTAATCACCAACAGAATTTTGTTGAAAAGTAGGTCTGTCCAAGTGGCAGTTTAGCCTCATTTGCACGTTAATTGCACGTCGAGCAAACAATTCGCTAATTTTGTTCATATCTTACAAATCAGAGGCAGAACTTTAGCGATCAATCATCGTTAGACCAATACCCACTAATATATCAATTTATGGAAGCAAAATTCTCTCCCCGTGTGAAAGACGTGATCACCTTCAGTCGTGAAGAAGCATTACGCCTTGGCCATGATTACATCGGCACGGAACACCTCCTCCTCGGCCTCATCCGCGAGGGCGAAGGTATGGCCATCAAGATTTTGAAGTCACTCGGGATTAATCTCGCTGAGCTTCGTAAGTCAGTTGAAAATAGCGTGAAAGGAAGTTCAACTTCCATCAACAATCTGAGCAATATTCCTTTGACCAAACAAGCGGAAAAGGCTCTTAAAATAACTTATCTGGAAGCTAAGGTTTTCAAGAGTGATGTGATCGGTACCGAACACCTCCTTCTTTCAATCCTGAAGGATGAAGATAATATCGCTACTCAGATACTCAATCAGTACGGTATCAATTATGAAATCGTGAAAGAGGAACTGGATGTGATCAAATCCAACTTCCGTTCAGAAGCTCCGAGCAATCCGGCCGACGATGATCCTTATGCTAAGGATGATGAAGGCGGCAGCGGAATGACTTCCAAAAAAGGCTCGGATTCTAAATCTAAAACTCCTGTTCTTGACAATTTCGGCCGCGACCTTACAAAAGCTGCCGAAGAGGGTCGCCTCGATCCTATCGTCGGTCGTGAAAAGGAAATTGAGCGTGTTTCTCAAATCCTCTCCCGCCGTAAAAAGAACAACCCGATTCTTATCGGTGAGCCCGGTGTTGGTAAATCTGCCATCGCTGAAGGTCTCGCACTTCGTATCGTTCAGCGTAAAGTTTCGCGTGTACTTTTCAATAAGCGTATTGTAACACTTGATCTTGCTTCTTTAGTTGCAGGGACAAAATACCGCGGACAATTCGAAGAGCGTATGAAAGCAGTGATGAATGAACTGGAAAAATCTCCGGATGTCATTCTCTTCATCGATGAAATTCATACTATCATCGGTGCCGGCGGCGCATCAGGTTCACTGGATGCTTCAAATATGTTCAAACCTGCTCTTGCCCGTGGTGAAATTCAATGTATTGGTGCTACTACGCTTGATGAATATCGTCAGTATATTGAAAAAGACGGTGCATTGGATCGTCGCTTCCAGCGTGTGCTCGTTGAGCCGGCTTCTGTTGAAGAATCAATGGAAATTCTCAATAACATTAAAGAGCGTTATGAAGAACATCATAATGTGAACTACACTCCGGAAGCAATTAAAGCATGTGTAACACTTACTTCTCGTTATATCACTGACCGTTTCCTTCCGGATAAAGCAATCGATGCCCTCGATGAAGCCGGTTCACGTGTTCATATTACCAATATTCACGTTCCTAAAAATATCCTTGACCTCGAAAATAAAGTTCAGGAAATCAAGAATGAAAAGAACCGTGTTGTTCGCAGTCAGAAATATGAAGAAGCTGCTAAACTTCGCGATTCTGAAAAGCAATTGCTCGAACAACTTGAGAATGCAAAACGTGCATGGGAAGAAGAAACAAAAACACACCGCTATACTGTTTCTGAAGCCGATGTGGCTGAAGTAGTAGCGATGATGACAGGTATCCCTGTTACCCGCGTGGCTCAGTCTGAAAGTAATCGTCTGGTGAAAATGTCAGAAGAACTGAAAGGCAAAGTAATCGGACAGGATCTCGCTATTCAGAAAGTTGTAAAGGCTATTCAGCGTAACCGTGCAGGATTGAAAGATCCAAACAAGCCAATCGGAACATTTATCTTCCTCGGCCCTACCGGTGTTGGTAAAACAGAACTCGCGAAAGTTATTGCTAAGTACTTATTCGATTCTGAAGAAGCACTCATCCGTATTGATATGAGTGAATACATGGAGAAATTTGCCGTTAGTCGTTTGATTGGCGCACCTCCGGGATATGTTGGATACGAAGAAGGTGGTCAGTTGACTGAAAAAGTTCGCCGTAAACCTTATTCAGTTGTTCTCCTCGATGAAATTGAAAAGGCTCACCCGGATATCTTCAACCTCCTGCTCCAGGTACTCGACGAAGGTATGCTGACAGACAGTCTTGGTCGTAAAGTTGACTTTAAGAACACTATTATGATCATGACATCGAACATCGGTTCACGTCAGTTGAAGGACTTCGGTCAGGGTGTCGGTTTCGCAACCTCAGCAAAAATGGCAGGTGCAGATGATCACTCTCGTGGAGTTATCGAAAATGCACTTAAGAAAGCCTTCGCTCCTGAATTCCTCAATCGTATCGATGATGTGGTAATGTTCAATTCACTTGAAAAAGAACACATCCACAAGATTATCGATGTTGAGTTGGTTCACCTCTACAAACGTCTGAATGAACTTGGTTTCAAAATTCAGCTTTCTGAAGATGCCAAGGATTATATCGCCGACCATGGATTTGACAGTAATTATGGTGCCCGTCCGTTGAAACGAGCAATCCAGAAATACCTCGAAGATCCACTGGCTGAAGAGATCATCAAGGCGGAAATGTCGGAAGGTGACACAATTGATGTGACATTCGATAAAGAAGCAGGACAGCTAAAAATTAATGTAATCAAGGCCAATGCTTCGACAGGCAATTCACCTACTCCTCCTGCCAAATCAGGATCGAGAAAAAAGAAAGATGAATAATCTCCTCATAAAAAAAAGCCCCTCCTCAGGAGGGGCTTTTTTGTTTCTATACTTAAAGAATTATGACTGGAATTTTGCCATAACCTCATTAGAGATTCCCGTTGTGCTGTAACCACCGTCGTGGTAAAGATTCTGCATCGTTACCATGCGTGTCAGGTCAGAGAACAATGCCACGCAATAATCTGCACAAGCTTCGGCAGAAGCATTTCCTAACGGAGAAAGGGCATCTGCAAAGTTGTAGAAATCTTCAAAGCCTTTGATTCCGGTACCTGCCGTAGTTTTTGTCGGTGACTGAGAAACGGTATTCACTCTCACCTTTCTGAATTTACCGTAGTGGTATCCAAAGCTTCGTGCAATAGATTCAAGCAACGCTTTGATATCGGCCATATCAGTATAGAACGGATAGGTTCTTTGAGCTGCTATGTAAGAAAGAGCTACAACACTCCCACCTTCGTTGATGGCATCCATTTTCATGGCTACGCTCAGATTTGTGAAGTGACATAGCAGATACATCAACACCTTTCGCATAGAAATCATAATTACTTTCTACGTAAGGAATGTTCTTACGAATGTTTACCGACATTCCGATTGAATGAAGTACGAAGTCGATTTTTCCACCCATGATTTCCATGATTTCTGATACAGATTAGAAATTCTCCACCGACGTCGCATCAGCAGGAATAATTTCTGATTTGGTTTCTTCAGCAAAGTTTCTTCGGATTTCGCCCATACGCATGGCAATTGGTGCGTTCGTCAGAACGATTTGTGCACCTTCTTCATGGCATCGCTGAGCCACTTTCCATGCTATTGAGTTTGCGTCAAGCGCACCTGTGATAATACCACGCTTGCCTTTCAAAAGTTGGTTCGACATATCTATAGAATTTTTGACAAAGATAATTTTTCACTTCAATTCTAAAGAATTGATTTTTGGAATAGAACTGTCTGTTTAATTCAATGTAAAACATATAATGCGTAAATTCCGGGAATTGCTTAATTTTTAAGGAGCTCTTTCGCATTTTCCATGGCAATTGCCGTGGGCTTGTCTCCGCTTAACATCCTTGCCACTTCCACAACTCTTTCATCATTAGAAAGTAATTTGACACGAGTGAAGGTTTTCTTTCCTGAAATTTCCTTGTACACAAAATAGTGTTTCTCTCCTCTGCTGGCAATTTGCGGTAAATGGGTGATTGCCACCAATTGAATGGATGCAGAAAGTTCGCTCATCACTTTCCCGATTTTATATGCAGTCTCACCGCTTACGCCGGTATCAATCTCATCAAAAATAATCGTTGGCAATTCAATCAGTTTGGCGACGATAGCTTTCAAACAAAGCATCAATCTGCTTAATTCTCCACCGGAAGCAACCTTCGAAATTTCATTCAGTGCACTACCTTTATTCGCAGTAAATAAAAAGCGGATAGAATCACGACCGGTAGCATTCAATTCAGAATCTTCCAATTCTCGATTTTCAATCTTGAGAATTGCATTCGGCATTGCTAAATCGGAAAGTAAGCTCTTCACTTTTTTCTCAATCCCCGGAATGGCCGCATTTCGTTTTTCGCTCAATGCTGCTGCACGTTTGAGCAATTCCTTCTGTTGCTTTTCGAGTTGCTTTCTCAAGACTTCGATCTCATCAGAAATAGAATCAATAGAGGTCAGTTGCGTAGCAATTGAATCGCGAATCCGGATAAGTGAATTTGTATCATTCACTCTGTGTTTTTGCTCGAGCCGATTCAACAGATTGATACGCTCGGTGATCACTTCTGCACGCTGCGGATCAGCACTGGTTGATTCAGCAATAGAAGATGCTTCAAAGCTGATATCCTTCAGTTCTACACGAATGTTTTTCAGGCGTTCTGTTAAACTATCTATGTCAGGATGAAATTTGGAAACCGATGATGAGAGTGTTACTGACTGATTTAGTACTGATAAAATATTACTTTCGTCTGTAGATATCAACTCATCAATTCTGGTAAGTACATTTTTGATTTCTTCTGCATGTGAAAGTTTTTTCAACTCTTCTTCCAGAAGACTCTTTTCAGAATCATTTAATGAAGCTTCATCGAGTTCTTTAAACTGAAATTGCAAATAATCATATTCACTCTTTGCTTTTGCTTCGCGTTCTTCTGCCTCCGCCAGTTTTTTTTGAATGGACTGATAATCTTTGAAAAGCACTTTGAACTGATCTACATCTGCCCGAATTCCGGCAAATGAATCTACCACTGAAAGCTGAAAGCCTGAATTATTCAGCAGAAGTGTTTCATGTTGTGAGTGTACATCAACCAATCTTGTACCGATTTCTTTAAGTGTCGTAAGATTTACCGGTGTATCATTTACAAATGCCCTTGATTTTCCTTCCCGGGTGATTTCTCGCCTGAGCAAAATGGATTTTTCAACATCGAGTTCGTTTTCGACGAAGTACTCTTTCAATGAAGATGGAAAAGAGAATTCTCCTTCAATAATGCACTTTCCTTCTTTATCAGATAATGCAGAAGAATCAGCCCGCTGACCAAGTAACAGGCTTAAGGCTCCAAGAATGATTGATTTTCCTGCGCCTGTTTCACCGATAATAATATTGAGTTTGTTCCCAAGCTGAATGTTGAGTTCATCAATTAGGGCGTAATTCCTGATACTTAAGGTATGTAACATAAATGAAGAAAGAAATTTTAGCGTTTCATCATGTCTGATGCTTTCGTAATTGTGTATCCTTCCGGAACAGTGAATAAAGCAGGGTCAATATTGTCAATTGCTTGAACACTCTCAGCAGTCATTGTCATGGTTCTTCCGCCTTCAGAGGTTTCGAATTCCATCAGACAACCATTGATGCCTTCAATCTTTGTACTGAATGTATTCTGAGACTTAATTTCATTGCTGAACCAGACGTCCATAGTGTGGTCGCCTTTATCATTGGTCACTATTACGATTGCTTTGTAACAGGTGTAGCCTGCAATGACTTTACTTTCGCGTGTTAGTGTCACTTTAGGAGCCGGCCCCTTACGTTTTGCTTTGATCTCATCGAAAGTCGTCTGAATTGCCATTTTTTTCGGACCCATGTCCATTAAAGTATACGCTGTTCCATTCAGAAAATCAGAAATCATAACAATGGCATTTCCTGTGGGCATTTTCATTTCCGAACGCGTCTTTGTCGGTGAAAAATATAAGGTCATTTGCTCAGGAGCATGTTGCCCTGCTTTCGAAGGAGTCTGACTGCTGACGGTAATTTTATAGACGATCTTACCTGTGACAATTGAATGTTTTGTATTCTGTGCTGTTAACTGAATCGTGAGAAGACAAACAATAAGTGCTGTGATTCTGAGAATTTTCATGGGAGGTGTTTTATGTAACAAATATACTGATCTTTTCTGCGGGAAATTCCGGGGAATTCTAACCTGTTCTTATTCCGGAAAGCGGTAAGAATAAGAGGCTGAATTCACTAAATCAGGAAGGCAATTTTACAATTTTTTCGGCCATCTGCGTTCAATATATGAGGCTAATTCAGACTGAATAACCTTGTTCATATCTTTTAAAACACAGATGAATCGCGTGTTTCAGGTACTTCTAATTTTAAAACCATTATAAAATAAGGTATTTACATGGCTAACAGGCTAAAAGGCGACGGCGAAGAAGGGAAAGAAAAGAAAGAACGATCGAAGAAAAACAAAGGCGGAATGAAGGACAGAATGGCCTCCATCCGTTCCTTTTTTACTGATGAAAGGACTCATAAGATATTCGGTCTTATGCTGTTAATGACATCATTTTTCATGGTAGTTGCTCTTGTTTCAAATCTCATAACGTGGAAAAGTGATCAGGTTATTGCAGGAATTAATTCATTCTGGGACCTGTTGAACTCTGATCAGACCGTCAACAACTGGCTGGGAAAATTCGGAGCCTATGCCGCCATGAAACTGCAGAATCAGTGGTTCGGAATCTGTGCTTTCTGCATTCCGCTTATCCTTTCATTGTTTGCAGTGAAGATCATTTGGGACTTTAGTTTTCTTCCAATAGGTAAAACGCTGAAGTATTCGTTTTTTACTTCTGTCTGGCTGACTACATTTTTAGGGTATATCTTCCACTCTAATTCTAATTTGCTCTTTCTGGCCGGTGGTTACGGTTACAGAATGAGTGCAACTTTGAATTCAGCGATCGGCTTAATTGGGACAGGTGCTTTGCTTGTTTTTAGCGGCCTCGCTTTCCTTGTTGCAGCATTCAATATTCCGCTCAAGCGCGTGGCAATGATGGAAACGGAAGAAGATGTTGAATTGTCAGATGCTGCAAACGAAGCAGTAGCTGCTCCTAAAGAAAAGGTCAATCAGGTCAGGGAAGATGAATCACCAAGAACAGTTGAACTCGAGCTTGGATTGGACGATGAAGAAGATGATGAAGAAAGTGAAGAGGAAGAAGAAGAAGAAGGCGATTTTATCAATCTGGATGAAGAGGAAGAAGAAGTTGAAGAAGAGGATGAGGTTGTAATGGAAGAAGAGGTAGCTGAAGAGGATGAAATTGAACTTACTCCTATGAGCAGCGCCCCTGCCCTGCCGGCAGACGGTGATTTGCAGCTCGAAGTTGAAACAGTGACGGAAGAAGAGCCAGTTGTTGACGGCTCTGAAGAATTACCTATCGTCATGGGTGATTATGATCCGACTCTTGATTTGTCATCGTATAAGTATCCAACCCTGGATCTTCTGGAAAACTACGGTGACAAAAAAATTGAAGTGAACAAAGAAGAACTCGAGGCCAATAAAAACAGAATTGTAGAGACGCTCAGCCACTATAATATTTCAATTGAAAAAATTAAGGCGACTATCGGACCTACGGTTACGCTTTTTGAAATTGTTCCGCAGGCTGGTATTCGTATTTCGAAAATTAAAAATCTGGAAGATGATATCGCTCTTAGTCTGGCAGCCCTCGGTATTCGTATCATCGCTCCTATTCCGGGTAAAGGAACTATCGGTATCGAAGTTCCGAATCAAAAGCCGGAAGTAGTGCCAATGAAGTCAGTTCTTGGTTCAGAGAAGTTTGTCAATGCCGAATATGAATTGCCTGTAGGCCTTGGTAAAACCATCAGTAATGAAGTATTCGTAGCTGACCTTGCCAAGATGCCACACCTTCTGATGGCCGGTGCTACGGGTCAGGGTAAATCGGTTGGATTGAATGCTATTCTGGTATCATTATTATATCGCAAGCACCCTGCACAAATCAAATTCGTTCTGGTGGATCCGAAAAAAGTTGAGCTTACTCTTTTCAAGACAATCGAGCGACATTTTCTTGCCAAGCTACCCGGTGAAGCTGAAGCGATCATCACAGATACTAAAAAGGTCGTTAATACATTGAACTCACTTTGTATTGAAATGGATCAGCGTTATGAATTGCTGAAAGATGCAGGAGTGAGAAATATTAAAGAGTACAATGCCAAGTTCATTGCCCGCCGTCTCAATCCGAATAACGGCCACAAATATCTTCCTTATATAGTTCTGGTGGTCGATGAATTTGCCGATCTGATCATGACAGCAGGTAAAGAAATTGAAACACCGATTGCTCGTCTTGCCCAGCTTGCCCGTGCTATCGGTATTCACCTGATCATTGCCACTCAGCGACCTTCAGTTAATATTATTACCGGTACAATCAAGGCCAACTTCCCTGCACGTATCGCTTTCCGTGTAACCTCAAAGATCGACTCCAGAACGATTCTGGATACCGGTGGTGCTGACCAGCTGATCGGTCGTGGTGATATGCTGTTCTCTACAGGTGCAGATCTGATCCGCCTGCAATGCGCATTTGTGGATACTCCGGAAGTGGAAAGGATTACAGACTTCATCGGCAATCAGCGTGGTTATTCAGATGCTCACCTGCTTCCTGAATATGTGGATGAAAGCGGTGAAGGCAGCAGGTCGGAACTTGATCCGGACGACAGAGACCCACTGTTCGAAGAGGCAGCACAAATTATTGTTCAACACCAGCAGGGTTCTGCAAGTTTATTGCAGAGACGCCTTAAACTTGGTTACAACCGTGCAGGCCGTATTATCGATCAACTGGAAGCAGCAAAGATCATTGGCCCGTTTGAAGGCTCTAAAGCACGAGAGGTGCTGGTGAAGGACCCTATGTCACTCGAATCGATTCTCAGCGGTCTCAGAAATAGAGAGAATTGATTGATTTGTAGGTATTTGTGTCTTTAAATCACGGCGCCGTCTATTTGCCTGAACTGGAACGTTATTTGTTAAGAGTGTTGAAAATTCTACCTTCGCACCCTTATTTCGAAAAAGAGAAAACAATGAAAAAGAAAATTGCGCTCTTCCTCCTCCTGATGATGCCGGTTGCATTTTATGCACAGACTGATTCAAAAGCTCAGGAAATTCTGAAGGGCGTTAGTGCAAAGTTTAAATCGTTCAAAAGCATTAAAGCTGCTTTCACGATAACAATAGAAAACACAAAGAATAAAACGAAAGAAGTTCAAAAAGGCAGCCTTTATCTGAAAGGAAATAAATACAAACTGGAGATTGCAGGTCAGGATGTGATCAGTGACGGAAAAACCCGCTGGACGTTTGTAAAGGATGCCAATGAAGTTCAGATCGACAATCAGAAGAACGACGATAATACAATTTCACCAACAAACATTTTTACCATCTATGAAAAAGGATGGTTGTCAAAGTTTACAGGAGAAGTCACTGAAAAAGGAGTCGTTTACCAACAGGTTGAACTTGTTCCTGTTGATGCAAAGAATAAAAACATCTTCAAGGTAAAACTCACCATTAACAAAAATGACAAGATGATTTCATCGGCAAAGCTGATGGATAAAAACGGTGGCACACAAACCATCACTGTAGATAAGTTTCAGGCCGATGGCGCTGCAGATGAAAATCTCTACGTTTTCACCTCTTCGAAATATCCGGGTGCAGAAATTGTTGATCTCCGCTAAATGATTCAAACAGAAGATACCGGGGGCCTTTCAGGGCCCCTTTTTTATTATTCAACAGCCACTACCCCCGAATTATCCAATCACCTCTGATCAAATCAGAAATTTACTGAATCTGCACTTTCACAATTTTTAAGATTTTAATGTGTAGCAGCTATCAGGATGAGTGTGTACCTTTGTTACTCTCCTAAAAAAAATACAATGAAAAAGCTTTACGCTCTCTTCCTGCTTCTCTTCCCTTTATTGGGATTTGGGCAAACAGTTACAACGGCCGATCTGCCTTATAATGGTCAGGCCTTCTTTATGGGTACTGATTCAACCTATGTAGTTCCGATGTTGCCGGGTGGCTCAGGAGCCAGCTGGGATTATTCCGGTCTCCAAAATCTGGAAACAGATACTGTAGGCTTCGGTCCGGCAGCCGGTACGCCTTACGCTTCTTCTTTCCCTGCAGCGACATTGTGCGGACACAAAATATGGACGAATGATTATTCCTATTTCCATGGAAACTCTTCCGGATTTTACATTGATGGATTTGCAAATCTTACGACAACGTTTGCATACATTCAGCCTTCGATGTACTTCCCGGTTCCTTTGTCCTATGGTAATACTGTGACTAATTATGGGTACATTTCAATTGATACGGTTTACCTCTCTCAAAATGTCAGAGTGAGATTGTCATCTTTTGAAACATTTAATGCTGACGGATCCGGAACACTGATCCTTCCATCCGGTACATTCAACAATGTACTGCGTACAAAAGAAACTATTCTGGTGTATGATTCGATGTCAATTGATATCGGAGGCGGAATCTATGTGCCTTTGAGTCAATCCGCACAACAGACCAGCCGTTATATGTTTATGCTTCCGGGCCATGATCCTGTGTTGCTCCTTTCACTTGAAGCCGATAGTCTGGGTAATACAACATCTTCGTCTTCTTATTTCATTACTTCATTCAATGGAATCAGCAGTCCGGTGACGAAAGCAGAAAGTGTGTATCCTAATCCTGCGGCATCTACTCTGAACTTATCAATCACCGATCAATTAGCTTCTTCGTCTCTTGAAGTATTTGATGAGAACGGAAAACTCATTCTGAAAAAAGAGAATCTAACTCAATCAGAAAGTTTGCCTGTGGCAAATCTTGCAAATGGTACTTACTATTATCAGATCAACACAGCCGGCAAATTGCGCAAAGGGTCTTTTGTCGTCAACCACTGATAAGCTAAACTTTTGTAAAAAAAGGAAGCCTTTCGCTTCCTTTTTTTATATATTTATGATATGCTTAAACTGACAGGCACTCTTATTTTATTTTTGATTCTCGGACTTAATTTATTCGCTGAGCCGGATTCTCTCAGGACTGCACCGAAAGAATTTCAGATTCATCTGGAACATCCGGCAAAAGAGATCAGGTATATCATGTACGAGAAGGACTTTACTCCTATTCAGGGAAAAATTTCCGAAGACAAGAAATCAATTATTATTCAGGATTACAAAGCAGGAAGTAAGGTCAGAGTTAAAGTCGAATATGAAGACGGTACCGTTGATGAATTTGTGAAGAGCCCATGTTATATTGATCCGGTTATCACAATGCGAATTTTGAATTCAGAATTCAGAATTCATTTTTCATAATTCAGCTTTTCCGTAGAGATCGAATTCTTCTGCGCGTTCAATTTTTACGTTGACGAAATCACCGATCCGCACATAATTTTCTTTTGCATCTAACAAAACTTCATTGTCGACTTCCGGTGAATCAAATTCAGTTCGGCCGATGAAATAGTTTCCTTCTTTGCGGTCGATAAGGACCTTGAAAGTTTTTCCTTCTTTTTCAGAATTTTTTTCCGCAGAAATTTGTTGCTGAATGTCCATGATTTCTGCAGCACGTTCACGCTTTACTTCATCAGGAACATCATCTTCCATTGAAAATGCGTGAGTATTCTCCTCGTGTGAATATGCAAAGATTCCCAGACGTTCAAAGCGAATCTCTCTGACCCAATCTTTCATTTCCTGAAAGTCATCTTCCGTTTCACCGGGATAACCTGCAATGAGAGTTGTCCTTAGCGCAATACCAGGCACTTTCTCTCTGATTTGTTGAATGAGTTCGTTGGTCTTCCGGGTCGTTGTTCCTCTGCGCATGCTTTTTAGCATTCGATCCGAAATGTGCTGAAGTGGCATGTCAAGATACTTGCAGATATTCGCTCGTTCATTCATCACATCAAGAATATCCATCGGAAAACCGGATGGAAATGCATAGTGAAGGCGGATCCACTCTATGCCGTTTACATCAGACAATCGTTTAAGGAGTTCGCTCAGATTTCTCTTCTTATATAGATCAAGACCGTAATATGTCAGGTCTTGTGCAATTAGGATTAATTCTTTGACTCCTTTAGAAGCAAGTTGAGTAGATTGCTGAACCAACTCTTCCATTGGAGTAGACTTATGTATTCCACGCATTAATGGAATTGCACAGAAAGAACAAGGGCGGTCGCAGCCTTCAGAAATCTTGAGGTAAGCGAAATGACGAGGTGTGGTCAGTAAGCGTTCGCCAATTAATTCGTGCTTATAATCGGCGCCGAGTGATTTAAGCAAAAGCGGCAGATCTCTTGTGCCGAAAAAATCATCGACGTTGGGAATTTCTTTTGATAATTCCGGTTTGTACCGTTCGCTCAGGCAGCCGGTGACGATCAGTTTTTCAATTTTGCCTTCTTCCTTGGCTTCTGCAAAGCGTAAAATTGTATCGATAGATTCCTGTTTTGCATTATCAATAAAACCACAAGTATTGATGATTACTATCGCTGCGTCATCTTCCGTTGATTCGTGTTCAACGAGAAATTTATTCGCCTTCAATTGTCCCATCAAAACTTCGCTGTCAAACACATTCTTACTGCAACCCAGTGTTACGACATTGATTTTATTTTTCTTCAGTGATTTAGTTCTCATCTGATGCGCCCGAACTGAAAAGTGAGTCTACAAATTCTACACGATTGAAAACCTGGAGGTCTTCCATTTTCTCGCCAACGCCGATATATTTAACCGGAATTTTAAATTCATCGGAGATACCAATCACTACTCCGCCTTTCTGCTGTGCCATCAAGTTTAGTCAATGCAAGGTTAACTCTCGTTGCGAGTAAGAACTGGCGTGCCTGTTCAATGGCATTCTGACCTCGCTGGCATCAAGAACCAAAAGAATTTCATGTGGCGCATCCGGAATTACCTTCTGAACTACACGCTTGATTTTTGAAAGCTCGTTCATCAGATTAACCTTGTTGTGCAACCTTCCGGCTGTATCGATGATGAGTACATCAGCGCTCTGAGCAACGGCCGATTGCGCCGAATCAAATGCAACGGAAGCAGGATCTGAGCCCATGGCCTGTTTCACGATTGGTACACCTACTCTTTTACTCCAGATATCCAATTGATCAACAGCTGCAGCACGGAAGGTATCAGCGGCACCAAGCATTACGCTCTTGCCGGCGTTTTTAAATTGATAGGCAAGCTTTCCAATGGTTGTTGTTTTACCAACGCCATTCACACCTACAACCATAATAATGTACGGCTTCTTGCCTTCAGGCAGACTAAAATCCTCGGCGTTCTGAGAATTATTTTCGCTAAGCAGGCCGGCGATTTCATCTTTCAGAAGTTTGTTTAATTCATCTGTGCCAACGTATTTGTCTTTGGCTACTCTTTCTTCAAGACGTTTAATAATTTTCAATGTAGTGTTCACACCTACGTCCGACGTCACGAGAATCTCTTCCAGATTATCCAGTACTTCCGCATCAACGGTAGACTTTCCAACTACAGCTTTGGCAATGCGCGAAAAGAGAGAAGTTTTTGTTTTCTCTAATCCTTTGTCTAAGCTTTCCTTTTTTTCCTTGGAGAAGAAATTAAACAGGCCCATTTACGATATATTTTATCAGGTCAGAAAATAAAAAGAGCTTCTTCCGGTAAAGAAAGAAGCTCAGTATATACTATCCCTCCGAAGAGAATTATTTCTCTTTCAGAAAATCTTTTACGTGATCGTTATGAACTACTTCCTCTTTAAACTGGTATGAACCTGTTTCAGGATTCTTTACCATTTTAATTACTTTGGAGAATTCTTTTCCTTTTCCGCTCTTGAGAGTCGCAACGGTTTTCTTTGCCATTTTCTAAATCCTTTCAGCTTTGAAATGAAACTTATTTGATTTCTTTATGAACAGTCATCTTCTTGAGAATAGGGTTGTATTTTTTCAACTCCATACGCTCTGTGGTGTTCTTCTTGTTCTTAGTTGTAATGTAACGGGAAGTTCCCGCCATGCCGCTGGCTTTGTGCTCAGTGCATTCAAGAATTACCTGAATACGATTACCTTTCTTTGCCATTTTTTGTTATTCTTTAAACTGTTCAACCTGCAATACTTAAGGATGAATTTTACAGGGCTGCAAATATAGACAAATTTATTTAAGAAAAAACCTTTTTATGATGTTTTAGTCAAGTTTTCAGCTCCTATTTGTGCATATTTCCGGAAGCCCCGATCAATCGTTCGATTTCAGCAGGGTCGGAAGGTACTTTTATTGATAAATTCTCACAACCTGAGGAAGTTATAAGTATGTCGTCTTCTATTCTGATACCGAAATTCCACCATTTAGGGTCGCATTCGCTTCCGGCAGGAATGTAGATTCCGGGTTCCACGGTGATTACATTTCCCGGTTTTAAGGCCCCATAAGTGCCTTTATCATGCACATCCAGGCCCAGGTAATGGGAAGTACCATGCATGAAGTACATCCGATAATCGTCAGCCCTGGAAATGATACCAAGTTTTAGCAGACCTTCGGAAATAACTTTTTTAGCTGCTTCATGAGGGGCCTGGAAAGGATTGCCGGCTTTGCATTCCTTTATTCCTGCCTTCTGCGCTTCGAGAACAAGATTGTATAGGATCAGTTGATTCTCCGTGAATTTTCCAGATACAGGTAACGTGCGTGTGATATCGCCTGAATAACCATGATACTCTGCACCCATGTCTATGACGACAAGGTCGGAATCATTCATCATTCGTCTGTTCGTACTGTAATGAAGGATACAACTGTTTTCACCACTTCCACAAATGCTGGCATAACCAAAACTTTCAGCTCCGGCCTTTGCAAATTCAAATTCTCCGACTGCCTGCAATTGGTATTCGCGCATTGATGGATGAATGGATTTCATCATAGAAAGATGTCCGTCAGCGCTTATGTTGATCGTTTTTCTCAGGAGCACTAACTCCTCTTCAGATTTGATTTCTCTCAGCGTAGAAAGTGCTTTCCGCAATTTGTAGGAGTCACCATTTTCCGGAGGAAAGTTTGATTTTCTTTTAAATTGTTCAATCAGATTGAAAAGGTCTGCATCAGAAGTTTTATCGTCGGTAACACCTTCGGGAAGCGGTAAATACCAGATTGAAAATTTCGGCGGAAAAACAAATAGCGGATCAAAAGCAGAAGTCGGGTACACTGTTTTGATTCCTGAAATTTCAGAAGCATATTTTTCGTCAGCCATCTTTCCCGTCCATGTCTCCTTCTTCGGATCACGCTTTGGAATGAATAGAAACTCATCTGATTCTGATTCATTACAGGAAATTTTCTCTGAAGAAATTATCAGAACTGCGTTGGGTTCATTGAAGCCGGTGAGGTAATAAAAATCAGGATCCTGGTGATAGGGGTAATCATTGTCATTCGACCGGTTTCTTTCCGGATTCGAAAAGAGAATAGCAACTGTATGTTCAGGTAAAAATTGACGCAATGCCTCTCTCCTGCCTTTATGAAAATCAGGAGTTAGAAAGTCTGTTTCATAGCGTCCGCCACTCTGAGATTTTCCTGAAATGGAAAGACCCAGAAAGAGCAAGATGAAAGCAAAGTTGATCCGGAAATTTCTCAAGACGATGATTGATTCAGTCAAATTTAGAGAAAAAAAAAGCCACCTGAAAAGGTGGCCGAATATCTAAGACAGGCATTGATCAAATGCGACCCTTGCGGATAGCTTTGTCAATTGCTGCGCTAATACCAATTTTATCAATAGTACGCAGAGCTGAAGTTGATACTTTCAAAGTAATCCATTCACCCAGTTCAGGTACATAGAATTTCTTAGTCTGCAGATTCGGGTTGAATTTGCGCTTAGTTTTCTTATTTGAGAAGGAAACGCTGTTTCCTACCATTGCTCTTTTTCCGGACAGATCACAAATACGTGCCATGAGATTCAATTTTTTAAGAGGCGCAAAGATACATTTTTCTTCTTAGAAAAAACAAAAAAATCTATAATTCTCCACAAATCTTTGTTTAAGACTTTGCGAGCAGTTTCCGAAGTCCGTTGAGGGCAAAATTCGATGTTTCATGTATGATTCTCAGTCGATTAGTGCCCAATTGCAATTTTTGAACGAAGGTTTCTTCAGGCCCGGCAATGGCCATCCATACGGTTCCGACCGGTTTTTCTTCGGTTCCTCCGGTTGGACCTGCAATGCCTGAAGTGGCAATTGCAAAATCTGTCCGCATCAGTTTGCGGGCATTTTCGGCCATTATCCTCACGGTTTGTTCACTAACAGCTCCGAACGAATTTATAACAGCACTGTCAACGCCGAGAACTTTTTCCTTCAGTTCGTTTGAGTAAGGAACTACCGATCCCATAAAGTAGGCTGATGCGCCGGGAACCGATACAATGCGCTGGGCAATATATCCGCCGGTACAACTCTCGGCAGTGGAAAGAGTTTTGCCTTTTTCAATCAGCCTTTTTCCAATTAATTCTTCCAGCGTTTCCAAATCATAACCAAAAACGTATTCATCGATGAGTGGAAGAACACGATCGATCTCCGTCTGTATTTCCTGTTTCAGAGTTTCTGCTTCCTTACCTGAACCACTCAGTCGTAATCGCACTGTACCACCA
This sequence comes from Bacteroidia bacterium, assembly GCA_046330055.1. Taxonomy (GTDB): domain Bacteria; phylum Bacteroidota; class Bacteroidia; order AKYH767-A; family 2013-40CM-41-45; genus JADKIH01. The sequence continues at coordinate 131,175 of JAXLTM010000003.1, read as the reverse complement.
GCAGGAAGATAAGCCAGTTTAATGTGTGATGGTAAACTTAACTCCCAGCTTTCAATTTTGTCCGAGAGAAAGGATTCCCCAATTCCCTGAGTGAGTATAGTCTTATGAATGACAGGCGGAAGATGAAACTTTTTCTCAAGCGCAGGAAGAACTGCATCCTGCATCAGACCTTTCATTTCACCGGGAACACCCGGCATAGAGACATAGATTTTATTATTCTCATCAAACCACATTCCGGGTGCTGTTCCGTTTTTGTTCACCAGCACTTTGCACTTGCGCGGAACCATAGCCTGAAGGCGATTGATTTCAGTAATCTGACGACCTCTGGTTCGGAAGATTTCTTCAATTACGCGAAGAGAATCTTCATTCAAAACCATGTCGGAATTGAAATAATCGGCTAAAGTCTTCTTGGTGATATCGTCTTTAGTGGGTCCTAACCCACCGGTAATCAGTATTACATCAGCTCTTAAAGCAGCTTCATTGAGAGCACTGACTATGTGATCCTTACTGTCACTGACAGAAGTGATTTGTTTGACCTTGATTCCTATCTCATTTAGCTTTTGCCCCATCCAGGCACTATTGGTATCGATGACTTGTCCTATCAGTAATTCATCGCCAATGGTAATAATTTCAGCAAAAATCATCTTCATTTTTATTAACTCACAACCGATAAACACCTCTGCTTGTTCATGAGTTTTGCAGAATGCTTACCTTGCTCAAAGGTAGGATGAAATCGGACGACTTTTGAAAGCCGTAAAATAAATGATCGGGCTTTCCGTCAGCCGTCTATGTATGGATAATCCTAGAACAACGGTTATGGCGATGACGGAAGGTCAGAATGAAACCATTGGGAAGGTTGTAAAAGAAAACGGGAAAAGGTTATTTGACTTTATCCGGAACCGCGTACGGGAGCCGGAAGAAGCTGAAGATATCTTTCAGGACGTCATGGTTGAGCTCACCCAGTCGTACCGTATGATGCAACCTATTGAAAAAATGGCAGCCTGGCTCTTTCGGGTAGCCCGCAATAAAATCACAGACAAATACCGAAAGAAGAAACCGGTTCTTCTGGAAGATCAGCTGGTTTATCAGGGAGGAGAAGATGACGATCAACTCTTTTTGAACGACTTGCTGCGGTCGAATACGAACAGTCCGGATATGGACTTCGATCAGGCCCTGATCTGGGAGGCTATTGAAATGGCCTTGGATGAATTACCTAAAGAACAGCGAGAAGTTTTTATAAAGCATGAACTTGAAGGAATCAGCTTTAAAGAAATGGCAGATGCTTCGGGTGAATCTTTGAATACACTTCTTTCACGTAAACGTTATGCTGTCCTGGCTTTGCGTGAAAAGCTTCGTTATCTCTATGACGAACTCATGTAAGGAAAATCAATTTGAATCAAAAAAATAACAATAGAATAAAATGAGAAAAACCTGGTTTGTGAAAATTGCTTTCTTCGGAATACTGGCAGTCGCTGCAGCCGGAGCCCTTGTGATGTGGCTTTGGAACTGGCTGATCATTGATCTGTTCCACGGGCCTGCAATCACCTACATTCAAGCCTTAGGATTAATGTTACTGTCCAGAATTCTTTTCAGAGGATTCTGGGGACCAAGACATCATTGCCATGGTGAAGGCCGATGGATGATGAAGAGAAAATGGGAAGGCATGACTCCTGAAGAAAAAGAAAAGATGAGGGAATTGTGGAAGAAACGTTGTGGTGGCTATAAATACTGCGATGATACCCCGCCTACTCCTCCACCTGCAAAAGAATCCTGATCTGAAAGTGCATCATACGATGCACTTTTTTTTTGGCAACATCTTTGTAAAATTGCAGTCTAAATCTATCACTATGTTCAGAGCCCTCTCCATCTTCAGTTTGTTTATCCTTTTACTGCCAGGTTGTTCAAGCGGACAATTTGATCTCCGTAAACTTGGTAATGACATCGACAAAACCATTAACCAGAATACGCCCCTGACCAATCAGGAAATTATTGACGGTTTAAAAGAAGCCCTTACTGTCGGCAGCAAGAATGCAGGAAGTTCAGCTTCCAGGATTGACGGCTATTTTAAGAATCCGATGATTAAAATTCCCTTTCCTCCTGAAGCCGCATCAATGGAAAGTAAACTCAGATCTTTAGGCTTGAACAAACAGGTTGATGATTTTATCCTTACGATCAACCGCTCTGCTGAAGAGGCAGCCAAACAAGCAGCGCCGATTTTTATGGATGCCGTGAAAGGAATGACTATTTCAGACGGACTAAGTATTCTAAACGGAAACGATTCGGCTGCAACACATTTTCTCAGAGATAAAACCACAGTTGCACTCCACGATAAATTCAAGCCAATCATCAAGGCCGCCATACAAAAAGTAGATGTGACCAGGTACTGGAATCCTTTGATGACCACATACAATTCCATTCCTTTCATCACCAAGGTAAACCCTGATCTGGAAGAATACATTACTCAAAAAGCACTCGACGGACTTTTCAAACTCATTGCCCAGGAAGAAGCCAAAATCAGAAAGGACCCTGCTGCCCGCGTAACGGATTTGCTTAAGAAAGTTTTCGGAAAGAAAAACTAAAACCTAAAAACCAAAAGCCAAAAAGAACTTAAGTATCTTTTTGGCTTTTGGCTTTTGACTTTTGAATTTTCTAATAACCGACTGAGATTTTTTCTCCATCACTTTCCTGCGGACGGACGGACATTACAGGGATTTTAGAATGATTGATAATTTGCTGGGCAAAATTTCCCATGAAGAAACCTGAGCCTTCCTGATCAGTCATAATCATGATAAGGTCAGCATTGATTTGAGTGGCGTATTCTTCTGTAGAAGAAGCTGTATTATCAGTTTTGAAAAGCTTAACTGTATGTGGGATTTCATGCTCTTCCAGAAAATCTCTTACCTGATGGATTTTCATTTCGCATCTTCTTTGCATATCAGGATCGCTCATTGTCATCATACCGGCAACGTGTACAACAGAATTGTAATGACGTGCAATTTCCACTGCATGCTTAACTTTCTGACGTGACGAAGGTGAATTATCGATTGGTAACAAAATATTCTTGAACCCGATCTTCTTTGCATGAGTCTGAACTGAAATCACCGGACACGGAGCTGACATTACAACCCGGTAGGTATTACTGCCAACTAAGAACTCCTGGAAACCGCTGACGCCATGAGTTCCCATGATGATGATATCGAAGTTCATTTCTTCAGCAATGGATACGATCTTCTTGTAAATTTTTCCGTTATCGATTTTATAGCTGACAGACATTCCACTATCATGATGAAGTTTTTCGGTAAGGCTTTGCAACTTTTCCTTAGCCGATGTTTCCATCTTATTTTCAAATTCAGATTGTGATTTTCCGAAAGCTGAACTGATGGCCGACGCAAATGAAAACGATTCGACCACATGCAAGAGCATGATATCAGCCTTGTGAAGCTTGGCCATAAATACGGCATGCTCCAGGGCCAGCTCTGCTGTCTCGGAAAAATCAAATGGAATAAGAATTTTACTGATGTGAAATTTCTTGCTCATTTTTTCTGGGTTTAGTATTCAAATACTGATAAAGTAGTTGATTTCTTTTCCTTTGGTCTGACTGAAAGAACCGGAATGTCTGACTCATTGATGATCTGCTGCGCGGATGAACTGATGAACAAACTATCAGTCCAGGTTAATTCTTCCTGAGTCATAATCATTATCAAATCGGCCTTTACTTTTTTAGAATAATTGATGATTTCCTCTCCAACGTCACTGCCATGAACAAATTCTACGTTACATGGAACATTATGTTCTTTGATGTAATCATGAACCTGATTCATTTGACGCTTTAATTTGTTGACAATGAACTCGTCATCCGTTGTCAGAACGCTGACAAGATTAATTGTTGAACTGAAAAAACCTGCAATTTCAATCGCTTTTGAAACCTTTTCCTTGGTTTCCTTGGTCATGTCCAATGGCAGAACGATATTCTTACAGCCTGTTCTGTGTTTTTTACCCTTAATTGTAATAACCGGACATGGTGATTCGCGAATAACACGAAGTGCATTGGACCCGATGAATTTCTTCAAACCGGTGCTACCGTTGGTTCCCATTACAATAAACGAGCACTTGAGTTTTTTAGCTGCCTTCTGAACTTCTTCATACACCTTTCCGCGAACGACCAGGTGGTGCACCAGAACACCTGATTCAACACTGGTTTCATGGCTCAGTTGTTCAAGCGCTTTCTGGATTTTCTTTTCCATCGTTTTATCCTCCTTTGGAGCAAAAAACGGCAGATGGAAAGATTCATCGATAACGTTAATAAGTGTCAATTCAGCACGGGTCAGCCTTGCAAGATTGTATGATTGTCGGAGTGCGATGAGTGATTGTTCTGAAAAATCCACAGGTACTAAAATGTGGTTTTTTAAAGATGCCATAAGCAACGAAATAAGTTTTATTATTGTGAGCAAATTTAAAGGAATCATTCACATGAGCAAAATACCTGAGTCAGAACTTATCCTCAATTCAGATAACAGTGTTTATCATCTTAATCTTCATCCTCATGAAATTTCAGATACGATAATCAACGTGGGTGATCCGGATCGAGTGGCAGTTGTCTCAAAGTTCTTTCAATCGGTAGAAGTAAGAAAACAGAAGCGTGAATTTGTCACTCACACAGGGATGTATAAAGGCAAGCGAATCACTGTTTTATCAACCGGCATCGGTACCGATAATATCGATATCGTTTACAATGAACTGGACGCTCTGGTGAATATTGATCTTCATAAAAGGGAGGTGAAAAGCAGTTTAACTTCTCTGAACCTGATTCGCATCGGAACAAGCGGTTCACTTCAGTCCGAGATTCCTGTTGATGGTTTTGTATTTTCCAAATATGGATTAGGATTGGATGGTCTGCTCAACTTTTATAAGTTGAAAAACAATGCTGAAGAAATTGAACTTATTCAGGCATTCAGAAAGCATTATCCTAACGAAGGGATTCTGGCATTACCATACCTGTCTACCTGCTCCCCTGTTCTTGAGGAAAAGCTTAGCACGGGTATGTTCAGGGGAATCACAGCAAGTTGCTCCGGCTTTTATGCTCCGCAAGGAAGAGTATTACGGTATGAATTAGCAAGACCGAATTTTATTGAAACACTCCACTCCTTCCGTCATGGCAATAACCGTATTACAAACTTTGAAATGGAAACCGGGGCAATGTATGGATTGGCAAGTATCCTTGGACATCATTGTTGCTCTATCAATGCCATTGTGGCGAACCGTATTACCAATGAGCATACGCACCATGCCGAAGAAACTATGGATAAGCTGATCGTTACCGTTCTTGACAGGCTGGCTTCCATGTAAGACCGGTAAGGCAATAAATGAAAATCCCCGGATGATTGGTCCGGGGATTTTTTTTATTGCTAATGACAGGTGTTTATTCCTTTACAAAGTCAGTACGATAGATCGCAGCATCCGGTCCGGTCAGCTTAAGGGTGTATTTTCCTTTTGCCAAAGTTGAGATGTTAACAGATAGATTCCTAGCGGTAGAACAGTTTTGCCGAAGCACTAATTTGCCGGTAAGATCGTAGATACTGCAATCTTCAATCCGGCATGGTGAACTTATGTTCAGCTCCGTTGTGGCAGGGTTTGGATAAAGAATCACATTCAATTCTGTCAAATCATTCACGCCGGCACCAATTGGAACGAGCTGGACACTGAGATTCGTTGTTGAGCCATTATTCAGGTTCACTACGACAGTTTTACTCACATAGCCACTTTTGGAAAATGTCACTGAATAGCTTCCTGCATCTGCATATCCTGTAGCAAAATTCCCTGAAGGATTTGTACTGGCTGTTATGCCCAATGAAGTCAAAGCGACACTTACACCATTGAGACTGATCCCAGTTAGGCTGTCTGTTACGATACCTTCAAGATAACATGCCCTCATGTAAGTTGGTCCAAAGATATAGAGTACTCCGCTATTCATATCAGTAGCAATGATGTTTCCTGAAGCTGTATATGGATCAGCATCCCAGCAAAGTGAACTTCCGGTTGTATAATTTCCGACTTCAATCAGGTTGTACGGATGACTGGCATCTACGATTGTCAGTTGACTTCCGTAAGACGGGCAAAGGACATAATCATTAAAAACCCTGACATTGTGAACTTCATGCGATGTAAAGTTCCCGTTGAAAAAAGTATCGATTTGAGTGATATTATTGTAATCCGATACATCATAGCTAGTCATAGGTGCATTACTTTTTTCATCAGTTACAAAAAGATAACGGCTGTCGTCGCTAAGCCACGCATTGTGGTTAAACAGTGCAGGTGTACTTTGAGTAGCGAGTTGATTGGGAGCAGTCGGGTCAGAAATATCAAATATGGCAAACTGACCTGCGTAAATTTCACTGCTGAAAATTGTATCGCCCCGAACGTAAGAGTCGTGACAATAATTATCGGCGATTGCACCTGTGTAAACAGGATTCCATGGGTCACTGACATCAAGAATTAAAATTCCTCTGCCTAATGCTGTAATATTATGTCCGTTTACATAGACATAATGTCCCGCAGCAGTGACAGTATGTGCCGTAATAAGCTGATTGAAAATGGCGCCATCACCATAATAAAATTTGTTTGGTGCACTGTCGGGCAAATAGCGAAGATCTATAATCTGAAGTCCATTTTTAATTCCATTCGGATCATTGCCTTCACTTACGGCATATGCATAATCTCCGAGCACTTTGATTTCGTGCCAAAGACTTGTTGCACCGGGTAACTGAAACAACAAATTCGGCGTTGCCGGATTTGTGATGTCAACGATGGCAATACCATTGGCACCGCCAACGAGAGCATATTCGTTTCCTGCGCCGTCATTGTAGTGCCAGCACCCGGCCAGAGACTGACCACCGGGCATAGTCATACTTCCTAACAGTGTCAGGTTTTTGGGAGTCTGGGCAAAATTCAGCAGGCTGAATACACAGAAGGAAATGATCAGGGAGAGTTTTTTCATGATTAGTTGATTCCAAATTTACCTCTGGAAGAACCGGTATGGTTTTTAATTTCATATTGGTAGAGACCTGTGCTAAGGCTTCCCAGATCAACGATGAGTTCATTTCCGGAAAACGCGAATTGCTTCACAACTTTTCCGGTGATGTCTGTAATGGTCAGGGCTTTTTCTGAATTGTCATTTAAGCCTGTACTAAAGTGAACAGTATTCACTGCAGGATTAGGATAAACAGCGGATGCGAATGTATTTCCTGTTTCGTTGATTCCGACAGTTAAACCGTATTGTAAAACCAGATTGTCTTTCTGATTATTATTTGTGCCTTCTGCATAACCGGCTACCCAAAGGTAATTACCATGAACAGCCATAGCATTCGGTGCATCATCCGTAGCATTCGGACCATCGAAGTTCGAGAACATCAGTTGTTGCCCGTCAGTGTCATACATCAGAGTAATAACATTCTGGTTTACGCGTCCGGCTACAGTATCATTTTCAGTAGTCCCGCAAACGAGAATGCCTGCAGTAGTTACCAATAGTTTTACAGGCTTGTCGTCCTGCTGAATAGGACTGTCGTACTGTGGCGGTGTAGCCCAAAGTGGGTTCAGTCCGTTATCAAATTTCATGGTAAGAATATCATAATTACTTGTCAATGCAGAAGGATCAGCGTCAGCACGGAAGGTTGCAAAAATATTATCATTTACATCGTGGCCAATTGAAATTGCTTCATCTGCTCCGATTCCTGAGTAAGAATAAAATCCAGCAAAGGTTCCGGAAACGTCCACCTTCACAATTACAGGGTCTTCAGTGGCAGAACCACTGGCTGTCTGACTATAACCGCAGACATAAGTATTATTTCCTGAATCGATTGTCATGTCGAGTGCGCGATCATCATTGGTGAACGGGCCACCATAGGTAAATGGCGTTGCCCATACAGGATTACCTGTACTTCCATCGTAACGTAGCAGAACGAAGTCGTCATCGTGTACATTTTCTGTGCGGCCACATACCAGGACATTTCCATTGTTGTCGAGAAGAATGCGTGATGGTTCATCTCTGAGATTTCCGGTACCGTTATATCTCTGAACCCATAACTCATTGCCGGCAGCATCAACTTTGATGGTGACAATATCATTGTTATCGGCAGAGTCAGCAACGTTCTCATCAGAATATCCTGTGATGTATGCATTACCTAAAGCATCCAGAACCACACCGACACCTTTATCACTTTGTCCGATATAATCGTAGGTATAAGACCATTGAGCTGTACAAGTAGTTGGATCCACTTTTACCAGGAGAATGTTACTCTTTTGTCCGGAAACTTTTGTGTAGCCGACTGCATAAAGAGATCCGCTTAAAGAAAGTGCGATGTCATTGAACTCATCGTCATCACCTTTGATTCCCTGATAAAAATAGGAGCATTGAAAAGCACCGGTTGCATCCTGCTTGATAATTGAAGCATCACGGTTATTCCCTTCTACAAATGAATAACCGGCAGTATAGCTGTTATCATTTGCTCCTACTTCTACTGCCTTTGCATCGTCATTGAAATCTCCCTGACCATTGTAGTATTTTGCAAATGTTTCGCTTCCAATGATGTCATACTTTACAATCGTTGCATCCTTTTGTGTAGTTGTATTGTCAGTTCCTCCAACCACATAAAGTGAACCTCCATCAATAATCGCTGAATAAGGAATATCACCGCCGCCTGTTTTGGTTCCGGCATGATTGAGAGTCCACTGAAGTGTTCCGCCTGTGTTATACATCACAGTCATCCAGTCATTATCTTCCGCCGTAGTCACATCCTGATCGCTCTTTCCGGTAACGTAAACGTTTCCTGCTGCATCGGTGACGATAGCTGAAGGAATGTCGTACTGATTGAAAGGAGAACCTGTAATTCTGGCCCATTGTTGAGTTCCCGCAGAATTATATTTCACGGTACCGAAATCATAATTGGTGACAGTTGTATTGTCAACGTCTGTTTGCCCGGTTACATAAACGTTATCCGAAGCATCGACAGTAACGGCAAGCGCACGGTCATTCTGGTTGGCCGGAGCATTATAAGCTTTACTCCACTGTAGTACACCTGCAGCGGAATATTTGATAGTACGGAAATCATCGTTATTACCATTGTCATTTCTTCCTGTAACAATAATATTTCCTGCATTGTCGAAGGTTATCGCTGTAGCACGATCGTCGCCATTTCCGCTATTGTAAATCTGAAGAAATTGTTGTGCACCGCTTGCATCGTATTTTAAAGTCACAAAATCGTCGTCATTTCCATTGGAAGATCTTCCTGTTACAAACACATTTCCGGAAGCATCGACGACCATACCTGCCATTTCATCTTTTCCTGCAGTGACACCGTTTCGCGAATATTGTTGTGACCACAAAAGCGTACCGTTAGGATCAAATTTTAGTGTGACGTAATCACTGCTTCCTGAAACTGTATCCGGTTCTGCATTGCCGCCTACGTAAACATTACCTGCAGCATCCAGACCAATGGCCACCGGAACATCATCAAATGAAGCCGGAGAATTCCAGGTAGTATCCCATAGTTTGGTGCCATTCTGGTCGTATTTAATAACAAGGATATCGTTATTGGTGGTTCCCCAGTCGCCATAAGCTGCAACGTAGATGTTACCGCTGGCATCAATTGCCAGAGAAACACCTTCGTCGTCTCCACCGTTTTTACCATTCTTGGTGTGTGTCCAAAGGGTATCTCCGTTTGCATCTAATTTTACTGTCAGCACGTCTTTGTAATTGCCGGAACGAAGGGTGTAACCTGTTGCGACAAAATTTCCTGATCCGTCAGAAACTACTTTATTGTAACGGTCTGAATTATCCCCTAGTCCCTGATAATATGAAACCCAGTCGGGAGCAGTATTTTGTGAAAATGCAGAACAAGGTAAAGCCGGAATCAAAAGAAAAAGGACTCTGTAGAATTTTTGTCGGAACATAGTGGAATGTATTTGATTTTTATGTGATTCTGCAAAAGTATTGATTTATAGGAGGTATTTGCCATAGTCCGGTAAAACGTATTAACAATTACCTCATTTTTTTAACAAAAATAGATTTCAGCAGAAAGTTTCAGTATTCGGGCAAAATATCTTCAAACAAAATTCTGTTGAAAATAACCAACCGTACATAGAATCTTTTTTCCGCTTGAGGGGGTTAAAAACCCTGTATGAAGACCATCAATAAAAATGAAGTGAATGCGCTGATTCGTCTGCTCGACGATTCAGATGTAGAAATTTATCAGCAGATAGAAAGCCGCCTGATTGACCTTGGCAAGGATGTTATTCCTATTCTGGAAAATGCGTGGAGCTCTGCAATGGATGCTATCATGCAGGAACGTCTGGAAAGCGTAATCCACAAGATTCAGTTCGATGATCTGAAACACGAACTTCATGTATGGTCACATTCGGGTTCTCATGATCTGATCAAGGGTGCTATCCTCCTGGCGCGTTATCAGTATCCCGAACTTCAGGAAGAATATATTCAGAAGCAACTTGACCGTATGCGTAAGGATGCCTGGCTCGAAATGAACGACAGCCTGACAGCTATGGAACAAGTTAAAGTTCTGAACAAGATTTTCTTTGATATTCATGGATTTTCAGGGAATACTCAAAATTACCATGCTCCTCAAAACAGCTATATCAACATTGCCCTTGAAACCAAGAAGGGAAACCCGCTGATGTTGTCTCTACTTTATCTTGAGATTGCAAGATCAGCCGGCATTCCTGTTTATGGCGTGAATCTTCCAGAGCATTTTGTGCTTTGCTACAAGGATGAGCTGAATGATCCTGTTTCAGTTGATGATCATTCTAAAATCTTATTTTATATCAACCCGTTCAGCAAAGGTGATATCTTCAATCGTAAAGAAATCGACAACTTCCTTGCTCAGCTAAAGATTCCGCAGGAGAAAATGTTTTATGAACCTTGCTCCAACCGCGAAATGATTCAGCGCCTGATTCGTAACCTTATCAACTCTTACCATAAACTTGGATTTGTTGACAAGGTGGAAGAATTAACTGAACTGATGAAAGCAACAAACTGATAAGGTTTTGTTCAACATAAAAAAGCCCCGACAATTTTATCGGGGCTTTTCCTTTTTCAATTATTCTCTTTCGGAGACTTCTTCTTTTTCAGACTCGAAATGAGCAAACGGAAAATTAAACCTGTATTCCTTCATTGACGGACTTCCTGATGCCGGATTATCCTTGTCAAATTGTTCTTTAGTCATTACTTCAAGTTTTTTTCTGCCTGATTTTTCAAGAGAAGCATTGAGTCTGGTGAGATCTGTCTTCCAGATTTCTGTTGCCTTTGCTTTCTGAACATCAAGATCATGACGAACGGCTTTCATTTTATCAAGCTGAGAATCCGTAGGCCTTCCGTCGTATCCTACAACGAATGAATAGAGTTCACTGAGCTTTTCACGAATACGTTCTTCGCCGGTAATTCCAAGTCCGCCTTTTGTAGCAATTAACTCTTTTCGTATGCTTTCCATTTTTTCTGAGAAAGCGTTCAATGAATTTTTCAATGACTTATCCTTCACCGAATCTGCCAGAACCTGAGCTTCATCTTTCATGGTTGAAATCTGTTCTGTGAAGAAAGCCAGTTCTTCCGACATACTAAACAAAGAATCAGTCGTTGAATTTCTGAGGGCAATGTCGGCATCAGAATGTGCAGAAATCGGATCTTTGATGAGTTCAATCTTCTCTTCATAGACGTCTTTACCTTTTGTAATTCGAACGGTATAGGTTCCGGGTTTACACAGCGGACCAAAGAATCCTGCACCATCAATACGAACGCCTTTTGCAGTTCTTGGCGGCTTTAGCCTCATGCTCCAGTCAACCTTGTTGATTCCTTTGCGCTTTGTAGCCTGCGCCGTTCCAACTTCCTTACCGGCATTATCCAGAATCTGGATTTTCAATTCTCCTGTCGTTAACCGGTCTTTCAGATAATAGATGATTTGCGGTTCTTCAGATGCATTGTAGCCAACGTATCCTCCTGCAGAAGGAAATGCACCTCCGAAATGACCATTAGTGACCGGTGTCGGGCGTGTTTTGAAAATGAATACATCTTTTGCCAAAACATCCGGAGATAACTGGCGCAGAGGAGAAATATCATCGACAATCAGAATTCCTCTGCCGTGGGTTGCAAGAATAAGGTCATTGGTGTTTGGTTCTATCTGAATATCACGAACAGCAACAGGCGGGATTTTTGAATTATACTGTGTCCAGTTTTCACCTCCGTCAATCGAAATGTACAGACCGAATTCTGTACCGAGGAAAAGTAAGTTCTTATTGACAATATCTTCCCTGATTTTATGTGCATAAGCTGCTTTCAGTGATTGTGTATTCAGAATCTTCCAGGTTTTGCCGAGATCATGTGAAACGACACAATAGGTATTCATATCGCCGTACATGTGATTATCAAGCGTTGCATAGATTGTATTTTTGTCGTAGCGGGAAGGTTCAATGCTGGATACCCAGATTTGCGCCGGCATACCGGCGATTACCGGATTGATTTTCGTCCAGCTTGTTCCTCCATCATTTGATAATTGAATATTACCATCGTCTGTTCCAACAAAAATCATTTTTTCATCGAGCGGAGATTCGGCAATGGTGAAAATTGTACAATGATTTTCAGCTGACGAATTATCAGTTGTTATCCCGCCGCTTTCTTCCTGTTTCTGTTTTAGCGGATCATTCGTAGTGAGATCGGGAGAAATTCTTTTCCAGGTAATACCTTTGTTTTCGGTCATGTAAAGATATTGAGCTCCCATGTACAGCTTCTTTTTATTAGTCGGACTTGCGTAGATTGGAGTATTCCAGTTATAGCGCAGTTTAGGTTCACCCGGCAATGCCTGAGGTTGAATTACGGCGTATTCATTCGTTTTCAGATTTACTCTGGAAGCATAGCCACCTTGTGATTCTGAATAGACATAGTCGGGATCGGATTTATCTACCTGTACCCAGAAACCATCACCGCCACCAATGTTTCTCCAATCGCCATTTTCAACGCCGCCTTCATCCTGTGATGGTGCTGTCCAGCTTCCGTTATCCTGTAATCCAGCATAAACGTGATAAGGCTTTTTATCGTCATACACGACATGGTAGAGCATTGAAACAGGAATGTTATTCAGAAATAACCAGTTGTTTCCCTTGTCAAGGCTCATGTATACACCTCCGTCGGTGCCGAGATACATATGCGATGTATTATTTGGATTAATCCAAAGAGCATGATGATCACTGTGAACCCACCCGCCTTCAAATGATGCTTCGGAGAATGAACGACCACCGTCGCTGCTGATTGAAAAAGACCAGGCGGGACGATAGACACGTTTAGGATCATGCGGATCAACAGAAATTACACTGAAATAGAATGGGCGACCTTCAACATTATTGTTGGAACCCTGCTCCTGCCAGTTTTGTCCGCCGTCTGTAGATAAATAGAGGCTTGTTTTTTTCGCTTCTACAATGGCAAATAAATTCTTCGGATCACTTGGCGCAAGAGCCATGGCTACACGACCAAAATTTTCTTTCGGTAAACCATTGCTGAGTTTCGTCCACGTAGCTCCGCCATCGGTACTTTTATAAACACCTGATCCTTTTCCGCCTGAAGCAAATGAATAGGGCTTTCTGCGAAACTCCCATGTGGATGCATAAAGTGTTGAAGGTTGTAAAGGATCGATCAACACCTCAGATACACCTGTACGTTGATCGATGTAAAGAATTTTATTCCATGTCTTTCCTCCGTCTGTAGTTTTATAGAGTCCACGGTTGGGAGAATCACTCCACAATGGCCCCGGAGCAGAAACATAAACAACGTCGGAGTTGGAAGGATCGATGGCAATACGACTGATATGTTCTGTACTGTCCAGACCAACTTTCATCCAGTTGTCACCGCCATCGGTGGATTTGTAGAGACCGCTTCCTATCGAAACAGTATTTCTCATGTTGGATTCACCGGTACCTGCCCATACTACCTCGGGATTTTTCTGGTCAATGGTAATTGCACCTATTGACTGATTGTATTTGTCAAACACAGGCTTAAACAAACTTCCGCCGGTGTTGGATTTCCAAATGCCGCCGCCGGCAGTACCGACATACATAATTCTTGAATCAGTATTTACGGCATCAATTGCGGTGATTCTTCCACCCATTACTGCCGGCCCGATATGGCGAGCTTCCATCGTGCCCAGCATTCCGCTGGATAATTTTACCTGTGCATTAGCATTTACTAAAATGAACAGGAATGAAAAAATCAGTAACGGATTTCTTGTTTCACTTTTCATGCGATTTGTTTTGAAGGTTGTGCGGATAAACTTCTAATGAGTATGTATCAGATAAAACAAAGCCCGTTACTCTAACCGGGAGGTTAAGGCACGGGCTTGGTTGTAAAAACAAATTACTTGGTTTGACCTGCAGGTGAAGCCGGAGCTGCTGCCGGCATTACAAAATCTTTATCATCAATAACAGGATTGATTACCACTTTTTCGAAAACCATGGCTTGTCCCTGTTCTTCTCCATCGCCCTGACGAGCTTCAATAGAGAATGGAAATTTGTAACCATCAACATCCTGATAATTGGTGAGAATGGTTGTACTTTTTACTTCTTTATCTTTTAATTTGATGATGGTGGTCTGCTTCAGACAAAGGTAGGTTGTTGCATCAATGTAAGAATATGAAACATCGCCTGTACTCTTAGTGACCTTCAGTTTGTATACATCGGTTCCTTCCATATCTTCCTTATCGATGAGTTCTACTTTATTGCCTTTCTTTTTGTAATCGAAAAGATCGCCGGTAATGTCAGCCTGCTCCTTTGAATCTTTCACTTCTTCCGGTGACATTCTCTCAGGATCAGTTTTACCTGTAAAAGGAACCACTTTCCATCCGCTATCGCCATCACAGGCCTGAACCATTTTCATGCCTTGAATCTCGAGTTCAAAACGCATTTTTTTGTTGTCCTTAATTTCAATACTGAAAGGTGCTTTCATGCCCGGGCTGACTTCAATGGAGCCGGTCATTTTAACCGATTTAAGAGCTTCAAGTTTTTTAGCTCCACCCATGGCATCGAGGTGATGATTGATAATTTCATCTACGTTTTGTGCATTCACCGACAATGCAAAGATGAAGGCGAAAAATAACAGTGCTTTTGTTTTCATGATGTTGATGTATGATTTTTCAAATTAAGTTTAATTTATCCGGAATCGGAGTTAAGGGATTGTTAAGGTAGATTATTAATTCAGAATTCTGAATTCTGAATTCAGATTTTAGATTTCATCCTGAAATTGGAGCTCATATAGCATTTTATACTTCCCTCCGGCTCTTAGTAATTCCTGATGTGTGCCTTCTTCTTCTTTTCTGCCAAGGTGCATGACAATTATTTTATCTGCATTTTGAATGGTAGCCAGTCTATGCGCAATGACAATAGAAGTACGACCGGAAGTCAATTTAGCAGTTGCCTTTTGAATTAGTTCTTCCGATTCACTGTCGATGCTGGATGTAGCTTCGTCGAGCACGAGTATCGATGGGTTATATACAAAGGCCCGGATAAATGACAACAACTGCCTCTGACCAACCGATAGCATTGCTCCTCTTTCCATGACATTGAAATTATATGCTTCCGGTAACCTGCGAATAAATTCATCAGCACCCACCTGTTTTGCTGCTTCCACAACGGTCTCCTCACTGATCGATGAATTTTTGAGCGTGATATTGTTTAGTATGGTATCAGAAAATAAGAATACATCCTGTAAAACAACGGCAAGCTGACGTCTCAGATTATCCAACTCGTATTCACGGATGTCAATATCATCGATGTAAATTTTGCCTTTCTGAAACTCATACATCCGTCCAACCAGATTGATCACAGAAGATTTACCTGCTCCCGTGGCACCAATCAGAGCTAATGTTTCGCCTGGTTTAATTTCAAAACTTAAATCTCTGATTACCCAGTCCGGCTCACCTGTTTCAGTCAGAATTTCATCACTGTATGCAAACCATACATTTTCGAAGCGAATGGAACCTTTTATTTCCTTCTTGATTTTACCGGTGTCAGGAATAAAATCTTTTGTGTCAAGAACCTTTAATACCCTTTCACTGCTGACCATGCCCATTTGCAGAGTGTTGAATTTATCTGCCAATTCACGAATCGGACGAAAGAGCATGTTGATGAACATAATGAAAGCAACAACATTTCCAATTGAAACTTCATGTACGATGACTCCCTTTGATCCCCACCATACCAATAATCCGATTGAAGTTGCAGAGAGTAATTCTACTACAGGGAAAAATATGGAATAATACCAAACGGATTTGATATTCGCTTTCATGTGTTCACGATTGATAGCAGTGAACCTCTTCATTTCTTCCTCTTCCCTGTTAAAAATCTGGACAATGCTCATTCCTGTGATGTGTTCCTGAACAAAAGTATTCAGGGCTGCTACCTGTGTTCTCACTTCACGGAAGGTAATATTAATTCCATATTGAAAAATTCTTGTCGCTACAAGCAATACAGGAATAGTGCTAAGACTGATCAGCGTGAGCCGCCAGTCTTTGAAGAACATTACAGTTATTATTACAAATAACTGGAGCAAGTCACCGAGAATCACAATCAGCCCTTCACTGAAAATATCTGCAATAGTTTCAAGATCGCTGATTGTTCGTGTCACTAAGGTTCCGATTGGTGTTTGATCAAAGTAACGAAGTCTTAGTGCTGTAATATGACGAAACAACTGTACGCGCAAATCCCGGATCACGGTTTGGCCGAGCCAGTTAGTCAGGTAGGTATGAATGTATTGAATTGCTGTCTGAATGAGCAATAAACCGATCATGATGAGTATCATCCTGTTCAACTCCATTGCATCGCCTTTGGAGATGGCGTGGTCGATGGTACTCTGAATAAGAATAGGTCTTAAAGGCGCAATACCGGCAATAGCAAGGGTCAGGAATACACTGAGGTAAAATTTGTTTCTGTATGGGCGCGTGAAAGCATACACTCTCCGGAGTATATTCAGATCAAATGCTTTTCCGCTTACCGTGCTTTTCGCCATCTTCTCAATTTACGGGGAATGGATAATGTATATCAGTCAGGTAAAGTCCGTGTGCGGGTACAGAAGTTCCTGCTTCACTTCTGTTTTTACTTTCCAGGATTTCTTTAAATCCGGCTTCCGACAACTTACCATATCCGGCTTCCAGCATCGTGCCTACAATTGCGCGAACCATATTGCGCAGGAAACGATCGGCAGAGATGCGAAATACCATTTCATTTCCAATCCACTTCCATTCGGCTGATTTGATTACGCAATTATTCGTAAATGTTTGTGTACTGGATTTACTGAAACACGAGAAATCTGTATTTGCCATTAATACCGGTATAAGTTTATTCATTGCTTCCAAATCCGGAATGCGCGATTGGTAAACTGCTCTGTCTCCTTTGAAAGGATCTTTTTCAAAATACAGGTGATAATGATATTCTCTTTCGGTAGCTCCAAATCTTGCATGTGAAGTCGTATCTACGCTGAAAACAGAATAAGCTGCAATGGATGGCGGAAGAATGGCATTCAAACTATGGAGAAATTCAGCGGAATCTATGAGTGCATCGGTGTCAAAATGCAAATAGAATTTTCTCGCATGTACGCCTGTATCGGTTCTTCCGCAACCGGTAGTTTCAGTATCTGATTTCAGCAGAACTTTCAGCGCACGATTAATTTCAGCCTGAACAGTATTCGCATTTTGCTGGATTTGCCAGCCATGAAAAGCTGAGCCATTGAAAGCTATACGTAGAAAGTAGCGCACGGGATTAAGATTGCGCAAAGATACAATTAATGAGGGTATTCAATCCGCACGTGATAAATACTCATCAGCATTTTTTTGAATAGTTTACGGATTTCGCTGATGTCCTTTAAAGTAATCGGTGCATTCTCATATTGCATTTGTTTCATCTGATTGTCGATGATGTAATCTACCAGCGCAGAAATGGATTCGGCATCTGCATTTTTTAGACTTCTGGAAGATGCTTCGACCGAATCGGCCATCATCAGCACAACAGTTTCCTTTGAAAACGGCAACGGACCCGGATAACGGAATAGTTCTTCATCTGGTACCTGTTCAGGGAAGTTTTTCAGAAACGACTGATAGAAATACTGAAGGCGGATTGTACCGTGGTGTGTGCGGATGAAATCGATGATTTGTTCAGGCACATTGTGCTTTCTTGCTTTTTCAATTCCACGTATAACATGGCTCTTGATAATTTTTGCGCTCTCTTCAAATGAAAGATCATCGTGCGGATTACTCTGTGTATTCTGATTTTCGATGAAGTACAATGGCATATCAATCTTACCAATGTCGTGATACATAGCTCCGGCACGAATTAAAAGCCGGTTCCCTCCGATCCGGAAAATGGCGGCTTCAGCCAGATTCGCGACTTGCAGACTGTGTTGAAATGTACCCGGTGCTTTTGCAGAGAGCTCGCGTAAGAGCGGAGAGTTTGAATCAGCCAGTTCCATTAAGCTCACATCACTCAGGAATCCGAAGGCTTTTTCAAAAATGAAAATCAGCGGGAAGGCAAAGAGCGTAATGATTGAATTCCCTAAGAACCATTTTAGATTCATCCAGTCTATTCCTCTGAAATTTGCCTCATGAATAATAGTTACGCCTATGAATGAAATAGCGTAAGATGCAAAAATCATCAGCACTGAAATGAAAAACTGAACTCGTTTACTCATGTTCATGATACTGAAAATAGAAACCATTCCTGCTACGGTTTGAATGAACATAAATTCAAAACCGCTCGGTGCATCAAAACCGATAATGAGTAATGTAATGATGTGAGTAAAGAGTGCTGTTCGTGTATCAAAAAATGCACGGATAACGATTGGCAAAATGCAAACCGGTACCAGGTACATGTCGAAAACGTTAATCTTTCTTGCCCAGAGAAACATGTATGTCACCAGAAGGATGAGCATCATGAGAAGTAGCATCCGTGCATTGTCGTCGTATATAGGCCGACGAAACATATACAGGAAGATTACAAGCATGCTGATGGCAAGTGCAACCAGAATGAAATGCCCCAGAAACATCAGCCAGCGCGATGAAGATGAAAATTCCTGATTCTTCATTTCAAGTTTCAGGGATTCCAGTTTCTGAAAACGCAAATCGTCTACAATTTCTCCTTTGAGAATAATGGTTTCATCTTTTTGAACCAATCCGTGTGAAAGAGATATTTTATCGAGCAACTGCTTTGTCCATTGACGGGTAGCCTGATCGTCGTATAGCAGATTATGAGCCAGTGAATTCTCCAGTAAAGGCGAAATCAAATTCACATCAGCCGATGACATTTTTGAAAGTTCTGATTGAATAAACTCAAAGGCACTTTGAATAGTGTAATAATCCTTCAGACTTTGTTCTTCGGCAACGTTATCTTTCAGAACTGTAATAATGCCGTCAGGATTATTTTCCATCGACTGATCATTGATCAGAATAATGCCCCTGTCGTACACCATTTTCAGTATCTGAGAGCCGATAGTTTCCTGGGTTTTTCGGAGACGTTCGCGCTGATCTTTTTCCTTCTCTGACTGACCACTCTCTCCGAATCTTTTTTGCCAGACATTATTCAGTTCATTACGGAATAAGTAGATTTTTTGCTCTGCGAGTTGTTCATCGAAGCGGTAAAAAGGGTGAGCATTTTTCATCACCGCCGCTTTTTCCTCGTTCAGTTCTGCTTCGGTTTTAGCGATAGCAAAGTCGAAAGGAGCCTGAAGATTATCATAAGCCCAGGGTTTCCCTTTCTGGTAACTGTAGTTGAATTGCGTCTCTTTCGGCAGAGCAATTACAATGAGAATAACTGTCAGCGATACCATCAGATACCGCGTGATATTCTCATGCTGATTGGAAAGCCGGATAAAGAGTCGTTTCATTCTGTTTGTGTTGTAAGCAATCGAAATTAAGATATTATGTTGTAGCTCATCAGGTACTTCGGCTAAGAGTTATAAAGAGCCATTGAAGATAACGTCAATTTTAAAGTGTTGAAAAAGAAAATGTTTCAATGCCCCTGAGCAGATTGTACAAATTGACACTGATTGTAACTTACTGTTTGAAATCCGGGTTGAATTCAACTGATAAAGCTCAGGGGGAAATAAAATATAATCCTACCTTTGTGCCTCCAAAATTCATTCCTGAACTTATGAAAACAGTCTATATCGTATCAACCAGCCGTACTCCAATAGGTAGTTTCGGCGGATCACTTTCTTCATTTACGGCTACTCAACTGGGTGCTCATGCCATCAAATCGGCTTTGGAAAAAATCAAACTTGATCCGAAGGAAGTTCAGGAAGTATATATGGGAAATGTATTGTCGGCCGGTATTGGTCAGGCACCGGTTACCCAGGCATCGATCTGGGCCGGTATTCCAAACACTGTTCCGGGAACAACCGTTAACAAAGTTTGTGCTTCCGGTATGAAAGCAATTATGCTCGCGGTTGAATCTATTCAGTTGGGACAAAATGATTGTGTAGTTGCAGGTGGTATGGAAAGCATGAGCAATGTTCCCTATTATTTGGATAAAGCACGCAATGGATATAAACTGGGTCATGGCAGCGTAACAGACGGACTGGTGAAAGATGGTTTATGGGATGTTTACAAAGATTACCACATGGGTAATGCAGCGGAACTTTGTGCGACTGAATGTAAAATCTCACGCGAAGATCAGGATGCATATGCACTTGAATCGTATCGTCGTTCAAAAGAAGCATACGCTGCAGGTGTATTCAAGAATGAAATCAGCCCGGTATCTGTTCCGGTGAAAGGAAAAGATCCTGTTGTAATCAGCGAAGACGAAGAGTATAAAAATCTGAAAGCTGATAAAGTTCCAACTTTGAAACCGGCATTCGTGAAAGACGGAACGGTGACTGCAGCCAATGCTTCCAAACTTAATGATGGTGCAGCAGCTGTTGTATTGATGAGTAAGGAAAAAGCTGATCAGCTTGGAATAAAACCACTGGCAATTATCCGCGGTTATGCAGATGCTCAACAGGCTCCTGAATGGTTTACCACTACTCCATCAAAAGCTCTTCCTTTGGCAGCAAGTCGTGCCGGCCTTAGCTTGAGCGATATCGAATTCTTCGAAATTAATGAAGCATTTTCTGTTGTAAGCATTGCCAATAATCAGATCATGAAACTGGATCCGAATAAGGTAAACATTTATGGCGGTGCCGTTTCATTGGGTCACCCGCTTGGAGCTTCCGGTGCCAGAATTATCGTAACGCTTTTGAATGTACTACAGCAAAAGGGTGCAAAACTTGGCGCTGCCGGTATTTGTAACGGCGGTGGTGGTGCGAGTGCAATCGTAATCGAAAAAGTTTAATCGAGCTGATGTACGCCATTTGTAATCTTACAATGATTCCGCTCCGAAAGGAAGATTCCGATCGCAGCGAAATGACCTCGCAGATATTATTTGGTGAGATGGTTGAAGTCATTGAACAGAAAAAACAAAACTGGTGGCTCGTACGTCAGGTATTCGACGATTACACAGGCTGGCTCGATCCCAAACAAATCAAAGTCATCAGCGATGATGATGCTGAGAAAATAAAATCATCTCCGTTGACTGTAACAACAGATATGATTCAGATTGCTCTTGCAGGCGGAGTTTTTACTTCTGTCGTTATGGGCAGTACGCTTCCGCTGTATTCAGGCAAAAAATTTCGTATCGGAGACGCCGAATATTCCTATGAAGGAAATGTTGCCGAGATAAAAGGCAAGCAACCTGAAAAACTATTGTCGCTGGCTCACATGTATCTGAACACTCCATATCTGTGGGGCGGACGATCACCATTCGGAATCGATTGTTCCGGATTTACTCAGGTAGTTTTTAAAATGGCGGGCTATGCTCTGCGTCGCGATGCCGAACAGCAGGCTGAGATGGGAGAATTGGTCAATCTTTTTCAGGAAGCACGCCCCGGAGATCTCGCTTTCTTTGATAATGCCCAGGGGAAAATTATTCACGTCGGAATAGTACTTCCGAACAACAAAATTATCCACGCCAGCGGGAAAGTCCGTATAGATACATTAGACCATCAAGGTATCTACAATGAAGAAAGGAAAGGGTATTCGCATAATCTTAGAATGATTAGGCGGGTAATATAATTCTGAATTCAGAATTCTGAATTCAGAATTTTGTGGATTACTTTTCTCCGTACTTCCAATTTCGTCCTTTCCCTTCGCTTAACCACTCTATCGTAGTCTTGAGTCGTTTTAGTCGGGTAGTTTCTGTTTTTGCTTCGGTAATCCATTCCACATACTCTTTCTTATGGCTGTAGCTGAAATTTTCGAATGTGGATTTGGCAGTTTTGTTTTTCGCAATAGCCTTTAAAATGAATTCAGGTACTTCAAGCGTTTTACTTCCTTTCTTCACCGGAATTCTCTGAGGCAATTTCACATCTTCATCATTCAACTTCATTGCCTTTTTAATCAAGGCGATTATTTTTTTATCCGGTAACAAATCATCAAGAGATGTGAGCTTTCCGAAATGCCCCATTGATGTCGCACTCATTTCCGGATTCTTATCACTTATTTCCGGAATCAGTGATCCTTTCCAGAATCCAAAAGCGCAATGCTGTTTGAATGAAGCCATCGAACAGAGTATTCCTTTATACATAAAGTTAGGGAATCCCCATTTGATAGTTTCTTCTACATCAGGGCAGGCCTGGTGTACTAATTCACGAAGGTGCTTTAATATGGGTTTAGCGAAATCCTGGCTTTTTGCGATGTATTCGTCAATCCTTTTATCCTTTTTCATTGTTGAAAATTGTTGTGTAGTGCCCTAAGGTAAAAAATGTTTCAAAAATGGCCTTTCAAAATGCCTTTTGGCACGAATTTTACTAATTGGAGTAAAAATACGGCTATGAAAAAGATGCTTACTCTTCTGGTGTTGTTTGTTTGCACGATTGGTTTCGTAAAATCGCAACCTTCTGATCTTAGTTCCGGTGCAGCAAAAACCGAACTCCTTAATGCGAAGGAAGATTTTTTCAATATCAGCTGGAACCAATTCTCAGAGACTCTGAATGTGCAATACAGAACGATGACTTCGCAACGCATTTCTTTCCACTTATATGATATCACGGGCAAAATCGTGCGCTCCGTAGTACTGCCTTCCGAAGTTGATGAATTGAATTTCCTGCAAATGAACCGTGACTTTCTGAATACAGGAATTTACATTGCTGAATTCACGTACGATGGTAAGCGCATTACAAAACGAATCATTATCGGTTAAACAAGTAATACCTGAATTTCAGGGGCTGAAAGGCCCCTTTTTTTATGGCCAAAAAATCAGTTAATCCGACACTTTGTCGTTGAATTTTATTCTGAAATGCCAATTTGCCCCGATTTTTTTCATCAACTTTGAATGGCAATTTCTTTGATGCCGGGCTGCCAAATTAGAACACATGAATCTGAATAATTTCACCATCAAATCGCAGGAAGCGATTCAGGCTGCGCAACAACTTGCAGAGAGTAATCAGCAGCAGTCAATCGAAACGGCTCATATACTTAAAGGCATTCTGGATACGGATGAGAATGTTCTCCCTTTTATTCTGAAGAAAAGCAATATCAATCCTGACCGGATTTATAATGGCGTTGAAAAAATCGTTGAGCAATTTCCTAAAGTTCAAGGTGGAAGAATTTACCTGTCGGACGATAGTAACAAGCTCTTGCAAAAAG
Source organism: Bacteroidia bacterium (assembly GCA_046330055.1). Classification (GTDB taxonomy): domain Bacteria; phylum Bacteroidota; class Bacteroidia; order AKYH767-A; family 2013-40CM-41-45; genus JADKIH01. The sequence goes on along the minus strand of JAXLTM010000003.1, from coordinate 107,467 downwards.
CCATTTCACTGGCCAAGACATTCGGTGATGAATTCGTTTCGCTCGAACATCTCTTTCTTGCCATGGTTGGTGTCAGGGATAAAACCGGTGACTTCTTAAGAGGAGAAGGTCTGAACGAAAAAGATGTAAAAGCTGCCATCAATGAATTACGTAAAGGCTCAAAGGTTACAAGTGCAAGTGCCGAAGAGACTTACAATTCACTAAACAAGTTTGCCAAAAATCTCAATGAACTGGCACGACAGGGAAAACTTGATCCTGTAATTGGTCGTGATGAAGAAATCCGGCGTGTATTGCAAATATTGTCAAGACGTACCAAGAACAATCCGATTTTGATCGGTGAACCCGGTGTTGGTAAAACGGCCATAGCAGAAGGACTTGCTCACCGTATAATCAATGGCGATGTGCCGGAGAACCTTAAGACGAAGCAAATCTTCTCACTTGACATGGGTGCCCTCATTGCAGGTGCCAAATACAAGGGTGAATTTGAAGAAAGACTGAAGTCGGTAGTAAAGGAAGTCATCAGCAGTGAAGGGAACATTGTACTTTTCATCGATGAAATACATACCCTCGTTGGTGCCGGCGGTGGTGAAGGTGCCATGGATGCTGCAAATATTCTGAAGCCTGCTCTTGCCCGTGGTGAACTCAGAGCGATTGGGGCCACTACTCTATCTGAATATCAAAAGTATGTAGAGAAAGACAAGGCACTTGAACGCAGATTTCAAAAAGTAATGGTAGAGGAACCTTCTGCTGAAGATGCCATCTCTATTTTGCGTGGATTGAAAGAACGTTATGAAACACATCATAAAGTCAGAATTAAAGACGAGGCAATTATCGCTGCCGTTGAATTAAGTGAGCGATATATATCGGATCGTTTTCTTCCTGATAAAGCGATTGACCTTGTTGACGAAGCAGCTTCCAAATTACGACTGGAGATAGATTCAGTACCTGAAGAACTGGACGAATTAAATCGCCGCATTATGCAGGTGGAAATTGAACGAGAAGCTATTAAACGCGAGAAAGACGAAAGGAAACTGAAAGAGCTGAACGAAATTCTGGCGAATCTGAATGAAGAAAGAAATCAGATCAAGGCAAGATGGGAATCAGAAAAGTCCGTTGTGCAGGGAATTCAACTGAACAAAGAACGAATTGAAACGCTTCGCGTCGAAGCTGAACAAGCTGAACGCAGTGGCGACTATGGAAAGGTTGCAGAAATCCGCTATGGAAAAATCAAAGAAGCGGAAGATAAATTGCATCAGCTTGAGCGCCAATTAGCCGGCATGCAAACAGAAAAGGCGTTGATCAAAGAAGAAGTCGATTCTGAAGACATTGCCGAAGTCGTTTCACGCTGGACCGGCATTCCGGTGAACCGCATGCTTCAAAGCGAGCGTGAGAAATTGTTACATCTGGAAGAAGAATTGCATAAACGTGTCATCGGGCAAAATGAAGCTATTGAAGCATTAAGTGACGCTGTTCGTCGTAGTCGTGCAGGCCTACAGGATTCAAAAAAGCCAATCGGCTCGTTTATTTTCCTCGGAACAACCGGTGTTGGAAAAACCGAACTAGCAAAGGCATTGGCTGAGTTTTGTTCAATGATGAAAATGCCATGACCAGAATTGATATGAGCGAATATCAGGAACGTCATGCAGTTTCCAGATTGGTTGGAGCTCCTCCGGGATATGTCGGTTATGATGAAGGCGGACAACTAACGGAAGCTGTTCGTCGTCGCCCATACTCTGTAATACTGCTCGATGAAATCGAAAAGGCTCATCCTGATGTCTTCAATATATTGCTTCAGGTATTAGACGATGGACGACTGACAGATAACAAAGGCAGAACAGCAAATTTCAAGAACACTATCATTATCATGACTTCAAACATCGGCTCACATTTAATTCAGGAGAGTTTTGAAGAGATGAATGAGCTGAACAAAGATGAAGTAATTGCTAAAAGCAAATCAAAAGTGTTTGAACTGTTGAAGAAGACAATTCGCCCGGAATTCCTCAACAGAATTGATGAAGTTATCATGTTCCAGCCATTGACAAGAGATGAAGTAGAAGAAATTGTCAGGATTCAATTCCTGAAATTACAATCACTGCTTCGTCAGAACAGCATAGAGCTGACTGCCACTCCGAAGGCGATTGAATGGCTTTCAGAGCTGGGATTTGATCCGCAATTTGGTGCACGACCGTTAAAGCGTGTCATGCAGAAAAAGGTTCTGAATGAACTCAGCAAGCAAATTCTTGCGGGAAAGGTCAATAAGGAAGATCATATCGAACTCGACCTCACAAAATCCAAGGAGTTTGTATTCAGAAACGCTCCCAAAGTGGTAGAAGTTTAAAGGAAAGTCCCGGTTCGTCCGGGATTTCTGCTTTTATGAGGGGCATGAATTGCGGGAGAATCGTACTTTTGTTCATCATGTTTACATTCAGAAACAGTTCGTTATTCCTTCTCTGCTCTCTTCTAACTGTCATACTTCATGCACAGCCGACAGATTATACCGTGGAGTTTGGTGATCCTTCTCTGATTCATACCGGAAAATGCGCCATACAGGTGTCAGGCGGGTCGATTTTCTATGCAGGTCATGCTCTCAATGTTGCAGCCGATTCAATTTACCCTGAGTTTACCAAACTTGATGAGAATGGTACGGTTATTTTTTCCGGATTAATTCTCCGGTCGAATCCCACCAGACTGTAGAAAGAATGATTAAAGACGGGGATAGCTTTCTTCTTACCTGTAATGCATATAGCAGCGGTGATTTGCATCCGTTAATTATTAGATTGGATACAATGGGCAATCTGATGCAGACAATTTTTTGCGGCTCTACTGCTGTAAACAATCAGATTAATGGAATTGCAGTTGATCAGGATGGTTGTATTTTAGTTCACGGGGCATTTCCTGATTCATTGCAAAATAATACTGTTCAGTTTTTTGCTCAGAAATTCAATTCGAATGGTCAGCTGTTGTGGAGTTTTCTTCAATCCGATGCTGAAAAAACGATCGGTATGGATTGCGCCTTTCTGTCTGACGGAAGAATTATTCTCAGCGGAGACAGGCATACAGCCTCCGGTGCTTTCAATCCGTTTTTGATTTGTCTGGACTCAACAGGGACCAAACAATGGGAATTTGAAGTTTCATCGCATTATAATTCCGGAAACAAAAGCATTATTCAATCATCGTCCGGAAATCTTGTTTTAGTTGGCGAAGCTGCAACCGACAGCAGCGCTAATTTTGATATAATACTCTCTGAAGTTGACACCGCCGGAAATCTTATCCGGCATAAATATTTGCGAGCTTCTAATGAAAGTGATGCCGGTTTTCATCTGATGGAAACTCCGGATCATCATTATCTGATTGCCGGATACGGCTACGACACCACTGCACTCGAAAAGAGAGTTGTGCTGGTTGAAACCGATTCAACCGGTACGGAATTGAGTCGACGGTTTTACGGGAATTCGCCAATCAATATTGGCTTTTCAATTGTCCCATCTGTTTACCCGGGAGTAATTATGGCAGGAACTGATTATACAAACGGCCTGAATATTCTGGTTTATGAACCGTCAGTGAATACAGGTATGGCCAACATCGAATCTGATGAGTCAATCTTTCCGTCGTTAATTCATTCCGGTTCCGAAATCACTTTGCCGCATTCAACAGGACAAATTCAGATTTATGATATCGAAGGCAGGATAGTTTTTAGTAATTCTCAAAAGACCGATCATCTTACACTACCTGATTTCAGATCGGGTGTTTATGTTTTCAGCGGACAAATCAGAGGGGTTTTTCATTCTTCGAAATTTATTTACGTGAAATGAGTAAGCAGATTCAGCAAATACTCACACGTTATTGGGGTCATTCATCGTTCAGACCAATGCAGGAAGAGATCATTGAATCTGTTCTTGCAGGAAATGATACGCTGGCACTTCTTCCGACAGGCGGTGGAAAATCAATTTGCTTTCAGGTACCTGCAATGGCAAGTGATGGAATCTGCATTGTGATTTCTCCTTTGATTGCACTTATGAAGGATCAAGTGCAGAATCTGAAGGCACGGGGAATTCCGGCAGTGGCAGTAGTTTCCGGAATGAAAAAATCGGAAGTGGATATTGCACTTGACAATTGTGTTTACGGGAAGGAGAAATTCCTTTATGTTTCACCGGAGCGGCTCACTTCTGACATCTTTATCGAACGGCTCAAACTGATGAAAGTAAACCTGCTTGCCATTGATGAAGCACATTGCATTTCACAATGGGGATACGACTTTCGTCCAAGTTACCTGAAAATGTCCGAAAGACGACAATACATACCGAATGTTCCGATACTTGCACTCACAGCAACAGCGACAAAAAATGTGGTGACAGATATTCAGCAGAAACTACTTTTCAAAAAGGAAAATGTTTTTCGAAAAAGCTTCGAGCGGAAAAATCTGGCATACATCGTCCTCTATGAGGAAGATAAACTAAGCCGATTGTTGAAAGTAGTAAGAAATGTCAAAGGTAGCGGAGTTGTCTATGTCAGAACGCGAAAGCGTACCGCAGAAATTGCCGAATTCTAAGGAGAAATTCAGTTTCTGCTGCGGCTTATCATGCAGGAATGCTGACAAACGACCGTTCCAAAGTACAGGACGACTGGATAAAAGAAAAGATTCGTGTTGTTGTAGCCACTAATGCTTTTGGAATGGGAATCGATAAGGGCAATGTGAGATTTGTTGTGCACATTGATTCGCCTGATTCCATTGAGGCTTATTATCAGGAAGCCGGACGCGCAGGAAGGGATGAGGAAAAGGCTTATGGTGTTTTACTCTATAACCAGAATGACCGTGAAGAATTAGAGCGGCGGCTTGAGCTCGGTTTTCCGGAGATGAGTAAAATCCGGAATGTTTATCAGGCTCTTGCAAACTATTTTCAATTGCCTGTAGGCTCAGGACTCGGAGTTAGCTTTGATTTCGATATCCATAGTTTTTGCAGCAATTATAATTTTCAGGTCGCAGAAACCTATAGTTGTCTTAAGATTCTTGAGATGCAGGGCCTGATTTCAATGTCTGATACCGCTGCTTTGCAGTCGCGATTATTGTTTCTTGTAAAAGCAAATGATCTTTACGAGTATCAGGTGAAGAATCCGAAGTTTGATCATTTCATTAAACTCCTGCTTCGTTCGTACGAAGGAGTGTTTGATGATTTTGTGAATATAAATGAAAACGATATTTCATCCCGTGGAAATATCAGTAAGGATGAAACAATTCGACTGCTTAATCAATTACAGCAATTGAAAATCCTGCAGTATATTCCCCAGTCCGAAAGTCCGCAGCTAACATTTACGGAAGCACGACTCGATCAGAAAGATTTGTATATCGATAGGAAAACCTTGCTTTGCGAAAAGACCTTGCTATGGAGAAGGCACGTTCCTTTCTCCATTATGCAGAAACCGAAATCGTTGCCGGTCTCAGATGCTGGTTGCTTATTTCGGAGAAACTGATACGGAGCGATGTGGTGTTTGTGATTATTGCCTTGAAAGGAATAAGTCAGGCTTGTCTGATCTGGAAATTGAAGATACCAGAAAGCGAATTCGAACTATTCTTGAGAAAAGGGCAATTGATCTCCACGAACTTGTTTTGCAACTACGCCCGCTTTCCGATGAGAAATCCGTGAAAGTGATTGAACTCTTACTTGACAACGAAGAAGTAATTTATTTGGAGGGAAATTTACTTTCCTGGAATGAACGATGAAACTGCAGCGAAAATATTATACCAACTCTGATGTTGTTGAGTTAGCTCATGATTTGCTCGGCAAGGTGCTTTTCACCAGCATCGGTAAACAAACTGTGAGCGGTATCATTACGGAGACTGAAGCTTATGCAGGAATTACCGATCGCGCTTCTCATGCTTTTGGTGGACGCAGAACCAGGCGCACGGAAATCATGTATTCCCATGGAGGAACAGCTTATGTATATTTGTGTTACGGAATTCACGCATTATTCAATATAGTCACCAATAAAGCGGAAATACCTCATGCTGTTTTGATCAGAGCAGCGTATCCGGTTGATGGAATAAAACTGATTTCGGTTCGAAGAAATCAGCCTGCAACGAAACCGGGAAAACTGATGACAGGGCCGGGAACTGTTTCAAAGGGATTTGCCATTCAGCTTGAGCACACAGGTCTTGATCTGACAGGCGATACAATCTGGCTCGAAGATAAAGGGTTGCGTTTTCCTGAAAAGATCATTAAAACCGGACCCCGCATAGGTGTAGATTATGCCGGAGATGATGCTCTTCTGCCCTACCGGTTTCGTGTTGATCATAGAGATATCACAGCTGAATTGTTAGATTCTTCGTTGAAATTGAAAAAATAATTTTCTTCCAAATTCATCTTTTTAAAGTTTCTTTGCATAGATGAATTCATTCCCAAGAGTCATTCTTGCTCCCAAAAAAGAACGTTCAGTTAAGTTATTCCATCCCTGGGTATTTTCAGGAGCCATCCGTACGATTGAAGGAGAGGTAAAGGAAGGTGATATGGTAGAGGTATTTTCAAACGAAGGACAATACCTTGCCAGTGGTCATTTCCATGAAGGCTCCATCAAAGTCAGAATTATCAGTTTTGAAAAAACAACTGCCGGAGCGGATTTTTGGTTGCAGCGTATCAAAGCTGCTTACGATTCACGCGAACGTTTGGGACTGGCAGATTCGGAACAGACAAATGTTTATCGTTTAATACACGCCGAAGGCGATGGCTTGCCGGGGTTAATCATTGATATTTATGGTTCGGTTGCTGTGATTCAAACTCACACGCTTGGCATGTATAATGCACGCCATATGATTACTGATGCATTGAAAGCAATCTATGGTACCAAACTTGAAGCTGTGTTTGATAAAAGCTCAGAAACAATGAGTAAGCAAAATGCAATTCATGTTTCGAATGAATTTTTGCTCGGAAATGTTCAGGAAAATGTGGTGGTCGAAAATGATGTCAAGTTTTATGTAAACTGGGTTGAAGGACAGAAGACAGGCTTCTTCATTGATCAGCGTGATAATCGTTCCTTGCTTTCAAAGTATTCTGCCGGTAAAACAATTCTGAATACATTCTCCTATAGCGGTGGATTTTCGATGTATGCGTTGAAGGCCGGCGCCAAAGAAGTGCATTCAGTTGACAGCTCGAAAAAGGCTGCAGAGCTTGCCTTACGAAATGCTGAATTGAATGGAGTGAGTAATCACCATCACTTTTTTACAGAAGATGCATTTGATTTTCTGAAAAAAAGTCATGACAAGTATGATATTGTAATTCTAGATCCTCCTGCGTTTGCCAAACACCTTTCTGCTGTGGAAAAGGCTATGATCGGTTACCGCAATCTGAATCTGGAAGGCTTTAAACAAGTCAAAAAGGGTGGTATGCTTTTCACATTTTCATGCAGTCAGGTTATGGATAAGGTGTTGTTCAGGAAAGTTGTTTTCCAGGCCGCTGCACAATCCGGACGTGATGTGAAAATACTCTATCAACTCTCGCAAGGACCTGATCATCCCATTAATATTTATCACCCTGAAGGAGAATACCTGAAAGGTTTGGTACTACAGGTATTCTGATATGCAGGTTAATATTTCATACAAGGAAATTGTTCGTCTTGCTCTTCCGGTTATGGCCGGGAGTATAGCAATGACTGCTGTAAATGTTACGGATACTGTTTTCCTTGGTCGTATCGGCGAGACTGAACTTGGAGCATCTGCTGTTGGGGGCATCCTGTATTTTGTGTTTATCATGATTGGGATTTCTATCGGCATCGGTACTCAGATTATCATTTCGCGTCGTGCAGGAGAAAAAAATGATGAGGCTATTGGAAATGTATTTGATCAGAGTTTACTGATCTTGTTTGCCTTGTCACTTTTTCTATTTGTTTTATTGAAATGGGTCTTCCCTTCGGTGTTGCCTCTGATTCTCAATAAACCGGAGTTAGTTGATGCTACGCGTGATTTTCTTGAATACCGATCCTACGGAGTGTTCTTTGTAATGCTGGCCACTTCGTATCGGTCACTATTTGTCGGAATAGCCAAACCCAAAGTTTACGGTTACTATTCGTTCCTGATGGCAGTCGTAAATATCTTCCTGGGCTATGCACTCATTTTCGGTAATTTTGGATTACCACACATGGGTATTCGTGGCGCCGGATTGGCGAGCTCAATTGCTGAGTTGATATCACTACTGTATTTGGTACTATACAGCTTTCTAAAAAAGGACATTCGTCATTATCGCTTGTATCGCTTTGCGACATTCGATAAGGAAGAGATTAAAAAGATTTTAACTCTCTCCTTCCCTCTTATCATCCAGAATTTACTTTCTATGGGTGCCTGGTTTGTCTTTTTTGTTTTCATTGAAAAGATCGGTGCTCATGAACTTGCATTGTCGAATGTAGTGCGTGCAAGCTATATGGTAAGCATGACTCCTTTCTGGGGATTTTCAGTTTCAGCTAATAGTATGGTCAGTAATATCATTGGTCAGGGCCGAAAGGATGACGTCATTGTTCTGCTAAATCGGATCATTAAGCTGACAATGACGGTTTCTCTTGTTGTGATACTTGTCAACGTTTTGTTCCCACGCGAAATTTTAGGCCTTTTTACGGATGATTCCAACCTGATCAGCGATTCATTGAATACAATGAAAGTCGTTGATTTGTCAATGCTCTTCTTTTCATTTGCCATTGTTTGCATTAATGCCGTCAGTGGTACCGGAGCTACACGAATGGCTTTGTACATAGAAATCGCTTCCATTCTGTTGTATCTGGTATATATTTATGTTTTCACATTTGTAATCAAATCTTCTGTAGAAGTTGTGTGGCTTGCTGAGGTTATTTACTGGCTGGCAGCCGGTGCAGCATGTTATGTATATATGAGGTCGGGTGTCTGGAAGAAATTAAAGACGATTTGAAAATAGTGCTGTCAATATTTATCCGGTAGTTTTTTCTTTCTCCGGTTTTTCAGGCTTCAATTAATTTTACATTTGGCCATGCAAAAAAAGCCATCCATTGTTTTTCTGGGCACGCCTGATTTTGCGGTCCCTACACTGGAGATTTTGTTAGAAAACGGTTATACAATTGCCGGCGTTGTCACTGCGCCCGATAAACCGGCAGGCCGTGGTCAAAAAATTCTTTCTTCTCCGGTCAAAGATTGCGCTGTGAAACATGGTCTGAAGGTTCTTCAGCCTGTTAATCTAAAAGATGAATCATTCCTGAATGAGCTAAGATCGCTGAATGCTGACCTGCAGATTGTCGTGGCATTCCGAATGCTGCCTGAAGCAGTCTGGAAAATGCCTAAGTACGGTACATTCAATTTACACGCTTCTCTTCTTCCTCAGTATCGGGGAGCTGCACCAATCAACTGGGCCATCATCAATGGTGAAAAAGTTTCCGGTATCACTACATTTTTCCTGAAGCAGGAAATCGATACAGGAGATGTCATTCTTCGTGAGGAAGTGGCAATTGATGAGAACGACAATGTAGAAAGCTTGCATGATAAGCTCATGGCAAAAGGAGCTGCTCTTGTTCTGAAAACAGTTCAACTGATTGAATCGGGCAAAGCTAAAACCTCAGCGAAACGAAATGCCGGAGGTAAAATCCTTAAGCCTGCTCCTAAATTGAATAAGGAGAACACCCGTTTCTCTACTCATTTCATCCGGATGAAGCAAGGAAATTACAGCAGAGGATTGAGTCCCTATCCTGCTGCACATTTAATGCTCACGAATGAAAATGGTATCGGCTTTTCACTGAAAATATTCGATGCCGACGCTCACGAAACTTCACATAATTTTCCTGCAGGCACCGTTGAGTCTGATTCGAAGAATTATCTGAGAATCTATCTCCCGGGCGGCTACATCGATCTAACCGACCTTCAACTCTCAGGCAGAAACCGGATGAAAGTGAAGGATTTTCTAAATGGATTAAAGCTGGAAGGGAAATGGAAGGTGGAGTGATTAGTAATTAGTAATTAGTAATCAGTAATTAAGTTCTCTAATCACTAATTACTAATTACTAATCACTAATAACTACTCACTAAAAATCCACTTTGTATGACAGCACGGGAATCATCGGCGTCTGATAATAGATTTTGATTTTGGATGTTTGAGGATCATAGTATTCTCCACCGTAATTTTTTCTATTGGTCAGGTTTTGAATATCCAGACTCCATGTGGTAGTGCTTCTTTTTCTGTTACGGCTGACTGATATTTTGAAATCTGTCCGAAAATAGTCCGGCGCCTGAAGAGCATATGAATCAGAGAAATTGTATTTCGCTTCACCTGCACCAAGGGAGGCTTCAAAATTAATAGGTGTGCTTCTGAGTCCGCCGGAATAAAGAGTCTTAATATTGATTCCAATCGTACGATGACCAAATCCTTCTCCGGTTTTGAATTCCTTTCCTCCTGTAAGGCATACACTGAATCCTCCATTATACCGGGTATTGTACCAATTGCCATTGGCAGCTTTGTACTTCGAATCATATATCGATGCTGAAAGCAAAAAGTATAAATCACGATGCAGAAACTGCTCAACTGTTAATTCGAGTCCTTTATTTTCTCCTATGCCTGAGTTAGTAAGAGGATCAGTTACAAAACCAAATTCATTGTTGATGATGCAAAATGTTCCTGAATCGGCTGTGCTTACCGGTACATCAAACAAATGTTGGAAGTAGGCTTCAAGCCTGATATGAAAATACTGATTGAATAGATGGTCATATCCTGCTACAAAGTGATGCGCTTTGGTGAACCCAACGTTTTTATTAGGCAAAATCTTCTCTCCGGCTGCCATTTTTGGTTGTGCAAAATATACTCCAAGGGGTTGCATTTGTCCGTGTAAACCGTAACCCAGACTAAAAGTCTGCTTTTCGTTCAATTCATACTTGGCAGAAATTCTTGGCTCAATCGAGTAACTGTTATTCAGTGTCAGAAAAATGGAGTGAATTCCTGAATTCAGGATAAGCTGATTCGTTACATGGTAACTCCACTGTGCAAATCCCTGCATGGTAAGTGTACTCCCCTTTTGAAGAATTTCATTTTCCACTGCAGTTTTGGATTCATTCATAAAATTTCTTTCGAAGTTATAGAAGTGATCATTCACTATGATACCGGCCCGGATATTATTACGTGCATTTAATTTGGATGTCAGTACGCTGTTCAATGAAATTTTCTGCTGCCCGAAAAGCTCATTTCCATAGAATATCTTTGAGTAATCATCCTCTGTTTTGTCCATAGTATTGTTTTTCTCCGTAGCTGAAAACACCAAGGTCGATTTCAAAAATGTATTACTGCTTAATTGCATGAAATGGGAGAAGGCACTTACGCCTGTATTTGAAACGAAACCACGACTGTACCTGTCATAATCACTTTCCCACTTGGAAGAATCATTTTTTGCCTCTTGATTTTGATTGCTCAATCCGCCAAATCCCCAGAAAGAAAAGCTGCCCCATTTCTTCGTTGGCAGATAAATGTTGTATGCTAAATCCTGAAAGTTAGTAACTCCTTCTCCGACTGATACACCAAGCTTGTTCAACAATGATAATGTTGAATATCGGTAGTTCACCAGATAAGATCCGTCATATCCGCTTTTAAATGGACCTTCTACTGCCAAATCAGTTCCCAGGAAACCTGCCTGAATTGTCCTCTCTGTTTTTTGATTATTTCCTTTTCTAAGCTTCATATCAAAAACTCCGCTTGTGGCATTCCCATATTCTGCTGCAAATGCTCCGGTGAGAAAATCTGAATTGGTGAGCAATTGTGAACTGAGAATAGAAATTCCACCGCCCGATGTTCCTTCCATACTGAAGTGATTCGGGCTGGGAATTTCCACGCCTTCCATTCTCCAGATTAGTCCGGCAGGAGAATTCCCCCTCACTGAAATAATATTGTTGCCATCTTCTGTAGATACAACACCGGCAAAAGCAGTCGACATACGTGCCGGATCATTTACAGCTGCTGCATACTTGTTGGTTTCTTCAACAGAGAATGTTCTTCCGCTGATCGTGGTGAATTCATTGATAGGGCGATCTTTTCGAAGTTCTGCAGTGACTACGATTTCTTTGCCCATGAGAATGCTTTCCTCCAATTGAATCGTTAACACTACTTCTTTTCCTGAGGTTACATTGATGTTCGGTAAAGTGAATTCTTTATAACCGAGAAAGGAAACTTTAATGCTTTGCAAGCCTACAGCTACATGTGAAAGTGTGAATTTGCCATCGGCATCTGTTGCTGTTCCATTCAATGGATTGGAGTTTAAAAGAACAACGCTTGCTCCCGGTAATGGTGACTGGGAAATCTGATCTACCACCTCTCCTCTTATTCTTTGTTCCGGAACCTGCGAGTTTGATGTAAGTGATAAGAAAATACAAATTGAACTTAAAAGATACTTTTTCATTTTTGTGTGAATGTTAATAGGGGAATACTAATTTTAAAAGTCAATCAGTAGAAGAAAAGCTCTAGTTTTTATTGACCAGACTTCCTGATCCTGAAATGTGCGTATAGAGTGTCGGAAATCCGATATAAAAAATATCACCGCTACCGGAGATATTTGCATCTAATGCTGATATCACATGTGTTTCAATTCGGCCTGACCCGCTCACAATGGCATTATTCGTTTGGCATTTCATCGGATAAGCGTGTATTGTTCCGGAACCACTTACATTCATTCGGGCTGTATTGACCGCTCCATTCATATATAAAGAACCTGAACCACTCACATCAGCATCTGTGGTTTGCAGATTAGCACTGATGTCAAGCTTGCCGCTACCTGAAACATGCAATTTCAAGTAGGAGCCTTGAATCATATTTGATGTCAGAATTCTGCCGGAGCCGCCAACAGAGAGATAATCCAATGATGGTACATGTATTTCAATTCGGATATTATCGTCCTGCAATGATTTGTATGAATCAATTGTCAATTTTCCACCGTGATTTTGAAAATGGATCAACCCTTGATAGTTTTGATAAGTACTAACTGTTACAGAATAAACAGAGTCTGTCGTAATGACTACCGTACCGCTGAGTTCAAGGTCAATACCATGAAACCCTGTTATCAAACGTGACTCAGTTGTGACCGGACCTGCGCCTTCTACGCCACACCATTCCTTTGAACAGCCGGTAAGACTGATAATAAATACTAAACAAAATGTTAAGAAAGAAACTTGCTTTTTCATAATCTGTATATGGTTTTGTGTTTTATATACAGATGACAATTCAGTCCCCACCTTACCCCTATGTGTCCTTTAGAAATATTTCGGCTTACGAAAATGTAAATTGCATCCGTCAAATTAGCTAATTAGCAAATTAGCTAATTTTATTTAGGGTATCGTCAAAAGAATCTCACAGCTACCTTCCCGCCAAACCAGCTCACATTCTTGTAGCCGTCAGGTGAACGGAAGCTAAAAGCAGATGCAGGAGCTAATTGATCAAGCACCTCCGTAAAAAGCGGGTCGGTTGTTTTATAGAAGAAAGTATTGATGCTTGGCCCGGCTGCAAGTGTGAAGAATTTGGTAAACCGTTTTTCTATAGTCAGGTTAAGCCTGCCGAGCGGGTTGAAATTATGTATTTCATTTCCTCTCATTGGCTGATGCACGGTAAGGTCGAAATCCAGCCTCCATTTTTCCAAGATGAACAGAAGAGCCTAAACCATAGCCAAAGTCCCAGATAATATTATTTGCATTCACTGAATCAACTTTCATTCCTGCATCAACTATGTTTATAATGCAGGAACGCCGGTTCTCAAAGAAACATTTACCGGGAATATTTCATTGGCTGATATTTCTAACTGGTGAACACCTTGTCTTACGAAACTGAGAAATCCTATCGGAACACCACCCACTGAATCTGCAATGTTTAAAAAGCCGATCTGGGCACCGTGTACTTTTGATCCGTAATTCATAAATCCTGAGATCTGTGAACCGCTGAGTTCATTGGTACTGACATTTAAGAAGCCGGCAATCTGTGCCCCACGAAAATGATCAGTTGCTGTATTCATAAAGCCGGCGACCTGGCAACCGGTCATATCTGCCATTTGCATATTCAGGAAACCGGCCGTACTGAATCCTCTTAGAAATTTTATGTTCAAATTCATAAATCCTGCTGCCTGAAATCCTGTAACAGTATCACGACTCATATTCATGAAGCCACTCACTTGTGCTCCGGTTACAGGTTTTAAATCGTAATTGACCAATCCACCGATTTGCGTACCGGTTACAGGTCCACCTACAATATTGGTTAGCCCGGCTATCTGAACATAAGAAACTGAATCACGTTCGATATTAAACAAGCCTCCGATTTCAAGAATCTTTGTACCCATCGAATAGCCACCGAGTGCATTCAGTGAAAAATCATTTACAGAATTACCTGAAAGCCTGAGATTGCTGCCGAGATATGGAAGAAATGAAGCCTGAAATTTTCTGTAAATTGTATCCCTGACATTGACTGTATTAATCTTTTCTTCTTTACTCAGGAGAAGATTTACGAAAGCAAGCTGATCAACCCGCATCAGGCTGTCCTGGATGGACAGAGAATCAATGGAGGGTTTCATTTCCTCCAGCGGGTATAATGATATATTCAACAGACTGTTTCCTGCCTGGCTGACATAGACGATTGTGTCTTTGTATGTGGCTTTGTTGACAGTCAGTTGAAGTTTACCCGGAACTTCTTCCTTCTTCACCTTCAGTTTGAAGTAACCGTATTCATTGCTTACTGCAGATTCACGACTCTTCTTTTCATAAATACTTACCTGTGCAATCTGATTACCACTGATTCCGTCAGACACATAACCACTGATTAAATAATATTGCGGAACAGAAGATTCATTTACATTTCCCTTGAGGATAATAATATGTTTTCCATTTTCCTTGAAACGCAACCGGTCAGAAAATAGAGAGTGGAGTATTTGCCTTATGGAAACATTGACAAAATTTCCCTTTTCAATTTTCTTTCCCTGGAGCAAACGCGGGTCATAACTGAATGTGAAATTAGCTTTCTCTTCAATTTGATGTAAAACTGATTCAGGTGATTCAGTATTTATGTTGATTGAAATCTTTCTTTCCAGTATAGGAACATTCTGTTGAGCAAATAAAGCTGAATGAATAAAGAAAGAAACCAATAAGAGTATTGTAATTTTCAAATTACTTGCAGCCATTTCCAAAAAAGATTATCTGATTATTTTCTTTCTTATACTGAATTCCTAATGTTTCTGTAATTACTGAAGCAATCGATTCAGGAGTTTCATCATCGAAAGTCACTGTGATGCGACAACTTTTCAGTACATCGTTGTCGATAGAGAATTTGTTGGAGTAAACATCATTCAGTGTTCGAATAACTGTAGAAAGTTCTGCATTATCAAAAACAAATATGCGGTTGGTATAAGCTGAGATGTTTGGATCCAATTCTGTGTCCTGTTCAAATTTACGGGTAGAGAGATGATAATGTGCTTCCTCACAACGATGCAGAGTGATACTTTCATTATTGATGGTTGTCAGACTAACTTCTCCTGAAATCACGCTGACAACAATCAGGTCTTCACCTTCTTCTGCGCGAACATTAAATGATGTTCCGATGTCCTGAATTTTCAAATCGGCAGCCTCAACCATAAATGGATTTTTTTCATCATGGATGACATTGAAAAATGCTTCTCCTTTTAATTTCACAACACGCTTCCCGGAGAAGTGATCTATTGAATAAGCAATTTGAGAATTTTTATTCAGGATGATAGTGCTGCTGTCGGGTAATACGAGCGACCTGGTAGAATCAGCCGAAGCAATAACTGTTTCCTCTCCCCGGCTGTGATTGATAAAGAAATAGACAGATAATCCGGCGCCAATCAGAATAAGAATAGATGCAGCAATTGTAAAAACGACAACCGTGAAGAAGATGCTTGAAGGAAATTACCTTTCCTTCTCTTCCGGCATTGCAATCTTACTATGAACTTTTTGCCAGGCGACATCCGTATCTACACTCAGAGCATTTCGTAATTCGCCACTGGCTGAGAATATTTTTTTCGAACTGAAGGTATTCACGATTATTCTCTTCACTCAGTTCGCGCCACTCCTGAAGCAGGCGACGATCCGGTTCAGTACTTTCTCCGGACAGGAAGCGGGCGATTACTTCGTCGATATTTTCAAATTTGTTTTCCAAGGCGATTAGAGATAGAAGGATAAGAAGATGGAAATAATAACTAAGTAATCTTTCAGGCTTTCGCGCATCATGCGAAGTGCTTTTCCCATTTGATTTTCAACTGTTTTGACTGAGATGCCCCGCTGATCTGCAATCTCAGCATACTTCAATTCTTCAAACCGGCTGAGTTTGAAAATGAGGCGACATTGCTCGGGTAAACTTTCAATGGCCTTCATGATTTGAGATTGCAATTCATTGTGGAAGGTCATTCCTGATGCAGGCTCGGAATCATTGGCAAGCGAAGTAACTTCGTCGGCATACTGCCTGCGAACTTTTTCATGTTTAATCCTATTCAGGCTGTTATTTCTGACAGCTCTGAAGAGATAAGACTGAACGGAAGTGTTGATTTGCATGGTTTCTCTTTTTTCCCACATCTGCACAAATACCTGCTGAACGATTTCTTCCGATTCATCCGGATCATTCAAAATTGTGTTCGCGTACGTGCACAGACGACGGTAATAGTTCCGAAAGAGCATTTCCATTACGCTCCTTCATCACCATTTGCAAAGCCTGCATGAAGTCGGTTTCCGCTGTTAACACAATTCTGTTTTGCCGCAATTTACGAAGGCTTCACATTGGAAAGACAAATTGTTTTCTTTAATACCCCTATTCATCTGAAAAATAAAATCAAAATTATATTCTAAAACGCAGAAAAACAGAGTTTTACGGTCTGCAGTAACTACAAGTGATATAGCACAACTAAGCTCTTGTTGATTTAAAAGCTTTTCGATGAAGTTCAGGAAGCAACTTTTTATACCTTTAACCAACTGCTCTCCTTTTACTTTTTAATTTATGAATACAAAACTGAAGATTTTATTTATTCTAATCGCCTGCTTCCTATTATTTTCGGGATGCAGAATTTTGTTAGGCGTTAAACAACTAAGAAAATTGAGCGATGCAGAAATCATCAATTATGCTTCCAAGTTAGATCTGGATTCAACTAATCTATTTGTTGCTCAAGACGACTATAAGAGATTTTTAAATAACATCGATAGCACAAAAAACGACATGCGAAAGGTACACATGCAACCTTTGCAAGTACTTTATTTTGATTCAGCAGGAAAATTATTTTCCTACCATATCAATTGTTCAGCTCATGGCCTCATCAAACTTGATTGGAACTGGAATAGTTCTTTTGACACCTTTCCTCCGGGTACAACTGATCCACCGGATACAATTTTCAGTTATGATAAATTAATTTCATTACTAAGGCCCATTGGAAGAAATAGCGAATCTATGAAAGTTGGAAAGATTAAAGTTGTTGTTTTCTGGGCGCATTTTTTAAACCGATATTCAAAGCAGTTGCTTAAGCAAGTTCATGAGAATCTTCAAAAGGGCGATCAAAATGAAACTGTGATCTATGTAAATAGTGATAATTTGTTCGAAGAGTGACGAAAGGAAAGTATGCTGATTTAATATTTTATTCATAACAATTGTTCTGTTGAAAATAACTCGTTGCATCTAATAATCAGGCTTTGATTACTTGCATTTTTGTAAAATGAAACGTCTTGTTGTTTTATCCGGGGCCGGTGTAAGCGCCGAGAGCGGCCTTAAAACTTTCCGTGACAACGATGGTCTATGGGAGAATTACCACGTTGAAGATGTTGCTACCCCAATGGCCTGGAAGCGGGATCAGGAACTGGTACTTCGTTTTTACAATGAGCGAAGAAAGCAGGTTCGCTCTGCTTTACCAAATAATGCTCACCTGGCTATTGCTTCGTTGCAGGAAAAATTTGATGTTCACGTAGTGACTCAAAATATTGATGATCTCCACGAGAGAGCAGGATCCAAAAAGGTTCTGCATTTGCATGGAGAAATTCTGAAAGCCAGGTCCACGGCAGATTCTAATCTCATTATTGACATCCCCGGCGATGAATTAAATGTTGGCGACACCTGTAAATATGGCTCACAGTTGCGTCCGCACATTGTTTGGTTTGGAGAAATGGTTCCTGAACTGGAAACGGCTGCTTTGCTGGTCTCAAAAGCAGATATTCTGATGGTAGTCGGAACATCATTGCAGGTGTACCCTGCAGCCGGACTCATACATTACGCACCGCCACACGCTGAAAAGTTTTTGATTGATCCGGGTGAGTTCACATTACCGGGTTTTACTTTTGTCCAAAAGAAAGCAGGGACAGGTGTTCCTGAAGTTGCTGAGATTTTACTGAAGAACGAAAAATGAGTGCAAATTTTATGGATGGGGAACTCTTTAAATGGGTCATCCTCCCCATCATCATCTTTATTGCCCGGACGATGGACGTTACACTCGGGACATTGAGAAATGTTTTTATCTCGAAAGGTTTCCGGAATATCGTGCCATTCATCGGCTTTGTTGAAGTGATGATCTGGCTGATTTCTATTCGTCAGGTCATGCAGCACCTCGATAATCCGGTCTGCTATATCGGCTTTGCAGGTGGATTTGCAATGGGAACCTACGTTGGCTTGCTGATCGATAATCGTCTGGCTTTGGGGCTTCAGGTACTCAGGATCATTATTCACACTGATCATCTGCCGCTTGTTGATGCTTTGCAAAAGGAGAATCTGGGAGTAACTATCATGGATGGTCATGGTGCTAAGGGGCCGGTTAAGATCATTTTTACCATTGTTAAGCGAAAAGACATAGCCAAAGTAAAAGGTATTATTCAGGATCTTAATCCGAATGCCTTTTACTCAATCGAAGATATCCGTATCGCCAATCAGGGAGTATTCCCTAAGAAACGGAAGCTGGAAGGCACCTTTGATTATATCCGAAATGTCATTCCTGAGGCTAAGGAGAAATAAACTTTTCATTGTCAATAAGTCCCTGAAGTCTTCTGTATTGGTATGGCATGTCTTTTTATTTTTATCAACAGAAATCCAACTAAACTAACCTCAAAAACATCATGAAAACAAAAGCAATTCTTGCATTAGTTGTTGCAGGTGCCATGAGTTTCTCGGCTTGCACAAAGAAAATCGACCCTAAAACACTGGCTGACATCAATCAGTTCGGAACTGACTGGACAGCTATGGGTGAAAAAGCTACTGCATGGAGCAATGAGCTTACTCAAACAACTCAACAGGCAAAAGAATTCGCAGCAAAACAAGCTGAGCGTGCTAACAGCATGACTAATTCTAAAGATCAGGCTATGAAAACTCAGATTGAGCAGTCAGTTACAGCTGCCAATGAGAATGTTTCAAAACTTGAAAACATGCAAAATGAATGGAACTCTTTCAAAGCTACCTGGGATGAAACTACATCTCAGTTCAGCGCATGGAAAGATAAAATCACTAAAGGTGAAGTAACTCCTGAAGATGCTGCTAAAGGTCTTGCGGATTTCCAAACTAAAATGAGTGATGCCAGCAACAAGATCCAGTCTTGGTCAACTTCTTATGCTGAAGTAAAAACATCTTATGAGCAAAGTATGGCTTCTGCCGAAAATACTACACCGGCTCAGCCTGAAGCTAAAACTGCAAAGAAATAATACGGTTTATTTTTTCGGGTAATAAAAATGAAAAGGTCTGAGAAATCAGACCTTTTTTATTTGATTCGCTTCAGAGATTTCTCTGAGCAATTTATTTGAAAAGTTATTGAAATAGCGCTTGTTTCTGAATGCCCCAACCCAACGTAATCCATGAATTACATCGGTGAGGAAAATTTCATCGGCCAATATCAGATCATCGACTTCTATTCCCCTTTCAATTACTTCAGTGCCCTGCTCTTTGAGAAAAGCAATCACTGATTCGCGCATGACTCCGGCTACACAGGCTTCATCAAGAGACGGGGTTAAAATCTTTCTGTCTTTTAAGAGAAAAATATTTGAACTGATCGCTTCTGCTACTCTTCCGTCGGTATTCAGTACTAAACAATCACCGTAATTCGACCTGTTTTTGTGCAAACCGGCCATAACATAATAAAGTGCATTACTGGATTTCAGATTCGATAGTCTGCTAACCGGTTTTTTGATTTCAGTGTACAGATCGATTTTCAATCCGCTGTCGTTCAACTGATACTTGCGTGATGGCAATGGTGTGGCTTCGATCAGATATGATACATTATTTGACTGCGGAGTATACAAACCACCATCATTCCTGTAAACCTCCAGACGAATTCTTCCATTGCCTTTGAGATGATTGACCTGATCCAGATGACGGATACTGAGGTATAAGTTGTGAAAAGTGAGATCGTCGTTTTGATTCATCCCCAGCAATTGCATCGACCTTTTTAAGCGGTCCAGATGCCGTTCGAAATAGAGAATTTCTCCGTCCATCAAACGAATCGTCTCAAAAAGTGCATCTCCATAGCGAAAAGCACGATTACCGGCCGTAAAAATCGGCTGAGATGAATCAATGATATTCCCGTTATGGTTGACGAAACTTGCAGGCACGTTACAAAGTTATACAGAAAGTGTATGACCTGTGTGCAATGATGCGAATATTTTCAACGAAATATTTTGATAACCGAAACAGAAAAGGTGATGTGCGTCAGTGTTTAACGTCAACGATTTCCTTAATAAGTGGCCATAAAGACTGGTTCGGTGAAATACGAACAGAGTTTACGCCGGCTTTCTCACCTGCCTGAACATCGCGCTCGGCATCTCCGATGAAAATGCAATTCTCCGGCTGAAGTTGAAAACGTGCCATTGCTTTTTCCAATAACTGACTATCGGGTTTCCTGCAAATACATTTTCCCGAAGCAGGATGATGCGGACAATAATAAAATTCAGAAAAGCGTACTCCGTAGTTTTCAAGATGCTTTGAAATAAGGCTATTGATATGATCGGCCTGTTGAATTGAATACAAGCCCTTTCCTATCCCACCCTGATTAGAAATGACGATAAGTAAAACCATTGTCAGTTAGCCATTTTAAAGCCTCTGCAATACCCGGATTGAAGGCCATATCCTTTTCCTGCCATGTGTAGTCACCATGTCTTTCATGACAATCACCCGTCCCTGTCAAGAAAGATGGCTTTGTTTTTCAGAGACCATTTCTAAAATAAATCAGCTTTTGTAAAACCTGTAAGGAGCCCGCGGATCGAGTAATACCGTAAAACAAAACCAAAACTAATCTCATAAGAGCGCCATAATGATGTTGCATGCCACCTTTTGGTCCATATACTGACAATAAACCACATAAAGTACTCCAAAATGGGCTTGTAGGATCCGGAATCATTGCGAAGAGATAAATCTTCTGCAATGGTTCGAAGAGGATAAAACTAAATACTATCGCTGCAACAGCGCCTGAAGCACCTAATGCATTATAAGCAGGATTGAATTTGTTTTTCTTGTATGTCGGAAGTACAGATACTGCCATTCCTCCGAAGTACAAAAGGAACAGATAATAATAAATTATCTCCAAAGTAAATATTGAAGTACTGTTCAACAACTCCTCCGAATGAATAAAGCACAAACATGTTCACAAAAAGATGAACAGGATCGGCATGAATGAATCCGGAAGTAATGAAGCGGTACCACTGACGATGCTCCTGAATCATGTATGGATTAAAAATCAGTTTCGAAGTCAGGGCACGATTGGAAAATGCCATGAAACTGATGATTACCGTTACAATTATCAGGATTGTAGTCATGTTAAAAAACAGACTGTGACATTGAAACGGAAATGCATTACATCACCGTCGTTCACAAGGTATTCTTTACCTTCAATACTCAAACGGCCTGCGTCTCGGCAAGCTGATTCAGAACCAAATTGAATGAAATCATCATAGCGAATTACTTCTGCCTTGATAAAACCCTTCTCAAAGTCGGTGTGAATTACTCCGGCTGCCTGTGGTGCATACATTCCACGTGTTATTGTCCAGGCACGAACTTCTTTTACACCTGCAGTGAAATAGGTATAAAGGTTTAACAGACGATAGGCTGCTTTGATAAGTTTGCTTACACCGGATTCAGTGAGTCCAAAGATCACTCAGGAATGTTTCAGTGGTCTTCATAGCTGTCGAGCTGGGTAATCTCCGCTTCAATGGTTGCAGCAATCACCAGTATTTCTGCATCTTCATCTTTTACGGCATCTTTCAACTGATCAACATACTTATTGCCCGTTAATACTGAGCCTTCATCAACATTACATACGTAGAGAATCGGTTTGGCAGTAAGCAGGAAAATGTCTTCTACGAAACGTGGGTGTCTTCAGGAGCAACAGGTGCACTACGGGCTGATTTCCCTTGTTCAAGATGATTCTTATAAACCTGAAGAATTTCCAGGCATTTTTTGGCATCTTTATCCTGACCAACTTTGGCAACTTTTTCAGTACGACTGATTTTCTTTTCAACGCTCTCGAGGTCTTTGAGCTGAAGTTCGGTATCAATTGTGCCTTTATCTATCAGGATTAACGGATCCGTCGACATGTCGATTGGGATCTTCAAAACAGCGAATCACGTGAATGATAGCATTACACTAGCGGATGTTGCTGAGAAATTGATTTCCCAGACCTTCTCCTCTGCTTGCTCCTTTTACGAGCCCGGCGATGTCAACGATTTCTATCGTTGTAGGAATTACACGTTCAGGCTTGACCAGCTTCTCTAATATGTTTAATCTTTCATCCGGAACTGTGATTACTCCTACGTTCGGTTCGATTGTACAAAATGGAAAATTCGCTGCCTGTGCTTTTGCATTAGACAGACAGTTAAACAACGTTGACTTGCCGACATTTGGTAAGCCGACAATTCCGCACTTTAATGCCATACTTAATCTTTACTTATTTTATTTTTTGATTACTTATTTCCCCCGGGATTAGAATTATTCAGAATGGCCTGATACTTCAGTGTGTTGGAAGGATCTACCAATGATAATATCTGAACGACATCATTTTTTTCATTCTGCGGCGATTGAGAAAACAAATTCACTACTTCGTCAGCCTTTGCTGTGAAAAACAATTGCATGAGAAGAGAATTGGTTTGTCCTGATACACTTTGCGAAGGTCTTTCATTCCTTCTAGCGCTTATCAAAAAATGTCAGCATTATCGTGGAATATCAAAGTTGAGATTATTATATGCGTTGCAATTACAAAGCAAGAACATACCAACAAGCTACAGCTGAAGAATGCTCAAGATCAAAGTCATTGATATTCAGTGACGAAGAAGAAGATAACGAGCTTCTTTAAAGAAGAAAAAATGCCCATCGGTGAAATAACCGCAAGTCGAATGATACGTGGCATATGAAAGGTATCGCAAAAAGATTTGAATATCAAGATTCATCAAATCGAATCAACGATTCCAATGGCGAATAAAATATTATCCTGATGTTCCACATCACAACAGGCGAATCCTAAAAAAGAGATGATGACAACGAATGCTGTTTCGAATCACTGCTCGATATCGATTGAACAACACTATGTATCTATTCATCACAAAGCAGATTGTCATCGTCGTTTGAACTACTTTTATTATCCAAGAAATCCCGTTTCCAACTACGAGGACTAGCCAAATATAACTTGCAGATATCAGATTGATTCCAGAATAATTCAAAGCTGCTGTGAAACAGAAAGTAAACTATGAAGACATTGAAGATTCACAGAGATGAGTTGAATTTTGAAGAAAGGCCTCAATGATTTCTTTGGCGATTTCACGTTTTGGCTTTAAAGCTGTTTGCGAAACCTTTCCATCGGGAGTTATTATAGTTAGCAGGTTGGTATCGGTATTGAATCCGGCTCCTGCATCATTCAATGAATTGAGGAAAATAAAATCAAGATTCTTTTTCTGCAATTTGGATTTGGCATTTTCCAGTTCATTGTCTGTTTCAAGTGCAAAGCCGGCCAGTAATTGAGTTTTCTTTTTGACTTTTCCCATTTCAGAAAGAATATCCTTCGTCCCGACGAGAGTGATATTTAACGAAGCACTGTCTTTCTTTATTTTTCCTGTAGCTGCCTGCTCCGGTTTGTAATCTGCTACGGCTGCAGCCATAACGATGATATCAGCGTCACCGAAAACCTTCATGCACTCTGCATGCATTTCAGATGCAGATTCAATGCGAATGAGGTTAACAGACCGGTTTTCACATTGAACATGAGACGGACCGGAAACCAGTGTTACATCAGCGCCCTGATCGGCAAAGGCATCAGCGACAGCATACCCCATTTTACCGGAGGAACGATTTCCTATGAAGCGAACAGCATCGATGGCTTCATAAGTCGGGCCGGCAGTTACCAGGACACGCTTGCCTTTCAAAGGCATATTCGCATTGAAATAATTTTCGATGTAAGCAAATATGTCTTCCGGTTCCTGCATGCGACCTTCGCCACTCAAGCCACTGGCAAGTTCTCCGGCAGCAGGATCTATAATGTGATTACCATTCTTTCGAAGCACCTGAAGATTCTGCTGTGTTGAAGGATGCTTGTACATATCAAGGTCCATCGCAGGAGCAAGGAAGACCGGACAACGTGCAGAGAGATAAACAGCCAGTAAAACGTTGTCACATTTGCCTTCCGCCATTGAAGCAATGGTGTTGGCTGTGGCAGGAGCGATGATGAATGCATCTGCCCAGAGACCAAGGTCGACATGATTATTCCATGCCCCGGAAATTTTATCCGAGAATTCAGTGACGACAGGGTTCTTCGATAAGGCCGACAAGGTAACAGGCGTGACGAATTCCATTGCTGATGGCGTCATAACGACTCTCACCTCAGCACCGGCCTTGATGAACAGTCGTACCAGCCAGGCAGTTTTGTAGGCTGCAATGCCACCGGTAACTCCAATCAATATTTTTTTGCCTCTTATCATCTGAATTGTTCAGAAACTAAAAAATCCAAAACTCCGAAGTCTTGGATTTTTTCAGTATGGATAGTGATAGTTTACGTTCCATCGGTTTTAGAGTGGATTTCTTCAGGATTGAAATCCTGAAACCGAAATTCCTTCTTCAACCTTCCGGAAGTATAAAATCAAAACGAGTTCTGATTCTCCTTCGAAGGATTACGGAAGTAGATTTTGTTGTCAGTAAATTCCTGAATAGCAATCAGCGTAGGTTTTGGCAAACGCTCGTAGTATTTTGAGATTTCGATTTGTTCACGATTCTCAAATACTTCTTCCAGATTGTCAGTGGTAGAATTGAATTCCGACAATTTAGAATTCAGTTCCTCTTTCATTTCAGATGCAATCTGATTTGCGCGTTTAGCAATCACTACGAGTGATTCATAAACGTTTCCTGTTTTTGCATCGAAATCCGGCACATTGCGTGTTACCGTTGTACTCACTTCTGATTTGTAACTCATGATAGTGGTTTTAATTATTCTGAACTAGTTTGTTTGTCAATTTATCAAGCTTCTTCTGGGAAGATTCATAATAATCATCGGCCTTGCCTTTGAATTTGCTCTGCGGAAATGCATTGATGAATTCTGCGTAAGCAGTCATCACTGCATTGTATCGCTCAATTTTTTTGTATCTATACTGCCTTCTGCAAGGTAATAGGATGACTTAACGATTTTGAACAAAATTTCCTCGCGGTACTTAGTTGCCGGGTAATCGTGTAACATGTTTTTGTAACATGTAATGGCTGCCTTGTATGCATCTGTATTGAAATACAATTCAGCAATTTCAAAATCTTTTCGCTCCAGTTTCTCTCTGAGGCGGTCAATAAGGTTGTTGCATTCATCTACCCTTTACTCTGCGGAAAACGATCAACGAACAATTGCAGTCTATTTAATAGCTTTCATAGTGCTGGTTCGATCCCAGTGAATACAACGAGAACCTGGATAGAATAATATATACGGCTAAACAACATTCTTCAGCGCATCAATTGCCGGAAATGTTTTCGAAAAACTCTCGAAATCGTAAGCTGCCGTTTCGTAATCACCTATGCGGTAATTCGTGTAAGAATAGTAGTAATACGTCTGCTCTGCCTTCTTTGTACCACGATAAACCGTAATCAGTTCTTCCAGCAAAGGCAGGGCTTTGAAGTAATCACCCTTGTTGTAAAGCTTGATTGCATAATCCAGCTTTGCATCATAGTCCCTGCTCTTCAACATTTTATTGTACTGTCCGCAAGATGCCAGAAACAGCCACAGCATCAAAACGGAGACAATTTGCCTGATTTTCATAAGCGGGCAAAAGTAGCGTTTTTTTTAGAAAAATGATAGACTATTCTGCTTCCGGGCTCTTTTTTTTCAGCACCGTCAAGAGTGCTGATTTGCCTGATATTTAATCAAATTACGGCTTTCTTAAACCTGTACCTGATCCTTTATCTGGCAATCAGCTTACAGACCACGCTTTGACTACCGGATTGGATTCGTGCAAGGTAAATTCCTGACTTGAGTTCAAGCTCAAGTTCCACCCTGCCGGCTGCGGAATTCAATGTGTGGGTTAATATTTCCCGTCCTGTAATGTCCAGAATCGAAAGTTGAGCAGATTCCTGATAAGCACTTAGATTATAGGAAATTGTAGTTCTTCCATTGAATGGATTCGGAGCTGCTGAAATTACATCTCCAAATGAATTGACAGAAGGAATTGCATTGATAAGCTGTCCTGTAATTTCGAAATTATCAATAGCGCCTTCAACGATATTTCCCGGTGACTGATCCTCTACCCGAACAATCAGTTGCATATGTGATCCCGGAGTGATGATCGATGAAAGTGGAACTGAATGATGAACCCAACTTCCATTACCACTTGCAAACGGACCTACATTTTCGACTACAGCCGTAGTTGTACCATTGGTCAGAGTGATCTTCATGGTATCATTCGGTGAACCTGTTCCGTTGTTACAGATGTACCAGCGGTCGTAAGAAAGAACAGCAGTCTGATAAATCGTGGCATCGAAAACCGGTGAAGTCAAAAGAGTATATCCATTGTCGACATCATGATTGTTGTATGGCACACCGCCATTATCAGTTACGTAGCACTGATCACCGCAATCTCCCGTAACATCATATTCAGGCGCAACCTGCACTCCGTTTCCGTCTTGTGTACCGTAAGGTTCTCCTCTCTCCCAGGAGTTTGCAGAAGTTCCGCTGACTGTCCATCCGAAATCAAACATGAAATCATCAGAATATCCCGGAGCCAGAACGGCATTGACAGGCGTACCTTGTGTGAGTGTTACTGATGCGCAGGTGGAATGATATCCCCATTTACCGGCATAAACCGTATAAGTATCAGGAACAATCGCAGGGAAAGAAACATTTCCATTTGCATCTGCAATCGCTGAATAGCTCAAGCCATTTGTTGAAGTGAGATAAACTTCTGCTCCACTGATCCCTGATGAAGTAACGCTGTCAGTAACATTGCCGCTGAAAGCGTAGGTCTGAAATGGCACTAATGGAACATTTAATGCAGTAAGCACACCGTTAGACAGAGAAACTCCTGTTATTGTTTTGGTGTAATATCCGGATCTAGAAATTCTGATATCATAAGTTCCTGCAGTTGCAGTTCCTGTTGCGTATTGTCCGCTGAGATCGGTTGCTTTACTGATGCTTGTTGAAAGAATTTCAACCAACGCTCCGTTGAGCAATGCTCCGGTCACACTATCAGTCACTGTTCCTTCCAGATAACAACCACGAACATATGTCGGAGTTAAAACGAACAAGCCGTTATCGATATCAGAACACACTAAATTTCCGGATGGAAGAAACGGATAAACGCCCCAGCAGCCATTGAAATTATCATTGTTGGCCTGAGGATAGGTATCGTAATGACCAACTTCGATCGGGTTGTGCGGACGGGAAACATCTGTAATCACAACACCTTCGGTATACCATGACGTTACTGCGTATTCATTTAAGATATGAGTATTATGAATGATGGTTGGAGTTGAAGGATCTGTTTTAAAGCGGGCAATTTCTGTGATGTTATTTAAATTGGAAATGTCATAAATACCAAGAAATGATCCTGAGTTTTCATCTGTGGTGAATAATGTATGATGATTGGCACTCAACCATGTATTATGAGTAAAGGCAGTTGGTGTAGTGAATGAAGCGAGAAGAACGGGATTTGATTTATTTCTTACATCAACTATTGCACAGAAGCCGGAATAAATATGAGCTTCATACATTGTGTCATTCACTACAAATCCATCGTGGACATATGCATCATTGTTGGTTCCCGGAAAAGTATAGCTGCCGGCATAATGAGGGTTCCATGGGTCAGAAAGGTCAATGAACAAAGAATGTCCGTTGCCAACATTACTACCATAGAGATAAAGGTATCCTGTTGCAGTATCGCAATGCAATGCATGTATGCTGCCTAAATTTCCGGCTATAGCACCGTCGCCGGTCCATGTTTTTGTATTTATTGAAGCAGGAAGGTTTGAAAGATCAATAATTTGAAGTCCGCCTCCTCCTTCAGTGGTTACATAGGCGTATTTACGATAAGTTTTAACTTCTCTCCATTCCGAAGACGGTCCATTCACAGTAAACCTGATAACCGGATTAGTTGGAACCGTTACATCAACAATCGACAAACCGAAATCGGTTCCAACCAGGGCATATTCATTTCCCAAAGAATCAACATAACCGCCGATGTTTGCCAATGCACTGCTTCCATAACTTAGATTCGCAGCAAACTGGATATTTTGTGCCTTAATTTGAACAGTTAAGAGTAAGAGGATAATTACTTGTAAATTTCTGAGGTTCATTTGACTTTTTATTGAGCGCCAAATGTGGTTAAATTCCTTTATAGTCGCATTAATTTTCCCTGAGAAAGCGATTTCAATCTAATTTTCAGGGGTGAAAACCCGAAAGTTATTTCTCTATAATCATATGCAAACAAAAGCTTTCCGCCCATTGCTTTCACCTTACCGGCTAAAAATCGCAAAATTGTGGAAATTCGCCCCTTTTAATCGAAATTTTGGTGGTTATTATCTTGCTGTATTGAATTGTTTCAACATGCCGCTGTTTGAAAAATTTCTTGGTTTTTAGTCAAAAATGGTTACTTTTGCCTTCATACCGTCGAAATTTGACGAGTTTAAAAATCATTTATGAAATCAATTTTTACTTTGATTTCATAAATGCTTTCAGAAGAAAATTAAAGAAGAGAAAAGTGGATTTATTTGAAAAATTAAAAAAGAATCGCGGCCCGATTGGGCAGCATGCCAAGGATTCCCATGGTTACTTCACCTTTCCAAAACTTGAAGGAGACATTGGAACCAGAATGCAATTTCGTGGAAAAGAACGATTAATCTGGAGTTTGAATAATTATCTCGGTCTGGCTAATCATCCTGAAGTCAGAAAAGCTGATAACGAAGGTGCATCTAAATTTGGTTTTGCTTCACCGATGGGTGCCCGGATGATGTCAGGAAATACAAACCTGCATGAACAGCTTGAAAATGAACTTTCAACTTTCATGGGGAAAGAAGATACGATTCTTTTGAATTACGGTTATCAGGGAATGGTTTCAGCTATTGATTGCCTGGTTGATCGACATGATGTTATTGTTTACGACAGCGAAAGCCACGCATGTATTATCGATGGTGTTCGTCTGCATATGGGAAAACGTTTTGTATTTCCACATAATGATATTGCCAACTGCGAAAAGCAACTTGAAAGAGCAACCCGTATTGTCGAAGAAACCGGTGGTAGTATACTGGTAATTACAGAAGGTGTTTTCGGAATGAGTGGTGACATGGGACGATTAAAAGATATCGTTGCTTTGAAAGAAAAATTCCAGTTCCGTTTGTTTGTCGATGACGCACATGGTTTTGGAACGATGGGAAAAACCGGTGCAGGTACCGGCGAAGAGCAAAGTGTGCAGGATCAGATTGATATCTATTTCGGAACATTTGCCAAATCAATGGCAATGATCGGAGGTTTTATCTCCAGTCGTGAGGACATTGTTGAATATCTCCGCTACAACATGCGCTCTCAGATATTCGCCAAATCAATGCCGTCAGCATTAGTAGTTGGAGCCCTGAAACGTCTGGAATTGCTTCGCTCAAAACCTGAGTTAAAAGACAATCTCTGGAAAATCGTAAATGCACTTCAAAGCGGATTGAAAGAAGCCGGATTCAACATCGGCAAAACAGAATCCCCAGTCACTCCGGTTTACATGAACGGAAGTATCGGTGAAGCGACAAATCTGATTTACGATATGAGAGAAAACTATGATATCTTCTGTTCTATGGTGGTTTATCCGGTAGTGCCGAAAGGAATTATCATACTCCGTCTGATACCTACTGCTTCTCATACGGTTGAAGATGTAAAATATACGATAGATGCCTTCCGTAAAGCTTATGTAAAGCTCAAAGCAGGTGAATATATGTCTGATAAAATTGCTGCGTTCTGATTATTTTGAAAATCCCTCCTAATTCTAATAAAATTTAAATCCAGACAAACATGAAAGAATACGAAGAAATCAAACGACTCGTAGCTGCTATTGAAGAAGACGTTATCAAGTTTTCTGAAAAAGGTAATGCAGCCGCAGGAACCCGTGTACGTAAAGGGCTTCAGGATATTAAACGTGCCTGCCAGTCTATGCGTGATGCCATTCAGGACATCAAGAAAACTGACGGACAAGGTTCTTAAGTAGTAATTAGAAATTAGTAATTGGTAATTAGCTATCGGGGATTTCCGGGGCTGGTTACCAATTTTTTTTTGGTGACCACTTGTCCGCTGCGGCGGATATGAATCCTGAGAAAATTGGTTTTCAAAAAACAACTTTTCTTGTAGCGAGGGAGGGAGTCGAACCCTCCACCTCAGGGTTATGAATCCTGCCTTGTTTGGTTTCATGTGGTTTCATCTGAATTATTATCAGCGTTTTATCTTTATTTTCAAAGAAAACGGATTCGCGTTAATGCAGGTAAAAGGACGGATTGTTATATAAATGTTATATATTTGCCGTAGCAAAAACACGCTTATGAGCACGGCAAAAATCGTTTTAAGAAAGATCAAACTGAAGGATGGGAAATACCCTCTTGCCATTCAAATCATAAAAAACCGAAAACCTGTTTGGATTCACGTCAGAAGAAGCATTGATGAGAAAGATTGGGATGCCGTAAAACAAAGGGTCAGGAAAACACATCCTAACTCCGCTCGATTTAATAATTTCCTCTTAAAGAAATTAACGGAAGCTAACGACAAGCTCTTTGAACTGGAAGGTGAAAACAAGGATGTATCAGCCAAGGCAATTGGGACGAGCATTAAACGTAAGAAAGGATTGCTTTTCTTTTCACAGGCACAGCTGTACCTCGACACTTTGAAAGCACGGGGTAGCTATAATCGTTATGCAGCTGACGCTCCTCGAATAGATCGCATGCGTGAGTTTGTAAAAGACCGAGAGTTGTCGTTTCAGGAAATCGACGTGCCGTTCTTAAATCAGTTCTCGACCTATCTAAAAAGCACCCGGAACATTTCGGACAGAACCATCATTAATCATCTTGTCGTAATACGGACTATTTTCAGCCAAGCCATTAAGGCAGGGCTGGTAGATGCAAAGCACTACCCTTTCGGTGATGGCAAGATTCAAATCAAGTACCCGCAGTCGAATAAGATCGGATTAACAAGCGAAGAAATTGCCATCCTTGAAAACTTTGAACTGCCCTCCGACTCGCCCCTCCTTCATGCGCGTAACATTTTTCTGTTTTCTTTTTATTTTGCAGGTATGCGGGTGTCGGATATTTTAAGGCTGCGCTGGTGTGATATTCAGAATGAACGATTGCATTATACCATGGGGAAAAATGCCAAGGCCGGCTCTCTAAAGGTTTCCGACAAAGCCATGAATATTATCAATACTTATAAAAGCCAAAAACGCTCGAGTGAAGATGTAATATTTCCGCAACTGAAAACGATAAAGGATTTCAACAATACATTCGAAGTCCAAAGGAAAATTGCTCTAGCTGTTAAGACCATTAATAAATATCTTGAAAAGCTTCGGGAAGCAGCGCAGATTGAAAAACCCATCACTATGCACATCGCACGACACACTTTTGGCAATATCTCCGGAGATAAAATATCCATTCAGATGCTGCAAAAGCTTTATCGCCATTCTTCCATTACCACCACCGTTGGCTATCAGGCAAACTTTATTCACAAGGATGCTGATGATGCCTTGGATGCTGTTTTAAATGATAAATAGTAATATTCCAAGGCATTCTACCTTGGCAGTCAATTTCTAAACTTTCTAAAACGAAAAAAATTCTATCACTCCGATAAATCGTGTGCCAACTTCGTATTGCATCAGAATTTAGCTTTGCTAGTTTCGTTTCTTTTTTTAGATTTGTTAAAATCTAAAACCAATGAAAAAACTTTTACTGTCAACAAGTCTTCTCCTTGCATTTACAATCACGAAAGCACAGGTAATTCCCCAAAACATCGTTGACAGGATCAACAACTCTGAGTACATCTTCGAGGGAAAAGTCATCCGTTCAAACACCTACTTCACGAGAGATCATAGAATGATCTACACTTCTTCAACCATCGACATTTATAAAGTCTTCAAAGGAAATCTTAATTGTGGAACAGTAGAAGTTCTTACTCGGGGCGGTTGTGTTGGTGATATGTGTCTAACCATCACGGATAATCTTGTGTTAAAGAAAGAAATGGTTGGAATTTTTATGTGCAGTCCAACAAATAAAGAGTTATCACTTGTCGATTATTATCCTGAATCAAATTCAGTTGTACTTGACTTTCCCTACGACATCCAAGGTTACATTAAATACTTTGATGATGATTTTAATAAAGCAATCGTTGACTACCAGTATTCGCTCGACAGCCTTGCAGAAGCATACAATCTGATGCAACTATACACGCAGTTAAATTATATCGATTGTCACGCGCCTTCTCCGGTTGTTGGTCATCACAGTTTAGATTCTTATACACACGTTGCAGACTCAAATGAGACTAACTTTCTAAGTGCAATGTCTGCTTTTGATACTACTATGACTTATACTTTGATGAACCCGCAGATCACTGGGACATCTACTAAGTACTTTGAGTTTGATATAGGACTCAGCGATAATATGGATTCCATTTACTTTGTGAGCGCAAGTATAAAAATCAGGTGCGACTCAACAATCTTTGGTTCGATGCTTAAGCAACACAATAAAGTATGGGTAAACAATATCGGCCCACTCACTGATACCGTCAATTCCTACAAGCCCGCGTCGGTTCTTGACTATCAGAGAGAGAACATTTGGGTTCTTCTCGTGCAGAGAAACCCAGGTACTTTTTCAACTAACTTTGTTCCACTTTCATCAACCCCGACTCCTTGCATTCACGTTAAGATTGAGATAATGGATTGCACCCACACAGGCTATCTTACACAGATACTTGGAAACTGGCCCTATTTATATCCTCAGTATTCTTTGAGTCCGTCTGCAGGTCCGCTTCCATCTTATCAGACTTTTGATTATTCAAGCTCTGCATACTTTCAAGGCTGTGGAAATGTTCAACTCCTTTCTATTAACCCAGATACTGTTGCGGGCGGTGTTAGCGATACGGTAACAATTAGAGGAACGAACTTTGGAGCACGAGGGGCAAATTCTCAAATCTTTGTAAGAAATGCGGATGATGGCGGCCATACCTATATCACACTTAATTATTTTGACATCTTTGAGTGGACTGACTCAACGATAAAATTTGTTATGCCTGGTATCGTAGATAGTCTTACAACAACAAATAGTGGATTTGGAATTCCAGGATCAGGGCCAATAAAAATTCAAACTTCAAGTCTTGATTCAGCTACAGGCAGTATACAAGTATTATATTCTTTGATTTCGAAAATCGATACACTTAGCCCCTTCCAAAAAGCAAATGTTACCCCGTACGATTACTCGCCTAACGGAACAAGAGACGGAATAGTCTTTTATTACGACTCATCTTTCTACAATCACCCGGAGAGGATGATATGCACGAACAAAGCAATGAAGGATTGGACTTGTATGTCTCAGATAAATTTCTCAGTTAGAGGCAATCTAATTGACACATTGATACTGGCGGAAAACGACTCGATGAATTTTATTAAATTCGGACAAACGCCTATTGGCAAACTTGCTGAGACATCACTTTGGTCCAATCTAACTCCAGGCTGTGCAAAACCTCTTTGGAAGGTTGATATGGTGTTCAAGGATTCAATGGCTCCATACTTGTTTTGTGATACAAATTCGTGTGATTCTCTGCCTTACAATTTAGTGGATTTGTATGCCGTTGCGTTACACGAATTTGGACACGTGCATGGTCTCAACCACGTGAATGACAGAAATGCAATTATGTGGTTTGGCACAACACCTGGAGTCAATCCGTATACTGTTTCAAGCGACCGACAAATTTGGATTAACTACGACCCATCTGCGTATGTTGGATCCTTGAAAGTGATGACTAATTCACAAGACCCCGGTATGTTCAATTGTCTGGGTAGCGGGAAAGCGTTTACACCATTAGTGCTCTCTGATTGCGAGTTCATTCATCGTCAAATGTATTCATCAGATTGTCATTCTGTTATTGGTATTGATGAAGTAAATTTTGGTTCATCAGTAAATCTATTTCCAAATCCAGTATCAAATAGTTTATCCATTGATTTAAAAGAGGGGTTCGACAAAGAACTATCGATTCAGATATTTGATCTTGCCGGGCGTAACGTAATGTCACCAGTAAAATTAAAAAACGGAGTCACGCATTCCGAAATTGATGTATCTTTATTGACTGCCGGTGTATATTTCATCAAATTCAACTCTTCAGTAAGCCGACTCATCGTTAAAAACTGATAATGTCAAGACTCTATTTAATATTTATTATTTTAATAGCCTGTAAAAGCACTCCTCCACAAATTGGAGGATGTGCTAATCTGGAATCCGACTTAAAAACTGACTGGCAAATTGGAACATCATATCCAATGGTTACTGATACACTTGTGTACAAACTTAACCATCAATACAAGGATTGTTTCATAGGCAAAGACTCATCTTCCATCTTTAAATTGCTCGGCAAAAAGTACAACTTGGAGCTTCCCGAAGGAAGAAAACTTTGTGCGAACAAGGATGGTTTAAAGTTCTCAATCGAATACATCATGAGAACACCAAGACACCCTTACGATCATTCAGATGGCTATATGTTGGAACTGCTCATCGATTCGTCAGCGATTGTGCGTTGCGTAAATGTTCTAAAGGTTGAGAATAGGCCTTTTGAGTAATGGAGAGTAAAAAGCGTGAAAGCACTCGAATTCATTGATTAAAACAATCTATCGACTGCCAAAAAGTACTTCATTTATTATTGCTCGTTGCGGCAATGAAACGGAAATGATTCATTTTGAAAAGGCCAAAAACCGAGCTAACAAATTGAATTGACAAAAGAATCAAAGTGTGCTAGCTTTTCCCCTTGCGGGAGAGGTGAATCATTTTAACCGACAATGAAGGGTGTTGACAATCTTTAATTTGCAAGCATTTAAGGCTTGCGATTCGTTGATGGCGATATATTGCCTTCGATGGGTTGTGAGGCAAGGACGCGGCAATGTAAAATGCTGTTTCAGCCAGTCGGGATAAAGTGATTGAAGCCTCCTCATCATTTCTTTTATGGGGAGAGATTAGCATGGCGGGATTGCATACAATCCGATTCACAGTAGCAGCTTTAGACCGTTTAGAAAGCCCGACCAAGGGGTACGTCATTTATAAAGATGAAAAGTGCATCTATCTGAAACTCTATGTGACAGCGGGCGGAGTAAAGTCTTTTTTTGTTCGCACACGAATCAATGGCAAGGATGAGCGCATTGTCCTTGGGCGCTTTCCTGTTATCAGTATTGAACAGGCGCGTAAATTAGCGATAACCAATATAGCGCAAGCTTCACAAGGCAAACATCCGCTTGCAAAAAAACGCAAACAGATGGAAAGCAGAATTACTTTCTGGAAACACTTCCACGATTATCTTGAGCGTTATAGCAAGCCGCACAAAAAGACTTGGGCAGAAGACAAGCGCGATATTGAAAAACATCTTTCGCATTGGTTCAAACGCGACCTCTCAGAAATACGAAAAGCTGATGTACAGAAACTGGTCGAAAAGCTTTACGCTGAAAGCGGCTTGTATCAGGCGAACAAAATTCTGATTCGCATCAGAGCCATCTTTAACAAAGCCATTGAATGGGGCTGGCAAGGAATAAATCCGACCAATGGCATCAAGAAATACCGCGAGAAAAGCCGTGATCGTTTTGTACAGAAACAGGAAATGCCTTTTCTATTAAAGGCATTGGATGAAATAGAAAATACTAACGCTCGAGATTTTTTATTGATGCTGTTTATGACAGGTGTACGCAAGAAGAATTTGACTGAGATGCGTTGGCAAGAAATAGATATGCTGCGAGCAGAATGGCGCATACCGATGACCAAGAACGGGGAACCCGTCCTTATCCCACTTACGCAACGAGCCGTAAACTTACTACAAGACAGGTTCAGCAAGGCCCAAAGAGCCTATGTATTCCCCCATCCCAACGACCCAACAAGGCATATCCTAGGAATTGAGCAGGAATGGAAAAGCGTTCTGGCCAAAGCCACAATGTTACGTTGGATGACAGATGCGAGTGTTACAAGGTGGCTTGAAGGGCTTCAGAATTGCCATCAAATGCCTCAGGGTGGCGTTGAGCGGGTCAAGTGGCTCCAAGGTCAGGCCGCAAAGAGTAGTGTCATCCTGCCGCCTTCAATGCTGGATTTACGGCTTCATGATATACGGCGCACGTTTGGCAGCTATCAAGCCATGACCGGGGCAAGCCTCCTTACCATCGGCAAGAGCCTTGGCCATCGTTCGACGGCAGCCACCCAAGTTTATGCGAGGTTAAATGATCAATCAGTACGAGAGTCCGTTGAAAAGGCGACGGAGGCGATGTTTGAGTGAAATTTTGATTTAAAGAGAATTATCGTCTATTGGATAGTTTTCAAAAATGGTGATACAGTCCTTGAAATTTTCCTTCCATAATTTCTGAGCTTCTACAGCCTGATTATCGTTTAATGGGCCAATTTCAGATACATCAAATAGTGGTTTTATACTTAGTATCGCTGGGGATAATCGCATCTTTGTCCCCCAATCATCATGGAATACTAATCCATAGCTTCTTTTTGTATATGTAGCATTCCAGTTCTGAAGAACAGTAACAGTAATTGCTTCTTTCGTTCCTTCCCTTCTTGAAACCATGATAATTGGATCTTTAGAATTTACCTGAAACAGATCACAATTGTAGGTGTAATGTTCTTTATTGATATTTAAAAAATCAGCCTTGCAATTTAATCTGCCAACCGCTTGCATATGTGAAAAATCCAACACAGTATGGTTCCAAAATAGCTTTCCTGCATTTTGTTCCATTTCGTCAGGGCTTGATTTTGTTGAGTAGTAGAAGTAAAACTTGTGCTGCCTAAAAAATTTTACATCTTCTTCCTTATGAACAATAATAGACTTGTTGATTGTTCGGTCCATTAAATTCACTGCTTCTTCAAAAAGCGTTTGAGCGTTCTTTCTATCACCTTTTTTTCTAAAATACTCATCCAACATCCAACTGGCTCCCAACCCTGTAAATGATCCTCCAATTGAAGTAAAAATAATTCCTAACCTATTTTCAAAAAGAAATGGCCATACCAATCCAATTGAAATTAAGATTAATCCGATAAGCAGTATAAGCTTGTTTGCGTAATTGACCGTTATATCTTGCTGCGTCTGCACCTGAGAATAAATGTTTAATTATGGCAAATATAATATTATTGACATCTTTACAGAATTATACTACTTGTAAAGGATAATAGTATGGGATTAACAATGGCAGATGCCAAGAAACTTTTTCGAATCGCAACACATGTTCTTGCTTTTACAACGGGTGGGATAGTGGTGCTCTGTTTTGCCGAAAATTGGAAAGCAAAGTATAGCGAGACTAAAGAGTCAATTTTAAAAAATAGTATACCTGTGACAAAACAAAAGCAGAACAACTTATTTATTATGGGCCAAGATTCCATTTACCTCGGTGCACCAGAAGCAGACACTTTGGGATATTTTATTCCTGCATCAAAATTAAACTTCTAAATCTCCGCATAATTATGCGTTAAGTTTTCTTGATTTTTTTATATTTCCTTTATTCGTCTTTCCGCGTGTCAGCGTCCAACGTTATTGAATCGTTCAATAATTGCTTCTTGGTTTCCAAAGCCATAGTTGAAATGCTTTTGACGTAAACATTATCTGTGTCCGATTGGGTTTCCTGAGTTGAATCTTTCTTACTCAACTTCCTTTACATTCTCTGTTATAATGGTCAATCACATTCAAGCTCGCCTCACTCATAAAGTCTTCTTTCTATTGGGTTTTTCTCTTTAATTTTTTCCATTCTGATAAACTCTTACTTTTTATCATCTTTTTAATCTTGAATAATGTCTTTGAGTTATAATCTCTTTCTGGAACAATTAAATTCTACACGCTATTCCCTTTTTTTTGACGTTGTCTGCA
Source organism: Bacteroidia bacterium (assembly GCA_046330055.1). Classification (GTDB taxonomy): domain Bacteria; phylum Bacteroidota; class Bacteroidia; order AKYH767-A; family 2013-40CM-41-45; genus JADKIH01. Next base: position 68,989 of record JAXLTM010000003.1, on the reverse strand, counting down.
TTATTCTTTCTCTTTCAATCATCTTCTTTGTGAAATGTTTGACTTCTCCTTGTTCTAAAATGGAAATAATCTTTCTTCTTGTTTTTTTCATTGAGGTAAGATATAAAATCTATTTTTAACCTGTCAAAGTCTGTACAATGAAAGAGAAAGTTTTTAAAAAATAGATACCTGTGACAAAACAAAAGACTTATTTATTGCAGACACTTATTTTTATTCCTGCATCAAAATTAATCTAAATCTTTTCTTGATTTTTTATAATACCCGTTAATTTTATACCATCAGACATCTTCCCTTAGCGGTGCTCAGGCAAGATATCTGCATTTTTGTTGCGGTGCTCGGTGAAAAAAATTTGCATTTTGCCGTGAAAAAGAAAAAGCACCGTCGGATGAGGGTGCCTGTAATCGCAGTAGAGTAAATCCCACCTTTGTTATATAGATGTTATATACGGTGAAAATTACGTTGCTCCAAATTCGAGCTTTTTCACTCTGTAGCGAGGGGGGGAGTCGAACCCCCGACCTCAGGGTTATGAATCCTGCGCTCTAACCATCTGAGCTACCTCGCCGGATAATATTTTCTTTTACTCTATCTGGAGTCGAACCTCCGTCCGCCGTGGCGGATATGAATCCTGCGCTCTAACCATCTGAGCTACCTCGCCGGATAATATTTTCTTTTACTCACTTGGAGCTTAAACCCCGCCCATTTTGGGGCTGCAAATATCTGAATTGATTTGAAAAATGCAAAATAAAATCAGCTTCTTCCCTCTTCCTTCAACAATGAGGTGTAGTGCTTAAGCGATCTTAAAACTAATGTTATTACTGCAGTGACAGCCAATAAGATGAGCCAGTTTCGAGTAACAAAGTAGACACGCCAGATTTTGTATGTGATTAGAAATTCTACAAAGACAAATCCGATGACTGTTGCAAGAACACCGGAATATTCTCTGCGCAAAACACTTTTCAGCGAAAATGGAATACTACTTTTTCTAAACGAGGAAAGTCTTGGGATAAATGCAGGAACCTTATCTGACCAGTCAAGGTATGCTTTGCCGAATTTTCTTTCAAGAAATCTTTCTTCAGCAAACATGATTCTTTCATAGTACAGCCAGTACATCAGGCTAACAATTATTGTAAATGAAATGCTCTTTGTAAATAGGACAATTCCAATCCACATGAGATAATTACCCAAATAAAGTGGGTGTCTGACAGTGGAATAAATGCCACTACTGTTTAGCTGTTCAGCAACTTGTTCTTCCGTGTTTCTGCCACTGGTTCCTCTGGGTGTAGTTCCAATGGTGTATGATCTAACCCAAAATCCTAAAAAGCTGAGTACATAAGCAGAATAATTAATGCAGCGAGTATAGCCCGGAGACATGTTGCTGTAATCAGTGACAAATACTGCCGGTATAGCAAGCAGAAATAGTACAACCGGTAATTGCCCTCTGTGTTTAAACAGCCAGTTTCCATCTTTTTCGAGTGAATTGATGAGCGCCATGCGGGCGAAAGTAAGGTATTTTTAGAATTTAAGACGAATCTTTCGAATGGCATTTCGATCGACTAATGAAGTATTATGGGTTTCCATGTCAATAAAGAAAAAATGCCTATCTTGAGCACCTGCCTAAATTTTGAGGGCAGTCGTTTAATTTAAATCAGTCAGTTATTACTCTCTCGTGAAGCAGGAAACTAAATTGAAGAAAAAAGTAAAGTACACACTCGAGTTTGAAATCAAATCATCTCCGAAGATCCTTTTTAACTATTTAAGCAATGCAAGCAGTCTTGAAGAATGGTTTGCCGATAAAGTTACTATTCGCGAAGGCGATTTTATTTTTCATTGGGACGGAACAGAACAGCGAGCTCACATTGTTACCCGGAAGGAAAATCAAATGATCCGTTATAAATGGGTTACCGACGATAAGAAGGATGAAACATTTTTTCAATTTGAAATTGTACAGGATGAAATTACCTCAGACGTTGCATTAATAGTAACCGATTTTGCCGACGAAGATGAGAAAGATGCTAATAAAATGCTTTGGGAAAGTCAGATTCATAATCTGATGCATATTATTGGTTCGTAATTACTGAAACCTTTTTTAGCTGAACAAAAGCAGCTAATCTTCTATCATTCTTAGGAAATCCTTGAAGGACTTTATTGCCGTCTCTTGGACTATCCCAAAATCTTTAACATCTACCCTCCTGCTGATTTTGATGAACGGGGCGGATTGAATTGCAGATTTGAATTCGGGTAAATAATCGTTGAGCTTTTGGTAGTTGTCTTCTCCGAAGTGATATTCCCAGGGTGTTTCCCCGGTACATCCGTAGTAATAATCGCGGTTTAATTCGCTCACTCTTTCGGAAATTCTGCTTCTGTACTTTTCCAGTAAATCGCCCTGAAGATGAAGAGTGAAACTGAATTCATGCCCCCACCAGAACATGGTGCGAATGGCCAAAACCGAATCAGCCTGAAAGCGACGAGGATAGTCAAGCATAATGTACGGATAACCGCGATAGTTCTCTCCCCTGAAAATTTTACCCGACAAGGAAGTAATCTCCTCCGGAATTGCTTTGCCTGCAATTTCCCTGCGGAATTCCTGCTCCAGAACAGAGAATAACTCAATAATTTTCTTCGTTATGGATTGCTTGTGGTGGAAAAATTCACGGTCAGAGATGAGCCTTGATTCCTTCTCACTAAATTTCAAAATACTATCTTGCACACCGATTTGTTTTACACCTCAAATATAAGATGAAGAAACTGACTTTACTCGTACTTCGCACCTTTGCCGGGCCGATGGTAGTCACTTTTCTGATTTCTCTCTTCGTCTTACTCATGCAGTTTCTCTGGAAGTATATCGACGATCTTGTCGGAAAAGGACTCGACTGGTTTCTGATCATCAAACTGATGGTCTACGTTTCAGTCACTCTTGTGCCTTTGGCTCTTCCTCTCTCCCTCCTGCTCTCTTCTATCATGACCTTCGGTAATCTGGCTGAGCATTTTGAATTAACTGCTTGTAAAGCTGCCGGTGTTTCACTCCAAAGAGTTATGCGCCCGCTTACAGTTTCAGCATTTCTCATCTCCATTGCTGCATTTTTTTTCAGCAATAACGTTCTGCCAGTTGCGAATTTAAAGATGAATGCTCTGCTTTATGATGTCAGGCAACAAAAACCGGCTCTCCTGATTAAGGAAGGTGTTTTCTATAATGGTATCGACGGTTATTCTATTAAGATCGGAAAGAAGGACGAAGAAGGTGAAAACCTTCAGAATATTCTCATCTATGATCACACTGAAAATCGCGGCAATACAAAAATGATCATCGCTGATTCAGGCAGAATGGTCATGTCTGAAGATGAGAGATATCTGCTGCTGACACTATACAAAGGTGCCAGCTATGAAGAACAGGAAAGCCATCCCGGAAAACAATCGCATCCGATGACTCGCACTGAGTTTGAGTCTGAGCTTATTCGTCTTGATTTGTCGTCATTTAAAATGACCAGAACCAATGAACAATTGTTCCGTGATAATTATCAAATGCTGAATCTAAAACAGCTTACCACTGCAAGCGATTCCATCGAATTGCGCATCAGAGATAATCATCGCAATCTATACAGGCAAATGGTTTCAGCAATCAATGTTGATACGATGAATAAACCGGCCGATCTTTCTGTTCCTTTTCACGGTGAATTCATTCAGAATTTCAGAAAGAATAAACAAGCTGAACTAATTGCTGCGGCAATTTTTTCAGCGAGAAACCTGAAATCCATGTCTGAAGATTCATTCTATGACTACGACCAGAAATCACGCAGCCTGGCCAAACATCAGATTGAATGGCAGCGTAAATTTACCTTATCCTTCGCCTGTCTGATTTTATTTTTCATTGGTGCACCATTGGGAGCCATTATCAGAAAAGGCGGACTTGGTATGCCATTGGTGGTTTCAATCTTACTTTTTGTTGTCTATCACATTATCTCGATCAGCTTCGAAAAGTTTGCCAGAGAAACTGTGCTTCCGGCATGGAAAGCGATGTGGGTTTCATCTATCATTCTCCTTCCACTTGGTATTTTCCTTACCTACAAAGCAACTACCGATTCTGCATTGTTTGAGAAAGAAGCATATGTAAAATTCTTCCGCAAAATTTTCATCCGAAACCATCTCTCGCAGTGAAAGTCCTTCTGCTTTGTCATCACGTACCTTATCCTCCGTCCGACGGCGGAAAGATTGCCATGTTTTCTATGGCAAAATCTCTGGCAGAAGCCGGACATGAGGTACACATTTTCGCATTGAATCCAAGCAGAAACTTTGTTGACCCTGATAAAATTGATAGTGATTTTAAAAAGCGATTTCACCTTCAATCCATCAGCATCGATACGGGATTAAAAGTAAGTGGTGTAATTTCTACACTCATCAACGGTAAATCATATAACATCAGCCGTTTTTTCAGAGAGGATATTGAGAAAAAGCTGGTATCGCTTGTTTCATCTGAGCAATTCGACATCATTCAGTTTGAAACAATCTTTTGTACACCTTATATCGATGCAATCAAAAGTGCCTGTAAATCGAAAATTGTTCTGCGTGCACACAATGTCGAGAACCTGATCTGGAAACGCCTCTCTGAAGTTGAAACTCGTCTCGTAAAACGCAGGTATCTGAAAATTCTTGCCGGGCGGTTGCGTAAATACGAAAACCGGTTGCTCGCTAAAATGGATGGCATAGTACCGATTTCAAAGGTGGATGAACAGTGGTTTAAGAAAAGCGGCTTCAAAGGAAAGGTACAAACCTGCCCTCTTGGAATTGACCTTACTCACTACCCTTTTCAACCATTTGCTGAAAGTAAACGAAAGCTGTTTCATCTCGGTTCAATGGACTGGATGCCGAATATAGAAGCGATTGAATGGTTTCTGGAAACTTGCTGGTCATCCATTCATTCTGCTTTCCCGGATTTGAAATTTCATATGGCCGGAAAGAATTTCCCTGCACATCTTGAAAACCCGCATTTGCCAAATGTCATATGCGATGGAAAAGTGGACAAAGCAATTGATTACATGGAAGACAAACAGTTCCTGATTGTTCCATTAAAATCCGGTAGTGGTGTGCGCGTGAAAATTATCGAAGGGCTTGCTCTGGGGAAAACGATTATTTCCACTACTGTCGGAGCGGAAGGGATTGAAGTAGAGAATGGGAAAAATATACTTATTGCCAATACACCGGAACAGTTTCTCAATGCGATTGAGAAGGTTCTTCATTCAAATGAATTTGCTAAAATGCTGGGTGAAAATGCTCGAAGATTAGCCGAGGAAAAATACTCTCTTCAATCAGTTGGTGTGCTGATGAGCGACTTTTATAAATCACTCTTTCACTCGTGATTTAATTTCAGCAGGTGACCGAGTTTGTCTCTCTTGGTTTGAAGGTAATTCAGATTATGTTTATTGGATGCCATTTCAATCGGAACTACGCTGACAATTTCAAGTCCGTAACCAATTAAGCCTGCACGTTTCTTTGGATTGTTAGTCATAAGTTTCATTTTGCTTACACCCAGATCACGTAAAATTTGTGCTCCTACGCCATAGTCTCTTTCATCGCTCTTGAAACCTAATTCCAGATTAGCTTCTACCGTGTCACGACCATTTTCCTGAAGCTTGTATGCACGCAATTTATTCAACAAGCCAATTCCTCTGCCTTCCTGATTCATGTATACAATCACACCTTTACCTTCTTTCTCTATCATCTCCATTGCTGCATGCAATTGCGGACCGCAATCACATCGGCACGAGCCAAAAATATCTCCGGTCAGACAAGATGAGTGAACACGAACCAGAACCGGTTCGTCTTTTTCCCAGGTACCTTTGATCAATGCCAGATGTTCCTGATCGTTAGTGATTTGTTTGTATGCTACTAATTCAAAGTCACCGTAAACGGTAGGGAGCTTTACATCGACTTGTCTTTCAATCAATGTTTCCTTTTGCAATCGATATGCAATCAGATCTTCAATAGAAATAATTTTCAAATCAAATTTCTGTGCGATCTGAATCAAGTCCGGTAAGCGGGCCATGCTTCCATCTTCATTCATGATTTCCACCAATGGTCCGGCCGGATAAGCGCCGGCAAGTTTGGCAAGATCAATTGTGGCTTCTGTATGGCCGGTGCGGCGCAGTACTCCGCCGTTCTTTGCACGCAAAGGAAAAATATGACCTGGACGACCAAGATCTTCCGGTTTGGTTTGCGGGTCAATAAGAGCTTTGATAGTATAGGAACGATCAGAAGCTGAAATTCCCGTAGTGGTCTTCGGACTTAATAAATCAACAGAAACGGTAAATTGAGTTTCATGTGATGCAGTGTTTTTAGCCACCATCAATGGTAATTGCAATTCCTCGCAACGCTCCTCAGTCAAAGCAACGCAGATGAGACCGCGACCATATTTGGCCATGAAATTAATTACTTCAGGTGTTGCATTCTCAGCGGTAGTAATAAAATCACCCTCGTTTTCACGGTTGGCATCATCTACTACGATAATAACTTTTCCTGCTTTCAAATCAGCTACTGCCTCTTCGATGGTATTCAGCTTGTACATATTCGCCCTTTTCAGGCTGCAAATTTAGCAAACTTAAAGAGAATGACGATTTCGGCAGATTTTACCTGTTTTCTGCACGAAAACACAATATTCTTGCAAGCCTTCTCCGGAGAAATCTTCAATTGGTGATCAATTTTCCAGTACGGGTAGTCGATTTAGCAGGCTGTTTGTTGCATTTGTTACAAACGTAAGAAATACCGTTTCTCTCTGATCTTTCATTTTTTATCAGCTTTATTATTGTGATATAATCAAGCACAGCATATGGTTTAACAACAACCCCGTAAGGTTGACATTCAAACGCTGATAAGCCCCGTAAGGCTTGCAGCGTTTGTTTTTTGTGCCTGTTTCAACTTTACTTTTTTTGTGCTTGTTGCTGATGGCTCTTGATTGGTCATCCATTTGTAATTATCAGTAAAACCAATCTGCTCTCCTCCGGCAAATGGAAATATGCTTTTCCTCCGGTCGTTGTTGATGAATTGGTCTTGGTCATGATACACCGGAGGCAATTGTTAACTTTTTTTTGGCATCTTTACGGCAAATGAAAAGACATTTATTTCGGTTTTCTTTTCCGGGTCTTCTCCTGTTAATGTTCTTTTCCTGTAAAAAGGAAAATGACAATCCGCAATGGGATGTACAGGTCTTGGGCCCGATTGCTCACACTACTCTTACATTGGACCAAATTACCGGTAAAGAGCATACGGTAGCAGGCACTGATGACAAACTCTCCTTCCGGTATGATACTATTATCGGCAACCTGAGTTTTAATTCCATTTATCAGGTACCGGATACTACCATTCCTACGGTTGTTTTATTTCCACCTTTCAGTGCTATATTAAATCCCGGCACTCCATTTTCCTCCAATAGTAACAATGTTGAAGTTGGTGCAAATGGTGTGTATATGAAAAAGGCCATTATCGGATCAGGCACTATTCGCATACAGGTAAAAAATTCGCTTCGCTCAAAAGTACATTTCACATATACAATTCCTAAAGCTACAAAGAACGGTGTACCGTTTGCTGCAGCAATGGTAGCTGACTCAGGAAGTACTGCAACACCGGTGACAGTAACGCAGGATTTTGATTTCAGCGGCTACACAATCGATCTCACCGGTACTACCGGAGGGGCTTACAATACCGTTTCCTACAATGTTGAAGCTCGTGCTGATTCATTCGGATATCCGTTTCCTGTGAATGCCAGTGATACAATTATCAATCTCAATGCAACACTTATTGGGATCACTCCTGTGTATGCAAAAGGGTATCTGGGTCAATCAACTATTTCCGATGCGCAGGACATAGACATTGGTATTGGCGGAATCTGGCAAAGTGGAACACTTGCACTTGAAAGCGCTACGATGGATATAGATTTTACGAATTATATCGGAGCCGATATTCAGGCTCATGCAAACCTGCTTTCGTCGTATAATGCAAACACTGCAAATACTGTTGCTCTAACCGGTACAACGTTCATCGGACAAGCTATCAATATCAACCGGGCCTCCGAACCATTTCCCGGTGGCAGTGGCACCGGCTCAATTTCTCCGACGGTAACGTCCATTCATCTTGACAATTCTAACAGTAATATCAAAGCCCTCGTTGAAAATCTGCCGGACCTTTTGTCATACAATGTTGACTTGAAATTAAACCCACTGGGAAATATTTCGGGCTACAACGATTTTGTCTATAGTGATAAACTCGTGAGCAGCCATCTATTGATTGATGTCCCGCTGAAAATGGGGGCCAGTGATTTACTTCTGGTTGATACAACAGATCTCAACATTAATGGAACAACTGACTTAAGTTCAATCGGCACATCAACGATTACCATGGTGGCTAAAAACAGTTTTCCTTTTGATGTTACCCTTCAGATGTTCCTGCTGGATGAAAATTATGTTGTCATTGACTCTTTATTCTCGCCTGATCTTATCCGATCAGGAACCCTTGACGGAAACTATATTGTTACTTCTGCTACGGAAACACGTATCAAAATCCCTGTTCCGGAAAGAAAACGTGATCATTTGCAGCAGGCGAAGCAATTGGTTGTTCATGCATTGTTTAATACGATGAACTATCCTCAGACCATTCAATTATATAAATCTTACCATCTTGATTTGAAATTCATCGCTGATGGTATTTATTCAATTCGCTGATTTGTGAAAAAAGTTTCTGCGCTATTCATTGTCCTTCTGATTAAAAGCATTGCCTGCGTAGCTCAGGAGAATTCTGCTGACAGCCTCTACTCCAATTACCTTTCATTTCATACGGGATATTATTTCGACTCCAATTCAATTACATCTGAACTGGCAGGGAAATATTACATGAATTCATTTATCAACGATGATGTAAAGGATGCGGTTAGTAAAAAACTTTCTTCTTTAAATCGCTTCGGAGCTGATTTCAACTGGCACATTGATTACTCTCATAAAGTTGATTCATTCCTGGGACTTAGCCATTGTATTCTTGGTGTCAAACTCCTGGATCGCACCCATCTGAGTTCGCGTTTCAGTGAAGATGCATTTGAATTGTATTTTCGGGGAAATAAAAATTATGCCGGTAAGACAGCTGACTTATCTGATTTCAGATTCAATAGTCTGCATTATCAGGAACTTTCTTTCTCACTCGGGCATTGGTTTAGAAAGGGCGACAACCTGTTTGAATGGAATGCAGGTATAGGAATAGTGAAAGGGCAAACTTTTCTCTCTATCGAAGCACCACGGGCAAATATTTTTACTTCTCCGTCCGGCGATTATCTTGATCTGGATGCTAACCTTACTATTCAGCGTTCGGATTCTTCAAAGAGTAATCTCAGTGCAGTTAATGGAGTTGGTGCTGCATTCAATCTTGCTTTTAAATGGCAGGATGCACATTCAAGAATACTTCGTTTTGAGGCATCAGGTCTTGGTGTAATTGGATATAATTCCAATTCATCCATTGTAACAGCTGACACTTCTTTCCGCTTTGAAGGCATTGACGTTTCTGATTTGTTCAACTTCCATGATTCAATTCGCGGTTCCATTAATCTGGATTCATCACTCGTTCAACCGTATCTGAAAAGAAGAGATTATCAGTCCAAAACACTTGTGATGCCGGCAAATTTTCTCCTCAGTTACACCATTCCACTTGCTTCGCAATGGACGATGGAAGCCGGACTCTTATACACCATGCAATCGGAAGCAATGCCGATGATTTTTCAAGTCTATAGCTGGAGAATAAATGAAAAGCATACCGCTGCATTGCGATTGAGATTTGGAGGGTATTCGGGTATACACTTCGGCCTATCTTATAAGCTCAAATTTAAATCGTGGAGATTAGGCATCGGCTCCGATTATATCGATGGCTTTTTAAATCCGCATTCAACAGCTCAGGGAGCTTTCCTATCTTTGGGCAAATATTTCTGATAAAATGAATCCGAATATCCCTCTTCTTAAAAATACTGACTCCGGTAATTTCTTCCTGCTTGCCGGCCCTTGTGTCGTTGAAGGCGAACAAATGACCATGTCGATTGCAGCTCGAATAAAGGATATTACAGACCGGTTGAAAATTCCATTCGTTTTTAAAGCGAGTTATCGAAAAGCAAACAGGACACGGACGGATTCATTCACAGGCATTGGCGATCAGCCTGCACTGGATATCCTGAAAAAAGTAAAAGACACTTATCAGGTACCAATCGTAACTGATATCCATGAAAGTCATGAAGCCGAAATAGCCGCGCGTTATGCTGACATTCTACAGATACCGGCATTTCTTTGCAGGCAAACAGATTTACTTCTCGCTGCTGCAGCAACAGGTAAATGTGTCAATGTAAAGAAAGGTCAATTTCTCTCTGCCGAATCCATGAAGTTTGCTGTCGATAAAATTCGAGGTGCTGGAAACAACAACGTAATGCTGACTGAGCGAGGCACTATGTTCGGGTATCAGGATTTAGTGGTTGATTACCGCGGCATTGTCGAGATGAAGAAAAATAATGTTCCGGTGATTCTCGATATAACACACTCACTGCAGCAACCCAATCAAAGTAGTGGTGTCACCGGAGGCAGACCAGATCTGATCGAACTAATTGCCAAAGCCGGAATCGTCACCGGTTTTGATGGAATCTTCGTCGAAACTCACCCCGATCCGAAAAATGCCAAATCCGATGGAGCGAATATGCTGCATCTGGATCTTTTGGAAAGATTGCTGGAAAAGTTAATTGAAATCAGAAGAGTGATTAGAAATTAGTAATTAGTAATTGGTAATCAGTAATCAGTGATCACTGATTACTGATTACCAATTACCAATTACCAATTACTAATTACTAATTACTAATTACTAATTACTAATTACTAATTACTAATTACCAATTACTAATTACTCCCCAACATTTACGACTTTAAATTCTGTCCTCCTATTCTTCGCTCTGCCTGCCTCTGTGGAATTATCTGCGACAGGGACAGTGTCTCCAAAACCTTTGTATTGCATGCGGGAAGCAGGAATACCGGACGCGAGCAGATAATCGTAAACCGTTTTAGAACGGCGTTCAGAGAGATTTTTGTTATAATCTTTTCCGCCGACATTGTCGGTATGACCGTCAATTTCAAAACTTACTTTCGGATTATTATTCAGGAAAGCAACTAATTTGTCCAACTCAATTTTCGATTCCGGTTTTAAATCGAACTTGTCAGTTTCATAAAAAATGTTGTTCAATACAATTGACTGACCGGCTTTGAGTGGTTTCAGGTAAATGTCTTTCTTGACCGGATTCTTTGCACTTGCAGGATCTTTCAATTCGAAGTGTTCTGAATAGAATAAATATTTCGGCCTTGAAACATTCAGCGCATATTGTTTCCCTGTAGGTAAGCATAAAAGAAAAGAACCTGTCTTGGCATCAGAGACCGATCTGACAAGTGTTTGTCCTGTGGCCAGATCAATTAATTCGAATGCAGCATCAAGCGGCTTCTTTGCTTCGTCATCGTATACTACACCTTTCATATAAGTTACCGGTTTAGGCCGCGCAGATTCATACAAAGGGAATGAATAGATATCCAACAAACCTTTACCACCCGGACGATCAGAAACAAAGTATGCTGTATTTCCATCCGGTCCTACAATGAAACCGAATTCATCGTTCACTGTATTGATCGGATAACCGATGTTAACCGGATCTCCCCAGGTATTGTCAGGTTGTAGACGGCAATAAAAAATATCCTCTCCTCCCATTCCCGGATGGCCATCGGAGGTGAAGTAAAGCGTTTGCCCATCGGGATGAAGGAAAACACTTTGTTCATTCATCGGAGTATTAATTTTATCACTTACAGAAACAGGTGTAGTCCAGTTTGACTGCTCATCGAGTTGAGAAACATAAATGTCTGTATTTGTTTTTCCGCCTGCAGTAGTTACCTTCTTAATGAAATACAAGGTTCGTCCGTCGGCACTAAAGCAAGGCTGACTTTCCCAACTTCCCGTGTTGAGTGGCTCCATCAAGTCGATCGGATTCATGTATTGATTGCCGGATTTTTTTGCAAGAAAGATGTCGCAACTTCCATGTGTTTTTCGTGCATCATCCGAGAGCATATCTGCACATGCTGCAAAAAAGAGATATTGTCCGTCAGGTGTCATATACGATGCACCTTCGTTTCCTGAAGTATTCAATTCAGTTACCGGACGCGCTATTGTCCACTGCCCGTTTTGTTTATAGCTGCGGTAAAAGTCTTCCTGATAAGATCTTCCATTTGGCAGACGACGTGTGAAAAACATTTGCTCGCCATCAACAGTAAAAGACGGAAAGTATTCTGCATTGGGTGAATTGATGCTATCACCCATATTCACCGGATCGAAGGCGACTGGATGAGCAACGGCATTAATAGCAAAATCGCAATTGGATAAATAACGATTTGCTTCTTCTTTCAACTTAGGGGAAATTTTCGGGTAAGTCAGGTATTTCGTCAACGATTGCTTAGCGTCATCATAGTGCCCTGAGAGGAATTGAAGCTTGCCCATTGAATAATAATTGTTCGGAAAAAAATCCGGATTTGCTTCAATGGCATTTTTGTAACTGGCGATTGCCTTTTCGTATTCTCCAAGATCAGTGAGAATATTTGCTTTCAGCATATGTGCTTCAGCAAATTTTGGATCTGCTTCAATGGCTGCATCAGCTGCTTTGAGTGCTTCCCCATTTTGTCGATTGTCGTAAAAGCGAATTGCTGTTTCGAACTGTCGAACAGCTTTCGGAACCGATGAAGTGAGGTCCTGATTGGTTTGTGCTCTCACAAAAATTGAGAACAATAAGAAAAAGAATATGTTGAGTTTTTTAAACATCATGCTTTATGGGATATGCAGGTATTTGTGTGTTTGAAGAGAAACGCGCCATTGCGGATGTGCCTTGACAAAGTCGACGATGAGTGGAATCATTTCATCTCGCTTCGAAAATTCAGGTTGTATAAAGAGCAGGCAGTCAGGATTTACACCTTTTGCATTTTCCAGAGCAAAATCGAAGTCGCTTTTATTGTAAATGACTACTTTCAATTCATTGGCTTTGTACAAAGATTCAGCCACGGGCTTTTTGAATTTTTTCGGCGAAACGCAGATCCACTCCCAGTCTCCGGTAATCGGATAGGCACCACTGGTTTCGATCCATGCGTCTAACATTGCAGCGTGAATGGAATTTGTCAGCGGTTCAAGATCGTACATTGCCGGCTCGCCTCCGGTCACTACAATTGATTCCGCAGGCGTCTTCTTTACTTCATCAATCAGTTGCACGGTAGAAAGTAACGGATGTTTACCTGCCTCCCACGACTCTTTCACATCACACCACACACAGCCAACATCACATCCGCCTAAACGAATAAAATAGGCCGCACGTCCGGTGTTGTAACCTTCACCCTGTATAGTATAAAAGCGTTCCATTACCGGATAATTAACGGCTTCTGACATGGTAAATTCTTAAGTTTTGGGTGAAATTAAAAAGAGATTTCCTTCTTTGCGGCTCTCAGTGTATTTTTTAATAAACCAACGATTGTCATTAACCCTACACCTCCGGGAACCGGAGAAATATAGGCACATTTCTGACTGACATTCGTGAAGTCTACGTCACCTGCGATTTTGTAACCTGACTTGGTTTGAGTGGAAGGAACACGTGTTATGCCTACATCAATCACAATGGCTCCTTCCTTTACCATGCTTTCTTTGAGAAAATATGGTTTGCCCAGAGCGGCAATAATGATATCAGCATTGCGGGTAATTTCTTCGAGGTTTTTAGTGCGACTATGACAAAGTGTTACCGTGCAATTCCCGGGATAATCATTCCTGCTCATCAAAACACTCATTGGCATTCCTACAATGTTACTTCTGCCAATGACTACGCAATTTTTTCCTTCCGTCTGAATGCCGTAATGCTGCATCATCATTGCAATACCGTACGGAGTTGCCGGTAAATAACAAGGGAGATTTTGCATGAGCCGGCCGGCATTTACAGGATGAAAACCATCTACGTCTTTCTGAGGAAGAATGGTCTCAGTGATTCGCTGTACGTTGATGTGTGGCGGAAGCGGCAGTTGCACAATCAATCCGTCGATATTCTCGTCGCGATTGATTTCAATAATTTTCGAAATGAGAATTTCTTCGTTAATATTTTCATCGAAACGGATCAGGCTCGAGGTAAATCCCACCTCGGCGCAGGCTTTGACTTTACTGGCCACGTAGGTTTCGGAAGCCCCGTTGTTTCCTACTAAAATGGCGCACAAATGAGGGGCGCGTTTTCCTGCTGCAAGCATGTTTGTTACTTCTGCAGCGAGTTTCAGCTTTGATTCAGCGCTGACGAGCTTTCCGTCGAGTAAAATCATAATCCAATTTATCTTCTCATTCCCGGCATATTACGCATCATCTTCGCAGCCTGATCTTTGTTCGAGAAGACCTTCATCATCTTTTTCATCTCGTCGAATTGCTTGATGAGCTTGTTGACATCCTGAATCGATGTTCCGCTACCATTGGCAATTCTCTGACGACGGCTTCCGTTGAGAAGCGCAGGATTGCTGCGTTCTTCAGGAGTCATCGACTGAATGATGGCTTCTATATGCTTGAATGAATCATTATTGATATCAATATCACGTATTGCTTTTCCGACACCGGGAATCATTCCCAACAAATCTTTCATGTTACCCATCTTCTTGATTTGTTGAATCTGCCCGAGGAAGTCGTCGAATCCAAATTGATTCCTTGCAATCTTCTTCTGGAGTTTAGCCGCTTCTGCTTCGTCGAATTGCTCCTGGGCCTTTTCCACGAGGGAAACGATGTCACCCATTCCGAGAATACGATCGGCCATACGACTCGGGTAGAAAATATCGAGTGCGTCGAGTTTCTCACCGGTACCTACAAATTTGATCGGCTTATTAACTACAGCTTTGATTGAAAGCGCTGCTCCGCCACGTGTGTCACCATCTAATTTTGTGAGGACCACACCATCGAAATTCAGCCGATCATTAAAAGCCTTTGCAGTGTTAACAGCATCCTGACCGGTCATGGAGTCAACAACGAAGAGAATCTCATCGGGCTGGATGGCCTTCTTGATGGCTTCGATTTCATTCATCATCTCTTCGTCGACAGCTAAACGTCCGGCGGTATCGATGATGACTAAATTATGATTGAATTGTTTTGCGAATGCAATACCGTTTTTCGCAATCTCAACCGGATTCTTATTGCCTTCTTCGGAATAAACCGGAACGCCGATTTGTTCTCCGAGGACTTTCAACTGATCAATCGCTGCAGGACGGTAAACGTCACAGGCAACGAGTAACGGAAGTTTCTGACGTTTTGATTTAAGAAAGTTGGCCAGCTTTCCGGAGAGTGTTGTTTTACCGGAACCCTGAAGACCAGACATCAAAATGACTGTCGGGTTTTTCTCGAGTTTGATTTCAACTTTGTCGCCACCCATGAGATTCACCAACTCATCGTGGGCAATCTTGATCATGAGCTGACCAGGAGAAACGGCAGTAAGCACGTTCTGGCCAAGCGCTTTTTCTTTGACTGTATCGGTAAAGTTCTTTGCTACCTTGAAGTTGACGTCGGCATCCAATAACGCTTTACGAACCTCCTTTAAGGTTTCAGCGACGTTGATTTCAGTGATTTTGCCTTCACCCTTGAGGACCTTGAATGCTCTCTCAAGTTTGTCGGATAAATTCTCAAACATGGTTGTGCGGATAATTTTTGAAGAGCCGCAAAAGTAGCGTAAAAGATTGGTAAAACTAAGCCTGTCTGACCTTATAAAATGTGAAAAAAGTCAGAAAAACGAAAATAATTTTCCGGTTTACTGACCGGCAGTTTTAGCCTTCAAACGCACGATGGAATCTTTGACCATCTTTTCGAAAACTTTCACGTCGATCGATTCCAAATCGTTAAGGTAGAAGCATGATTTGGCCGTCTTCACCTTTCCCAGCTTTGGAAGAACCGCTTTATCGTAACCACCCATGAGGTAAATGGCAATATTTGCCTTCCTTGGAGAGAAGCCGATCTGAAACCAATCCGAACCGTGGCCGCTTTCATACTTGTAAGAATAATCGCCAAATCCAACGATTGCCGGACCCCACATGGCAGCAGGTTTACCGGTCGCCTCTTTCATTATTGAAACGATTTTCTTACAGGCCTTTCTTTTGCCTTCGTCTTCAATTCCGTTAAGGAATTCGGTTACGCTTTCACGCGTTTTCTGAGTTTTCAATTCTGCCATAGTGTGTATTTCTATAGTTCAATTTTTAATCCGTCGTATGCACATTTTACATGCGCCGGAAGTGATGCATCAATCTCTTCCTGCAAGCCCAGTTGATGTGATATATGAGTCAGGAAAGCTCTTTTAGGCTTAAGTGAATCAATTACTTCCAATGCTTCATCTAAAGTAAAATGCGAAACATGTTTTTCCTTTCGAAGGGCATTAATTACGAGCACATCAGAATTTTTTAAAAGCTCAGCCGAGGCATCAGAGATATAATTGGCATCTGTCACATAACTGAAGTTTCCGATTCTGAATCCCAGCACGGGAAGCTGCATGTGCATGACCGGAATTGGTTCAAAGCGGATTCCTTCAACTTCAAAGGCTGCCTGATGAATATCGAAGAGATTGATTTTAGGAATGCCCGGGTAATTTTCGCCGGAAAAAATGTAATGGAATTCCCTCTGCAAAGCCTTTTGAACTCTGTCAGTGGCGAAAACATTCATTGCTTTTTGCTGGAGGTAATTGAAGGCACGGACATCATCCAGTCCTGCAATGTGATCTTTATGTTCGTGTGTAAAAACAACGGCATCAAGACTATCGACGTTCTCACGAAGCATTTGCTGACGAAAATCCGGACCGGAATCTATGACAACACGGGCATGGTCATTTTCCACCATAAGAGAACTACGGAGGCGCTTATCTCTGGGATCGGAGGATGTGCAGATGCGGCATTTGCAGCCAATCATTGGCACTCCCTGCGAAGTCCCTGTCCCTAAAAAAGTAAATCTCATAGGCGGTCAGTATACAACCGGTATCAGGCTTCAGAAGAAGAGAAATTGATTTCAGACTGACGAACCTCCTGAAGAAGCTTCAGGCTTTTTTCGTCGAGTAAGGTCTCATCAATCTGCATTCCGCGGATTGCTTCCACCAGGTAACCTACCTTGGATTCAACCGGCGCAAACTTATTGAGTACTATCAATTTGGAAGCTTCAACAACGCAGCTTCCGGATTTAAAATTCCCCTTTTCATTGCGGACCTTATACCCTGCCAGAATAAGCATTTCTTCCAGCTTGTCGAGTGTATGTTGTGTCAGTTTGATCATAATTCATGGCAAATATAAGGAAGTAATTAGTAATTGGTGATTAGTAATTAGTGATCGGAATTTCTTGTTCTCAAAGGCAAAATTGCCAAACCATCTGATTACTAATTACAAATTACTTTTCACTTTTGAACAACCATCGGTTAACCTTTGGATCCGGACCTGACTTTTGACATTTACTCAAACCAAATTTTATTGCTTTATTTGCAGTTCATTTTTCAGAAAAAAACAGTTAAAGTGAAAGTTTGCGTTCCAAAAGAGAAGAATGACTTCGAGCGCCGGGTATCTCTTACCCCTGATGTGGTTGCAGCCTTAGTTAAGTCCGGATTTGAAGTACTGGTAGAAAAAGACGCCGGTTTGAACTCCTATTTTGATAACTCTGCTTACGAGAAAGCCGGAGCCCGCCTCATTAATGATGCTTCTTCGTTGTATGGCGAGGCGGATGTCGTTCTGAAAGTGAATGCCCCTGCACCAGCCGAAATCGGCAGTATGAAAAAGGGAGCCGTTCTTATTTCTTTGATGTATGCTGCCACCAATCCTGAATTAGTTGAAGCCTGCGCCAAACAAGGGATCAGCGCATTTTCAATGGATGCTATTCCCCGTATTTCACGTGCACAGAAAATGGATGTGCTGAGTTCTCAGGCCAATCTTGCCGGTTACAAAGCAGTGATTCTCGGTGCTGCTGCTCTGGGAAAAATTTTCCCACTCCTGATGACTGCTGCCGGAACAATCAAACCTTCCAAAGTGGTGATTATGGGTGCAGGTGTGGCAGGCTTACAAGCCATTGCAACTGCAAAACGTTTAGGTGCCATCGTTGAAGTATCTGATATTCGTCCGGAAACCAAGGAGCAGGTAGAATCTTTGGGTGGAAAATTCATTGAAGTAAAAGGCGACGACTCAGTGAAAATTGAAGGCGGTTATGTGAAAGGCGTTTCTGAAGAATTCCTTAAAAAACAACAAGCACTTATTGCTAAACATATATCTGAAGCTGATCTGGTTATTACAACTGCACTTGTTCCGGGAAGAAAAGCTCCTGTACTGGTGACCGAAGAGATGGTGAAGAGCATGAAAATGGGTTCGGTGATCGTTGATATGGCAGTTTCACAAGGCGGAAACTGTGTGCTGAGCGAAGTCAATAAAACCGTTGTGAAAAACGGAGTCACCATTATCGGTGAATCTAACATTCCGAGTTTATTGCCTTTGAATGCTTCTGAATTATATGCTAAAAACATTCAGGCCTTCCTTGTTCACCTTGCCACAAAAGATGCCTTTAAGTGGGAGATGGATGAAGAAATTACCAAAGGTTCCCTCATTGTGCATAACGGGCAGATTGTCCACCCGAGTGTTGCACAAACTGCCCATGCCTGACACACACTCCAGGATAACCCACACACGCTAAAGATTTATGAAAGACATGAACTTTAAAAATTGGACCGAAAGCTTTGCACAATCAATTCTCTCTTCTTCCCTTCAGGCAGAAGAGAATCACATTGATTTGTTCCTCAACAAAAAACTGCGCAACTCCGTGGCATCATTGGAAGAGGCTTCTTCTATGATTCACTCCTGCCACACACCGCGCGAATTTTACAGCTACCTGTGTGTCTTTATTCAGGAAGCAAAGAACTGCATGTACTGGTATGAACGATCACTGGAATACGAGAAAGTAAATCTCAATAACAGCCATCTGATCATCAATCAGGGTAAGAGTATGATCGAAGTGCTGGAAGCCACGCTTCGCGTCATCAAATTTCAGGAATCGTCATTAAATTAATCAATGGATAATATCATTTCATTTCTCGGAGAGCATATCGACAAAGTTTATGTCCTGATCCTCTCTGTTTTTGTCGGTGTCGAAGTAATCGGCAAAGTACCTTCGGTTTTGCACACTCCGCTCATGTCAGGAGCCAATGCAATTCACGGAGTGGTTATCGTAGGTTCAATCATTGTTATGCTCAATACTGAACCGGATAACATCCTTCTGCTCAGCCTGGGCTTTGTAGCTGTAATTCTCGGTACACTTAACGTAGTGGGTGGTTTTGTGGTGACCGACCGCATGCTGGAAATGTTTAAAAGAAGGATAAAAATAAGGGTAAAATTATGACAAATCAATATATACTGGACATTATTTACCTGATTGCTTCGGTAACTTTTGTCGTCGGTCTTAAAATGCTTAGCGGACTGCAAACTGCCCGCCGGGGAATCTCTGGGCAGCGTTTGGAATGACGCTGGCAATTCTCGGTACCATTTTCATTTACCAAAATCCACACGGAGAAACTTATCGCGCCTCTGTGAACATGGGGACTGATCTTCAGGAGTCTTGCAATCGGAACCATCGTTGGCTGGGTCACTGCAAAAGGAGTGAAGATGACAGCCATGCCTGAACTGGTTTCGCTCTTTAATGGTATGGGTGGTGCCTGTGCAGCTTTGATTTCATTACTTGAATTCCATCACAATGTTGGTCAAACGGATCGTATTTCCATCATCATGGCCGGAATGATCATCGGCAGTGTTTCTTTCTCAGGAAGTATGATTGCCTTTATGAAGTTGAATGGTACGCTGAGTAAATCTATTCGCTTACCAAATTACAACATCATCAACTTAATTCTTATGCTTGTTACCATTGGTGCAGCAGTGTACATTGTTGCAACCGGTACCGATGCAAGCATGTGGTTATACCTCACTTTCGCTCTTGCCCTCATCTACGGCGTATTCTTCGTAGTTCCGATCGGCGGAGCTGATATGCCGGTGGTGATTTCCCTTCTGAACTCATTTACCGGTCTTGCTGCTGCCTTTGGTGGTTTCCTTTACAACAATCAGGTAATGCTTACCGGCGGTATCTTAGTTGGTTCTGCAGGTACTATCCTGACACTCGCCATGTGTAAAGCAATGAACCGTCCGCTCTTCAATGTGATCTTTGGAGCTTTCGGAGAATCAAGTGCTGCTGCCGGTGGCACACAAACTAAGGGTTCGATTAAAGATATCAGCATCAGCGATGCTGCTGTGTTGTTGAACTACTCAAAGAAGGTAATCATTGTTCCCGGTTATGGACTGGCTGTTGCTCAGGCTCAGCATATCATTCACGAACTTGAATTGTTACTTGAAGACAGAGGCGTTCAGGTAAAGTATGCCATTCACCCTGTTGCCGGTCGTATGCCGGGTCATATGAATGTGCTCCTTGCTGAAAGTAATGTTGATTATAGTAAACTCTCGGAAATGGAAGAAGTGAATCCGGAATTTGCAACTACAGATGTCGTACTTGTTGTCGGAGCAAATGACGTTGTAAACCCTGCAGCCAAAACTGACCCTTCCTCCCCTATTTACGGTATGCCTATTCTCGATGTGGAAAATGCACACCACATCATTATCAATAAGCGTTCAATGAATGCAGGTTACGCAGGTATCGATAACCAATTGTTCTATGATCCGAAAACGAGCATGCTTTTCGGTGATGCAAAGGATGCATTGACCAAATTGGTGACAGAGTTGAAATCACTCTGATAATTACATTCGAAATATTAAAATACAAGTCATACAACAACATGTCAAACAGAACATTTACAATGATCAAACCGGATGCAGTAGGAAACAACTACATCGGTCCGATCTTAGCAAAAATCAATGAAGCAGGATTCAGAATTGTAGCTATGAAATATACAAGACTGACGCCTGAACGTGCCGGAGAATTTTATGCCGTTCATAAAGAACGTCCGTTTTATAAAGACCTCGTCAGCTATATGTCTTCAGGTCCGATCGTTGCTGCCATTCTCGAAAAGAGCAATGCAGTTGAAGATTTCCGTAAACTGATCGGTGCCACTGATCCTGCTAAAGCAGAAAAAGGAACGATCCGTAATCTTTTCGCAAAGTCAATTGAAGCCAATGCCGTTCATGGTTCCGACAGCGATGAGAATGCTGCCATCGAAGGAAATTTCTTCTTCAGTGGTACTGAGCGATTCTGATAAATAATCTTCTGAAATTGAAAAGTCCCTCCTGAGGAGGGACTTTTTTTTATTTAAGAACTACTTCGCTGATGACATTAGCTCCGGCTTCTTCATTGAGCATGGTACAAATTTTCTCTCTCGCCATAAAAAGCTCCTGTCGCAGGGATGCGGATGAAAGTGTTACAAATAATTTATGATCAATGATTTTTATTTCTGTGGTCCGATGTGCAACTGCTGCTCCCATTACTTTCTCCCAGGCGTTAATCACTTTGACCTCATTCATCTTGCCTTCCAGACGCAATGATTTTACCATAGCTTCTATGGCTTCTTTCATGGTGAGATCATTGGACTGACGGTAGTATTTCATCTGCTTATTTTACTTTTTCTTCATTGTATAATTCTGCCATTCCTGAATTCAGGACAAAGCAACGAATTTCTTCGTTTATGTTTTCAAAAATCTCACTGACGCGGGCAGGATGTGTATCGGTAATAAAAATTTGTCCGAAATTATGTTTACTCACCAATTCCATCAGGCGGGCAATACGTGTTTCATCAAGCTTATCGTAAATATCATCCAGAAGGAGAATCGGCTTCATTCCTTTTTGTCGGGCCATGTAATCGAACTGTGCAAGTTTAAGCGCAACCAGAAATGATTTTTGTTGTCCCTGCGAAGCAAATCGCTTGAGCGGAAATTCGCCAATGCGGAATTCCAGATCATCTTTGTGCGTTCCTACAGTGGTGTATTGCATAACCTTGTCTTTCTCCGTGACGGATTTCAGCAACCCGGAAAAGACACCATCATTGAGATGTGAGTCATATATCAAATCCACGTTTTCCTTTCCGCCTGCAATAAAATTGTAATACTTGCGGAAGATAGGTAGCAATTCTGAAACAAAATGCTGACGTACCTGATGTATGTTTTCAGCAAGCGGAACCAGCTGATCATTCCAGATTTCAAGCGAGTCAGAATCAAAGCGGCGACTTTGCCAGGCTTGTTTCAGATATGCATTGCGCTGACTGATTACCTTTCCGTAATTGATCAGATCGTCGAGGTAAACCGGATTGAACTGCGAAATGATGCTGTCCAAAAATCTCCTGCGCTCTTCACTTCCGTCTGTGATCAGAACTGAATCTGTCGGTGAAATCATAACCACAGGAATCAGTCCGATGTGATCGGCAAGCCGGTCATATTCCTTCTGATTTCTGCGGACGATTTTTTTCTGACCTTTTTTATAGCCGATACTGATGACTTCAGGCTTTTCCTGAATTTCGAAGTTACCCTGGACTAAAAAAAACTCTTCTCCGGATTTAATCTGTTGAATATCGGACGGATTGAAATAACTCTTGCACAATGACAGGTAATGAATAGCATCGAGCAGGTTTGTCTTCCCTTCTCCGTTATCACCGGTAAAAGCATTCACTCCCGGCGAAAAATTCAATTCCACGCCGGAGTAATTTTTAAAATTGACTAAAGAAAGTGATTGGAGATGCACATGGCGAAGGTAGGAAGATTTCGTGATTGCTGCTTGTCCGGTAGCCGGTACAGGAGCTTAAATAATTAGCTGATTAGCTAATTAGCTAATTTGATTTCCTTCACCATTTCCTGTGGAAAACTCACCCGCCAATGCCCTTGATTTCGTAAATTTTGACTATATTTGGGAAAACTCTCTTTTTCGAGATCTAATTTTCTTAAATGGAAGAAGAAGAATTCCCAAATCCCGGCGAGGAAAGCAATCAAATCCGTCATTCCATTGAGCGATATGAAGAAATGCTTCGCAACAAAGATGCTTACTTCTTTGATGTTGACGCTTTTTTGAACATTATCGACTATTACATCGAAAGAAATGACGCACTCAAGGCGTTGCAGGTGGTTGAATTTGCGCAGGACCAGCATCCTACTTCTGTTGAGTTTTTGCTTCGTAAAGCACAGCTTCTGGCTATGCTCGAGAATTTTGACGAGGCATTGATGATTCTGGATCAGGCTGAACAGCTTACTCCGCGAGATCCGGATCTTTACATGATTCGTGGGTCGATCTATTCCCAGCAGCATAAATTTGAACTGGCCATTGAGAATTTCAACAAAGCCATTCCACTGGCTGATGAATTGGATCTGCTCTATCTGAATCTTGCTTACGTCTATGAAAGCTGGGGAGATTATGCCAAAGCAATTCAGTATTTAAAACTTAGCCTGGAAAGCAATCCCGAGAACGATGTAGCTCTTTACGAAATTGCTTTCTGTTTTGAGTTTACTGAACGGTTTGAAGAGAGCATAGAATTCTATATTAAATTCATCGATCATCAGCCATACAGCTTCCCGGCCTGGTATAATCTGGGAAATGTCTATAACAGACTGAACAGATTCGAAGATGCCTTAACGGCTTACGATTATTGCTTAGTCATAAAGGATGATTTTTCATCGGCTTATTTCAACAAAGGAAATACTCTGGCGAATTTGAATCGCTATCAGGAAGCTATTGAATGTTATAAAAAGACATTCGAATTCGAAGCCCCTGATGCATTGACTTACTATAACATCGGCGAATGTTACGAGCAGTTGGAAGATATGCACCGTGCCCGTGACTATTATAAAAAAGCCACGAAATTAGATCCTACAATTGCGGAAGCATGGTTAGGTATTGGTGTTACCCTTCAGAATGAAGAACGTTGGTTTGAGGCCACGCATTACATTCGCAAGGCCATTGATCTGGACGACAAAAATGCAGAATTCTGGTTTGCCATGGGTGATGCCGAATATCACATGGGCAATTATATGGCGGCTGAGCAGTCCTACAAAAAAGTAATTGACCTTGAACCGGAAAATACCGATATCTGGATTGAGTATTCTCATCTGCTCATGGTGGATAACCGTGCTGATGAAGCTATTGAGCTTGTAGAACAGGGAATGACTTTCCAGCCAACAAATGCAGAACTGGATTATCGCCTTGCCTGTTATTTATACTTATGTGGAAAAGTGCAGGATTCTTACCATGCGCTGGCTGCAGCGTTGGAGAAAAATGTTCAACTTTGCCACCTCGTCTTTGAATATGCACCGGTAATGGAAAATGACCGGAATATTCTTGACCTTATTGATATTTACAAAAACAGATTATGAATTTTTACCTCGATAATATTCCTGCCCGGATTGAAAAGCCGCGTCAGTCAGGCATTACTATGGTCATGGACAAAGGCCTCAGTGTTCGTCAGGCTGAAGATATGATTGATGTTTCCGGGCCGTATATCGACCTTGTCAAATTCGGATTTGGCACTTCCTATGTTACTCCCAACCTCGAACGGAAACTCGACGTGTATAAGTCGGCCGGAATTCCTGTTTACCTCGGCGGCACATTGCTGGAAGCTTTCATCATCCGGAACCAGTTTGATGACTACCTGCGATTGATTGAAAAACTAAAGTTGACTCATGCTGAAGTTAGTGATGGCAGTATTTCTTTAGAACGTGATAAAAAATTAGAGTACATCAGAAAACTGAGTAAGTACGTAACCGTCATCACTGAAGTTGGATCGAAAGAAGAAGGAATTATTATTCACCCTAATAAGTGGATTGAACTCATCGAAAGCGAACTTCAGGCCGGAGCCTGGAAGGTGATTGCAGAAGCCCGTGAAAGCGGAACGGTAGGCATTTATCGTCCTAACGGAAAAGCGCATGTGGTGCTGATCAATAAAATCATCTCAAAAATTCCAAGCGACAATATCATTTGGGAAACGCCGAATAAAAGTCAGCAGGTTTACTTTATAAAATTGCTGGGTGCAAATGTGAATCTTGGAAATATTGCTCCTGCAGAAGTGATTCCTCTGGAATCATTGCGAATTGGTTTAAGAAGCGATACCTTCTTCCAGTTTCTTAGTAAAAAAAAAGTCTGAACGGTACTCCGAAAGTGCAATTGCAGCAGAGTAAAGTATGATTCAGACTTTCCGTAATTTTTTTTCAGTCGTTTTACTGCTGACGCTGTTCGTCTGTTCTTCCTGTTTGACCATTCGGCCCGTAGAGTATAAAGAAATCAGCAATCTTCATGTCAACAGTTCTCTTTCTTCTCCGGAAGTAAGCTTTGACCTGATCATCAGTAATCCCAATAACTGGGGTGTGCGCTTGAGTTCTTTTCAGTCGGATGTTATGCTGGAGAATAAAAATGTCGGTAAAGTTCTCCTGCCACCGGGAATGAAAATCAAACGCAAGTCAAATGTTTCAATTCCCGTAAATATAAAACTTACAACTGCTGAGTTGCTCAGTTTTCTTCCCGGAGGATTATCACTTCTTTCCGGAGAAAAAAAAGATCTTGATGCAGGTGTGAGTGGAAATATGAAGATCAGTAAGTTTATTTTTTCACGAAAATATTCTTTCAAGTACACGGAAAAAATAAAATTCTAAAATGCTCAGAGACGAATTAACGGAATTACTCCGAACCGGAAATGAAATCGTATCAGCTTTCTCAGGCTTGTCGCCTGAAAAGTTGAATTTTCGTGCTGAGCCAAAATCCTGGAGCATTGCACAGTGTCTTGATCATCTCATCGTAAGTAATAGAACTTATTTTCCCGTCTTTGAAAAATTATCGAAGCCGGATTACAAGATCAAATTTTGGGAGAAGTACAGCCCTTTTACCAGGACAACCGGTAAACAAATGGTAGAAACTCTCGGTCGGGTGGTGACTAAAAAATTTACTGCTCCGAAGATTTTTCAACCAGGTTCACGTCCGCTTTCGGCAAAAGTGGTGGCCGATTTTGCAGTTCATCAGGAAGAACTGATTAAAATTCTATCTGCACTAACGGAAGAGCAATATAACTCTGCAGTGGTTACAAGTCCTGTAGCCCCGCTGATAACCCTGAACCTGAAGGATGCAATAAGAGTCATTATTGTGCATGAGCAGAGACACTTTGAGCAGGCAAAAAGAGTTCTTGCTCAGTTGCAATAAAAAAAATCCCCCGGAACCACCCGGGGGGAAATAAACCTAACCTAATTGACTGACTAAATATTAATTGATCAAAACTTTCTGCGTTTGAACTTCATTGTTCACTGTTACTTTTACAATGTAACTTCCTTTTCTGCTTAAGTCAAAGTTATTCGAATATTCACCCACATAGTCTTTCATCACTACTTTCATCACTGCCTTTCCTGCAGCATCAACGATTTCTATCTTCACATCTGCTTCTTTCGGCACAGTAAAAGTTATGTTGATTTTGCCGTTACTTGGGTTTGGATATACATTCAAATTATGCAAACCTGAATCATCGTTAACGGCATTTTGCTTTTCAGGAAGTGTTCTTTTGTAGATAAAAATCTGCCGCCCGCTTTTTGACGTGATGGTATTTTCAAGTACCGGTGGCTGTTCATCTTTTTCTCCAAAAACAATAACATGAGCTTCATCATTGAGGCTGTCCGGAAGATCATCGTCTCCCAAAATCATGAAGCCTTCTGCTCCCGGGAAATGACCATGGATTTGCGGGATCTCAGGCATGGAAAAATTAAATGAAAAGTCATCGTCGTCAGGATCAGTGATAATTTCCATGTGGAGATTTCTGAATGAATCATCCATCTCTTTGAGATTTTCTTCCAGTTCCTTCATCGACTTATCAATATCAATCTGCATTTTCTTGATTGTCTTTTTATCGATATCCGGATGAATTTTCATCCTGTAGGAGAAATCCCTGAAATTGTCGTTAGCAGAATCTTTGCTTTCATCATCAATCTTTGAATAATTCAGATTGAGCTTATATTTGTCTGAAATCGATTGCATCGTACGATTGAATTCATCGTCATTCTTGACTGTAAAGGAGGTATCGATCTTTACTTTCTTGTCATCAATCTTCCCTGAATAACGAAAACGCACATCATTACCTGTTCTGGTAATCGTGGTTGTCTGTGCCAGACTTACTGATACGGAAAACAGCACAATTGCAATTATCAGGGCTGTCCAGGCCAGCAATTCCTTTGTAGAGATTCTTGAGATCATTTTCTATTTTTTTAAGTGTCGTAAAGGTCATTCAACAGCAGTGGCTGACCGGTTAAATTGCAGTTAATCTCTGTTAATGATTGGTTAAAGTCAGGTTTTAATTGTTAAGGGATTGTATTTTTGCCTTGATGACCAGAAAGAAGATCAGAGGTATAATTGTGCTTATGTCCATTGCACTGATTGGCGTGATCAGTTTGCAGGTATATTGGATTCTGCACGATATCCGCTTAAAAGAGCAGCAATTTGATCAGTCCGTCAATCAGGCAATGAATGCCATCGTTGACAGAATTGAAACAAATGAGGCTATGGACGTGGTCAATGACCATGTGTTCAGCCTTGATCCGGGCAAACTGACTCAGCTCATCATCCGTGATACATCCACGACCAATCCGATTACTATTACAGATACGTCTATTCAATTTCCGGAATTGCGGATGAATGACCTCCCTCCTGTTATTGAAGACCTGGATAATGCCGATATCAATATCGAATACCATCGTCCGGGCAGTAATCAGGCTTTCCTTCGGTTCCAGCGTCGGAATTACTTCAACAAAGACTCTATTTCTTCTCATACAATTCACCGCTCGCAGATTACTCGCGTTTACGGCGATTCTGCTGAGGTAATTATTCGTCAGAATGAAGAAAAAGTCAAAGCACGCCTTGAGAAATTGAATCAGGTCATGGAAAAGATGGCCATCGAATTCGCCGGACCTGAAGATGATATCCACAGCAGATTGGATTCCGCCCGACTTGATTCGCTCATTCATTATGAACTTCAGAACCGCGGTATTGGCATCAACGTAGATTATGGTGTACTGAAAGGCACGGTTGATTCATTTGTTCTTGCAAAGAGTTCTATACCTCCACCTGAACTAAAGGGTTCACGGTACCGGACGCTGCTTTTTCCTAATGACATCGTAACCAAACCGGATTACCTGATTCTTCATTTCCCGAATACCATCCGCTACCTTCTTGCATCGATGTGGCTCATGCTGGTCAGCTCGTTTATTTTTACGGCCATCATGCTTTTCGTATTTACATATACTATTCAGGTTATATTCCGTCAAAAGAAATTGTCAGATATCAAAACCGACTTCATCAACAACATGACACACGAATTTAAGACGCCAATTGCAACCATTTCACTGGCTGTAGATTCGATCAAAGATCCGCGTGTGAGGGCTGATGAAAATAAGATGGACTATTTTACCCGCATTATCCGGGAAGAAAATAAGCGGATGAATTTGCAGGTAGAAAATGTCCTTCAGATGGCACAACTTGAAAAAGGCGAGCTTAAATTGCGCATAGAAGAAGTAAACCTCCATTCTACCATTCAGAAAGCCGTTGAGTTGATTGCGCTGCAGGTGGAAAGCAAAGGCGGGAAAATTGAACAAAGTCTGAGGGCACAATTGCCTGTGATATCAGGTGACTCAATGCATTTGTCAAATGTCATTTTCAATTTGCTTGATAATGCGAATAAATATTCCCCTGAAAACCCTGAAATTTCGATCTCAACCGACAATAACTCGGCGGGTATTATCGTTCGTGTCACTGACAAAGGTATCGGAATGACCAAGGATACACAGAAAAGAATCTTTGAAAAATTTTACCGGGTTCCTACCGGCAATATTCATAACATTAAAGGCTTTGGACTTGGACTAAGTTACGTCAAAGCCATTGTTGAAGAACACAGAGGATGGATTTCAGTTGAAAGTGACTACGGCAAAGGCAGTACTTTCCAGATCTTCCTTCCTTTTTCCACACACCGTTAAAACCACAGACGCATGACTGTTTCCAAAACAAAAATTCTTTTAGTTGAAGATGATCCTAACTTCGGATCAGTTCTGAAAAATTACTTAGAACTGAATGAATATGATGTAAAACTCTGCACCGACGGATTTGCAGGTTATGATCAGTTTGTTTCCGCAAAATATGACATCTGCATTCTTGATGTTATGATGCCTCGTAAAGACGGCTTTACATTGGCTAAAGAAATCCGCGAGAAGGATGAATATGTTCCTATCATTTTCCTTACAGCAAAGACAATGAAGGACGATATGCTTTCCGGATTCCGTGTTGGTGCCGACGATTATATCACCAAACCATTTGACTCGGAAGTTCTACTTTATAAATTGAAAGCCATTCTCAAAAGAAGTCAGGACAAACATCACGACCCGAGTCAGAAAGAATTTACAATTGGAAAATATCATTTCAACTTTGATCACCGGACTATTTCCAACGGCGGCGATTCTCAAAAACTTTCTCCGAAGGAAGCTGAACTGCTCCGCATGCTCTGCATCTACAAGAATGAGCTTTTGCCACGTCAGAAAGCACTCAAGGAAATCTGGGGCGACGACAATTATTTCAATGCAAGAAGCATGGACGTATTTATCACTAAACTCAGAAAGTACTTAAAAGATGATGTTTCCCTGGATATCATCAATATTCATGGGAAAGGTTTTAGGCTGATTGAGGAAGTGAAGAGTTAGAAGGATTTGGAGTGTAAGTGTAAGTGTATGTGGTAGTGAAAGTGGATGTGCAAAGCTTCGTTATGAACTTCTAATTACCAATTACTAATTACTAATTACTAACCAACAGAACATACACCTGATCTTCTTCCCTCACCTTATATCTTTTCATCTCTCTGGCAGCAGGGCCGTTCAGGACCTGACCGGTTTTTGAAAAGTTGCTGCCATGCAAATTACAATGGAAATTATTTCCGTCGAATGTGAGCGGATTTTCGGCATGAGTACATACCATTTCAAGGGCAAGAATTTCATCTCCGTTTTTAATCAGTGCAATATTAGCTTCAGCACCATCAGCACTGACAATTACAGGCTTTCCGGATTCAAGTTCTGATTTTAGAACACGCAATTCGCCACCATTCACTTTTGCATTCAGAACTTTTATTGAACTGCAACTTTCAAGAAGTGTTGACAACACGCCGAGTCCGGTCAGCGTAACACAGAGCCCACAGGATTTTTTAATGAAACTTCTTCTCTCCATATAACGATATCTGCTTAATTGACTTTGTACAAAACAAACTATTTCTGTACGATAATTTTCTTCACCACTTCCCTGCTACCAATCACTGCATGCAACAGATAGATGCCGCTATTGAGATTACTTACATTGATTTCAGAATTATAGGCACGAATCTGCAAATCATCGGACTCAAGGACTACCCTTCCGGAAATGTCTGTTATAATCACCTTTAGGTCACTGTTCTCGACAGATGAATTAAGATGGACTAAAGAAGATGCAGGATTAGGAAATAAAAAGAGCAGCGGGTTTTCTTCAAGTTCATCTATTCCATTCTGATAATCAATCGTAAGATTAACGTTGTAGAAGTCACCGTAGTCACCTAATGTGGCAATGATAGTTCCTGTAGCTCCTTTGAGCAGTCTGAAAAATCCGGCGCCATTGTAGCAACACACTCCATCACCAAAGGAATCATAAGCTGTAAAGGAATAGCAGCCGTTTGAAAGGTAAATCGTATCCACATAAGTAATACCTGCCGAAGGAAAATTGTTTCGTGAATATAAAACACTTCCGTTTTCATCCTTGACAGTCCACGAAATCTCATTCGGTGAATTGTCCGTTTTCATTTGAATGCGGATGAAATTGGTATTGTAGACATTGGTTGTAGTGAAACTTGTTTGCAATGTATCGTCATAATAATACTCATCAGCGTTACCATTCGGACCTGATATATAAGCTGTGAAAGTATGGTTACCGGCAGCGAATGATACAGGGGGTAATTCCACTGTTGTACTGTCAAGCAAATTGAGTGAGCCTATCCAATTGTAATTCTGTACCGGCCCGTTGTCTACGAAATAAGTGATGTTCAATTGCTGCAGTACAGCATTACCTGCATTTCTGATTCTGATCACAGGATTCATACCGTCACAAATCGGATTTCTGCGCCGGCCATCAAATTCACCTGATGGAACAAGAATGGTTTCAATTGATGCATTATTCGTATAGCCTGTATTATCATATTCGATAGCTTGTGACTGAATGTAATATTCAGGCGCATAAAATCCGGACGGACCACCGGTGACTGTATAAGGCGCCATATCGTAATCGACTGTAAAGGATCCTCCTGATGTGAGATATGATGTTGCATCGTAATCCTGCGGCTTCACATAAGAACCAGGACACCAATTTGCGCGCTTATAATACCACGTGCTGTAATACCCGGGAGCTCCCTGCGGATAAAGTGGGTTGGATCCGCAATCTGATCGCCATAAATGTTGGTCGTATGGTGTGCCGTTGATAATAAGTGTATGAGTTACGTCGTAAAATTCCGCTACATCCTGATTCGGATAACCACCGAAACCATGACCGGTTGTAATCAGCCGAATCTTTTCGCGTATCGTTGTTGAATCAGGCGTGAGTGTGATCGGCTGGAGATGATTTTCGATCGGATTCGCCGTATTTCCATATGGGAAAGTTCCATTCCAGAGATTTGTAATTTTCGAAGCATGCAATGGCGGTGTTCCTTCAATGAAATAGAAGTCTGTTGTTACCAGCCAGCCATTTGAATAACCGCAAACAGTACTTTGAAGTGTGACGCTGTCGGCCAATAGCATTCTGTAATCCGTTACATCAAACCACACACTCATAGCCATTCCATATGAAGTGATTGATCGGGCAATTTCAAAAGGTTCCTTTACCTCAAACACATTATACGTGCTGTCGTAAACCTGATAAAGAGTGGAATCGGCATCAATTAAAGTTGAATCGATTGCAATACCATTTGTATCAAAAATGTAATTGTGATAATAGAGAGGCCAGACGGAGAGAGTGTCTGTTGCTACT
Organism: Bacteroidia bacterium; assembly: GCA_046330055.1. GTDB lineage: Bacteria > Bacteroidota > Bacteroidia > AKYH767-A > 2013-40CM-41-45 > JADKIH01. The sequence goes on along the minus strand of JAXLTM010000003.1, from coordinate 36,934 downwards.
GTTGGCTGAAGACTATCGCCATAGACCAAAATGGTTATTGGTGAAATCGACGTTGAATCGACCTGTTGCGTTAAGCTATTGTACGAATAAGAATAGGCCGTATCATTAACCCATGAAATTGAATCTGGATGTGTGCCTGAAACAGAAAAGTAATAGTTGACAGTGAGAGTAGAATCGTATGTTCCTGTTGGTCTTAATACTTTGAGAGTGGCAATCCGGTCATAGATGTCGCAACCAAAAGAGGGACAATCCAGCTTGTAGTTGAGCATAATCCTGTAATACGAATTGGTATCGGATGGAAAAAGATACGTACTGTTTCCGGTATTACAATTCTGGTGCAAAAAACCGGAAAAACCGTGAACTATCGTTGTATCTCCGGTTGATGACCATGCAGAAGTAGAAATGACCAGCAACAGGATCAGTTTGAACGGAAGTATAAACCTGAAACCATGTATTTTATTGAACATCTTGATTAAATTTACGCCTTCAAATGTAAAATAAAGTGCCGACTGAATGTCATTCTACATAGCAATAATTTCATTTATAGGATCAGTCTTAACCGGACTGATTCTCATGCTTACCAAAGGTGGTTTGCCAAAAGATAAATTCAGACTCATTTTCAGTCTTCATCTCATTCTGCTCTTTGGATTCCTTGCCTCGGTTTTCTTAAAACGAGGACAGGATACAAATGTGAATTATTTTTTCACAGCCTTTATTTGTTCAGCAATCATGATCTCAGGTATGGCCTGGAAAAGTGATATCAGTAAGTGGATTAAGTATTACTTATCAGTCTTCCTGCTCTGCATACCTCTTTTCATTGTGTCACCTTCTACTCTGCTGAACTTTATTCTTACTACATCTTTCACTGGTGGAAATGCAGAATCTTTTCTTGTTACCGGGAGAATTTATATTGAACGACAAAATACCGTAATGGGAGCTGACAGCCTTCCGCATTACAAGGTAATTGAGAAGAAAGGAATGTTCCACTCCACCATTGAGCGGGACCTTGTTTTCGGAGGAAAACTTGACTCGATTAAAGTGCTTGACCTTGGCGACAAAGCAGCAACCGTCAGAGGTTATTCTTCCGTAAAGACATTTGTCAGCAACAGAATTGACAGCGTAGATCTGGAAATCAGCCTTGCAAAATATCAACGAGATAACATCGAATACCGCCTATGAAACTTTCACACATTACACTACTATTTCTTCTCTTCAACGGAGTAGCTTCCACTCTGCTTGCACAATTTCCTGATACGGACATCATGCTCTACCGGATGGAAAAAAGCGGTTCGGGCAATATTGAGATTTTTAGCGGAGAAAATATTACTAACAGAAAAGGCTATGACAATCAGCCGGTCTTTTCTCCAGCCGGGGATAAGATAATTTATGTCTCAATTTCGGAGAAAGATTCTACGCAATCTGATCTTATGGAATACGATATTGCCACCGGCAATACAAAACAACTCACCAAAACGAAAGAATCAGAGTACTCACCAACATTCAGCAGCGATGGAAAGAAACTTTTCGTCGTGCATGTTGATGTCGATTCGGGACAACGATTATATTCCATGACTTGGCCGGAGTTAAATAACCTTACGCGTATTGAAAATTCTGACAGCGTTGGTTACTTCGGCTTGCTTGATTCCGGTAAAGTTGCAATGTTTCTAATCAGCGAACCACCACGGATGGTGATATTGGATTTGTCAACCCATAAAAGTCAATTTATTTGCAACGAGCCGGGAAGATGTATGAGAACCACGGCCGCTTATCCCGGGCAAATGTTGTATATAGATAAATCAGATTCTCTTCATTGGTTTCTGAAATCATGTAACACCACCGATTTCACGAAGAAAATAATTGCCGAAATGCCCGGATTGACTGAAGATTTTACCGTTTTGAATGATGGTACATTGCTTTGCGGAATGAACGGAACGCTTTATCGTTTGTCAAATGGAAAAAAGGATTGGCTAGCTGTGCATGGTGCGAAGGAAGAGAAATTTCCGGCATTTAAAAGGATTGCTACTGACAGGATGGCCAAGAGAATGGCAATAGTGATTAGTAAGTAAGATGTGGAAATTGTTTCCCGCTGAGTTCGCGAAAAATTAATTCGCATCGCAGAAATTGAGTCAGCTTATTTAAGGAAGCGACGGATATCTGTTTCAGAAATTAATGCCACTTTGTTGTTTAGCCATTGACAAAAAAGATCAGTGAAATAAGGGGATAACATGGCACCTTTGGTTCCGAGTCCATTGAAAATTAGCAATCGGTTATCGTCGGGATGAGCGCCCATAACAGGACGACGATCTTTCATGGTTGGCCTCACGCCGGCAGTATGATGAATGATTTTGAAAGGTACTTTCAGATTTTCTCTGATCATTTCAGTCAGTTTTTGTTTGCCCTCTTCCGTCGGTTGAGCATTTTCGAAATTCCATGAATATGTTGCTCCGCAGCGGAATCTGTGATTACCAATCGGGACAAAAAACATTCCGCAGAGAAGAATAAAATCCTGAGGAAGTTCCGGAACTTCTATGGTCATAATCTCTCCTTTGGCAGGAACCATCGGAATGAAATTCCATAAAGTGCTTTTATTTACTGAATAGCCTTCCGTAAAAATTACCTTCGAAAAACTTTTTCCCTCATACTCAAGTTTAGTATTTGACCGAATTAATTCCTTTTCATTGAAAGTTCCTTTTTCAAGACAACCTTCAACGTCTATGTTTCGGCAAATTGCATTGATTAGTGCGGGCATATTCAACCAACCTGACTGAGTAATTCGCATCAATTTTTTAAATTCACGAATCACAGGTTTGTAGTGGGCTTCAGGAACACTGTCAGAGGAAAAATACTGTCGGATCTCCTGTTCATCTGCTCTGCGCGTCCATTCATTCTGCTCATGAACAGATGACACCAATTCCAATGCATCAACCTTATGAAAAAAGTTTTCACCGAATTCTCCTTCAAGTTCACGATAAAAGTGAAAGGCATGAGGAAGAACCGTATCTGCCATCCAGCTTTTTACGATTCTTCGTCCGGTGATTGGGTTAACGAATCCGGCTGCAACCTTGCTGGAAGCATTGGGGTTGTCATCGTCAATTATGTATACCGACTTACCCGACTTTCTTAATCGATAGGCCAGTATTGCACCTGCAATTCCACAACCAACTATCAGATAATCGTATTTCATCTGCAATGATTAGAAAGAAATTGACCTCAGGGCTTCAACAGACTCACGGAATTCTCTCCAAATGTTTTCAACGATTTCACCGGCAGGTAAGATCTCACGAATAGATGCAGAAACCTGTCCGATTTCCAGTTCGCCTTCTTCCATATCGCCTTCAAACATTCCCTTTTTTGCCCTTGCTCTTCCTAAGATTTCTTTCAATTCTTCCACTCCTGCACCTCGTGCCTCAGCCTCTTCAATCTTTTTGAAAAACTGATTATTCATCAGCCTCACCGGGGTAAGTTGTTTCAGAACGAGTTTGGTATCGCCCTCTGAACTGCTGATCAACCGTTCTTTGAAAGCCTGATGTGCGGATGATTCTCTGGATGCTACGAATCGGGTTCCGATCTGGACTCCTTCAGCCCCTAAGGCAAATGCAGCATGCATGGATTGTCCTGATGAAATTCCACCTGCTGCAATAAGTGGCAGTTTGCAGGCTTTTCTGATCATCGGAATTAATACGAGCGTAGTTGTTTCTTCACGTCCATTGTGCCCGCCGGCCTCAAAACCTTCTGCAACTATTGCATCAACTCCGGCTTCTTCACACTTGATTGCGAACTTAGTATTGGCTATTACATGAACCACTTTAATGCCTTGCTCCTTAAGTCTGGAGGTCCAGGTTTTAGGATTTCCTGCTGATGTAAAGACGACCGGTACCTTCTCATCTATAATCGTCTGCATATGCTCTTCTATGTTTGGATAGAGCAAGGGTATATTAACGGCAAACGGCTTATTGGTAGCCTGCCTGCATTTCCTGATGTGCTCACGGAGAATTTCCGGGTACATCGATCCTGCGCCGATTATTCCCAGACCGCCGGCGTTACTAACAGCAGCAGCCAGCTCCCAGCCGGAGCACCAGATCATACCGGCTTGAATAATAGGGTATTTTATTCCAAATAGAGAAGTGATTCTGTTATTCATTTTCGTTGAAATTCACTAAAAAAACTAGTAATTCGATTGTCCAAAAATAATACTTTTACAGACCGTTCGCGTGACTTCAGTCATTCGACGAACCTCGAAATGAAAGCAATCATACCGGTGGCCGGTATCGGAAGTAAACTTCGGCCTCATACTCATACCCAACCCAAATCACTCGTTCCTGTTGCAGGGAAACCTATTCTTTCTCATATAGTTGACAATCTTGTCAGCGCAGGAATTACTGACTTCATTTTTATCATCGGTTATCTTGGAGATAAAATCGAAGAATACATCCGTCAGAACTATCCCAATCTTAAAACCGGCTTCGTGCTTCAGGAACCTCGCTATGGTACGGGGCATGCCGTTTATCAGGTCAGGGATCTGATCAAAGCCAATGAAGAGATTATCATCACACTCGGAGATACCATTTTTGATCTGGATCTCACAGATGTGATCAAATCTACGGACTCACTGCTCGGGGTGAAAAAAGTAACTGACCCACGTTCATTCGGTGTTGCTGAATTGAACGATGATGGATATATCACCAATCTGGTGGAAAAACCTCCTATTCCAAAGTCGAATCTTGCGCTGGTTGGAATTTATAAGATCCGCGATACAGAAGGATTGATGGAATCTTTACATACGATTATTTCTTCCGATAAAAAGAATCAGGGTGAATTTCACTTGACAGATGCCATCATGGACATGATAGCAAAAGGTGCAAAGTTCAAAACCTTTGTGGTGGAGAACTGGTACGATTGCGGTGTGAAAGAAAATCTGCTCGAGACGAATGCAATTATGCTCAAGAAGCATGCTTCGACGGTCAACTCTCATCAGTATGAAAACACCATTATTATTCCGCCTGTAAGTATCGCTCCCAATTGCGCTATCAGCAACAGCATTATCGGACCCAATGTTTCCATCGGAGAAAATACAATAGTCAACTACTCCATCCTGAGAGATGCCATTATCGGCTCTTTTTCAGAAATACAGAATGCCGTGCTTCATCATTCTGTGATCGGGAGTGATGCTTCGCTGCATGGATTGAGTCAGTCATTAAACCTTGGAGACAGCACAGAAATTGATTTCGGCTGATCTTCATTTTTCAAAAAAGCTAATTCATCAAATCATATATGGAAAAAGATAAAGAAATCTTTGCGCTGATTAATCTTGAAAAGAAACGTCAGCAGCATGGAATTGAATTGATAGCATCTGAAAATTTTGTCAGCAAGCAGGTCATGCAGGCGATGGGATCATGTCTGACCAACAAGTACGCCGAAGGATACCCGGGCCGCCGTTATTACGGAGGATGTGAAGTCGTAGACAAGATCGAACAACTTGCCATTGACCGCGCAAAAACTCTTTTCAATGCAGAATGGGTAAATGTGCAACCTCATTCCGGTGCACAGGCAAATGCAGCTGTGATGCTTGGACTGATTCAGCCGGGAGATACAATTCTTGGCTTTGACCTTTCTCATGGCGGACATCTTACGCATGGTTCTCCGGTGAATTTTTCCGGGAAGTTATATCGGCCTGTGTTTTATGGTGTGAACCGCGAAACCGGTCGCGTCGATTACGATGCCATGGAAGAAACTGCAAAGCGCGAGAAACCGAAGCTGATGATTGCCGGTGCTTCATCCTATTCACGTGACTGGGATTTTCAACGTATGCGTAAAATCGCCGATGAAGTTGGAGCATTACTGATGGCCGATATTGCCCACCCGGCCGGTTTGATTGCACGTGGCTTGCTGAATGATCCATTAACTCATTGCCATGTTGTAAAAACGACAACACATAAAACACTTAGTGGCCCTCGCGGCGGAATGATCATGATGGGAAAAGACTTCCCGAATCCAATGGGGCATAAAACTCCTAAAGGTGAAATAAAAATGATGAGTGCCGTTCTCGATGGTGCTGTCTTTCCGGGTACTCAAGGCGGTCCGCTGGAGCATGTTATTGCCGGAAAAGCAGTGGCCTTCGGAGAAGACCTTACTGATGATTATTTGAAGTATTGTGTCCAGACTGTTAAAAATGCCAAAGCCATGGCCGGGGCATTCATTGAACTCGGATACCATATTGTCAGTGGCGGAACCGATAATCATTCCATGCTCATCGATCTTCGTTCAAAAAATGTAACAGGAAAAGTTGCCGAGAATACACTCGTAAAAGCGGATATCACTGTGAACAAAAACATGGTACCGTTTGATGATAAATCACCATTCATCACCTCCGGAATTCGCGTAGGAACTCCAGCCATGACCACTCGCGGTGTGAAAGAAAAAGATTGTATCAAAATAGTTCACCTCATCGACGAAGTTCTGATGAACACCGAAAACGAAACCAAAATCGCCGCCGTCAAAAAGAAGGTGAATGCGATGATGGAGAAGTTTGAATTGTATTGAAAAGAGTGATTAGTAATTACTAATTACTACTTACTACTTACTACTTACTACTTACTACCTAATTTCCTTTTGCACGATCCAATATTTAACCCTGTCCAAATCTTTCAGCGGCAATGTCAGATTGTTTCTGAAAATAGACACATTGTTTTCACGGATCGGGAATTTTGTTTTGAAAAGTTCCAGAAGTTGTTTGTCTTCCTTTGTATTTACGTACAGCGAATTGTTTTCAATTGAAAAATGTCTGTCGTAGTAACCGCTTTTTGAAAGGCAATTAATATATACTCCGGCGGCGATAACCACAACTGACTTAAACGGAGAGTCGTCGCTGTACTGTAATTTGTTGTATAAACTTTTTTCATTCATCGGGTTGCCATGAAGACTTCCGAAGATTGCTATATTAAAATTATTGGAGACTTCAACTCCGCCTTTTATGACTTCCAGATAACGTCCGTAAAAAATCTTGTCACGCATATCGTCTTTATCCCATTCAGTTCTTGCTGTAAGGATAAAATTCGCATCCTTCAGTTTTGTTCTCAAAACAGGATCTTCCTGAGTAAGCCTTAATTTCTGAATGTATTTCCGGAAAGTATAGATATCAGCTTCCTCCAAGCCCTGAACTCTGATGCCGTATAGAAACGATTTTACCACACTCAGGTCGATTTGTTTTTTCTCGAACTCTTTTTTCAAATCATCAAAGAAAGCCTTGTAAGCTTCCAGCCTCGCTCCGGGGTTGCCATGATCATATTCAAAGTCGACTCCTATGAAGCGGATGTTCTTTTTCATTTTCCGCAAAGCAAAATAATATTCAATTTTGTCGGGATCCGTTCTCAGGACTGAATCGACGAGTGTTGTACTTTCTCCTCTCACATATCTTGTCATAGCCCAGGCAAGCGAGTATGGTGCTTCTATGAAAACATTCAATGTATCGGCTGTATTCATCATTCCGGAAATACTTCCGATCATTTCTTTTTGAGAAATGAGATTACCCTTCACATCATGGGCTTCTGTGATGAACAATAATTTTCCGCGAAGGGAATCGTTGGCCGGAAGAAATTCATTGACATCCATGGTTTGAGCATGGGCTGACAAGGAAGAAATGATCAGGCAATAGAAAAGTATTCTGAGCGACATGGACTGAAGGTGTGTTTCCTCTTCAAATCTATATCAGCAGGAAAATGGTTTTGATTAAAATTGCCGGAAGTCTTTCAGTTTAGGTTTTATTCAAGCCAGGATTTATAATAATCATCGCTCTTGATTGCCAATGCCTGTTTGGTAATCATCAGCGGTTTGAAAGTATCAACCATAACGGCTAATTCTTTCGTCTCTTTCTGTCCAAGACTCTTCTCTACCGTTCCCGGATGCGGACCATGTGGAATTCCACCCGGATGTAGTGTAATCATTCCTCTGGTCACTTTTTTGCGTGACATGAAATCACCGTCTACGTAATACAAAACTTCATCAGAATCCACATTCGAGTGATTATACGGAACAGGAATACCGAGAGGATGATAATCATAGAGACGCGGGACAAATGAGCAGATCACAAAATTGTGTGCTTCAAAAGTCTGATGAATCGGTGGTGGTAAATGTACTCTTCCTGTTAATGGTTCAAAGTCATGAATCGACAAAGCATACGGATAAAAATTGCCGTCCCATCCTATTGCATCAAACGGATGAGTCGCATAAATATAAGGGTACATCATACCCTCCTTTTTAATCATTACTTTAAAATCACCTTTCTGATCAAATGTCTCAAGGTTTTCCGGACGGCGTATATCTCTTTCGCAGAAAGGAGAATGTTCTTCCAGCTGACCATAGGCATTGCGATATCTTTTCGGAAATTCAATGGCGCTGAATGACTCAACGATGAACAAACGATTCTCAGCGGTATCAAAATGAATCTTATAAATTGTCCCGCGCGGTACTACCAGATAATCGCCGTAAGAGAATTTTAGTTTCCCATATATAGATTCCAGTGTGCCGGTGCCTTCATGAATGAAAATAACTTCATCTGCATCGGCATTTTTGTAGAAGTAATCTTTTGTTGAATGGCGCGGTGCAGCGAGAGAAATATGCAGATCATTGTTTACTAAAACAGGAACACGACTTTTCAAAAAATCATCTTCCGGTTTAATGTGAAAACCTTCGAAACTTTCGTGCATCATCGCTTTGCTGTATGCAATTTCAGGAGCAACAGAATAAGCCTGCCCAACTTCTTTAATCATCGTCGGAGGATAGCAGTGGTAGATCAAAGAATAAACGCTTGAAAAGCCGTGCGTGGATACAAGTTCTTCTGCATATAAAGAACCGTCAGGCTTTCTGAATTGAGTGTGTCTTTTAGGAGGAATAGAACCAAGACGATGATATTGTGACATTTTCCGGAATTTGAACCCCAAAATTAGCAATTACAGCTAAATAATTTCAATCCTGCATTTTATTAAAATCTTCCCAAAAGGGATGATCCAGAAGATGTTTCATCAATTAAAGCTAATGAATACGCTTTCCCGGATTAGAATCTTGTTAAATGAATTAAGTATTGCACTAAAAAGCGCTGCAATATTACATCTGTAAGATCGGTGCTTTCACGACAAAACCCCAGGCATGCGAATGCGGTTAAATTGCTATACGGATCAGATGTATTCTGTCCGTACTTAATTTAAAAACTGCACGCATGAAAAAGTTTACAAAACAGATCACAGCCGGTCAACAGGCGAATCTGTCCACCACAGGAAAAGCGTCAAAGAAAACAGTTCAATCAGGCCGCTCATACGCACAAAAAGCTGCTGCATTGCTTCTGTTCATTCTGATTTCCGTTTCCGGTTTTGCGACTACTTATTATTCGCGAACCAACGGAGGTAACTGGAATGTCGCTACTACCTGGTCCACCGTTACCTATGGTAATGCCACCAACTCTACCGGTAGCTTCCCACAGGCAGGTGATGTTGCCAATATCGGAAACGGTTATACCATTTATATTAATGCAGCGGTAAACGTTGCTACCTTGAATATTGGTCAGGGTGTTTCCGGTGTTCTGGAATTCAAATCAACTACTAACTACACCGTGACTGTTTCCGGTAACGTTACTGTTAATACCGGTGCTAAGTTCTGGTACAATACAGCAACTGCCCGTACACATCAGGTCAATATCGCCGGAAATCTTGTCAACTATGGCGTTGTTGATTTTTATGTCGGTGTTGGTCAGCTGGTGAATTTGACATTTAACGGAACCTCCAACTCTTCTGTAACAGGAACAGGTACATGGGATCTGAATACGGTCACCATGAATAAATCAACTGCCATTACTTATCAGGTTAATGTGCAGGCTTCAACATTTGAAGCTGCTATCCGCAACTTCGTTGGTACTTACGGTACGTATATTCATAATAATGCCAGTACATATAGTATCAACCCGACCACTGCTACTTTCACCATCGGACCAAATACAGTCTATAAAGTACCACTCGGTATTATGTGGTTTGCTTCAGCGGCTGACAACGTGATCCTTCAAGGGCAGCTGTATGTCAATGGCGGTAAGGTATACATTGGTACAACAGCAGGATTACAAGGTATTCGCTACGACCAGAATGGTACTCAGATTCCTTATCTGGAAGTATCTTCGGGTGGTACACTCCAGGTTTACGGAGGTATTACTTACGGTACAACTTCATCTACTGAACCATTCAGTTTCTATCTGAATAATGCGACGGTATTACTGAATTCAGGTACTACCGGTTCTAATCGTCAGTTGTTCTACATCAACGACGTGGCAAGCAGCAGTTTTGTGATGAGCAGCGGCACAATGACTTTCCAGAAACCGAATACAGCCGGTGCATTGACAATTGATTGCAGTATTAATGGAACCAATGGTACGGTGAACGTAACCGGAGGAACAATGCAATTTGGAAATGCATCTACTGCAGCAGGTTCAATCTTCAATTTCCGTCCTTATGCAAATGCACTGTATCCTAATTTTAAGGTTACAGGAAGTTCTGCAAACACGACTACACTTGCTACCTCATACGGTTCAACAAGCAACTTTAAACTGATGAGCCTTTATATCGATGTAAATAAAACATTTGATATCCGATCAATCGGAGGCGCTCTTGGTGATACTAAACAAATGACACTGACATCTCACAACAAATGGCGTAGATGCCATCTATAACTCAGGTTCATTCCTTGCCCGTTCGAGTACGGTGACATTTAATCCTTCCGGTGCTCAGGCGATCGGTGGTACTACTTCCACTACTTTCTACAACCTGACAATTAACAATGCAAGTAACATTACACTGAACTATCCGACGAATGTTTCAAACATCCTGTCGATGGTTCTTGGTAAACTTAATACTACAAATACAAATGTACTGACTATCGGTTCTACCGGTTCAGCAACAATTGGTAACAACCTGTCATTTGTTGACGGGCCGATGATTCAAACAGTTGCTACAGTCGCTACAGTGAACAAAACATTCCCTATCGGTAAAGGAAATGCTTATCGCCCGGCAGTATTGACTGTGACACATTCAAATGCCACATCGGTTACTTACCGCGGTGAAATCTTCAACTCTGCAGCATCCGGACTTCCGTATGGCTTACCTACGACGATCTCCAATGTGTCTGCCGTTCGTTACCTGCGATTCACCCGTTCACTGGTTTCCAATTTCTCAAGCGGAAAAGTGCAGATGTATTATGACATCGACGACGGTGTCAAACAAGAATACACTCCTTGTTGCTCATGACGACGGAACAGCTACCTGCAGAATTTCGGAGGCTCAGCTACTGCTAACTGGACAGGAAACATTATCTCCGGTACGTTTACGAACTTCCACACTTATTTCGCACTCGGTAACCCTCCGGGCGGCGGTAACCCGCTTCCGATTGAACTGACAGCATTCTCTGCCAAGTTTATCAACAAAGCAGTTAATGTAAGCTGGTCTACACAAACTGAAATCAACAACGATCACTTCACTGTTGAACGTTCAAGCGATAACGAAACGTATACACCAATCGGTATCGTTGAAGGTGCAGGAACAAGTTCTACTGCCCACACCTATTCGCTCATCGATGAGCAACCATTAAGCGGAATCTCTTACTACCGTTTGAGACAAACCGATTATGATGGAAAATCAGAAACATTCAAAGCTGTCGTAGTACAGAATAAAGGTCGCGGTGTTGTCACCGTCTTCCCTAACCCATCTACCAGCAGTTCTACAGTACATATTGCCGCTGATCAGCCACTGGATTTTGCAAGTGTCACAGTCCAGGATCTGACCGGTAAAACGATTCCGTCAAGTGCCATGATGAATGAAAATGGTACGATTGATTTGAGAATCGATGATTCCTACATGCAGAAAGGCGCTGTTTACTTCATCAGCGTTTCTGACGGAAGTTCAATTATCAGAGAAAAACTCTTCATCAACTGATGAAAAAGATACATGGTTAGTTTGGATTATTGGTTAGGTAAAAAGGGCTCCGGAAGGGGCCTTTTTTTTAGTAATTAGTAAGTAGTAAATAGTAATTAGAATTGTGTGGGTAGGCGTTTGTCCTAATCATAAGATTGTGTCTTAAAAATGAGATGCATCTTTTTTGTTGTTTCAAATAAGCTGCTATTTCTGCCTTATTATGATGGATGAGAGTTTTTTGTGACATCTTTTTTTTAAAAAAGCTGTAATCCATCACTATGAAAACTTGCAGGTCAATCGTGATCCAGGTTTCTATTGAGATTGCTTCAAATTACCAATTGCTAATCACTAATTACTATTTACAAATTACCAATTTTTAACCTCAAAAATGTTATTTTTGCTCATCAAACAGCCCTTATGAAACTAGTTACCTATAAGGATGCTTCGGGTGAGCACTTAGGCATTCTGATTGACGAGTCTTATTTCAATTTAGCATTACACGCCAAACGCGCGGGTTTTGATATGCCTGACAGTATGGGGGAATTTCTCAAGACAGGCGAAAATGGTATGTCTGCAGCAAGAACTACAGAGAATGCCATTAAATCAAAAAAGATCAATACGGATGTTCTGAATATAAAGGAAGCAGATTTGCTGGCACCTGTACCGCATCCAACCAGTTGCCGTGACGGCTATGCTTTTCGTCAGCACGTTGAGGCTGCCCGCCGTAACCGTAAAGTTCCGATGATTGCAGAATTTGATCAATACCCTATCTTCTACTTTACGAATCACAATGCCATTCAAGGTCCGGGCATCATTGAATGTATGCCTGATCATTTTCAGAAGCTTGACTTCGAACTGGAAGTTGCAATTGTTGTAGGTAAAAAGGGACGTAATATTCACGCAAGCGAAGCTGATCAGTACATTGCCGGTTACATGATCATGAACGACATGAGTGCACGCACTCTTCAGATGGAAGAAATGCTGCTGAATCTCGGCCCTGCTAAAGGAAAGGATTTCTCAACAGTAATTGGTCCTTGGTTAGTAACACCCGATGAACTGGAAAAATTTAAAGTGCCTGCCAAACCAGGACATATCGGAAATAACTACGACCTGCCGATGGTTTGCCGGGTAAATGGAATCGAAGTCAGCCGTGGCAATATGAAAGATATGGACTGGACATTTGCAGAAATTCTTGAACGCTGCGCCTATGGTGTCGATATTCTGCCGGGTGATGTTATCGGTTCCGGAACGGTCGGTACAGGCTGCTTTCTTGAACTCAACGGAACAGGTCTGCTCAACGATCCGTCCTACAAGGTTCAGTGGCTGCAACCCGGAGATGTTGTTGAAATGACTGTAAAAGGTCTTGGAACACTTTCCAATACGATCCGGAAAGCAGATACGGACTTCTCATTACTGGCTATTAAAAAGCTCACCGTTAATTCCTGAATATTCTGTTCATGTCTGATAATTCTGTTACCGTAGTTAAACCCGAAGAGGAAAAAGACCAGATTTTAAAGGCCTATAAAGCCTTGCTCAGGGCTCTCAGACCGTCTTTGGGTAAAGGCGACAAAAAGATGATCCGCCAGGCCTTTGACATGGCTATGGAGGCTCATAAAGACATGCGCCGGAAGACAGGCGAACCTTATATTCTGCACCCTCTGGCCGTGGCACAGATTTGTGCTGAAGAAATCGGACTGGGACCTCTGGCCATTGTCTGCGCCCTGTTACATGATACAGTAGAAGACACACATCTTACCCTTGATGATATTAAAAGTTCGTTTGGGGAAAAAGCTGCTTCGATTGTTGACGGACTGACAAAAATTTCCGGAGTATTTGACAAAGGAACTTCCCTTCAGGCAGAGAATTTCAGAAAAATGCTTCTCACGCTTTCAGATGATGTGAGAGTGATTCTGATCAAGCTGGCCGACCGTTTACATAACATGCGGACGCTCGACAGCATGCGCCGCGATAAACAGTTGAAGATTGCTTCAGAGACGGCTTATCTCTATGCACCTCTCGCCCATCGTCTCGGATTGTATTCAATCAAAACCGAACTGGAAGATCTTTCTCTGAAATATACCGAGCCGGAAATTTATAACGATATCTATTCCAAAATTCAACAGACCCGGCGAGAAAGAAATCGTTTCATCAATGAATTTATCGAGCCTATCAAAGACGAACTTGGCAAACAGGGATTTGTTTTTGAAATTAAAGGACGTTCGAAATCGATCAATTCGATTTGGAGTAAGATGAAACGACAGGGTGTTTCGTTTGAAGAAATTTACGACCTCTTTGCGATTCGAATTATTATTGACTCGGATGAGGAAAATGAAAAGGCAGCTTGCTGGAAAGCATACTCGGTAATCACGGATTTTTACCATCCGAATCCTGATCGTTTGCGCGACTGGATTTCAACACCGAAAGCAAACGGTTACGAATCGCTTCACACGACAGTTATGGGACCTAACGGAAAATGGGTTGAAGTACAAATCCGTTCCCGTCGCATGGACGAAATTGCCGAGAAAGGTTACGCTGCTCACTGGAAGTACAAAGAATCTGCAGCTGAATCAGCACTCGATGAGTGGATTTCGAAGATCCGTGAATTGCTTGAAAATCCGGAGTCCAATGCTCTCGATTTTATTGATGATTTCAAACTGAATTTGTTTGCCGATGAAATTTTTGTCTTTACTCCAAGCGGCGACATGAAGACGCTTCCTGCCGGTGCAACCGCATTGGATTTTGCCTTCGACATTCATACGGATCTTGGAAGTAAATGTATCGGCGCTAAAGTCAACCATAAACTCGTCCCGTTATCCCACAAATTGCGTAGCGGGGATCAGGTTGAAATTCTGACATCGAATAAGCAGACTCCAAAAGAGGACTGGATTAACTACGTTGTTACTGCGAAAGCGAAGTCGAAAATCAAATCAGCTTTAAAGGAAGAGAAGAAGCGTTTAGCGGAAGACGGAAAAGAAATTCTGATCCGGAAATTCCGTCATCTGAAGATTGACTTTAACAATGAAAATATCAATGAGCTGTTGGCTCATTACCGAATTCCTTCATCACTCGAACTGTTTTATCGTATTGCCAAAGGTGTACTGGATGTTCACGATCTGAGAGATTTTGTCAATGAAACCGGTCAACTGAAGGCACATGCTCCGGTGCGAATTGAAACACAATCGCTCGAGCAGATGGTTAAAAACATCCGCGGTTCAAGCGATATGCTTGTGATCGGGGAAAACCTTGAGAGAATCGATTACAAACTTTCTCCATGCTGCAATCCGATTCCGGGAGATGACGTATTTGGATTTATCACCATACAGGATGGCATTAAGATCCATCGTACAAATTGTCCGAATGCCATTCAGCTTATGTCAAATTATGCTTACCGTATCGTAAAAGCAAAATGGACCAACCAGCAGGAGATTGCCTTCCTCGCCGGTGTGAGAATGACAGGAATTGATGAAGTTGGTGTCGTAAATAAAATTTCAAAAGTAATTTCCAGTGAATTGAAAGTAAATATGCGTTCCATCAGCATTGACTCCAATGACGGTATCTTTGAAGGAACCATCATGCTTTTTGTTCACGATACACATCACCTCGACAAGCTGATTAAAAAGCTGAAAGAGATTCACGGAATTCTGACCGTAAGCCGGATTGACGGTGGTACACACAATTGATTTTTGATCTACACATGACTGCAAAAACTGAGGAAATACTGGTATCCGTTAAAAAGATTTTTACCGATTATCTGGAAAAGAACAATCACCGGAAAACTGAAGAACGGTATAACATCCTTGAAGAAATTTACAAGCTCGATGATCACTTTGATGTCGAATCGCTTTTTGCGATGATGAAAGAAAAAGGTTACAGTGTGAGCCGTGCAACGATTTACAACACCATTGAACTTTTACAGGATTCCGAATTAATCACACGACACCAGTTCGGAAAAAACACGGCCCGATTTGAACGGTCGTTTTCATTTCGTCAGCACGACCATCTGATTTGTCAGGACTGCGACCACGTATTTGAATTCTGCGACCCCAGAATTCAGCAGATACAATCAATGATGGGCGATATTCTGAATTTTGATGTTACCAATCATTCCCTGAACCTCTTCGAAAAATGCCGCGAACTCTCTGCTACCGAAGTTGCAAGCATCGTAAAACTTCCTGAAACGCCCTACAGTGGCGGTTTTCAAGGGCTTTCGCTGCTAACAAAAGATTGTTTATTATTCTGCCGGGTATTTATTTTTGACCTTTGCAGGTTAAAGAGAAACTCTTACTTTCACACCATGGAATTTAATTACAAAATCACCAATAACGGCACTTATGCCGTTGTTGAAATGAGCGGAAACTCATCGATAAAAATCAGGCTACTCTCCTCTGCTTGAAGAGATTCAAACGTACATTGACAAAGGCAACAACAGTTTTGTGATTTCACGGAAAATTTCCGTTACCTCAACAGCAACGGATTAAATGTGCTGTGAACATTCTGACCAAAAGCAGAAAAAACGGCGGCGATACGACCATCTGCGGTATCAGTGATAAGATCAAGGAACTTTTTGATCATCACCAAGCTCAACACCGTTTTCACAATTACCGATGATCTCACGACGGCAATCAGACAATTTCAGGGCTAATCCCCATCAAAATACTTTCAAAGAATCATCCCAGGCGGCGTGATGATTTTTTTTTATTTTCAGATCAAACTTAAACACCAATCACGTCTATGTCAGTTGATGTATTACTGGGCCTTCAATGGGCGACGAAAAGGAAAAATTGTTGACGTTCTTACTCCGTCATACGATGTCGTTGCCCGATTCCAGGGCGGCCCGAATGCCGGTCACACGCTGGAATTCGAAGGCATTAAGCACGTTCTTCATACCATACCGAGCGGAATTTTCCGCAAAGGAATTATCAATATCGTTGGCAATGGCGTTGTTATCGATCCGGTAACCCTCAAAAAAGAAATTGATGCGCTCGCTGCCCGAAACGTTGACGTTAGCTCTTCACTCTTTATTTCCCGCAAAGCACATCTGATCATTCCTACTCACCGCATTCTTGATGCAGCCTCTGAAGCGAGCAAGGGAAGTGATAAAATCGGTTCAACACTGAGAGGAATCGGACCAACGTACATGGATAAAACCGGACGAAATGGTTTGAGAGTCGGCGATATTGAAGCACCCGATTTCCTCGTCCGCTATGAAAAGCTCCGCAATAAACATATCACACTGTTGAAGCAAATGAATTTTGAATTCAACCTCGATGAACTCGAGCCTGCTTTTATGGAAGGTATTGCAATGATGAAGACGTTGAATTTCATCGACAGTGAACATGAAATCAGCCATCATATTGCGACCGGAAAAAAGATTCTTGCCGAAGGAGCTCAGGGTTCATTGCTCGATATTGATTTCGGTAGTTATCCTTTTGTGACTTCATCGAACACCATTACCGCCGGAGCCTGTACAGGACTGGGTGTTGCTCCACGTTACATCGGAAAAGTATATGGAATATTTAAGGCCTACTGCACCCGGGTTGGAAGCGGCCCGTTCCCGACTGAATTGGAGGATGAGACCGGTGAAAATATCCGCAAGGCCGGAAGAGAATTTGGTGCTACAACCGGACGACCACGTCGTTGCGGCTGGCTGGATCTTCCTGCTCTCAAATATGCCATTATGATCAATGGAGTTACTGATTTGATCATGATGAAATCCGATGTCCTCAGCGGCTTCAAGACAATTAAAGTTTGCACACATTACGAAATCAATGGAAAGAAAATGGATTACATGCCATTTGATATCGTCAATGAAAAAGTAACTCCGATCTACAAAGACCTCAAAGGCTGGAATCAGGATTTTAACCGGAATCAACGCAGCATGTGACATGCCGGCCGAACTGGTACAGTATATCAAATATCTGGAAGCCGAGCTTCAGGTGCCGGTTACAATTGTATCTGTTGGCCCTGACCGCTCTCAAACCATTCACCGCAACGTTGGCGAACTCATCAGTTAAAAAGAAGGAAGAGCTTAAGCTTTTTCTCGAGGAGAAATACCGTCAATACAACAAAGACTTTTTCATTGAGACAGACCCTGTTTCAATACCTCATCTTTTTACTGAAAGGAAAGATATTGAAATCGCGGGATTCCTGACTGCAACCATTGCCTGGGGACAAAGGCCGGTGATTCTTCGCAATGCACGCGAACTGTTGCATCGCATGGACAACCGTCCGGCAGATTTCATTTCGTCATTTACGGAAGCAGATCTGAAATCGTTCCGCACGTTCAAACACCGGACATTTAATTCTGAGGATCTGATTCTTTTCCTGAAATCTCTTAAGCGACTTTACAGAAAGTATCCATCGCCGGAAGAACTATTGCTTGAAAAAATAACTCCTAACGACGCCCATCTCAAATCGGCCATTTCAAACTGGAGAAAGGAATTTTTTAAAAGTGTTACGGAAGGTCGTTCCGGTAAGCACTTTAGTGACCCGGAACGAGGCTCGGCAGCGAAAAGGATCAATATGTTTTTAAGATGGATGATCAGAAAAGATGAATTTGGTGTTGACTTTGGGCTATGGTCGAAAATATCCCCGGCATTGTTGATATGTCCGTTGGATGTACACTCCGGCAGAGTCGGACGCAAACTCGGCCTGCTCAAACGCCGGGCCGACGACTGGAAAGCTGCCGAAGAGCTCACTGACTCGTTAAAAAAATTTGACCCTGCTGACCCGGTAAAATATGATTTCGCACTGTTCGGTTTAGGTGTGTTTGAAAGGTTTTGAATGCGTATATTTGGGCACAAATGCAGTTTATCTATCCAGGTTTCCTTTTCGCTTTATCGGCTCTGGCCATTCCGGTGATTATCCATCTCTTCAATTTCCGGAGATTCAAAAAAGTCTATTTTACCAATGTTCGCTTTCTGCGTGAAATCAAACAGGATACTCAAGCCAAATCGCGCCTGAAACATATTCTCATTCTGATTGCCCGTTTGCTGGCCGTAACTTTTCTGGTGCTTGCTTTTGCACAACCAATTTTGCCGGCTAAAAACCATCAGAGTGTTTCCGGTCAGAAGCGCATTTCTATTTACGTTGATAATTCCTTCAGCATGGATGCGCAGGGGAAAGAAGGAAACTTGCTTGAAAGTGCCCGCAAGCGTGCCAGGGAGATTGCTCTGGCTTATAAACCTTCCGATCAGTTTCAGCTTCTCACAACCGATTTTGAAGGTCGTCACCAGAGATTAGTGAGTCGTGAAGAATTTCTTCAACTGCTCGATGAAGTTAAGCCGGGTGCCGCCGTGCATTCACTTTCAGAGGTGGTGACACGTCAGACTGAAGCACTGTTTTCTGATCATTCTGAAAAGATTTCTGCTACGGCATATATTATTTCAGACTTTCAGAAATCAAATACCGATTTGCTGCAGATGAGAAATGATTCAAGCGTCAGAATTTCACTGGTACCTGTTCAGGCTTCTGCTGAGAATAATTTGTATGTGGACACTGTTTCGCTTTTTTCTCCATTTGTTCAACTTAACACTCCTGCTGATCTGATCGCTGAGGTCAGAAACACGGGAGACAAGGACGCAGAAAATATTCCTGTAAAGCTGCTGATCAACGGTGTGCAGAAATCCCTGTCCAGCCTTACTGTTCCTGCCGGCGGCAAAGCTTCGGTACATCTTGCATTTACGGTTTCTCAACCCGGTTTCCAGCAAGCAGAAATCAGCATTGCCGACTATCCTGTGACGTTCGATGATAAATATTACCTCAACTTCGACGTCCGTTCGTCGCTGAACATTTTATCTATCAATTCCGGCTTACCGACTAAATCAATTGCCACCGTCTTTGGCAACGACCCATACTTCGTATTGAAAAATGCTTCACAGGGACAAATTGATTATTCAGCCTTTGCCGCCTGCAGGATGATCATTCTGAACCAACTTTCTGAATTCTCAAGCGGACTTTCACAGGAAGTAAAGAAGTATGTAAAAGACGGCGGAACTCTTTTCATTATTCCTGCACCGGATGCCAATGTACGGTCTTACAACGATCTGATGAAAGATGTTGATGCAGCCACATTCAGCAGCGCTGTTCAGGCAGATGATAAAGTTTCAAAAATTGAAAGCCGACATTTTCTCTTCTCTGATATTTTTGAAAAAGGAAAATCTCTACCTGAAAATCTCGATTTGCCGGTGGTTCACTCCTACTTCCCACTTTCAGTCAGCGGAAAAGTTCGTTCGGAAGTTGTGATGAAATTGCAAAATGGAGATCCATTTCTTCTTTCACAAGGATTCGGTGCGGGGACTATTTACACACTGGCTACTTCACTCGATGAAGCAGCCGGCAATTTTACCCGTCATGCGCTCTTTGTTCCTGTAATGCTGAAAGCTGCAATGACAGGATTGAATCAGGCAGGCAGACCGCTGGTCATCGGGCGCGATCACGAATTTTCGGTTACCGATACAATGATTGCCAATGATCAGGTTGTTCATCTGGCCAATAAAGAACTGAAGTTTGATATTATCCCTGAAAGCAGAATGGTCGGAAATCAAACCAGCATTTCTGTACACGATCAAATCCGTCAAGCCGGTAATTATGAATTAAGTTCCGGCGGAAATGTGATTCAGGTAGAATCTTTCAATTACGACAGACATGAATCCGACTTATCTGTTTATCCTCCGTCTGAACTTGGTGAAATGGTTTCAAAAGCCAATCTCACTTCCATGAATGTCATTGAAGCCGCAAATGAAACGATTTCTCACAGCATTGCCCAACTAAATGAAGGGCAGCGCCTCTGGAAATATTGCATCATCCTCACGCTGGTTTTCCTGGCTATCGAAATCCTGCTTATCCGATTCTTCCGAAGTAAAACTGTTTAAACATTCATCGCATGAAAATCCTACTGAAAGAAGTTACCGTTATTTCTCCGGGTAGTAAACATCATATGAAGAAGTGCGACCTGTTGGTTGACAACGGTCTCATTGCAAAAATTGCTGAAAGCGGCGGCATCACTTCAGGAGCAAATCAGGTGATTTCGGGTAAAAATTATTTTGTCAGCTCAGGCTGGTTTGATGTACATGTGAATTTTCGCGAGCCCGGTATGGAATACAAAGAAGACCTTACATCCGGCTCCGAGGCTGCTGCCCGGGGAGGATTTACAGGCGTTCTGCTGATGCCTTCTACTGAACCGGCTCTGAGTTCCCGCCCTGCAATTGAATTCATCAGAAAGAAAACTGAAGGCCAATTGGTCGATGTTATTCCCGCAGGATCACTTTCTGTAAATCGTGAAGGTAAAGACTTGTCTGAAATGTTTGACATGGCTCAGGCTGGCACAAAAGTTTTTACTGACGATAAAAGATCCGTTCAGGATTCCGGTTTGATGACCCGTGCTCTGCAATATGCCGGAAATTTCGGCGGAAAAATTTTCTCCTATCCGGAAGATAAAAGCATCTCCGGTAAAGCGCAGATCCATGAAAGCAGCAATTCAGTTTTACTCGGATTGAAAGGTATTCCTGCCATTGCCGAAGAAGTGATGGTAAACCGCGATCTCTATCTTGCTGCCTACACCGATTCTCCTATACACTTCTCAACCATTTCAACAGCAGGCAGCGTAGACCTCATCCGCAAAGCCAAAGCGCGTGGAATGAAAATTACTTCTGATGTATCTTCCGTGCATCTGATGTTCGATGATTCCGTACTTCAAGAATTCGATTCGGTTTACAAAGTGAAACCACCGCTTCGTTCAGCTTCCGATGTCGAGTCTCTTAAAGCAGGATTGAAGGACGGAACAATTGACTGCATTACTTCAGATCATTCTCCTGAAGATACTGAAAACAAAAAGAAAGAATTTGAACATGCAGCCTATGGCTGCAGTAATCTTGAAACAGCATTCGCTGCTGCAAGAACGGCCACTAAAGATGTATTGTCCGTTCCTGAACTCATTGCAAAATTTACCACACAGGCACGCGCCTGCGCAGGTCTTAAAAACGAACTGATTGAAGAAGGCAGAGAAGCTAATTTAACCGTCTTTGATCCGGATGCTGAATGGGTAGTTGAAGAAAAATCACTGCGTTCTAAGTCAAAGAACAATCCTTTTATCGGGAAAAAATTGTCCGGAAGAGCAATTGCAGTGCTGAACCACGACAAACTTCAACTCATAAAGTAATCAGTTTATGAAAGTATTGATGGTTTGTCTGGGCAATATCTGCCGCTCTCCAATGGCTGAAGGAATTCTCCGCTCAAAAGCAGCACAGCGAAAAATCTATCTTGAAGTCGATTCAGCCGGTACGGGAAATTACCATTCAGGTGAACATCCTGATCCCCGTGCCATAGCAACGGCAAAAAAATTCAATGTTGATATTTCAAAGCAGATAGCAAGGCAGTTTGCTCAGGCGGATTTTGATTTTTACGATTTCATCTTTGTTATGGATCATTCTAATTACTCCAATGTAATTCGTCTGGCTGCATCCGAAGAACAACGTAAGAAAGTTTCACTCATGCTTTCCAACTGGCCGGAATCTCCTCTGGAAGAAGTTCCCGATCCGTGGTTTGGCGGGCCTGAAGGATTTATAGATGTATTTAAAATGCTTGATAAAGCGTGCGACTGTTTTCTGAATGAGCACTTCTCCAACTAATCCTGCATCGAAGGCAATCGTTTACCTGATTCCGGTCGGATTATCCGATGAAGCTGAATTTGTGCTCACGGGTGATGTCCTTCAAATTGTAAGAGACCTCGATGAATTTGTGGTGGAAAATGAGAAGACGGCCAGAGCTTGTTTAAAGAAATTCGGGACCAGGATTCCTCAAAATCAATTGACGTTTCATCTCCTAAATGAGCATTCCAAACCGGAAGAAATTTCAATCCTGAAAAGTATTCTTCTGAAAAATAAACCGATCGGATTGATGAGTGAAGCCGGTTGCCCGGGAATTGCTGATCCCGGTGCTGAGCTTGTGAAGCTTGCGCATGAATTGAATATCGAAGTTGTTCCTTTTACCGGACCATCATCGATTTTCCTTGCATTGATGGGAAGCGGAATGAATGGACAGAGTTTTACTTTTCACGGTTATCTTCCCCGTGAAAGCGCAGATCGTAAAAACAAAGTGAAGGAACTGGAGCGTGAAGCATTGAAGAAAAATCATTCGCAAATTTTTATTGAAACTCCTTACCGTAATGAAGCTCTCCTGAAAGATATACTTGAATGTTGCCAGGAAAATACAAGAGTCTGCATTGCATCCGATATGACTTCATCCAAACAATTTTTGAAAACAAAGTCAGTTGGCGAATGGAAGAAAATGAATTTCAAAATTTCTAAGGTCCCTACCGTTTTTATCATTGGAAAATAACTATGTCATCTCCTGAAATCATAATTCGCCCGGCTCAGCCGGAAGATGCTGAAGGAATTCGGGATTTTCTCAGAGAAACAATTGTAGCCGAAACTCAATATGTCATTTCTTTGCCTGAAGAATTGATTCTCGATGGTGAACGTCAAAAGGCATGGATTATAGAGTATGAGAAAAATGACGACGCCATCATGGTTGTGGCCGTTACTGATGAACGCAAGATAGTCGGGGTTTTAGATTTTAAACCGTTTCCCCGAAAGAGACTTTCCCATAGTGGTGAATTTGGAATTTCTGTCCGTCCCGGTTACCAGGGCGCAGGAATCGGCCAGAGGATTTTAGTCTTCTTCCTTAAATGGGCAGCTCAAAGAGAGCAAATCACGAAGATCAATCTTTCAGTATTCGCATCAAATACCCGGGCCATACACATCTATGAAAAGTATGGTTTCGTCAAGGAAGGCTTACAAAAAAACGCCGTCAGGATGTCTGAAGGCGTTTACGAAGATTTATGGTTAATGACTTTACTCCTGAAATAGTCTATTGCTTTTTGAAGTGAACTTCAATACTGTCGTGATAGCTGTCTTCATCCTGTATTAATTGAATTTCTTCAGCATCCATTGATTTGATTTCCCAGTCGCGTGTCAGGTGGTCAAGCGGTGGTGTATGGCCTAAGTCGATATGGAATTCCCGTTCGTCTGAATCATCAGCTTCCCATGTTCCGACTACTGTTGCAGAATCACTTGCAGCAGTAAGAACACCATCGTTGTTAAATACGAAGGTGAAATCTTCAAATTCATGCGAATCATCATGGCCGTCGTCCAAACAATAGTTAATCTTCCATGTTCCGGTAATGATGATACCTTTAATCGGAGTGGAATCTCCCTTATCTTTTTTGCAGGACGATGTGAGAGCTACCACCATAATCACACAGAAAAGCAGAATTGAATTCTGAAATCTTCTTCTATTCGTAACTGTCAGCATTCTTGGTAAAATTAGATTTAAAAGGCCTTTTTGGGTAATCATTCTTGCCCAACGGGGATTTTCAGGTACTGAACAAGGGTTTTTACCTGAAAGATCTGTTTTTGGTTACCGGATTTGCCGTATATGTTTCTCTCTTTGAAGGCATTTCCCGGTTCAAAACAAGTAAACACAATTTAGCAATATTTTTCCGATTTCGTGTATGAACTGCCTCACAAAGAACTTGTTTATATTTTTTGTTAGAAATACTCAAATCTTAGTATCCACCAAAGGTACATGATGTCGTACCTTTGTTTTTACATGCAAAAAACGATCATTGATGATAATATCGTCCGCGAAGGTGTCAGCAGTCACTCTGTAGCCGGTCGCACGGCTCGTTTGATGGCATTGATGATTGATGTAATTCTGTTAAGCCTCCTCACCATACCGGTTCAGTACTTTAATATCACCACCTGGAAGAATGTTCCATTGCTTTTGATTGTTTCCGTTCTCTCAGTAGTCTACAAACCTTTCTTTGAATTCAATTTCGGAGGAACCATAGGCAAAATGATCATGCGTCTGGAAGTACTTAACTACCGTTATGAAAAAGCCAAACTCAGCCGAATTCTCCTCAGAAATGTATTTTATCTGATACCCAATATTCTTTCATCACTGATTACCTTTCTTGTTTTTAATCAGCCCGACTTCGGAGACATTCATTCTTTCACTGAGTACCTGCGGATGATTCAGACTTCAGGAATGGTTTCTGCATTCAACCGTTCAGTTTTTCTTCTCAGCATCATCGATGGATTTTTCGTTTTGATTACACCGAAAAGAAAAGCTCTTCACGACCTAATCGGAGGAACTGTTGTCGTGAAAAGAAATTTCTCAAGTATCAACTAAATTTATTTCTTCGGATAAACACCACTTACCCCCGGCAGCTCTTCTGCACTGATTATTTCAATGTCGAAAACAAGCGGTGTATACGGTGGTACGATGAAAGTTCCATCTTTTGGTCTGCTAATGCCTTCTTCACCATAAGCCAGTTTTGACGGGAGTATCAGCGTCATTTTTGATCCTACTTTCATTTTCTTTAAAGCCAATTCCCAACCGGGAATTACATGATGAGCACCGGAGATAAACTTGTATGGACGACCTGCTTGTTTAGTACCATCGAAAATTTTTCCGTCTAAAAATCTGCCTTCATATTCAATGGTAATTATTTTACCGCTGTCAACGGTCTCCCTTTTCCGATTTCTTTCATAATGAGATAATAACCGGAAGAATCAGGTTTTACAGTAATATGCTTGTCGAAAATGTATTTATTCAGATCAGCTATTTCCTTCTTTTCCTCTGCACTCAACTTTAATGCTATTTCCATTTCCGCTTCTTCATAGCTCTGAATCCGGATCACTTTTACATCGAAACGCATGAGTGTTCCTTTGAGAAAACCTGTTCTTTCCTGGGGAACAGATGTGTATCCTTTTTTCACATAACGATAGTTGTACAACGAATCGGCAGGAACAAAAAAGGTAGCACTATCGTTGGCAGCAAGATTTGTCAAGCCGTCTTCAAAACTTCCTGCAAATGGAATTTCATCCAACTGGAATCGTAACGGCATATTCGCATTCCTTGAGTCAAACAGCACCGAATCTTTTGAATTACGGTAAACCAATTCAAGTGTGATGTAATCACCCTTTTTTATTTTGGGTCCCGTAGATTTGGTATACAGAATAAATTTAAATCCTGTATCAGTTTTCTTCTCACTTCCCTTCTGTATGCAGGAAAAGAATCCGAACAAAACACAGAGAGTAATCAATACTTTTTTCATCAGTTTACTTTTAATAAATGGACATCATAGCAAATGGCTGCTCCGGGAGGAATTTTATCTCCATCTCCTGATAAGCCAAATCCCAGATGTGAGGGAACAATTATGTGCGCCTTCTCTCCTTCTTTCATCATCATCAAACCTTCCTCCAGTCCGCTGTTCGACATCCCTTCGCCGATTTTAAAAACGTAGGGATTTGTAGTATCGGCCGGATAACAAAGTGTTCCATCAAGGAGAAATACTGAAGCTATCACTTTTACCTTATCATGAATTTTCGGTGTACTTCCCACGGCTGCTTTCCGGTAAACACCAATTCTTAGTCCGGTGCCTGTTTGAACGACAGTAAATCCATGTCGCTTTACGAAATCATCAATTTCTTCCGACTCCTGATGGACTCTGATCTTATATGCATTCTCCAGATGCTCTTTCATCGTATCCTGAGAGGATGCCTGTTCATTTACTGAAGTATATTTACGCCGGCAGGAAGCGAAAGCACCAAGGAGTAAGAGGACAACTATGTATTTTTTCATTCCTGATGCAGGCTTTCTTTATAGTACGGTAAGATTGCGATAAAGCGTTGTACCGTATCGTGCAATGGCAACGTGGATTTACCTCCTGCTGCGTTTTTATGTCCGCCGCCTTCAAAGAAACGATGTGATAATTCTTTCACAGAGAAATCGCCTTTACTTCGGAATGAAATCTTGATCATGCCATCACGTTCAGAGAAAAATGCAGCCAATCTTATTCCGTCGATACTCAAGGCATAATTGACCAATCCTTCCGTATCACCGCTTCGGAAATTAAACATTTGTAATTCTGACTCTGAAAGTGAGAGAAATGCTGTTTTGAATTCCGGCAAAACAGTGAGTTTCTCTTTGAGTGAATAACCAATTAAACGTAAACGATTCTCACTGTTGGTATCGTAGACACGTTCATGAATCTTATAATTTTCTGCTCCTGCATCCATCAATGAAGCTACAATTCGATGTACCGAAGCTTTCATGGATGAGTAACGAAATGAATTGGTATCGGTCATGATTCCGCAGTACAAACATTCTGCAATGTCTTTATCAATGACAGAGGTATCAGCGTTCGCATCTATGAATCGGTAAATGAGTTCCGATGTAGAACAGGCTTCTGTATCAGAAAAAATGAAACGAAAGGCCGGCTCCGGATCAAGATGATGGTCGATGAGAACCTTATCTGCGGCAGAATTGCGTATTACATGTTCCAATTCCTCCGTACGGGAAAGCCAGTTAAAATCAAGACAAAATATTAAATCAGAATTGCGTAATTGTTCAACAGCGGCAGCTCCGTCTTTTTCATAACTGATGACTTCATTATTTCCGGGTAGCCAATTCAGAAAATCTGGATAATCGCTTGGTGTAACCACCACCGATTTGATGTTTTTGCGGCGGAAATAATTCCATAATCCAAGGCTAGAGCCCATGGCATCACCGTCGGGACGATGATGTGTAATAATGGAAATCTGACGGGCACTCCGCGTAATTTCCGCTAATGTTTTGATCTCTTCGGCAGGGAATTTCATTCTTTAAACTTTCAGTAGTCAGTACAGGTGAGATCAGTTGTCAACTTTCTCAAATCGTTTGATCACGTAATCACCATTATTATTCATCCTGACAAAATAAATGCCTTCTCTGAAATTCTTTAATGAGATCACAGTATTAGTTCCGGTGGCGTTGATCTTCTCTACAACTTTTCCAAGCATGTCAGTGATCAGAATTTCGTGATCACGTAATGCTTCAGTTGTGGAAACGGTCAGTTCATGCCGGGCAGGATTCGGGAATAAGTGAATTAATTGTGTTGACTCAACATCAGGAATACCGACAAATCCACAAGTCGTCATTGCTCCGAATGCATCCGCTTTTCCATAGCCCCATGCATTGTTAGGAAGCGGTCCCCATACATTGGTATCCTGCTGCGAACAACTGATGATTGCATTTTTTATATCTGCCCAGTTTGCTGTAGGATTCTGCTGTAGATACAAAGCAGCAATTCCGGCAACAACAGGTGATGAGGCAGACGTTCCTCCTCCTGTAACATGGAAACCGTCGAGTGAAACTTTATAAGGCTGTGTGGTAATGTAAGTTGAAATTAAAGTCAATACACCTGATGAGAGGATGTGATGTCCCGGCGCAGTAATATCAGGCTTGATGCGACCGTCGCGTGTCGGGCCACGGCTGCTGTTTTCGGCAAGCTGACGTGGTTTATCAGATGATGTAATCTGTAATACACCGTTGTAATCAACATGACGATCGGTGTTGTAATAATTTCCGACGGTAATGACATTATCCAGACATGCAATACCGGAAACGATTGACTGGGTTGTGTCCGGCATAATGTAATGTGCCATATCAGGATAAGCAGCGACTGTAGGTACATTGTGAAACTGCCATCCGTCGTATGCAAAATTCAGTGCTGAATAAGAATCAAATCTGCCTGAGCCTGTAGCCATAAAACGCCAGTAATAATTGGTAGAATCAGGAACAACGAAAATTTCTAGTTCACATACTCCCTGCTGAAATGATGTATAGGTTTGGATAACACCGATTCTTCTTGGTCCCACCATCAGATTTTGTGTCACCACATTATTGATTGAAGGTGTGATAGTCGTAAATGCAGTTGCTCCGCGGAAACTGTAATAAGGCGAAACCTTATCGGCACCAATGGCAAACTGAATATTGCTGAATTGAGCTGAGTCGCCGTAGATCTGAACATATGCCCCGCCAAGTGAAGCATCGTTTACAAACCATGAAAAAGATGTATCAGTCGGCGTGCAGGTATGTCCAATGTGAATAGGATACAACACACCCAGATTACCGGCCGATGCTACTACTGATCTTCCTGCCTGCTGATTAATTAGGTTGCTGATGTATTGCGATTCAAGATCAGTTCCGTCATGTGAACCCATGTAAGCACCCAGACTTGCATTTATCACACATGGTTTGCCCATTGCCTGAGCTTTGGTAAAGATATATTCTACGGCATTAGCCAGTCGTGGCGTGTTATCAACGGCTGCAAAATCATAACCTACAATAATGAGATCTGTATTGGGTGCAACTCCTCTCCAATTTCCGCTTGCTAATCCGTTTCCTGCAGCAATACCTGCAACATATGTACCGTGACCGTATTGATCTTCTCCTGTATGTGCACTTGCAAGTCCGCCATCAATATCCGAATTGCTGAATTCCTGACCATAGCCGTATGAAGGGGTGTTGGTTGCTACAGCCATAGTTTGGTCCCATAACCATTTTACACGTGTATGACCGGTGCTGTCTTTAAAGTCAGGTTGATTGAGATCCAGTCCGGAATCAATAATACCCATTACTACTCCGCTTCCATTATATCCGTTTGGCAATGGCGACTGACCTGCCTGTACTTCATTGACGCGACAGAGCATTCGCATCGTATCATTCATCGTCCTGTATTTTGGAAAGTTGGCTTCAATGCGGGCAATGTAAGGCTGCTGCAGTAAGGTGGCCACATTTCCCAATAGCAACCTCGCAGAAACGATATCGCCGGCTGTACCGATAATTTTACCGTTAAGTTGATGAACAATGTCTCGTATCTGTTTGACATCCCCCTTGATCAGGATATCCGTAGGTTTCATACGCGCAGTCTGATTGGTCAAATTTCTTTTCAGGAATAAACCGGAAGAAACTTTATCCTGGGCAGTGGCGTGAAGGCCAATTAGAATGAAGAAGAAAATAAAAACCTTTTTCATGGATATGGATTCAGTAGATTGGTGTGTTTTCAATCTTCAAAGTTCTCTTTTAACGGCCTGTATTGGCTATAAAAGGTAAGAATTTATAACAAGTTAAATGTGAATAAAGTTGAATAAGTCCCGTACTTTTTTTTGTATTAAAGACCCGCCGATATTAATTTTTTGAATTCTCAATTCTTCTGGTTTAAAAAAACTATATTTGTGAGAATAAGTCATGATTGCCTGCCCTCTTTCATGATTATCTCCCGAGGCGAACTTCCCAACCATCTGATCCATCCACACCTGGGTTTGAAAAAACGGCTACGCTATGAAATGCCTGGTATTTCAATCTCCTTATGACAAGGTCCTTCGCCGGACTAAAGGTGTCTTGCCCAAAGTCAATATGCGTATCGTCAGTTTCGACGATGCTAAAGGTGTGATCAAAGCCCGCTCTGCATTTGCTCTTCACAAACCTGCTGTGGAAATCAACGTTCAGATTGAGGCCATGGGAAATCATCAGACCAAGGTGACTGTTCAGGGACTTCAGGGAAAGAAACTTTTCTTTCAGGCCGATGCTAACGCTGAAGCTAAAGTAGCAGCGCTTTTAGACGCCATATCTACTGTACTCTGATTTTTCCTTAATTTCGGCCTGTATGTATTCACGCCGGGAATTATTCCTTCGACATCTTGCTCAAACCAGCCCTTCCCCTCCAATGCTCGATATTGAGCGGGCTGAAGGTGTTTTTCTCTTTGACCAAAACGGTAAAAAGTATACTGACCTAATCTCCGGTATTGCTGTTTCTTCATTAGGTCATAAACATCCGGTAATTCAGAAAGCAGTTATCGATCAGGTAGAACGGCATATGCATCTGATGGTGTATGGTGAGTTTATCATTTCACCACAACAGGAACTGGCTTCTCGTCTGGCTTCACTTCTTCCGCCTTCCCTTGACTCTGTCTACTTTACAAATAGCGGTGCAGAAGCTGTCGAGGGTGCCATGAAACTCGCTAAAAGATTGACCGGCCGCACCGGAATTGCTTCTTTTCGTAATTCTTATCATGGCAGTACTCAAGGCGCTCTCAGCATTTGCGGAAACGAGGAATTGAAAAATGCTTTTCGTCCATTGTTACCAGGACATCGGATGCTTGAATACAATGATGAAAACTCACTTCAACAGATTGATGATTCATTAGCCGCTGTTTTCATTGAACCAATTCAGGCGGAAGCCGGTGTTATACTGCCTCATCATGGTTTTCTGGAAAAAGTAAAAAGCCGTTGTGAGGCTACGGGAACGCTGCTTGTTTTCGATGAAATCCAGACAGGCATGGGCCGCACAGGGAAATTATTTGCTTTCCTTGAGCATGGCATAACACCCGATGTTTTATTACTGGGAAAAGCCTTCGGTGGCGGCATGCCGCTGGCTGCTTTCATTTCTTCGCATGAGAATATGTCGGCGCTTACTCATCATCCGGTTCTTGGACATCTGACCACGTTCGGCGGACATCCGGTGAGTTGCGCTGCAGCAATGGCTTCACTCAATTTTATCGTAGGAAACAATCTTGCCGTAGATACTCTCAGAAAGGAAAAATTGTTCCGTGAAAATCTCAAACATCCATCCATCATAGAAATCAGAGGTCGCGGATTGATGCTGAGTTTGAAATTTTCTTCGGAAAAATTTAATCAGGACGTAATCTTAAAGTGCTATGACAAAGGTTTGATTACAGATTGGTTCCTTTTCGCTCCGGATTGTCTGAGAATTGCACCTCCGTTGATTATCTCCGATGAGGAAATTGCCGATGCCTGCACTAAACTGACAGCAGCAATTGAGGAAGTGACTATAAAATAGCTACTTGGACTTTCCGGTGATCCGGCCTGCCGGTTGATACAATTCGATTTTCTCCATCTAAAATTCAGATAAGAATAGTTTAATATCCTATTTTTGGACAAAATTCAATCATCATGAATGTATTGATCGTAGAAGATGAGCGTCAGCTTTCTCACGAAATTGAAATCTTCCTGACAAAGCAAGGTTATCATTGCGATGTTGCTTTTAATGGTAAGAGCGCTTCAGAAAAAATATTTGTCAATTCATACGACTTCGTTCTTCTGGATATCGGCTTGCCGGAATACAACGGTTTTCAGCTCCTGAAAGAAGCGAAAGAATCAGGTAAGGATGCAGCCTTCATTATCCTCACTGCCCGTGGCTCTATCGATGACCGCATTACAGGACTTGATCTGGGAGCTGATGACTATCTGGCCAAACCATTTAGCCTGCTCGAACTTCAGGCACGTATGCAGGCCATACTTCGTCGTAAGCACGGTTTGAAAAATAACTCGATACAGATTCACGATTTTGTAATGGATATTCAAAACCGCACGGTGACACACAATAAAAATGTGATCAATCTGACCAAGAAGGAATTTGACATCCTGCATTATATGGCACTGCATCAAAACCGTGTCATTACTCGTATTCAGTTAACCGAACATATCTGGGGCGATGTACT
Organism: Bacteroidia bacterium; assembly: GCA_046330055.1. Classification (GTDB taxonomy): domain Bacteria; phylum Bacteroidota; class Bacteroidia; order AKYH767-A; family 2013-40CM-41-45; genus JADKIH01. The sequence goes on along the minus strand of JAXLTM010000003.1, from coordinate 4,644 downwards.
GGAAGAGGATTATGAATCCAATTACATCGACGTGCACATGAAAAACCTCAGAAAGAAATTATCTCAGTTCGGCAATTCAGACTTTATTGAAACTGTCAGAGGTATCGGTTATCGTCTGAACATGACGTAATAAAATCTGCGCCTTTTGAAACTCCAGGTCAAACTCGCTTTATACAATGCCATCTCAAAGGCTGCCATCATTCTGGCTATCGGTGCATTGATGCCGATGCTGATTGAAAAGGTAGTCTACGATCATATGGACAAACGTCTGGTAGCACGTCTGGATAAGACCATGAAAATGGTTGCCATCGGCGGGCTGGACGAGATTGCTCTTGATCAGGATTGCAGTTTCGACAATTACAATATTTTCAAGGAAGAATTTGTACGCATTTCCCCGATCTCTGCCCTTCCACCTGATTTTAATAAGTATCAGATTGAAAATGCCGACCGACTGATCGGTGGTGAAATTGTGCGTTACAGGTTATTGACTCAGGCTTTTCTTTACGACAATCAACTTTATATGATTGAAATCGGTGAAGGAGTCAGTGCCATTGATCAGTTGAACATGACCATCCGGAAATTTTCCATCCTGATGATGCTGGCTGTAGTGGTGATTTCAATTTTCCTTGACTTTGGATTTGCGCGTTTACTGCTTCGACCGTTTAATAAAATCGTTCGTCATAAGCTCAAGAACGTTCGTCACCCGCTTAGCTACGATTATACACCGGTAAAATCCAGCACTACGGAATTTGCACAACTTGACAACAGCATCAATGAAATGATGCAAAAGCTGAAAGAGACATTTGAAATGGAACGGGAATTCATTACCAATGTCTCTCATGAAATTCTCACTCCGATTTCAATCCTGAAAAATCGTCTCGAAAATCTGATCAACGATGCTGCCGTTCCTGATCATGTTATTGAACGAATGATTGACAGTCAGAAGACGCTGTCTCGTTTGACCAAGGTAGTAAGATCGCTGCTGTACATTAGTAAAATTGAAAATGCTCAATTCGTCCGGAATGAAACTGCAGATCTGAACGGCATTATTCGCGACATTCTCGAAGAGATGGAAGAATGGATTCAATCGAAGGAGATTACTGTCGTGAATGAATGGAAAGGCAACTTCATCTTTGCACCTTCCAACAAATCACTTATTCACACTATGCTATCGAATCTTATTTCGAACGCTGTAAAATACAATAAGCCGCAGGGGAAGATCACCATCGAAGGAGATAATTCAGGAAACTTTTTTATTCTTAAAATTTCTGACACCGGAGTAGGAATCGATAAGGAACAACTGCCTTTCATTTTTGACCGCTTCAAGCGTTTCCGCCCCGAAGATGAAATGAGCTACGGCCTTGGCCTTCCAATCGTCAAAACCATCGCCGATTTTCATGAAATCGAAATTTCCGCCGAAAGTAATATTGGTGTCGGGACGGTGTTTAGTTTGAAGTTTAAATCAATCACGTAGTAATTAGCAAGTAGTAATTAGTAATTAGTAAGTAGTAATTAGTAAGTAGTAATTAGTAAGTAGTAAGTAGTTTCAATTTACTTCGCTGGAACTACTTACTACTTACTACTTACCACTTACTAATGAAAGTCCTTTTGTATTTCCTCTCCCCCGGCATCCTCCCTTTTCCGTTCCACCATCTTCCCTTCAAGATCCGGCATGCCGGCATCGATCCAGGCGGAATACCAAATGCTTCCGATGTCGATGACTGATGACCGCAGTCGTCTTTCCACTTGCCCGCTGAGCATATCATGATATTTTTCAGAATACTCTTTGCTGTAAACTTGTACCGTTTGCGTTCCTCTTTGTTCGAAAGAGTACTTCTGATCAGGTGAGGTTTCAGCATTCAGTTTTTTTTCCATGCTCAGTACGGAATCAAGTGCTGAATAACTTTCCCTCACAATTCGCCAGGCAAATTCCTGAACATTGGAAATGTAAATCGCCCTTCCGGTAAAGTAATCGTAGTCCTGTCCGAATAATTCCGGCAATCTGGATTCCCAGAAACCATGAATACCTGTTTGACCTGTAAGCTGACCATTGTAGTTTTCCGAGCAATGCAAAGGAACGTGCGCATCAGCAACGTAATGACCAATATTCGCAGAGTAATACAGGATTTCTTCTGCATCTTTTCGTTGCATTGCATTTACAAGCCGTGAATACATTTTCCGGATATACCAAGGTACAATGCCATACTTCTTGAGCGAATCTTCTGAGAATTTTTCAACGGCATCTTTCCAATTCACAGGAAGTGTATCAAACGGACAATCGCCATAATGATCGGCATCAATAAAATGTCGCGGTGGTTCTTCTGCATCAGAATATCGCCGCTTGTCAGGATCTACAGCGTGAATGGTGAGGAAATCAATATTTGATTTGTAGAAGGCGAACAACTCAGGTGGTAATGTAAAGCATGCCATTCTGTTGGCCGTCTGATGGCCGAAAAAGCCCCATGCTCCGCTCCTGTACAGGAGGGTCAGCATACAAAAAGCAAAAATGCCGGAGAATTTCATCCGGCAAAGATCGTACGCAATGCAGTAAGCAAACAACCAATATAATAGGGAAATTCTGAATTCTGAATTTAACTCACATCCTTACTAAAGCCCCATCCCTTAGTACCGGAATTACTGTAGTTTGATTGGGTGTCAGACAATACTTAATGTCTTTTTTCAGATTCAGTCGTGCCAGACGCTCTTTATGCGAAGCGTTGTTTAAAAACTTGTATGGGTCTTTCCGGGCCTGCTGATACAGATACTTCAATGCCAGACATCCGTCACCGAGTTTGAATTCTGCGCTGATATCTGTTAATGCTTCTGTTACTGCCCCTGCAAATAGGGCATCTTCAAGATTGAATTTGTTTTTCCAGCCTGAGCAGAGTAACAATACATTTCTTCTTTCTCCAAGAAGCATTTCACATAAGGAATCAATATTCAAAAAACTTCCGATTACTACTTTATATGCATCCTTTGCCGCCTCAATTGCCTGTGTACCGTTCGTAGTAGAGATGACGATGGTTTTGCCTTTCACTATTTCATTCATGTAACTGAATGGTGAATTGCCGAAGTCAAATCCTTCCACAGGAATTGCATCCCGCTCTGCACCTACCAGAAAGCCCTGCTCTTTATAACGCCGGGCTTCTTCAATTGTAGCAACGGGAATCATTTTTTCAGCACCATGCTCAAAAGCTGTACAGATTGCTGAAGTAGCGCGGAGAATATCAATGATGACCACGATGCTTTCATCGTTCTTATATACCGGATATAAAAACGGCGAGAAACATGCGTCAACATGAATAGTCTTCTCTGTCCTCAAAGGAATTCGCTCTAAAATTATTTCTTGTAGAATGGGATCTTCACCACTTTTGCCATCAGTTCTTTGTCGCGGATGGCGATGAAAATTTCTGATCCTTCTTTTGCAAACTCAGGCTTTACGTATGCCATGCCGATTGCTTTTTGTAAGGAAGGTGATTGCGTACCACTGGTCACTTTACCAATAGCGTTTCCTTTACCGTCAGTCACCACATAATCATGACGAGGAATACCCCGCTCTGTCATTTCAAAACCGATGAGCTTACGACTTACGCCATTTTCCTTCTGAGCTTTTAATGCTGCTGAATTGGTGAAGTCCTTGGTGAATTTAGTGATCCAGCCAAGTCCTGCTTCAATTGGTGATGTGGTATCATCAATGTCGTTTCCGTAAAGACAGAATCCCATTTCAAGACGTAAAGTATCACGGGCGCCAAGACCAATTGGCTGAATGCCGAATGGTTTACCCGCTTCGAAAACTGCATTCCAGATTTTATGAGCTTTTTCGTTTTCGAAATAGATTTCAAAACCTCCCGCACCGGTATACCCTGTAGCCGATACAAGTACGTTTTCTTCGCCTGCAAAAACACCCTTTTGGAATGTATAATACTCCATCGATTTCAAATCCATCGATGTCAGAGATTGCAATGCTTCCGCTGCCTTTGGACCCTGGACTGCTAACAATGAAGTTTTGTCTGAGATGTTGTGCATCTCCACATTCTTGTGATTGTTCTGAACCAACCAATCCCAGTCTTTGGAAATGTTGCCTGCATTCACTACAAGCATGTATGTCTTTACATCAATCCTGTAAACAAGCAGATCGTCAATGATTCCTCCTGTAGGATTCGGAAAGCAGGAATACTGAACCTTCCCGTCAAAGAGTTTAGATGCATCATTGCTGGTTAAACGCTGGATAAGATCCAAAGCATTTTCTCCTTTAAGTATAAATTCACCCATGTGAGAAACATCAAAAACACCAACACCATTTCTGACTGTTTCATGTTCTGCATTGATTCCGGCATAAGAGACCGGCATCAAATATCCGGCAAATGGAACCATCTTAGCTCCCAGTTTCGTGTGAACGTCGGTTAAGGCTGTGTTTTTTAATTGAATTTCGGTCATTTCCATGGTTATGAGAATTTGGACGAAGATAGGCAAATGGTGGTAGAAAGAAGCGATTAGTGATCAGTGATTAGCGATTAGAATAAGATTTAGGTTTATGTCAGGAATTATCCGGACAGGATTGAACTGAACCAAAACCAAGTTTACTTATGACTGATCGCTGATCGCCGATCACTACTCTCCTTCTCAGGAAGCATCGATAAAAAG
>JAXLTM010000029.1:0-37862 GCA_046330055.1 Bacteroidia bacterium | reverse complement strand
TTCAATTAGCTAATCAGCTAATCAGCTAATTGGGGATTGGGGATTGGCCAATTTCCCATCTAACCATTTTACCGCAACACAGTCACCTTGCCAATGTAAGTGTGCACCTGGCTCTTCATGTCGGTAATTTTAAAACGGTAAACATATACATCGTTCTGGACGTCTTTGTTGTTTACTCTGCCGTCCCACGTTTTTGTATAGTCGTCGGAGTGGAATACTTCAATTCCCCAACGATCATAAATTCTCATATCATAATTCTGTATAAATGATCCGTAGCCCTGGAAATAATCATTTACACCATCACCATTCGGTGTGAATGCGGATGGTACATAAAAACTATATCCGTATTCAACACGAATCACTCCGTAAGTTGTATCACGACAATTATGTGAAGTATTTGCAATGAGCATAATCTGATAAGCTCCTACTTCCGGATATGTATGATAAGGGCTAACCGTATTGCTTGTGGCACTTGTATCTCCAAAACTCCATTGATAAGTTTCACCATGAACAGTCTGATTCAGGAACTGAACTACCGGCTCATAAATGGTTGTCACTTCAGGATTCGCAGTAAAGGCAGCTTCCGGAACTTCATATACGTTGATGATCTTAGGCTTTGTTGTATCGTCCTGACATCCTCCGGCAGTAGTTGAAGTAAGTTTTACTGTGTAAATACCGGCCTGATCATAGGTATGTGTAGGAATACCTGTTACTCCATTGGTGCCATCACCAAATGACCAAACGAAAGCCGATGAATTCAGACTACTAAGATTTGAGAATGTCACTTTCAATGGAGCACAACCCTCAGTTATATCAGGAAGGAAATCCGCTACAGGTATTGGAAGAATCTCAATAGTATCTACCACTTGCGGAGCCTGACAGCCTTCAAAAGAACAATCCAGTGTAATTACATGTTTTCCTATTCCGGTAAAAGTAACTGTATTCATGAAGTTGGTACTTGTAGAAGGCGTTGCACCTGCACCGAAATTCCATGAGTAGGAAACTCCGTCAAAAACATGTCCCTGAGGTGTGAAGATTGCCATGGCCACATTCTCACATAATGGATTGAGCGGAGGAAGAGTCGGTGCCGGAATAGCTTTGGCAATTACCGAAACCGTGTCATGATTGATACAGCCATAAGAAGAAGTAACAGTCAGAATGTAATTAGTGGTTATTTCTCCGCTGTTATTATTAATGGCATTCGCTACAGGCTGAGCTGTTGTTGGATCATTCAGCCAGGTAGCAGGAGTCCATGCATAAGTATTACCTGCACTTGCCTGCTGTCCGAGATTGACATTCGTACCTGAACACACAGAAGCATCAGCACCGGCATAAGCTACCGGCAATGGTGCTATTGTAATTGCATTGGCTGTTGGAGGAGAAACGCAACCCAGCTGATCCACGACCAGTGAAATGGTGAGATTACCTGCACCGGGATAAGTTACCGAATACGGTCCCTGTCCGCTGCCGGAAACCACAGTTGCTCCATTAAAATTCCATGTATAGTTAGCACTGCCATTAGCATCGCCGGAATAACTGACATTAAACGGTTGGTTCACACAAACTGAAGGAGGAATTACAAATGTTGAAGTCGGAATGTGATTTACCGTCACCGTTGAGTTGGTGGAGTTGCTGCATCCGTTCTGCGTGACTGTAAGTGACAATGCCTGACTTCCGGCTGTATTCCATGTAACATTATAAGGACCGGCACCTGAACCGCTTTGTACAGTTCCATTGGTGAATGTCCAGTTAAATGTTGCTCCGGGCAATGCTGTTCCATTAAAAGATATTGAAGCAGCCTGTCCTTCACATACTGCAGCAGGAGGCGCAATTGATGCGACAGGGAAAGCATTGATGGTTACCGGTACATTTTGCTGCTGTGAGACACATCCGTTTTCAGTCACAACCAACGACAATGAATAATTTCCTGCAGATGACCAATTCACTGTATATGGCCCCTGACCACTTCCTGTGTTGATCGTTGCTCCGTTGAAATTCCAGTTATATGAAGCAGTTGCAGAAGCACTACCGGTGTAACTGATGTTTACAATTTCTCCAGCACAAACTGAAGGCGTGGCAGTGAAATTGGCAGTAGGAATTGCATTTACGGTCACGTTGAAGGTTGTAGTATCTGTACATCCATTATCAGAAACAACCAATGATAAAACATCGGGGCCCGCATTAGCCCAGCTCACTGAATATGGTCCGGCTCCGCTGCCTGATGCAATCTGTCCGTTACCAAATGACCAGGTATATACCGCAGCCGGAGTTGCACTGCCATTAAACGAAATACTATTCGAGGCGCCAACACACAATGCCGGAGTTGCATTAATGATGCGGTTGGAATCGGATTATTAGTTACGTTTTGTGATGAAGGCATGGAAGTACATCCATTTTCATCAACCGTAAGTGAAATTGAATTTGTTCCTGCAGATGAATAAACCAATGTGTAAGGATCCGGCACCACTTCCGGAAACAATTGTTCCTCCCCCGAAATTCCAGTTGTAATTCGCACCAGCTCCGGCAACACCGGTAAAGTTAACCGTGATTGGAGAACCGGTACACACTACAGGAGTTGCATTGAAAACTGAAGTAGGAATTGCGTTAACGGTAATATTATTTGAAGTAGTATCACTGCAACCATTTGCAGAAACAATTAACTCCATTGTGTAATTGCCTGCAGTATTCCAGCTTACAGTATACGGCCCGGAACCGCTTCCACTGCTATTACCTCCGTTGAAATTCCATGCATAGGTTGCACCTCCCGGTGCAGAACCTGTGAAATTGATATTGGCCGGTGCGCCGGCACAAACCTGTGCGTCGCTGGTAAATGTTGCTGATGGAACCGGATTAACAGTGACAAACTGAGTGGTGGATGATGTTGCACATCCATTACCATCCACAGATAAATCAACCTGATAGTTGCCCGGAGAATTCCATATTACCGTATATGGCCCTCCTCCGCTTCCGCTAACCACCGTTCCTCCGGAGAAACTCCAATTGAACGTTGCATTAGGTACTGCAATGCCGGTAAACGTAATAGTTGACGGACTGCCTGCACATGGATTTGTTACACTCATGCCGGCAGTTGAACACATGCTTACAACGATTTGTTGTGTATAAGTCGCTGTGCATACCACCCGGAGTGGTCACAGTAAGAGTTGCATTGTAAATTCCATTCGCACTGTAAGAATGCGTCGGTGAAAAAGTTGTATCCGTTGAACCATCGCCGAAATCCCAGAGGTAAGTAGCACCTGCTGTTCCGGTGTTGTTGAAAGTCAGTACATCGCCAACACTCACCGAGGTTGACGGACTAACTGAATAATTTGCAACAGCAGCTGGCCATACATGCACCACCACGTGTACACGCGTTGTTCGCACAGGTGAACCATCGTCTGTACCGATCAGATCAAACATATTCATACCAAGATTCGTCGGCAAACCAATGATCTGCACGGTAAATGGAGTTGTATTTCCGGGCGTTGTATTGACAAGCGATAAACCTGTCATCAACGACGCTGTAGTCACAGTTGTTGTCTGTCCCTGTTCAGGCGAAAGGAAAACTCCTGACATAAAAATCGTATCTCCTTCACATACATCGACTGTATCACAAGCCTGTACAGAGTTAAGAATCGGAGGAACATTAGATCCGCTTTGGCAAACATTCAGGAGGAATGACTGATTATCGAGAGCATCAATCCCATCATTATTTCCGTACGGGCCATCGTATGTTCCACCTGCCTGATCAAACAAACCAATCTGGATGTAATCAATTCCATTACCCTGATTTACTCCCACGGTAGCAGGTGTACCGCCAAAACCGCCAACTCCGCTTGAAGCATCTCCGGTTGTCCATTGCATATCCTTATAGCAGAAAGACACATTCGTACCGGGTGAAAGAAGCGGATCAGCACCGTTGGTCATAATCAACTGGAAAGTATTCAGCTTATCATCGTGCGTTCCAAAATACCCAACATTTTCCCACTGTATAATCAGGTGAGTTGCTGTCATCTGATAATACACTAAACCACTGCCGGCAGCACGTGTGTCAACATCGCCCCAGAAAGGAGCGATCATTGTGAATGAAGGATCAGGAAAAGAGTTTGCCGTGAAAGTTGAATAGGGATTGTCGATAGAAACGTTTCCGTTGTTGTTGATGAAAACGCTGTCGACCTGACGACCGTAAAAGCAAAAATGAAAAGGCAATGCAAGATTGACTGTAGACCAGTCGTCATTTCTGTAATCAGGAGCTACTCCCGGACCGCCGCTACCACCTGAACCATCGAATTGTCCGACCTGCCATGTCGCATCACGCGGGACCCAGCAATTACAGCCGGAAGCAGTGTTCACCTGATTACCTTGTGCAGAAGGCGCCACTCTCATTTGAGGGCGATTCTTCAAGGCATCATAATTTACATAGCGTTCTTTACCATTGAGCTTACCTTCATGCTTAAGGCGGTTGATTTCATTCATGTCAACCGTTTTCACATCCGTCTGCGAAAACGCAGAGAAGGAAATCAAGAACAGGATAAAGAAATTCAGAGTAGATTTTATTTTCATCCGGGTGCGTATTTGTGATTCACTTTGAAAAGTACGGGGTGACGTAAGTGCATTTCACATACCCAAATTTACGTATAAAATGCAGTTTTTACAAGAAAAAACAACAAAAATCGCTCACTTTTTGAACAAATCCGGGGGCGGAAATTAAGCCAAAAACGAAGGTCAGACCTTCCCTTCCCCAACGCTAGTCTCAGCAGGTGTAGTATCGTTGTAGATAAAGTAAACCTGGAATATCACTCCGATCAGGATGAAAACGGAAGAAATGATGCCCTTTTCATAGAATGAAAGTATCCTGAAATCCGTCGTTTCTTCATGCATAAAAAGCCAGATAGGAATCTTCTCCAGAAAGTAGGTTAGAAAAAATACAGTCGGATAAATCAGTGCTGTAATCGTGTAAGCCCACTTCTGATGATTCACAGGAAAATACTTTCTTGTGTAATGATGAATGAGATAAGAAACCAGTCCACAGGGCGTAACTATGGCCAGCATTACAGTTAAAACAAATAAAAAGTATTTCTCAGTCATTTTGGGCTGCTGAAAGTAGCGGAAGAATCTGTAAGCATTATGATTGCAATATTCTGCCGTATTAAAGCGGGTTACGAAAGTACTCAATTGAAGCACACTTCCCAGTATTTAACCGATAAAAAAAGAGTTTGACCTCTTTAAAATCTTCCTCATGCCTTTCGATCCACATCATTGAAGAATGGCAACAGAATTATTTAATTCATCCTTAATTCTTCCTCCAAAATTTTCAAACATATTTGTTCCAACCAAAAAAGTTGAAATGAAAAAACTACTACTGCTGCTCATAGTAATTTCTTATACCCGGACTTACAGCCAAACTGTAAAGATTTTATTCGATGCTTCAAGTGCACAAATGGCCGGAAACGCCGATTGGGTAATAGATGCCGATACCAGAAATTTGAAAACGGGTACCGGAGGTGTGATGACAACCGGTGGCAATGAATCAAACCCACAGCGTGTTCCAACTCCCGCACAGTCAGGAATCACCTCAACAACAACAGAGACATACTGGTCGGGTGCTATTTCTTCGTGGGCAGTTGATCTTGCCAAAAGAGGATACATTATTGAAACACTTCCATATAACGGACTGATCACTTACGGAGTAAGTACGAATGCTCAGGATCTCAGCAATTATAAAGTCTTCATCATCGATGAACCTAACATCCGCTTCACTTCTGCAGAAAAAACTGCCTTGCTCAATTTTGTCGCTAATGGAGGAGGTTTGTTTATGATTGCTGATCATACAGTCAGTGACCGCAACAACGATGGCTGGGATTCACCGGATATCTTTAATGATTTCATGAACAGCAATGGAAGTGTTACAAATCCTTTCGGAATAAAGTTTGACCTCGCAAATTTCTCCCAGACTTCAACTAACATTCTTAACTCTTCCACCGATCCGATTCTTCATGGTGCGATGGGAAATGCAACCGGGCTTTCTTTTGCCAACGGCACTTCGATGACACTCACAAAGACTGCCAATACATCAGTCAAAGGCCTTGTCTTTAAAACAGGATCCTCCACTACAGGAAGCACCAATGTCATGTTCGCTGCAGCTAACTATGGTTCAGGAAAAGTTTGCGGACTTGGAGACAGTTCTGTTCCGGACGACGGTACGGGCGATCCAAATGATGCACTGTATTCATCCTACAGAACTTCACTGAGCGGTTCGCATCAGAAGTTGCTTGTAAATGCTGTCATCTGGCTTTGCACACCCGGAACAGCTCCAAGATTATCCGATGAACCAAAAGAAGATTTACCGGGAGCAGCGATGAAAATTTATCCAAATCCATCGAACGATGTCATTCATATCGCCTATTCTATTGAGGAAAACTCAACAGCAACAGTAAAGGTCATGAACCTTACCGGACAGACGGTCTTCGAAACACAGATCGAAGGACCTGCAGGTGACACGGAAACAGATATCTCCCAATTACCAGCCGGAATCTATATCATCACAATGGAAAACGGTAAAAACTTTCTAAGCCAGAAATTAATCGTCAGATAAAAATAGAATTCAATAGAACACCGGAAGCCCTCAACTTAGAGGGCTTTTTTTATAATGGAGAAATCCGGGCGATCCTTTTGAAAGAAAGAATGCAAAACCTGATTTAAAGTCCCAGGTTGACTTTTCAGAGTCAACCTAAAATAATCCGTGCTTCTCTTTTTTATAAACAAGTCCACACACCTTCTTTCTCTCCCCAATCACCAATAAAGCTTCCAAAGAATTTCAATTTCATTTTTTGGTTCATTCAAATAAATTTATTTTTACCCTGATTAAACAAACCATGTCATTCACCGGCACAAATACTCTGCTATGATTAAACGTCTACTCACCATCCTGCTATTAGTAGCTGTACAGCAAAATCTTCAGGCGGCAAACAAAGAAATATCCGCAAAATATCTAGACGAATTAAACGCCATCAATGCAAAAAGAATTAGTTCATCCAACGGTAAATTGAACGTCAGCGTTGCAGGCACTTGCCTCACAACACTGCTACTTGACGTTAAAAAACACTGGAACGAACTTACTGAGGAAACTCAAACAGCATTCAGGAGTTATCTAACCCGTCCCGTATTAAGCGGCACAGAATATATTGGTACAACTACCAATTTTGCATTCCATTTCACCGATTCAGGAAGTGATGCTGTAGACCTCACCGATAATGATGCCAGCGGATATCCTGATTATGTAGAGACGATGGCATTTATTTTTGAAAACTGCTGGACCACTTATTTGGGCAGAAATTTCTCCATGCCACCTCATGATGGGACTGCAGGCGGAGACAATTTGTATGATGTTTATATCGGCGATATCGGGCAAGGATTATATGGTTTTGTATCACCTGAAAATATAATCGGCGACAATCCTCAATCTTCCGGAATAACAGAAGCAAGTGCAGTAACGAGCTGGATGGGCATGAACACCGATTATTCCTGGGCACCCAATATTACCGTGCTTCAGGCTATTGAGGTTACCGCTGCACATGAATTCTTCCATGCCGTACAATTTGGTACCACATCTGAAACTTCTAACTTTCTGGCTGAAGCCACGGCTGCCTGGTCGGAAGATGAAATTTATCCCGGAGTAAACGATAACTTTCAATATCTCCCTGAAATATTTGCCCGCCCGGATATAGCACTTAACTGGAGTCGCAACGACGGCAACAATGGCGATCCATACAGCAGCCACTGGTATGGCGAATGGATATTCTTCCGTTATCTCGCTGAACATAATGGTACCGACATTGTTCGTGCAATTTATAACCGTACCATTACGCAGCCGAATGATTTGGAAGCAATCAATGATGTGCTCACATCAACATATGGCAGCAACCTAAAGGCAATGTTTGAAAAGTCGCTCATCTCCCTTGATGTTCTCAGCAGCGCATCGTCATATAGTCCTTATCAGCTGAACAAAGCCGATGACTACTACAACTACCTCTCCTCTTATTGCGGCGGGGTTTGTTATGAAAACAGTTACTCTTATACAGGAACACAAATCGTACATCACAGTAATACCAACGGAAATCACAGATTGATGCGAATGAGCGCCGACTTCATCGATGTATCTTCAAATTCAAATTATACATTACGATTGATCAAAAACAATCAGAATGCTGATATCGACATTGTGTTGCTCAAGTATGATTTCACGGCCGGAACCGTCAATGTTCAACATTCAACACCAATCGGCAGCGATCCTTTCATCCGCATCATTGACAACTCCTTATATGATGCCTACACATTGCTTGTGATTCGTTACGACAGGAATGTGACAGATACACTTTCACAGGATTACACACTAAAAATTGACAATGCAACTGCAGGCATTGATGAAATTTCAGAATCACCAATCATCGTTTACCCGAATCCGGCTACAGATTATTTTGAAATAAACACCGATGGCAGAAATACAATTGAGAGCATTTGCATTTACGACCTTTGTGGCAAAATAGTGTACGATGAGGAGTTGCAGTCGGCAATATCAACTGTAAAGATTCTGGCACCTGAATTGCAGAACGGTTACTATCTTATTACTGTGAAATTCAAAGACCATACAACTTCAACTCAGAAAATTCTCATTCAAAAATAAAAACTATGTCAATCTCCAAATATCTTTGGATGCTCGTCATCCTCGCCTCCTGCGCCACTGCCAAAAATTTTTATGATGCAGCTTCTCAGATCACATTCAAAAAAAACCCTTGCTTTGGTCGTTGCCCTGAGTTCACATTAACGATCAAAGGTGATGGAAACTGCATCCTCAATGGCACAAAGAATATTACACACATCGGTAACTTTAACCTGAAACTCGACGATGCAGAAACAAAAAGCATCTTCGAAGATTTTCAGAAAGCCGGTTTCGACACTCTTCAGGAAAATATCTCTCTAAAGCGACCGATCTTCCAAGCTCCATTTTCACACTCACTCACAACGGCAAAACTAAAACCGTCACCGCACAAATGGGAATGCCGGACGCTCTAAAAGCAATCGACAAACGATTAACTGAACTTGCAGAGAGAGAAAGCTGGAAATCGGCGGAGTGAATTCAATTAGCTAATTAGCTAATTAGCTAATTTTTTTTCGCGCCAGCTCACTTTCCTCACTCTCGCCCTCTCCGTAATCTTGTGTACCTCGTGCCCTACGTGGTTAAAAAATAAATCGAACGCTGCCAACCACGTTCATAAGTTTTATCGGGAAGTACTTCATCACCCCGCCCATCCTTCGCGATCCAAACTACGGTATTGAATTGCTTCGGCCAGATGCAGGGTTTCGATATTTTCACTGGCATCCAGATCAGCAATTGTCCGCGCAACTTTAAGAATTCTATCGTAAGCCCGAGCTGAAAGTCCAAGGCGCTCCATGGCCGTCTTCAAAAGCGACCTGCCTTCTTCGGTAATTTCACAGACTTCATGCAGCTTATTTGAACTCATCTGCGCATTACAATACACTCCTTCATGCCCCTGAAATCTTTTTGCCTGAATTTCTCTCGCCCGAACAACTCGCTCTCTTACTTGTTCTGATCGCTCGCCATTTCTTTGTGAAGTCAGTTCTTTAAATGGTACGGGTGTGACTTCAAGATGAATATCGATTCGATCCAACAGAGGACCGGATACTTTGTTGAGGTATTTCTGGACAACCACAGGGCCACATACACACTCCTTATCAGGATGATTGTAATATCCGCAAGGACAAGGATTCATAGAGGCTACCAGCATAAAACTTGCAGGATAATCAATGCTGAATCTCGCTCGTGAAATTGTGACCATCCGTTCTTCAAGTGGCTGTCGCATTACCTCAAGAACAGTACGTTTGAATTCGGGCAATTCATCAAGAAACAAAACTCCATTATGTGCGAGAGAAATTTCTCCCGGCTGCGGAAAACCTCCTCCTCCAACGAGAGCCACATCGGAGATAGTGTGATGAGGCGCACGAAACGGGCGCGTACTGACAAGCGAAACTCCATCTTTTCCAAGCTTGCCTGCGACCGAGTGAATCTTTGTTGTTTCTAAAGCCTCACTCAATGTAAGAGGTGGAAGAATCGTCGGGAGACGCTTGGCAAGCATTGTCTTTCCTGCACCTGGCGGACCGATGAGAATAATGTTGTGCCCGCCGGCAGCAGCTACTTCCATTGCGCGCTTGATGTTTTCCTGTCCGCGGACATCGCTGAAGTCAAATTCAGATTTATTTTGATTAACACGAAACTCTTCTTCAACATCGATTTGCACAGGCTCTAATAACAAATTGCCATTGAGAAACTCTACGACTTCAACCAGGTTTTCTATTCCGTAAACTTCCAGTCCTTTTACCAATGCGGCCTCCCGTGCATTTTGTTTAGGAAGAATAAATCCTTTGTAACCTTCCTTCTGCGCCTGTATTGCAATCGGCAACACACCTTTTATGGGTTGAAGCCCGCCGTCGAGGGAAAGCTCTCCCATGATGATGTACTTTTCAAGTTCATCCTGTTTCACCTGTCCTGAAGCTGCAATAATACCCAGTGCAATTGTCAGATCATACGCAGATCCTTCCTTACGAATATCTGCCGGCGCCATGTTAACTGTAATTTCCTGTCGAGGATAAGTGTACTTGCAATTTTTTATTGCAGCAACGATTCGCTTCTGGCTTTCCTTAACTGCATTGTCAGGCAATCCGACATGAATAAAATTGACACCGGAACTTAGATTAACCTCAATGGTAATCGTTGTTGCATTCACGCCATATACAGCGCTTCCAATAGTTTTTACCAGCATAATAACAATACATTTTCACTCCCTTTAATCAGGGACTTTGTTTCAAATATTATATGCCGGGTATTTTTCTTGCTCCTGCGGAGCACTTTTTTTACTCGCTTAATTCAATTGCATGAATGAGCGAATGAATTACTTTGATATGAATTTCCTGAGCACGATCTGCGTATGCTGAAAATGGTGCGCGGATTTCAATGTCGCATAACTCCGCCATTTGTCCGCCGTCTTTTCCTGTCAGGCCGATTACCTTCATCCCATTTTCCTTTGCCACACGAATTGCTTCCAATACATTCTTGGAATTTCCACTTGTGCTAATGGCCAGCAAAACATCTCCGGTTTTTCCAAAACCTTCTACATAGCGGGAGAAAATGAAATCATACCCATAATCATTCGCCACACATGAAATATGCGAAGGATCAGAAATACTGACTGCCGGAATAGCCCTGCGATTTTCACGAAACCTACCACTCAATTCTTCGGCAAAATGCATGGCATCGCACATGCTTCCGCCGTTACCGCATGAAATGATTTTACCACCGCTTTTAATTGCAGCGCTCATTAATTCCGCAGCGTCAGCAATCAAACGAATGTTCTTTTCGTCAGAAATAAAACCGGCAAGGATTTGTTCGGCTTCCTTTAGATTGGCGGTGATGTGAGAGCGGATATCCATAGTTTGATCTTCGGCGACGAAGGTATGAAAGAGAAAGCAAACTGATCAGTTTTGGGGAGAGTTCACGCTTTTTTGATGGGTAAAAGATGCGAAGTGAGTACGGAGAAGGTTGATAGTCTGTGAGTTAGGGTGAAAGATTTCGTTAGTTCGGAGAACTGACGGCAGATGGGGGTTTACTTGCGGGCCGGGTAAAAAATAAACAGCGGCTCTCCCTGCCGCTGTTCAACTCGAATAAACACCTCCATGTTGTTTAACCAAAAACTAACCATGAGATGGGTCGAATATACTACGGTGGCAATGGCAAGGTCAATTCAATTAGGCCGTATTTCTTACTGTCTTGGTAAACGACAGGATTTTCATTGTGAGTAACCAGGTTTAAAAAATGAACGGCATGACCAATTCCTGTGAAGCCTGATCCCCTACTTTCGCTTTAATGCATTTCGAAGAAAATTTTTCACTGAAAAGCCTGAATACATTCGGGCTGACTGCGCGGGCAAGATATTTTGCCGAGGCAGGAAACACAGAAGAACTGAAAGCGATTCTCACCGACCCGAAATCCGCCGGAGTTACAAAGATGATTTTAGGAGGTGGCAGCAATATTCTTTTCACCAGGGATTTTGACGGACTGATCATTCACAATAACATCGGGGGAATATCGAAGCTTTCAGAGGACACCGACTCTGTGCTTTTGCAAGCCGGTGGCGGAGTGATATGGCATGAGTTTGTATTGTATGCTGTTGAACACGGTTACAGCGGAATTGAAAACCTTTCACTCATTCCGGGAACAGTCGGAGCAGCACCTATGCAAAATATCGGCGCTTATGGTGTCGAAATCAAGGACACTTTTCACTCGCTCGTAGCTGTTGATTTATCAAACGGAGAAAGCCGGACTTTCAATCTTGAGCAATGCCACTTTGGTTATCGCGACAGCGTATTCAAAAGGGAAGAAAAAGGAAAATACATCATCGTAAGTGTGATTTTCCGACTCAGGAAAAATCCTGTGATCAATACCAGTTATGGCGCAATTGAAGAACAATTGAAATCAATGGGTATTGAAAAACCCGGGATTAAAGATGTAAGCAATGCTGTGATTGCCATTCGCCGCAGTAAACTTCCTGATCCAAAAGAAATCGGCAATGCCGGTAGCTTTTTTAAGAATCCGGAAATTCCGATGGCACAATATGAAGACCTGAAAAGAACTTTCCCCGATATGGTTGCCTACAAAACAGCCAATGACAAAATGAAATTAGCTGCAGGCTGGCTCATTGAACAATGCGGATGGAAAGGAAAACGCGTCGGCAATACAGGTATGCATGCCCGTCAGGCTCTCGTCTTAGTAAACTATGGCGGTGCCACCGGAGAAGAACTCATCAATCACGCCCGTAATGTCCAGAAAAGTGTGAAGGAGAAATTTGGGGTGGAGATAGAGATGGAAGTCAATGTTTGGTAGTAAGTAGTAAGTAGTAAGTAGTAATTGGAAAGTAGTGAGTAGTGAGTAGTAAATAGTAAGTAGGGCGGAATGTTTAGTAAAGACGAATCTATTTATTATTTCAATTTGAAAAATTTGGTGCTCAATTGATTAATGACCGCAGAAAAAAATAGAAGGCAAAATTATCTTCCTAAGAGTGAATGGAAATAACTGCTTTTGTTCGACTGCTTTCCACTTACAACTTTCTACTTACTCACAAATAGCTTTTCAATTCCCCTTTCGTCAACACCAACTCTGTTGCCAGGCGTTTTACAAGATCGCTCATGCCGGAGCTGTCGAGGTCTTTGCCTTTGATTTCGATAAGGCGGCAGGTTTCGGCAATTTTATTGGCACCGATATTTAAAGCTGAGCCTTTGAGTTTGTGAGCAAGTGAACTCATCTTAGGTAAATCCATCACAGGTAAAAGTGATGTAATCTGCGTCACCACTTCATCGCTTTGATCCATGAACATCTGGATAACCTGCGAGAAGAATGTTGGGTCAGCACCGGAGGTCATTTCCTTCAATCGGTTGATCACCGTACTGTTGAGGATTTCCGTAGCATTTGTATTCATGGCTTCGGTTTTTTCATTGATATTTCTCTGCGATTCGCGGAAGCGCCCGCCCCACTTACGAATCCTTTCAATAATCTCTTCGACCAGGAATGGCTTGCTAATATAATCATCCATTCCGGCTTCAATACATTTTTCTTTATCTCCTTCGAGCGCAAATGCTGTCATGGCGATAATCACCGGACGCGTGCTTAGCTCCATCTTCGTCGTAATAAACCTCGTTGCTTCCAATCCGTCCATTTCCGGCATCTGAACATCCATAAAGATTAAATCGAAGGCATTTTTCGAAACTGCATCAATAGCCTGCAATCCATTCGATACCATCACCGGTTTATATCCGAGCCCTTCAAATATATTTTGCGCTAATTTCTGATTGATCTGATTATCCTCTGCAATCAGCAGTCGTAAAGGAATTTCGTCGCCCAACTTCTGCTCCATCTTACTCATCGATGCTTCCTGCTGAGTTCGCTGGTGGTGCTCTACACTAAATACACCAATCAGGATATCTAATACTTTCGAACGTTGTTCATTGGTAGGAATGACAGCAGAAATCACTTCATTTGTATAATCAAAGAAGACATCATCGGCCTTATCTGCATTAAATAAAACAATAGGCAGATCATCTTTCCCACGCTCGCTGCGAATTTCTCGAGCAAGCAAACCTGCTTTTGCAGATATCAACTGTGCATCAATCATCACAAGATTAATCTCCTTGCCCGTCTTAATTTCCTCAACTGCCTTTTGTGTATCTTCAGCAATCTTCGGTACCATACCCCAACGACGGAAATAATTCGCATACAGATCTGCTTCAGTTCTGTCGTCAGAGATTAATAGTACTTGTGAATTTGCAAGGCGATTACTTCCTGTTCGGGTATATCGTGGCACTTCTGCTGCAGGAACTGCCTTTGTTCTGATCGTAAAGATGAAATCCGAGCCTTCGCCTTCTGTACTCTCTACATGAATAGTTCCATGCATGAGCTCAACTAGATTTTTGCAAATTGCCAGGCCCAGTCCGGTTCCGCCGTAAGTTGCAGCCGTGGATGAATCAGCCTGTGAGAATGCTTTGAATAGTCTGCCGATTTTAGTTTTCGGAATTCCTACTCCGGTATCTCGTACATGAAACTCCAACTCCATTCCTTCAGACGATTCAAACAATTTCACTACTTTAATAGTGATCTTTCCTTTCGCCGTGAACTTAATGGCATTACCAACAAGATTCATCAGAATCTGACGAATTCTGGTAATATCACCATAAATATAAGGAGGCACATCACGGCCAACAGTATATTGCAATGAAAGATTCTTCTCAATGGCCTTCGATGAGAGTAAATCGTATGTCTCTTCGATAGCACGCTTAATGGCAAGTGGCTTATTCTCCAACTCCATTCTCGAAGATTCGATTTTCGAATAATCCAGAATATCATTGATCACTGAAAGTAATGCTTCACCGCTTAACAAAATACTGTCAACAAACTCCTGCTGCTTCGAATTCAGTGACGTTTGATTCAGCAAGCGTCCCATACCAATCACACCGTTGAGAGGAGTACGGATTTCATGCGACATAGTAGCCAGGAATCCCGACTTTGCCTGTGTTGCCTGCATGGCTTCATCACGCTCTTTGGTAAGTTTTACTTCGAGTTCTTTCCTGCGTGAAATATCCTGGCCGAAAATTGAAAGGCATTTTACAGAACCTGTATCGTCCTTCACCGGAGTAATGATGATTTCCAACTCACTCCTGCGGCCATTGACAGTTACTGTTTTTTCCAATACGAAATTTTCTCCTTTAAAACCTCTTGCATGAAGATCAGAGTATTCATTGCGGAAAGATTCCGGAAGAATGTCGAGCAGGCTAAATCCCGGCTCTACAACGATGCCTGTTTGTCCGTAAAGAATATCAGACAAGCGTGCATTGATTGTAAGAATCGTATGCCGGCGATCGACTGAAAGCATTGCGTATTATGCATTCTCTACAAGTGTCGATAAGCGGCTTCTGTTTTCAATGATGTTTCTCTCAATACGTTTTCGTTGAGTGATATTTTCAAAGAGAGCGATGATAAACTTCGGATGACCGTCTTTATCACGCGAGAGTGACCAGGATGAAGAGACCCAGATTACTTCTGCATTCCTGCGAACCAATCTTTTCTCCTTCTTCATTACCGGCACTTCTCCCCTGAAAATATCAGAAAGTAATTTCTTTTCTGCTGCTTTATCATCAGGATGAATAAGATCAAGCATGGAGAGTGATTGCAACTCCGCTGCTGTAAACCCAAGTAATTCTTCAAACGCTTTGTTGAATCCTGTGAAGCGGTAATTGAGTCCGATAAAGGCCATAGGGAATGCTGCTTCATCGATCCAGCTCAAATCGCCTTCTGAAGTTGCAGGTGCAGATACCACTTTTTCTTCCGGTTTCACACTGACATTTGAAAGCCGAACAGAGATATACCTGCGGCCGCTAATTTCTTTCTTGGTGGCTTCGAGTAAAGCTGAAAACGATTCACCTTTGAGCGACTTAAACACTCCGGCGACTTTGACAAATCCGGCTGTATCCAATCCGGTTTTTATTTTCATCCGATCATCTGCAGAAAATGCAGAATCGAAAAGTGTCGACAAATCTATTCCTTCCAACCGCGACGATTCCGCTCCAAACAAATCAGCAGCTTCCCGGCTGCAACTGATCGTTAATCCGGTCAGCGGGCTTAACAAAAAAACTGCATCACCAAAGAGATTTGCATCCACCGGTAAAATATTCGTTTCAATTGCAGGAACAGAGGAAGGAACCGGGCTATCAGCTTCCGGATGAAACGTATCACTTTCATCTGTTGAAGAAACCCGAATCCACATGTACATCAACGTGATGATAACGAAACCGAAAAGGCTAAGCAAGAGGAAAAATGTAAAATGCAATTGCAACAGGTAGTCGAGAATGAAAACAAGAACGTACACTACCGCCACTGCTAAAAGCAATAGCCGGTAGAGCACACGTCTTCCCTCTTCCGTTCTGGATCTGTTATTTGGCTTTTCGTTTGTCACTTCAGGATGGACCTGTTTTATCTCTTCTTTATATGGAAGAAAGTCTTTCAGGTTGTGGAAAACTGATTCAATTTCGCAGAAATTAGTGCTATATTATTACAGGCAAAATGATACTGCAAGCACTACTCTTCTGAAATTTTTGCGATAACTTACAGTATGATTTACCCCTAAATAAACCGTTGAAAATTGAATATAGACTGATTTTTAAAAAGCAATCCCTCCTCAGGAGGGATTTCGGTGTAAGATAATGATGTGATTATCCTGTAAAATTGTAAAAATGCTGTTGTATCTTACAATTTCTGCATCTCGCTCCTGACAAACTCAATGAGTTCGCGGATGTATTGTTCAGAGAAATCGAAACGAATTCCGGCTTCTTTGTACACTTCAGGAATGCTTCTGGAGTAACCAAGTTTTAATGCAGCGAGGTACTGTTCTACACCCTTTTTCGGATCCTGTTTATAATTCCTCCACACTGCAATTGCGCCGAGCTGAGCCATTCCATACTCAATGTAGTAAAACGGAACTTCAAACAAATGCAATTGCTTTTGCCACATTGCTTCCAATGCATTTTGATCCGTACTCCAGTCGATGATACTTGATGTAAAACCAAGAATTAATTTTTTCCACTCAGCAGTTCGTTCTTCTACCGTATGTTTTGGATTCAGATACAACCAATGCTGGAAAGCATCAACGCATGCAATCCATGGAAGTGCTTCAATCACGTTTTCCAATTGTTCGCGTTTTGCACGTTTCAAATCATCCGGATTCGGAAAGAAATGATGCCAGTGTTCCATTGAAATCAATTCCATACTCATCGATGCCAGCTCTGCAATTTCGGAAGGAATATTTTTAAAGCCGATGAATTCCAGGTCATGAGTAACCATGGAATGAATGGCATGTCCGCCTTCATGCACCATCGTAATTACATCTCTCAGTGATCCGCTTGCATTCATAAAAATAAAAGGAACACCACTTTCATACAGAGGATAATTGTAACCGCCGGGTGCTTTACCAACTCTTGAATCAAGATCAGTATAATTCCTTTGTTTCAAGGTAGAGAGAACATGACCGAAATAGGGATTGATTTCCGCAAAGCAGGCAATCGACTTATCAAGCAACTCCGTTCCTTTGGAGAACGGTTTCATATCCGGTTTACCTTCAGGGTCAACGTCGGTATCCCAGGGTTTAAGCGTATCTACACCCAATTGTTTTTTTCGTTCCGACATTAGTTCATTCATCACAGGAACAACCGATGCGCGGATCGACTGATGAAAATCAGTGCAATCCTTTGCTGTGTAATCAAAGCGATCAAGCGCTACGAATTTATAATCGCGATAATTTGGAAAGCCGGCATTGGCGGCAATCGTTGTACGCAATTCAATTAACTCATTGAAAAGCTCGTCTAATTTCGTACGATCTTCCTGACGACGCGAAACAATTTTGTGATACACTTCATCGCGAACTTTTCGGTCAGGTTTTTTCAAAAAATTTGAAGCTTGCTGCAGCGTTAGTGTTTTGCCTTCCACTTCAACAGTCATAGCGCCGGCAATTTCACCGTAATGTTGTTCCTTTAAAGAAAGCTGTGCTTCAAGAGGAATATTTTCTTCCCGGAATAATCTGATTGAATTTTGCACCTGCTTTACATAAATTTCATAACGCCCGTCTAACTGAGAAATAGCCGGGAGTGCAACAAACTTGCGATGTAATTTGTCGGTATACGGGGCAATCTTCGGATTTATCTGCTCAACAAAAAATGCATAAGCATCACTTAATTGTTTATTAGTCGTGTCGCAGGTCATTTTAATGTATAACCAACCTGCATGCTCGGAAACAACAGATTCAAGTTCACTCAGGTCGGATAGCCATGCTTTCAAATCTTCAACAGAATCAATTTTCCTGTCGACCAGATCGATGTAGTAGGGTTCCAGTTCATTCCAGTTATTAAAATTCATTCCTTCAGGCAAAAAATTCCTGATGCTTTTTCCGGTAGCTGACAGAGTAGACATAATTAATTGTTGTTGTATTTGCAATATCGGAGATTATAAAACAAAGAAAGCAACCCGGCAGAAAAGATCTGCACAAATTGCTCTCTGATTCTTGTGTAAAACAAGGTTAAACTTTCTTTCTAGTCTTGGTAGTAGCCTTTTTCGCTCCTTCAGTTTTAGGACCATGAGATTCATGATGCGTCTTAACGGCATGCTTCTCCGTATCTTTTTCGATAACAGGTTTGTCAGAATCGCCTTCAGCAACTTCTTCTTTGGTGAAATCAATTTTACCGCTTAGAAGGTCGTACCATGTCAACATTTTTGCTGATATCAGATGTGTAAACACGGTCTTCGTCAAATTCCAGGGACCAGGCCTTTAAAGTAGTCGCAGGAATTTTATTCTGATCACCTTTGAGTCCAACTTTCAACTTTCCACTTCTTTTTGTTGAATCTTTTGAAAATATCCTTCAAAGGAACTTCACCATCTAGTATAAACGGCAATATCCACCAATGTCATAATTCGCTGATTTGATTAATCAATGTACGTTCACTGTCGTTCAGAGATTCTACTATAAAGCCGTTTTTGTTATTGGCGACCACCTTGTGATCCATCATTCGGAACTGAAATAATTTCTTTGAATTCCATATGTTTCTTTGATCGTGGTACAAGGTAATTGAAAAAGCCTTGAATCAGAATGATGAGCAGAAAAATTGTGAGCAAAAAAATGATTGGTAATTAGTGATTAGTAATTAGTAATTAGTAATTAGTAATTAGTAATTAGTAATTAGATCTACTTCGACTACGACTACTAATTACTAATTACCAATTACTAATTACTGAAAAAACATCAATGAACAATCGTCAACGTCTTTACCAGAAGCACTTGAACCGAATTCAAACGGATCAGATAATTGCCGTTTGGAAGTGAGCGGTATCAATGATCAGCGAGTATTTACCTTCTGACAAATTTTCATTCATCATCACCGTCTTAACTACTTCTCCGATTGCATTGCAAATAGAGATTTGTTTCCCCGGAGCAGAAAGAGTGAAATCAATATGCGTATTCTTTATCCAGCCGGATTAGGGTATGATGACAATACTTCAGTAGCATAATCATGGTGAATTTCATTCACAGCAAGGAAAACGCCATCATATTTTATTTGAGCTGCGTAAGCTGATGCATACGAATGGTAGAAATATCAGGACCGTGAGCAATGCAAACGCTGCTTCAATGGAGTCATTTACCGCAAGGTTACCCAAACTGTTGATACCACACTGATTACATCATTACCTGTGCTGGCCTGAGCAATACCTGCATCGGTGCGCATCATAGACATTGAAGTATATTTTTCAGTGTTTGAGAAACTAAATAGGTCCAGTCCGCCATTGGCAGCATAGTTATCGATTGCATAATGATTGGGTACTGTGACCAGCACTATAATTCCTGTGTACATTCCACTGACGTAAACTACTCCAAACATAACCCATTCTGCGGCGGCATCGAGTTGACCTTATTATTTGAATACAGAGGAATATCCCAATCGGCTGCGAGACCTGCGCATACAATCCATTTCAAGCTGACGAGCCGATATTCTTAATAACGAATCGTGCCACTAAATATGGTACCCATCCGATTGCCTGAGTCCATGCATACTCTTTTTGAAGCCAGGACGTGGTGATCGGATTGCTTGAAGTTGAACCATTATCTGGAAAGAACCTGAAGCATCAAAGTCGGCAGCTACACCGGCTCCTGTTTGGAGATGTTTACCACTGAGCCGAAATCATCCATCCGTGCTTGAACCATCGCCACGAGAGCAATCAGAAACCACCGTTCGCACCAACCATCAGCGACATTTCGTAGAGCAATGTTGGCCCTCCTTGATAAATTGAACCCAATTCCCTGCGATTGTCCGCTGAGGTTATAACCGATCAAACCACGACTACTTACACTTGTCGCACATCGTTAGCTTCGATATTGAAATATAATCTACATTAACTGTGATTTGTATGAATAAGTATCAGTCCATGAACCATCCACAAGTGATAAACGAAGATTCACTTCTGTATTCTGAGGAGCATTAGCATTTACAACCAGCTTATATGGCAATGCATAATTTTTGGCAGTGTCCATTCATATTAAGTACACCAGCAGAATAGTTGAATTCTGAATAATTGTCACATAAGATGAAGTTGTTGAAAGTGTACATACCAGATTGGTTGTTGCATGAAGCAGATTTTCAATAATGCAACCAACGTTAATGTATCACCTGCAATGTAGCGTATGTTTCCATCTGAAGTAGAAAGTGATTTCACCACTACGCGGAGAAACCGAGATCTGTAATGGCACGATAAAGATTAACACGACCACTTACCCAGTTTACCGAAGTAAGCAATGCATTGCCTGACACCATAAATATTATCACTTGTTACACGCAACTGCTCCTGCCACCTGGAATGCATCGAATGACGGCCAGCGCGACAATCATGGCAGCAACACCTGCAACAATTAGGTACCATTGATGTACCGCTTTCCGTTCGTATGAATCATTGTATTCCGTAGCAAGAATATTATTTCCGGCGATGAAACATCAACAGCAAAACCATAGGAAGAAAATCAGGCTTTAGCATCAGTCGATGTAGTTGCAGCCACTGATACACGAGTAGGACAGATGAAGGCCAGTGGTCTTCGTCCACACCGTCGTTTCCGGCTGCAAGCTACAACGGTTGCATTTTTGTGATGACGGCATAGTCGATGGTATCATTCTCAAACTGACTGAAGCCGCCTGTACATTCCTGAAAGATTTATCACATTACTGGCCATGATCTGCGCATAAACGATTCCGTCATAACCATTATCAATCAGATGAAGTGCTTGCATCCAGGCACGATTTAACAGGGAGGAATTTACAATTGAATGCCGGACAACGCCTGTGCTGTTGTTAGTGACTGCATCTGCACACAACCACTTACGTGCGCACCGTGTGTTGAATTCACTACCATCGGATTGTTATCGTTTTCACTTACATCCCATCCGCGGTAGTTATCAATGAATCCGTCGTTGTCGTCATCTACTCCATTGATCGGATCAGCATAATTGTATTTAATGTTTGACTGAAGATCCGGATGATCCCAATCCGTACCGCTATCCACAATTCCAATTACCGTGTTGGCCATCTCCTGTCCAGATATCCCATGCGTTATAACGATTCAATTTTGTAGCTGATACTGGCTGGATTGACTAGGATCGTTCGGAGTAAAACACATATACTGACGATATGCCAGGTTCAGCATACACTACTCTTCGGGTTTTCATCAATGCAGCGGACAAACGCAGGATGTCAGTTGACTCCAGGAACCTTGATTTCATAAATCAATGAAATATCAACAGGCTTCATACCATTGGCCAATCTTTCCTGTGCCGGCTGAGTTGCGCGTGCAAATTTCTTCGCAACACCCGATGCCGAATGATTAATTAAAACAGAAAGAATCTTTGGCTCTTCGATTCCGTTTTGCGAACAAAAAATTCCTGAATTCGGTTTACTTTTAGAGCGGTAATCCGGCTTCCAAAGGGCTTTTCCGCAGTGGCCTTCGAAGATGTGTTCGGAGCACCTGCATTTGCGATGAGGGCAAAATAGCGTATTAAAAGCAGCGAGAAAGCTGCTTTGATTGTTTTCATGAGCGTCAAATAGTTTAGGTTATGAGGCCTACAATGTACTGCCATTTTGACAAATGCAAAGCAGAGCAGGGCTTCGGTCACGGCAACGTCATTGTTTTCAGGAAATCCCGGTCAGGAAGCTATGCAGATCGGCAGACACATTAAAAACTTTCGATTGCGGCGGAATCTCCTGTAGAAATTCGTAGGATCGTCCGCCTGCATCTGCACGGCAAACAAACGTATTGATACCGTTAGTGATTAAAAAAACCGAAACATTTAATGATAAATTATAACGTGCCGCCTGATCAAAAACTTCCTGAGTAATGGCCGCTTCAGGGCCCTTGCATTCCTTCAAAGTAAGTTTCAATGACGGTCATAAACCACTACATCTGTACGCTTTTCAAGACCATTTATGTATAACTTTTTTCAACACTTATGAGACTTTGAGGAAAGTTGCGTTCATTCACAAGAAAATGAAGAAGATGCTGACAACCCACTCTTCGATTGTCAAAGTCACATATTTCTTACGGATAATGTCGAGAAAATTTTTTTTAAACTTTGCGGCTTCCGTCTGACTGACGCTGAAGTTTAAATCGATATTCGAAATTTAGCTTGGGAAGCAGCATTCTAAAGATTTTTGACACGAAAATAAGTTTTATGAATAACAAAAGATATTACATCGATAACTGGTTGCCCAGATACACAGGTACCCCTTTGCAGGAATTTGGTAAGTACATACTGCTCACCAACTTCCATAACTACGTAAAGCTGTTCGCAGAATGGCATAAGGTCCCGGTAAACGGCCTTGATAAGCCCATGCCGAATGCAACCTGCAACGGCATTACTATTATTAACTTCGGAATCGGAAGCCCGAATGCAGCACTGATCATGGACCTGCTTTCAGCCATCCAGCCGAAAGCTGCTCTCTTTTTGGGAAAATGCGGCGGACTGAAAAAGAAAAATGCAGTTGGCGATCTGATTCTCCCGATTGCTGCAATTCGCGGTGAAGGTACTTCAAACGATTACTTCCCTCCTGAAGTTCCTGCTCTCCCTGCCTTCAGTTTGCAGAAAGCAGTTTCAACGACAATCCGTAATCACAACAAAGATTACTGGACCGGTACAGTGTTCACGACTAACCGTCGGGTTTGGGAACACGATAAAGATTTTAAAAAGTATCTTCAGTCGACACGCTCAATGGCGATTGATATGGAAACAGCCACAATCTTTGTTTCAGGATTCCACAATAAGATCCCGACCGGTGCATTGCTTTTGGTCAGCGACCAGCCGATGATTTCAACCGGAGTGAAAACTGCGGAAAGCGACAAAAAAGTGACTGAAAAATTCGTCGTGAATCACTTGAAGATCGGTATCGACTCACTACACGAACTTATCAATAACGGACTTACCGTTAAGCATCTTCGCTTCTGATCCTCTCTATGAAATTCGAAGAAATTATCAGCGAACTTAAAAAGAAAATCTTCCGCCCTGTATATTTCCTGCAGGGTGAAGAAGCTTTTTATATCGATGAAATTTCCGATTACATTGAAAAAAATGCTTTGAGCGAAAGTGAGAAAGAATTTAATCAATCTATCCTCTACGGAAAAGAAACAGACATTCTCACTATCATTTCCTATGCACGCCGATATCCGATGATGGCCTCTCATCAGGTCGTAATCGTAAAAGAAGCACAGGATCTGAAATATTTCAGTTCGAAAGAAAAAGAAGGAAAAGAAACTAAGGATCCATTTGCAGAATATCTAAGCAAACCGACAACTTCTACCATTCTTGTGTTTTGCTACAAGTATAAAACACTTGATAAGAGAACAAAGGTCGGTAAACTCATTGCCAAAGATGCCGTACTTTTTACCGGAGCAAAATTGTACGACAATCAGGTTCCTGACTGGATCAATGGCCAGGTTTTAAAACACGGATTTCGCATCAATCAAAAAGCTGCAGTCATGATGGCCGAATACCTTGGCAATGATCTCAGCAAAATTTCAAATGAAATTTCGAAACTTATTCTGAGTCTGAAACCGGGCGATGAAATTACTCCTGCCATGGTGGAAGACAATATCGGCATCAGCAAGGAATTTAACGTCTTCGAATTACAGAGTGCATTGGGCAAACGAAATATCTTTAAAGCCAATCAGATTGTAAATTATTTCGGAGCAAATCCAAAAAACAATCCTTTTATTCTCACCTCTGCGCAATTGTATGCCTACTTTATGAAGTTGCTGATGTTTCATCAACTCAAAGACAGAAGCAGCAATGCAGTTGCAAGTGAGTTGGGAATTCACCCTTACTTTGTAAAAGATTACGAAACTGCTGCACGAGCCTATTCTCTTCAAACTTGTGTAAGGAATATCGGCTTCATACGTGAATACGATGTCAGGTCAAAAGGCATCAACAGTGCAGGTGTTCCTGACGGTCAACTGCTCAAAGAACTTGTCTTCAGAATTCTTCATTAATCCAATTCAATCAATCAAATCGTATGTACTGGCTTGTCAAATCTGATCCGGAAGAATATTCATTTGAAAACCTGCTGAAAGACGGTAAAGCAAGTTGGGATGGCATCCGTAATTATGCAGCAAGAAACCATATGAAGGCCATGAAGAAAGGTGACAAAGTGCTGGTTTATCATAGTGGTGGGATCAGTGCTGTTGTAGGAACAGCCACAGTGACCAAAGCCTTTTACCGTGATCCGACTGCTGACGATGACACATGGGTATCAGTAGAACTGAAAGCAGGAAAAGCTTTGGAAAAACCTGTTACTCTTGCCGAGATTAAAAAAGACAAACGATTAAAGGACATGATACTTCTGAAGATCAGCCGCCTCTCAGTGATGCCGGTGACAGAAGAAGAATTTACGATTATTTCTTCCTGAATTGGCACGCAGCGCTTTCTTTCCTGTTCTACCAATTTCTCGATCCTCCATTTCAATGTGAGAAGTTCATCTTTAACTTTTATGGTTCACATTTTAATTTAAATTTGCCCGTCAATAAAACTCTATGAAATTCAGATTTACTTTTTTCCTGTTATTACTTGCAGGAACTATTGATGCTTTGGCACAAACCGGAGAGATCCGCGGCTTTATATATGAGAAAGAGAATTCAGAGCCTTCTATCTACACCAATGTCTATTTGAAAGGTACGACATATGGAGCACAGACTAACCTCGATGGATTCTTTTCAATTTCGCGTATCAAGCCGGGTGATTACACATTACTTGTAACCTCTGTCGGATTTGATACTATATCGATTCCAATTCAGGTTAAGTCAGGCGATTTGATTTCGAAAAAATTCTACCTGGAACGCTCCACTATTCAGATGAAAGAAATTGAAGTTTCAGCTGAAACTGATTCAAAAAAAACAGACACACGAGTATCAGTAATCAAAGTAACACCACGAGAAATCAAACAGGTTCCTTCTGTTGGTGGCGATCCTGACCTCGCGCAATATCTGCAGGTAGTACCGGGAGTAATTTTTTCAGGTGACCAGGGCGGACAGTTATACATTCGCGGTGGCACTCCGATTCAGAACAAATTATTACTCGACGGGATGATTATTTACAATCCTTTCCACAGCATTGGATTGTATTCAGTTTTTGACGCAGATATTATTCGCGGAGCCGATATTTATACCGGAGGTTTTAATGCTGAATACGGAGATCGTATCAGTTCCATCATGGATATCACAACACGTGATGGAAATAAGAAAAGACTTGCAGGGAAAATTTCTGCAAACCCTTTCACTGCCAAAGGACTCTTTGAAGGGCCAATCAAAAAAGAAAATGATAACGGAGGAAGTTCTTCATTTCTTCTTACGGTAAAGAATTCATACCTCGATAAAACCTCGAAATCGCTCTACTCCTACGCTGACTCACTTGGGCTCCCCTATTCCTTCACGGATTTCTACGGTAAGATTTCACTGAATGGAAGCAGCGGAAGCAAGTTCAACATCTTTGCATTCCACTTTAAGGATGATGTCAATTATTTCCACGTTGCCAATCTGGGATGGAATTCCACTGGTGTGGGAAGTAATTTCGTACTTGTGCCAAGCGGAACTGCTGTGCTTATTGAAGGAAACTTCGCATATTCCAACTACCGGATTGATCTTACGGAAACCGACAATCGTAAACGTTATAGCGAAATAGGCGGCTTTAACGGCGGACTGAACTTTACCTACTTCCTCGGAAAGAGCGAATTCAAATACGGCCTGGAAGTACTTGGCTTCAAAACCAATTTCGAAACTACGAATGCCAGCGGTGCTTCTGTTTCTCAATTCGAAAACACAACGGAACTCGGTGGATTTCTTAAACTGAAAAAAGTCTGGACGAAATTTGTTTTCGAACCCGGACTGCGTGTCAACTACTACTCTTCTCTTTCCGAATTCAGTTTAGAACCGCGACTCAATGTAAAGTATAACATCAGCGACAAACTTCGATTCAAAGGAGCAGCCGGAATGTACAGTCAGAATTTCCTTGCTGCTGCTTCTGACCGCGATGTTGTTAATCTATTCTACGGATTCCTTTCAGGGTCTGATAATCTTCCTTCGTCTTTTAAAGGAGAAGAACTTGATTCCCGACTTCAGAAAGCTTCTCACCTGATTGCAGGGTTCGAATTTGATCTTCCATTTCATCTCACCATGAATATTGAAGGCTATTACAAGAATTTCTCTCAACTTGAAAATCTTAACCGTGACAAAATTTACGAAGATGATCAGGATCACAATGACAAGCCTGATGCCGTTAAAAATTTTATCATCGAGTCCGGAATTGCCAACGGTATAGACCTCACCTTAAAATACGAACAAAAAGGTTTATACGTATGGTTAGTATATTCACTAAGCCATGTAACGCGTGACGACACTCAAGTATACGAACCGAACTTCGACCGCCTCACAACATCAACCTGATTGCCTCTTACAAATTCGGAAGAAGATTGCTGGCAGGTTAATGCGAGATGGAATTTCGGATCGCCATTCCCTTTCACACAGTCGCAAGGATATTATGAATCACTTGTTTTCGGTAGCGGTGCCGGTACAAATGTAAACTCCCAAAACGGAAACCGCTTACTACGGCACACTCAACGGAGGCCGTCTCTCTTATTTCCACCGTCTCGACATTTCTGTTCAGCGCACCATCACTTTCAGTAAGAATACTTCACTTGAAATCAACGCCTGGTGCCACAAACGTTTACGATCGCGACAACATTTTCTACGTCAACCGACTCACCGGTTTGAGAATTTATCAATTGCCGGTTATTCCGACACTGGGTGACGTTGGCATTTTAAAGTAAGTGGTAAGTAGAAAGTAGTAAGTGGAGTTTGATTAATAGAGGCTGCTACTTTTATGCATATAAGTATTTTCAGGTCTATAGTTCATTTTTCGTTTCAAATTACTTTTGCTGAATTCGAATAAAAATGAATGAAAATATCCCCCCCCAATAAAACTACTTACTTCTTACCACTTGCTACTTACTTTCAAAAACTCATTGCAAACGAAATCCCCATTCCTCTCTCTGAGTATGAAGGAACGAGGCTTATGGTGCGGTCTTTTCTGCCTTTGTTGAGTCGCCGGTCAGTTTGACTTCATGTCCGCAGAGATAACCGATAAATCCGCCGGCAACAACATCAGACACCAATGTTCATGTACAAAAAGTCTGCTCACACCCACTAAACCTGCCAGAGAATAAGCAATGACAGGTACTGCTTTGTAATTAGAATACTGAACGGCAAAAACGGACGCAATTGCAAAAGCGGATGAAATGTCCGGAAGGAAACATCAAAAGCCCCTACACTTCTTCCGCTGTTGTATTTTGTTCTAATTGAGCACCCAACAATGATCGGTATTATACTGCTTGTCCCATATGTTCAGGTCGCATTCTGCCGCAAAGAATCTTACCGGCTCTTACAGCTTTGTAATCACTGCTCTACCTAAAGCTGTATGAAAACCCTTGTAACGTTTTGTGACAAGATTGAATATACCATAGCCGGCTAAAAATCCATAGCCGTAATAATCACAATTCAGTAAAATGTGTTGTAAAGTCATCAAAATTTATTCTTACCAAGACAAGGTCTGATTTTGTCATCAATTTTCTGGTCCACAGTAAAAAGTGCGATTGTGTAACAGCAACACCTGAGTGACGAGAGCTTGTTTGCCATTCATTTGAAATGGCGCACAAGCCTGATCTCCCATTGCCGAAAAAATGGAACAATTCCATTTCTCGATTTCAGTGAAAATAAAAGAATCCGACTTCAGACTTTGCCGAAAATTTCGCCTGTGCTATCCGCCTGAGCCTTTGCAGCTATTGCCAGTGAAAGAAAAAACAGGATTACAGCAATATTCTTCATACTGCAAGAATCCGTATAATTATTTACACCTTGAAATTTTTTTCTTCGTCAATTCAGTTTACATTTGTACCCCGTGTTGAAGAAATCTCTTTTGGTTTTCAACAACAATTTCTTCTAATTCAATAATACTCAACACGGTGGCCAATTCTACCAAATACATCTTTGTAACCGGGGCGTAACTTCCTCGCTTGGAAAGGAATTATTTCCGCTTCCTTAAACTACTTCAGGGACGGGGTTATTCTGTCACTATTGAAACGGATCCTTACATCAATGTTGATCCGGGAACGCTAAATCCGTATGAACATGGAAGTGTTATGTCACCAATGACGGTGCTGAGACCGATCTCGACCTTGGTCATTACGAACGCTTCCTGAATGTTCCGACTTCTCAGGCAAACAATGTAACGACCGGAAGGATTTATCAGACGGTCATCAATAAAGAACGTGAAGGAGAATATCTGGGAAAAACAGTTCAGATCATTCCTCACATCACTGATGAGATCAAGAGGAGAATAAAACTCCTTGGTGAAACCGGACAGTTTGATATCGTAATTACAGAAATCGGCGGAACGGTAGGTGACATTGAATCGCTTCCCTATATTGAAAGTGTTCGTCAGTTAAAATGGGAACTCGGAAGTTCTGCTCTCTCTATTCATCTTACTCTGGTTCCATTCCTTGCCGCTGCGGGAGAGTTAAAGACCAAACCAACTCAACACTCTGTGAAAGCACTGCTTGAGCTCGGTGTTCAACCCGACGTACTTGTTTGTCGTACCGAACATCCGATTTCAATGGAGATTCGCAGGAAAATTGCTTTGTTCTGTAATGTTATTGTAAATGCGGTAATTGAATCTATAGAT
This sequence comes from Bacteroidia bacterium, assembly GCA_046330055.1. Classification (GTDB taxonomy): domain Bacteria; phylum Bacteroidota; class Bacteroidia; order AKYH767-A; family 2013-40CM-41-45; genus JADKIH01. Next base: position 8,444 of record JAXLTM010000029.1, on the reverse strand, counting down.
GCTGATACGATTTATGATGTACCACTGCTTATGTATAAAGAGCAGCTCGACAAAGTCGTCATCAACAAATTAAAAATCGCGCTTCAGCACAGCGGAACTTACACAATGGAAGGATTTTCTCGGCAAGTTGAAGAATCCCGTGAATGAAGTTCGAATCGGTCTTGTCGGAAAATATATTGAACTGAAAGATGCCTACACAGTCCATTGCTGAAGCATTCATTCCATGCCGGTGTTGCCAGTGAATGCCGTGTGCAGGTTGAATGGATACACTCTGAAAAAATTGACGCCGACAATGTCGCCAATAAGCTCGGCGGTTTGAACGGCATCCTGGTTGCCCGGGGATTCGGAGATCGTGGTATTGAAGGGAAAATTACTGCTATTCAATTTGCGCGCAAACAATATTCCTTTTCTGGGAATTTGCCTCGGCATGCAATGCGCTGTCATTGAATTTGCACGAAATGTAATCGGATGGAAGATGCACACAGTACTGAAATGAGTCCGAATACCAAACATCCGGTGATTGATTTCATGGAAGAGCAAAAGAAAATTACCAAGAAAGGCAGTACGATGCGACTCGGTGAATATCCATGTTTGCTGCAAAAGGGCACGAAAGTAGCCGCTGTCTATGGAAAACAAAAAATCGGAGAACGTCATCGTCACCGTTATGAATTCAACAACAAATTTCTCAAAGACTATGAAGAAGCGGGAATGATTCCGGCAGGCATCAACCCCGACAACAACCTTGTTGAAGTGGTTGAATTAAAAATCACCCGTGGTTTATTGGTGTACAATACCATCTGAATACAAGAGACAATCCTTTGTCTTAGACAAAAAGGATTGTACTGAAAAATAGTTCTTTATCCAAACTAATTTCTTAAGCAAGCTCTGCGGTCTGAGCCCAAAAAACTCACCTATCATTTAGATACCACTTTATAAAGTCAATTCGATGCTTTATCCGCTGCAAATGGTTTTTTAGGTGGCAAAAAGCCTTCCATTCGTTGTGTGTTTTTTGCGTTTAAACATATTTTCATTGTATATCTTCTTAATAACTTTATACCAATATCTCCACTCTGCATATCTTTCATATTCCTTTTGATGCCATTAAGTTGGTTTATCATTTTCAGTTTCTTTTCGCACAATTCTGCGTAGTTCTACACCTGCAATGTGTTTGGAATCGCCATAGCAGGCACGCTGAATATCTTTGTACCAATACATCACTTTTTAAAATGCTTTTATGGCCATCGGTAGTAATACTTTCAATGGTAACTCGTCATTATCTTCTTTTATCTCCTCGTATTTTTCACCTTCAAAAGCGATGTAGCCATCATCCAAAAAAAAGGCATCTATTATCTCTATAAAAAGTCGTTGTAAAGCTTGATCTCGACTTAATGTAAACGTCGTTCTAAAATCCATTTTAACACAAAACGATTTACATCCTTTTGCTTTTTAGCTGCATTCACGCATTTAACTGCTTTCTTGCTTTCCCCATCATCCCGCCCAGCGTTTTTTTTAATCTTTTTCATCAAGGATACTTTCTCTTACCAACTATTTTTCATAATTCAAAAAAATATGATCCGCGGGATCAGTCATTATAATCAGAAAAGCAAGATTGCTTAGTTCGGTTATTCTGAAGAATCAGTCGTTGTTGTCTGACAACTGCACCTGCAGTTACTGACACCACATAAATTCCACGAGGAAATCTGCTACACCGAGATTGTACTTATACTCACCGGACCGTAATGAGCGGTTTCTGAAAGACAAACTTTTTCCTGTAATGTCCATCACTTTATGAAACATCAGAAGATTTATCAAGAAAATTTCACGAATGCACTTTCTTTTTTGCAGGATTGGGATACACTTCCATAGCAAGAGATGGCTTTGCAAGATCTTCAACTCCTGTTGTTACAGTACTGAACATTACAAATTTCTTGCGTGAAGAACCAAGTATACCATCCACATTCTCCTGGATAATTGAGAATACAGGAGCACGTAAACCTGAGCGATACCAGCTATAACGTACGATATGAACGTTAGACACAGCAGTTCCGCCGCCTCCGCTATAATCTTCAACCAAATTGATATCGAATTTTACACGTAGAACATTATTGAATGGTCCGCCATTACCGGGAGCAACTTTCAGAGTTCCGTAACCATCACCGGATACTGAAACAGTACCTGTAACAGTTGCACGGATGCAGCTTCCGGATACTGCAACATTAGAATAGTAGTGTTATAGGTAAACGGCACGGTGAGAATATTCTGAACACTGGTAAGATATAATTCATCACTTCCTTTAAAACCGAGCCATTGCAATTCCGTACCAGCTGAACTCTTTTTGAAGTAGTCTGTCCAGCCCAAAGGTGAACAACCTTCATATTTGCAGTTGGAAAATTCACATCATCGCCTGAGCCTGTAACAGCTTTGAATTCTTCTGCGATTGTATTTACGGTAATGAAATACGCAGTAAAATCCCAGATTGCCCCGGCACCTCCCGAGCCTGCCTGTATAGTTGTGTCGGTAATGATTTTGTTTACCCATTGATCACCGACAGAAGGAATATTGGTTGCCTGAAGAGTAATCTGAGCATTCGCAACACCTGATGAGACCAAGCATAACAATGCAATCAGGGAGCTTTTAGTGGTAATTTTTCTTATCATGAAAATGCTATTTAGTGTTTTCCGGAATCAGAACCGGCAGCTGCAATATTAAACCATTGAGATTAATATTCCGAATGCGAAAACCGAATATCTACAAAAAGTACTAAACGATAATTTTTGAAAAGTTTTGCCATGCAATCCGCTGACCGGATACAGTGTGCATTTCTAAAATCCGACCAAAATTGCAGGTACCATTTCTCTGGCTTCAGGTTATGAACAATTGTTGAAAAAAAATCCGGGCCAATTCAGACAAAATTCCTCGAAAAAGCACTTTTCTGCCTGGCGTTAGCTTCCCTCACCCAATCTTCGGAGACGTTCACCTATTCCACCTGACCGTTTACAACTTAATCACGTCCAAATCAAAGTATTTGTTGCTTTTCTGTTAAATTTTTATGATTTTTGGAGTTACAAATTCATGTTGCGGAAAGTACATCTTTCTGCGAAAAGGCAAAGAACTAATCTCCAAAATATCCTCCAGCAAAACCATTCACCGGCTAACTCGAAAACCATGAAAAAATTATTTACAAAGTTACTTGTAATCCTTACGTTAAGCCTGTTTTCAGCTGTCCGCTTTTCATACGGTCAGGCTGCAGTTGGCATGCCATTCGGCTTTACCAGTTCAACCCCTAATACTTACACAGCATTTACGACTTCTGTCGCTGTGAATGCTGTCGGGATAGACAACTCTCTGGCAATTCTCACGCCTGCGGGCTTCAATTTCACATTCGCCGATGTTACGTATCAGGATATTTTACTTTCCACAAATGGATGGGCTGTACTTATTCCATCTTCAACGGTTTCATCCGCAACAACATCAACTTTATCATCTGCTATAGCGACTAACGTAAATGTTATTCCTCTGACATCAACTACAGGAAATTCTGAGGGGATGTTTGTTGGGTGGGCCGGTATTATGGGGGCTGCAGCAGGGAATGGTCTTGCTCAGGTTGTTGCTGTAACTGCTTCCAATGTAACTATAAATATTAACACCAGTGCAGCAATGGCTGCTGGTGCGACATTGACTTTTTACAACTTTAGTGCTGCTGCTACTTTTGCATCGACCCTTCCAACAAATGGTTTGTCTACTTATGCCGGAGGCTATCCATTGATTGCTTCACTTTGGGATGATTTGGGAACAGCAGCATTTTCTTTCACGTTAGGTGCAACAACTTCAATCAGATGGGCATCTAAGTGGGACAAAACAAACGGGTCGAATATTCAGCATGGAATTGCCTTCACAAACACAAACAACATCGTCATTTTTTATCCTTCTGTTGCAACATATACCCCTACTAACGCCAGTGCATCAATTGGTATTGCAGGTGTTTGCACGGGTGATTTTTATTCTATGACACCTACTGCCGCGACCACTGCAACAGTAGATAGTTTGGCAGAGAACAGCACATTTGCTGCCGCCGGTGTTACTCGCCCCAATAACGCGATGTTCACTTTTAATCCCTATTGCCCGAACGATGTATGTACCGGAACACGTCCCGCTAAGGATCTTGGAACAATAAACGCTACCTGCACATTTAACACATATTCAATCGTAAATGCGACAAATGGAGCTGCATTTCCATGCGCTGCGGATTTGAGAGATGTGTGGTTTAAATTCACAAAACCTGCAGGCGTTACTTCTGTTACTATTACCACAAAGGGTACAGGCGGATGTCAGTCTGCTACTGGTACAACTGTAGAAGCGTTTCTTACCTGCGGTGGTGCATCACTGGGTTGTTCAACTACAAGTGCAACTTATCCTTCATTTGGAGAACTTACTCTCAGCCGCCCTTGCGCCTCCGAGGTGATTTATGTGCGTGTTACTGCTGATGGGGATCAAAGTCCGACCGGAAAATTCCAGCTTTGTGTAAAAAGCAGTACTTCAATTGCAGGCGGAACAACCTGCAGTGCCGCAACATACATTTGTAGTTTACCTTATAACCAGACCGGTTTAACAACAGCAGGTTCTATCAACAACTACGATAGTACGACTGCAGTTTGCCATACACTTTCAATGGCAGGTGAAGATTATGTTTTCAGTTACACTCCAAGCGTAAGTCAATGCGTTCGAATCTCTATCACCAGCCCGGATGTAAATCCTGCCGTTTTCATTTTCAATAACTGTCCTGATTCATCCGGTGGAACAACATACTGCCTGGGATCAGCTGAAGTACCAACCGGTACAGCCACAATCAATTCAGTGACATTGACAGGTGGCGTCACTTATTACATCGTTGTTGACAATGGACAAGTTGGTGGTAACATCAATTTTGATATCAGCATTACCACTCTTGGCACTTCGAATTCCTATGACAATTGTGCTTCATACGCAAACCTGGGTACTGTTGGCAGTGGAATTAGTTGTGTTTATCAAACTTACTCAACAGAATGCTCAACGCCATCTGCAGTTGGTACAGTACCATTGCCAAGTTGTGTACCGGCAAGTATTCCTTCAGCATTCATTGAAGGTGTAACAGGAGATGTATGGCTTGCCTTTACAGCGACTTTTACCGGATCATTATTGATTAACACAGCCCCAAGTGCAGTGAATCCATCAGCCAATATTGCTATGGCGATTTATACAGGTTCTTGTGGATCATTTTCTTTGTATGCCTGTGATTACAATTCCGGACCTAACGGATATGCTGCCCTCTCAATCCCTGTGACAAATGGTACTTCCTACTATATTCGTGTATGGTCAGAGAATCCTGAAAGCCAAGGCAATTTTGACATCTGCTTTCAAAGTGCCTGTGCGCCTCCTAATGATCTGCCATGTTCAGCAGTATTATTGCCTATAGGTGGAACAACAACCGGTTTTAACACCTGCTCAGGTTCTTTATCTGAGCCTCCAAATACCGCTCAATGCGTTTCAGGCGGTACCATTAACACAGTTTGGTATAAATGTGTCGTTCCTGCCAGTGGACAAGTTCACATCAGAACTCACCCTCTGACATTGACAGATACCCAAATCCAGGCTTTTACTTTCGCCTCCGGATGCGCGAATGCTTCGAGTACCTACGTCTCCAAAGGTTGCAATGATGATGGAACTCCTTGTGATGGAGGATTCAGCGACTTTTCAGATTTGTTATGTACAGGTATGGTTCCGGGTGACACCCTCTTCATTGCTGTTGATGGTTTTAACTCTTTAACCGGATCCTTTGAAATTACAGTCATTGACGGAACCTCAACAACTTTTCCGCCGGTTAATCAACAGGATTGTGCCGGGGCACAAGTTGTTTGCAGCACCAGTTCAATTGTTGTTGCAGATCCGGGATTTAGAAATAATGGAAACGTATGTGACCTTCCTAGTTATTTAGGAACTTGCTGGTTTAACGGCGAACGAAACTCAGTATGGTATCAGTTTACTGTTGATCCTGCACTTGCCGGTGGAACTGCCACCATTGCTTTTGATGTACTTTCGGCAGCATCAACCGATATCGATTTATTGCTCTGGGATGTTACAGGCCAAGCCAATCCATGTGCACTGATTCAGTCATCCAGTCTTGCTCCGGCTGCATGTAATTACGCTGCAGCAAATGCGTCTACCGGACTTACAACTACTGTTCCTCCTCCTTACGCATATTCAAGTGCTCTCACTTTCAGTGGAGCTCCTCGTACATATATTATGTTGCTGAATGACTATAACAGCTCATTAAATGCAGGCTTTACACTTAACTGGAACAGTACGCCAATTTCCACTGCTTCGAGTACATCAATCTGGAATGGTGGCACTTTGGCTGCAGATACAAACTACACCTGCGCTACTTGCTGGGGTACTTGCGGAACGACTCCTGCATGTGGAATTGATGCAACGGTAAATTCCACTTTTAGCGGACGTCAGCCATGTGTTGTCGGTGCACAATCGGTAAGAAATCTGACTATCAATGCAGGAGCTACACTCAGAATCAAAACGGGTGCCTCACTTGCAGTCTGCGGTAATTTCACGAATTATGGAACCCTTATCTGTGAACCAAATTCAACTGTTCAATTTATTGGTAACACAATACAAACTATCACCGGTTCATTGGTAGGTAGTAACGCCTTTGCTAACTTATCAATTACTAAAGGCGGAGGCTCTGTAATACTGGCAAACAATATTGATGTTTCACAGAATTTCACTACTTCTTCAGCTACATCTATTTTCAATATCAATGGAAAATACATGAAGGTCGCCGGAAACTTTACCAACTTCTCAGGTACTACAACCTTCACCGGCTATGGTGGAAGTACTCTTGAATTTAATGGAACAACTGCACAGACTTTTACAAACTCAAATGGCAGTATCATACTGAATCGGGTCCGCATGAATAAAGCATCCGGAAATCTCTACCTGAGCGGTGCAAACAGTATAATGAATATTGATACAGCACTTGTACTCACATCCGGTTTAATTAATACTCGTTCAAATGCTGCTCTTGAGGTAAATGTAAAATACAATAACGTTACTTCTGTTTCAGGACATTCTGCAATCAGCTATATCGATGGTAAACTCCGACGGGCAGTTTATTTAGGTTCACCGCTGACTTTACCTATGTCAATTGACTTCCCTGTTGGAGATACACTTACTCCGGGTGGTTATGCATTAGCTAACATTACATTCAACAGCGGAACAACCATAAATAACTTGCTATCCTACTTTAGTCCATGGCCTACTCCAGCTACACCTCCGGGTGTTGGCCCGACAGCTTCTGAGTGTATGATTGCCACTTATGATGTCTTACCACTCTTCAACGATGGCTATTGGACTTTTACAAAAGGAAATACTTCTTTCAATGGTTCATACAAAGTAACTTTGTATGACGTTGGAAAAACTAATTTAATTGGAACAGGTTTCACTGTAGCTAAAGCTGATCAGGCTGCCAACCCTGCATTGTCAGCATCATGGGGGCTTATCGGGCAATGTGTTATTACGAGTACGCATACCAATACCCAGCGAGTGAATATCAATACGACGTATACTGCTTCGATGACCACTACTTTGGGATCGAATGTAATTACGACTGCTAACACAACTTCCCTTTCAGTAGGAGCACCAATTTCAGGAACCGGCATCCCAGGAGGGTCTGTGATTACTGCGATATTAAACAGTGGTGCATTCACCATTTCAAATAATGCAACTGCTTCAGGAACGATTACAGGAACTTTCGGTTCAGCTGCTTCTGCAAGTACTTCATTCAATCACCTATACTCAGTAGCTCAGTCTACTGTTCCACTCCCAATTAAACTACTCTCCTTTGACGCAGAACTGAAAGGAGAAAAAGTACTTTGTACATGGGTGACTGCATCTGAAACAAACAATGACCACTTTGATATTGAACGAAGTTATGATGGAGAATCGTTTGTTAAAATTGGTCAGGTTAATGGATTTGGTGCCGGAATATCAACTACTAATCGGTCCTATTCTTTTGAAGATCCAAGCCAATGCAGTGAACTTCGCTACTACAGACTCCGTCAGGTTGATATTGATGGCCGTTTTGAATACTCAGAAACGGTTGCAATCAACTGCAATAAAAAAGATCCAGTCATTCAAATTCATCCTAATCCAGTTAGCGAAGAACTGAATTACCAGTACATTCAAGCCAACGACGATGTACTATCCGTGCGCATTCTTGATGTTACAGGTCGCATCATCATTGAGGAAACAACTAATGCCGTACACGGATTCAATTCGTCTTCACTCGATGTTTCAAAACTTGCAACCGGTTCTTACTATCTTCAATTACGAAGTGCTACTTCAGAAAGTAATGATACTCCTCGTCAGATTCAATTTCTGAAGAAATAATTGAAAGT
>JAXLTM010000028.1:0-39548 GCA_046330055.1 Bacteroidia bacterium | reverse complement strand
AGAATTCAGAATTCAGAATTTTTTTCTTTTGACTTCCAAAAGAAAGGCCCACCCTTTCGGATGAGCCTGTTCATTAGCATAGGGTGACTACGCTATTTTACGACGTTGATTCGTTTGGTCAACGTGCCTTTTTCGTTTAACACTTGTATGAAATACATTCCTGCAGGGAACGTTGTCAGATCAACTGATAAATTGCGATTGCCATCTTTCGCTAACTGAATTCCTGAAATTTCTTTACCTGTACCGTCGAAGAAACGGAACAATGTTTTTTCAAGATCGATATTTGAGCAGGCAATCGTAAGTTTGTTTGATGCAGGGTTTGGATAGAAACTTACAGCGTCTTCACTAAGAGTACCTGCAACTGATACATCAAGAACGACATTGATAGTGTCAGTGAATGTACAGCCGTTTCCGCCGGTTACTGTTACCCAGTACACACCAACTGTGGTTACTGTAATTGTATCAGTGGTTTCACCGGTTGACCAGAGGTAGGATGTATAGCCTTGTCCTGGTGACAATTGAACAGAGAACGGATTTGTAACTGAGAGATCCGGTCCGAGTGAAGCTGTAATTCCCGGAATGATTGTTACCTGAATTTCCTGACGCGGACTTGCGCAAGCGCCAACTCCGCAATGCAGGAAGGTTGCATCCAGATTCGGATTCTGTGTTCCTTTGGTGGCTGTTTCGCAATCCCAGTCTACATTGCTATTGTGATCATCTGATCCTAAACGATGATTTGTAATGCCGGTGCTTGAACATGCTGTGCTCATTCCATCGCCTGACCATTCGCTGCCCGGAGTGATGTTTGTAAAACTTCCGACTGTGATGTTCATTGATTGAATAGTTGCACTATCCCAATCAAAAGCAACAAAGTCAACTATTGCTCCGTTCGGATCAAGAATCATCGCCCAACCGTTGCTGGATGGATTCCAGAGGAGGTTGTTTCCCCAATAATTATCAGCGGCGTCATCAGTACGATATTGAATTTCGTGCGGATTGAAGTAGCCGAGATCCCAGGTAAGGGAGTTCACAAGGTTGATATCCGTGTAATCATCACTGGCTACAACTTTATAACCTGTTGCATCAAAACCGATACCTGAAAGATTTTGTACCTCAATATAATCACCACCACCATTTGTTTCAATTTCAGTAATGCGCAAACAGCCTGTTGATCCACTGCCATGATGCGATTCTACATAGAAAGTAGTATCTGTATTCACAGCAGTATGGAATGTATCACCAACAAACAATAAGTTGCCGCCGTCCATTGCATCATACCACATCAATACATCACCGGAATCAGCATCTGCAGTCAGCATTACATTGTTGTCGCACTGAGTTTGTGGTGAAACAACAACAGGAGCATTCGGATGATCCAGGAAAGTATAACTTGCATGCAATGTATCATTCGTCAAATCCTGATCGCCGGAAAGTCCGGTGTAGATAGTTACATCCAATGTTCCGCCGGCATAAGTATTCAGAGTTGTAGTGAAATAAAGTGTGTCGAGCTGATTGGTAGAGAGGTTTGCACTAACGGTTTCAGTAAGTGATGTTGTCAGCATTCCGCTTACATCAGCAGTAACATCAAAACCGGTTTGATCATTCAATCCGAAGTTGCGGATCACTACTCCAATCACAGTTGCCGAATCACCACAACCGTCTTCCGGAGAAATAATAGCCATCAATCCAAGGTTATCAGAAAGCGGCGTAAACTCATCGGCTCCGATATCAGGTGTGCTTGCACTGCGGCTTTCTCCGTCGATGTCAGTCAGCACAGAAGACAATGGAGTACCAAGGTCATTTACAGTTGTGCTGCCTGAATGAAGGTCAGTCGATGTATGGAATTGCGGATCACCGGAAACTGAATTTGCATCCTGACCGGTGACCGTTTGCCAGTCAGTCAGGTCTGTAGGCGAGTTCGTATCCCAGTTACCGATATTAGTACTGTTCGGTGTGAACAAATCGTTGTAATCACTGATGATTGTTGTAGACGCTGTTTCATAATTTGTGAAAGCATAACCTCCGCCTGTATTCACAAAAATGTTATTCAATACGTTTACGGAATTTGATCCGTTTCCATCAAAATAAATACAGGAAGAGTTTGAACCGGATGTGGTAATACTTACGGTATTGTGATAGATATTAAAGTAAGCTGAGTTGTTAAATCCAATACCGTCAGCATAGCCTGTTCCGTGAGCTTCAATAAAATTATTTGCTACAAGAGCTTCGCTGCCCATAACGCCTGAAGAAGACAGCAGGTAGATTCCGTATCCGCCGACACTAAGACCGGTAATTTTATTGGATGAAATTTCAGATTGACCTGCTACGTTTTCAAAATAAATTCCTGTGTAGCTTGTATTGGCACTTGAACAGGTAATCATGTTATTCTGCACCGTTACGCGGCTTGCGTTTTTCAGATAAGCTGCACAATAATCCTGTCCGCTGAAAACGTTTCCTGAAATCATCGGCTCAGCCAGATTAGTCACTGAACTTTGACCAATCAGGTATAAACCGTATGAATTTCCTTCAATAAAATTATCGACAAACGTTGCGGAAGAATCCAGCGCGCCTCCGAGTGGGAGGTAAATAGCACAGGCATTCACGTTTCCGCCGAATGATGCTACACTTCCCGCTGTCAGATGACAATTGGAAAATGTAATACCATGTGAACCCGATCCGACGAAAACACAGGTTGAATACTGATTGGTTCCGGAACGTTCAATGGTTACTTTGTTCCAATGCAGATAATCGGTACCATTAATCAGTATGGTGAAGTTGCTGGATGCTGTCGTCGCTGAAGAATCAGTGATGATTACACTTGAACTGTCGCCATTCTCCGCCTGAAAGGTTATCGTATTTGTTGCCGATGTTCCAACGACATTGCCCATCGAAACTTTTCCCTGATAGGTTCCGGGACGAATGTTAAACACAACAGGACCTGATACACCTGCTGAGAGTGCCGTGACTGCCGCCTGAACCGTTGCATAATCCGGCGTAGTTCCGCCAATTGTATATGTTCCGCTCAATTGAGCAAAACCGTTTACAAAGAAGGCAGAAAAAACAGCAAAGAGTAGTGTAAATTTTTTGATCATGGTAATTTAGGGTTTTGAGAGATAGATGTATTTCGGCTTCAAGTTATCTAATTTTCCAATTCACGAAAAACAAAATCCAAGATATTATAAAAGACGATTTTTCAATTAAAAACAGGCATTTTGAGAAGAAAACTCATATTTACGCCATTTTAAACCGACTTTCAAAATGGGAATGAAAAATTTTATAAACTTGTAAAAACCAAATCCCGGAAACATGTATCAGTACCGTTACTTTCTCTTAGCCGGACTTTTTTTTCTGCTCCTAAAGTCCGCAAATGCACAGATCGTTATCAACGAATATTCATGCGCAAATATGTCTCTCACAGCAGACAACTATTCCAAGTATGAAGACTGGATTGAACTCTATAATGCAGGTAGTTCTTCCGTAAATATCGGGGGGTATTACCTGAGTGACAGAATAAATCAGCCAACAAAGTGGCAGATCCCTGCAGGTACCACTCTGGCAGCAAATGCTACAATTTTATTTTTTGCTGACGGAAGAAATGAAGCAACAGGAATCTATTACCATACTAATTTTAAATTGTCGCAAACAAAAATTCCTTCCGAACAGATTGTACTTGCTGATAATTCAGGGGCAATCATTGATCAATTGTATATTACTACTCTGCAAAAACATCATTCCTACGGAAGAGTACCTGACGGCTCTGCTAACTGGAGAATTTGTACTACCCCTACGCCAAGAGCTGCAAACTCCAGCACCAATACTTTTATTGCCTATGCTGCAACACCGGCATTCAGCATCAATGCAGGTTTTTACAATGCTACCGTGAGTGTGAGTATCAGTACTACAGAACCGAATTCAACTATCCGCTATACTCTGGATGGTACAGAACCAACAGCATCTTCTTCACCTTATATTGGCCCTATCAACATTGCTTCTACGAAAGTTCTCAAAGCAGCAAGCTTCAGTAATAATCCATCGATATTGCCCGGCTTTGTTCAGTTTGCAACCTACTTCATCAATGTTAATCATACCATTCCGGTGGTTTCAATAGCTGCAAATCAATTGCAAACACTTGCAAATGGAAACGGAGGACTCGTTCCACTGGGTTCAATTGAATACTTTGATATGCAGAAGACGAGAAAGACAGCCGGCTATGGAGAATTCAACCGTCATGGTCAGGATTCGTGGGCGAATGATCAACGCAGTCTCGACTTCGTTATGAAAGATGAAATGGGATACAACTATGCTTTACAATATCCTCTCTTCAATCTGACACAACGCGACGAATTCCAACGAGTAATTCTTCGTGCTGCAGGCGACGATAACTACCCTGCCGCACACCATTCCAGCAATGCAGGAAGCGCACATTTACGTGATGCCTATGTAGAAAATCTCGCTAAACAAGGCGGATTGAATCTTGATGTCAGAACAGCAACCAAAGCTATTGTGTACATCAATGGTGATTACTGGGGTGTATATGATCTGCGTGAAGTGCCCGATGATCATGATTATACAAATTACTACTACGGCCAGGATAAATATCACATCCAATACATCGAAACATGGGGCGGTACATGGGCTGAGTATGGCGGAAATCAGGCACTGACAGACTGGAATGCATTTCACGCATATGTAATGGGACACAATATGACGAATCCTGCCGACTGGGATTATGTTACAAGAAATCTCGATGTGAAAAGCCTGGCCGATTACGTAATTGTAAACTCAATCTGCGTCACATCCGATTGGCTGAACTATAACACCGGATGGTGGAGAGGTACTGATTCAACCGGGTCTCATAAAAAATGGGGTTACATTCTCTGGGATAACGATGCTGTTTTTGGTTTCTACATCAATTACACCGGAATTCCTGATACCAGCGCAACCGCACTGCCATGCAATGTAGACATGCCTAATTCATTGTCTGATCCGGAGCAGCATCTTGACCTGCTTGACAAATTGCGTGAAAATCCTGACTTCAACAATTACTACATCAACCGATACATTGATTTGATGAATTCGACTTTCAGTTGCGATAACATGCTACGATCATTAGACAGTATCTCCGCTGTGATCGATCCTGAAATGACTATGCATGCCAATCGCTGGTTCGGTACTTATTCTGAATGGAGAACAAACTTACATCGCCTGCGCTATTTTATTGAAAGGCGCTGCGCTTCCATTTCGCAAACACTGCCGGGCTGCTATAATCTTACCGGACCCTACCCTGTGACGATTACTGAAAATCCAAACGGTGCAGGCATTCTGCACATCAACTCACTTACGCTTACTGATTTTCCATGGACAGGAAATTTCTATGGCAACATTCCAATTCTGTTGGAAGCAATTCCAGATACACTCAACGATTTTCAGTTTGATCACTGGCAATCCCAAAACTTTAGTGTTCCCGGGGCAACATCTTCCAACACGCAATACAACATTTCCGGTCCGGATAGTTTGACTGCATACTTCGTTCAGCATACTGTGGGAATTTCGGAAAATGAAAATACCATTTCGCAATTCAGCGCATTCCCTTCTGTATTTAGCAATCAAACTACACTTAATTTTTCTTTGAAAGAAACTGATCGGGTTATGATTTCAATTACGTCCATTGATGGAAAGAATATTTCCTCTTCGATTAGCCGCGTGCTTCAGGCCGGCGACTATTCTTTACCGATTGACTTTAGTGAAAAACGCTATTCTCCCGGAATGTACCTGGTGACGCTCAGTACAAAATCAGGATCCCAAAGTGTAAGAATTATCTATCAGCCGCAATAAGACATTCCATTGCCAGGCCACTCTGAAGCCCGCCACCGGCGGGCTTTTTACGTTTTCAGGGATTTGTTGAAAAATATTCCGTCTTCCAAAAGCCACTATTTACGGGCATTTTAAAGGTTTTTGGCATTTTATTTACCATGCAAACCCCCGCTTTCGCCCATCCAATGCGGGTTTTAGAAAAAAAATAATCAACAGTTAACTTTTATTGCCTTACAAAAAAGTACCTTTGTAACTGAATTTTAAAGGCCTGAAAAGCCTTGATCTGTAAGGTCTTTAGCCATTTCGACTAATCCAGTTTGCCCTTTTTGCGTATTCTATAATTAATAGTAAAACCCACACACCATGAACTCTGAAACAGGACAAATACGCTCAAAACTTGCTCTGATTTTCATCTTCATTTTTGCCACAGTTTTTGCGCAAAGCACAAGCACTGAAATGCTCGTTTCTATTCCCTATCTGAGCGATAAGAACGTTTCCATCATCAGTCATTCTCTTAAAGATTCTCCGGGCATCGAAGCTATCGAAGCCTGCTATGAAATGAATGTTCTTATTGTGCATTATAACCCGGCACAAAACAATGAAACATCTATTCTGGAAAGAATCAGAACAGCTGAAATCAATTCAAATGCAGAATTGAAATTCAGAACTGATATTCCTGCTATCCGTAGAAATTATAAAGTAGAATCCGTGTCGTTTACACCTTACGATAAAAAGCAATAAGTTCTTTCCCCACACACGCACATGAACACCAACTTTAATCTCATTTTAATTTTGCTGATTCTGTTTTGCGGAATCCATTTCACTGCACGATCGCAGTCTGATAACTTGTGTCCGCAAAACAACGTGCCGACGTTGAACTTCTCCAATTGCAATGGCAACTGGACAAATTACACTATTCCGCAATCATTCAATGTCGATAATAACAGCAACGTCTCCACCAATCTCGGTTGTATGACGTCAGGAAATAACAAACGCGACGGCTGGTTCAAGTTTACGGCAACAAGTACAAGCACGACTATCGCTGCCACTGTAAACGGAACACGCGATGTTGGCCTGGTAGTTTACAGCGGCTCTTGCGGATCCATGAACAATCTGGCCTGCGTAAATAATTTCGGGCAAGGAGGAACTGAGTCTGTTACTTTGACAACAGCAATTGGTACCACCTACTACATCCGAATTGTCCGCTATCAGACCAACGGAAGTACAAACAACACGATGGACGGAACAATTACCGTTCGTAATTCTGCTGCCAATAATGATTGCGCAACGGCAACATCACTGACGCCTTCCACTGTCGGAGGTTCGTGCTCGCCAATTTGCGGAACTACTCTTGGTGCAACTTCATCTTCTCCTGCTACAGGATGTTCCGGAACAGCAAATGATGATGTTTGGTATTCCTTCACAGCTACACAGGCACTGCATGTCATTACAGTTGTCGGCAGTTCTAACTTCGATCCTGTAATTGAATTACTAAGCGGCCCGTGCGGGTCACTCGTTTCCCGCTCTTGTGCTGACCTTACCGGTAATGGAGGAACAGAAACGATCACTTACAGCAATTTTATTCCGGGTGCCACCTACTTTATCCGTGTTTACGATTCAGATAATGACATACCGGAAAGTACAGATTTCACCATTTGCGTAACCACTCCGGTGATGCCTACCTGTCCCGGTAGTCTTGGAACAGGTGTAGTGAATGTTGCAGCACTTCCTTATTCCTCTTCAGGAAGAAGCACCACAGGAAAAGTAAACGACATTACTGCCAGCAATGCCATTGTTTGCGGAAACAGCAATTACTATCAGGGCCTCGATGAAGTGTTCGTATTTACTCCTGCCGCTTCCGGAAGCATTTCAATTACACTCACCAGCGGAAGCACCAATGTAGGAATAATGCTTTACGACGGCTGCCCATTCATTGGACAAGGAGGAAGTTGCGTTGATTATTCACAAAGCTCTTCAGGCAATCAGTTTATTTGTGCAAATGTGGTCACGGGTCATACGTACTATCTGATCGTCGACAGAAATTCTGCAAACGGAATTACGAATTATTCAATCAGCATAACAGCTCCGATATCCGGCGGCATTCCCGGCTCTACTTGTGCAAACGCAATAAACATCTCGCTACCATATACTATTACAGGGCAATCGACATTGTGTAAAGGGAATGATTACAATAACGGAAGCACAGGCTCCTGCTTGTCGCTTTATGAAAGCGGCGAGGATATGGTCTTTGCTTACACCGCAGCGGCGGCGCAGTGTATTTCAATTACACTTAGTAATACTTCATCTACAGCTGCGGGATTTCAATTGTATCAGAATTGTCCGGGATCTGTCGGAGCAAATTGCCTTGGCTACATCGGAGGAGGAAATGTGAATGGAAATTTCTCACTCCCTTCCGCAGGCAGCTATTATATTATAGTCGATTCGTGGGATCCTCCTTCAGCCGTTTCATTTGACCTCAGTGTGAGCTTAACCGGTATGGGAGTTCCGAACGATCTTCCTTGTAATGCAACCGTTCTGCCTTTGAACACAAACATCAATGGCGACAACAGTTGCTCCGGTGGAAGTTCAGAGCCGGGCGCTCCTTCCTGCTGGACCGGCGGTGCCTTGAATACTGTCTGGTACGCAGTCACTCCGACAACGAATACACTCACTGTAAAAACATTCCTCGGAACTCTCAGCAATACTCAAATTGCACTCTATCAGGGAAGCTGTGCTTCGCTAACTCAGGTTGCACCGACATCAAGCTCGTGCCATCAGGATATTACATGCGGATCTAACTCTTCAAATAATTCAGAGATCACCGTATCAGGATTAACTCCCGGCAATACATATTATGTTCGCGTCGACGGTGAACAGGATATGACAGGAACTTTTGGTATCATGGCTGTTGACGGACCGGAATCAAATTTACCTCCAACCTACGGACAAGATTGCTCTACACCAATTTCAGTTTGTTCAAATTCCGTTTCTGTTGCTAACCCTGGATTTGCCGCTTATGGAACAACGTGTGAATTTGGAAGCGGGGTGAATTGTCTTTCTTCAGGTGAACGTGCCTCCGCTTACTATTATATTCCTATTGGCTCGAATGGTACACTGGAATTTGATATTGTCCCGAACGACTGGTTAGGTGCACCAAGTACAACTTCTACCGATTACGATTTCGCTATCTGGGAAGTCGGACAAAGTGGAATTACTTGTTCTCAACTTGGCTCTAATCCACCGGTCAGATGTAATTACAGTGCATATGGTGTAACAGGTGTTAGTGGAACAGGAAATTCACCCGGAGCTTATCCGGGATTCAATACTTCCTATGAAAGTGCCATTAACGTTACGGCAGGTCAGGCTTATTTGCTTCTTGTTTCAAATTACACAAACAGTACTTCAGGATTTACTCTGAATTTCACTTCTGTTCCTGATCCGATTAACTATTCAGCAGCTCCAACATCGATGACGTGGACCGGTTCTTCAAATACCAATTACAATATTGCCGCCAACTGGGGAACATGCGTTCCTCCTTCATGCGCTTCTGATGCATTGGTAACACCGGCCTCTATTAACCAACCGGTTATTCAAGTCAATTCCACAGTCAACAGTCTTACTATAGCACCCGGAGCAAGTTTGACAGTCAATCCGAATATCGTTCTTTCAGTGTGCGGTGATTTCACCAATAACGGAAGTCTGATCATGCTACCCGGATCAATCATCCGATTTGTCGGTACAGGTACACAACAAATTTCAGGATCACTTACAGGAGCCAATCACTTTGCCAACTTTACAATGGCAAAACCTTCCGGCACTCTTATTCTTCAAAACGACATCGACATCTTTGAAAACGACTCACTAAAGACAGGTTTCTTTGATCCGAATGCCATGCATATTCGTATCAAGAAAAATTTCTACAATGCTCTGGGTGATGTTACACATATAAGCCCTGCAAGCGGTAGTACTTATGAGTTCAATGGCACAGGCGCGCAGAGCTGGGTGAATCTGGTTGAAAACATTATTCTCGGTGATGTGATCATGAATCAGTCACCTGCAGGTACACTTGCTTTAGCAGCAGGCCCATACAACGATCTTATTCTTGAAGGCACGCTTACTCTTACGAGCGGAAAAATTGTGACCGGTGGAAGTCGAATTGTGTACCAGTTAAATACAGCCAACAATTCAGTCAGCGCGGGAAACAATACAAGTTATGTTGAAGGAAAATTAACGCGTTCACTCAATGGTTTCGCCACAGGCGTCTTTGATTTCCCGGTCGGAAATGCTGCCAAAGGTTATCAGTTAGCTTCAATTGATTTTACTTCTCCAACTCAGATTCCTGAAATTGAAGCTACGTTTAATTCCTGGGGTGCTGTGCCAAATGGTCCTGTAGCAAGTGAATGTGTCACGGCTAACTATGCCACTAATCAGGCTCTGAATAATGGTTACTGGACATTGAATGCTCTTGCCAACAGCAACACCGGCACTTATGATATTACATTGCACAATGCCAATTACACCAACATGGCTGCTCCGGGTGGATTTACAGTGATGCGCAGATCTCCTGCCGGCAGCAACCCATGGGTGCTCAATGGCGCTTGTGTATTAACGAGCACAGTTGGTGCAACACAAAGAACCGGAATGGACGAATTCGGGGATTTTGCAACAGCACAATCTAGTTCTCCGCTTCCGATTCATCTGTTAAGCTTTGATGCAAATGTTACCAAAGAAGGAGTAATGACTTCCTGGGTAACAGCTACAGAGATCAACAACGATTATTTTGTGGTTGAAAGAAGTCACAATGGAATTGAATTTTCTAAAGTTGACATCGTTGAAGGCGCCGGCAACTCTTCGGTTAGCTTGTCTTACTCATTACTTGATAAAAACCCGGGCATCGGAATTGTCTACTACCGGTTAAAACAGGTTGATTACGATGGCAAATTTTCTTACTCCGATGTCGTCGCCGTTAAAATCAAAAACAATCTCACCGGCGTCTCCATATTCCCGAATCCTGCTTCACAATCGATACAAGTGCAATTTGAATCTTTTGGAATTTCATCAACACTCCAGGTACTCGACATTGTTGGCAAAGAAGTGATTCATAAGGAAGTCTCCGGAAAAACCGGATTACAGATTTCGGAAATAGAAATTAAAGACCTCCCTGCCGGTGCTTACTCTGTTGTAATTACAGACGGAATACAAAACCAAAAAGGATGGTTTGTAAAGAAAGACTGATCACACATTAAAAGAAAAATATCCTCCCTGCATAGATGATTCAAAATTATGCAGGGATTTTTTTGCAATAATATTATTAGTTTAAAGCTGCCTGCCGTTCACAACAGCAAGAATATTCGTATTTCACTTCTGACAACAGAGTTATCTGAAGCTTTTTCAGAATATTAATTTACAATTTACACCGGTCACAATTCAGTTTGCGAATAATTGACATATTTCCGCCACAGGCGGACGTGTTCGCCCGTGGTGAACGTGTTCGCCCGTGGCGAACATATCTGCCTGTGGCTGTATTATCAACCTTCTTTTACTTTTAATCTACAATCGACTAATATCGCATTAGTCAAGATCTTATTCTATGAATTGTTTTGTGAGAATCAGTCTCACTGTTTATCGGATATTAGAAAAACTAATCCCTCCGGGAATTTTTATACTGATTATTATTTAATATTTCAAGAGAAAAACCTATTAAAGATTTTCAGGTGACAACTATTTTCAAGTCTGTATAATATTTATTAAAATACTCTAAAGGTGGTAACTTAAAACCTCAAATCATGGCAAGACCGAAGAAGAAGAGTGCATTGGTTGACGGCATGACTGAACTTGTTGAGACGCTGCGCAGCATGGACAGCAAGATCAATCAGCTTTTAAAGCTGAAGTCAGCCTTAGCACCAAAGCGCGGACGAGGACGACCGGCAAGATCAAAACAAAAATTCGGAAAAGACCCCACTCAAATCCGGAAGAGGACCGGGCCGGCCACCTAAAAAAAGAGGCCGCGGCCGTCGCAAGGGAAGTAAAAACAAAAGTAATTTTATCGCCCCGATTAAGGGGCGTTTTTTTATAAGCCAAAAGTCAGAAGCCAAAAGTCAAAAGTCAATTCAAAATTCTGAATTCATAATTCTATTATATCTGCGAGAAACAAATTATTTATTGAGGCATTTCAATTTGACAAAAGATCAATTAAAGTGCAGAAAAAAACGAGGCTCCTGAGTGAAATAACATTCTGAATTCAGAATTCAGAATTCAGAATTCAGAATTCAGAATTCAGAATTCAGAATTCAGAATTTTGGATTTAGAATTCAGAATTCTAAATCCATCCATACACCTTTGTTTTTGAAAAGCCTTGTAAAATCCCGGTGTCTTGACGTGAAAACGGTAGCCGATCGAAGAACGGAAATCATAACTATTTACCGACATCTCCCAACTATCATACGTGGGATCACCGGCCCCGGTAGATTGAACGATATGCCTTTCCTCCATGCCAAGTGTGGCCAGAAGATTTATAAAACCTCTCTTGAATATTGTAAAGGTATGTGTATAACCGATGCCGCAGGAAATTGCAGTTACCCGAAATGAATTCCAGTTTTGCCACGGCGAATAAAATGTATCCAGTGCAGAAGGAACAATTTTCGGAGCATAAATGTGAGATGAATACAGATTCGAAGAGATAATAAACGATCCGGCTGATTTAATCTGGCGAACGTTGTTTACATAGGCTGCACCATATGAAAATCGTTTTTTCTTATTCAAAAAATAAAAAGCCTTTACTTTAAAGAAATGATTTCTTAAATCCGGATTCTGAAAGTAAGGCGTTGAATCTCCAAAATCCGGTATGTAATTCGGAGAATAGGCATCATACAATCCTCGGTAACTTTTCACTGCAGCTTCAATTCTGAGTTTTACACCGGTAATCGCCAGACCAATTTGTGTTGTTGTTGTTCTTCCCTTTTTAAACTTCTCTTCTTTATTTAAGGGCGATTTAAATCCTACAAAGAGAGAGATTTTATCATAGAAAAATCCGAAGCCGTTAATGCTTTTGGCCAGCGTAGTATAATGAACATTTGAAACAGCTTGCGAATCCGGATTCATCTTCTGCGAAATGTCAATCACAAATGACGGATTCGACTGAAATAATGAAATCCCGAGACGATCAGGATATTTCACTGCATAGGCTGTATCAAACTGTGCGGATATTTTTCCGGTAACAAAAACAAGAAGGAACAATAGACAGAGGCGGCGAAACAAGAGTATGGTGCTTGATTTAATATCTGATTGGTTAATTCTATACGGTCACAATCCAAAAATATGCAAAATCTTAAAACAAAAATGGTGATCAGAACGGTTCTGATCACCATTAGCTTATTTGCAGATTAGCTAATTAGCAAATTAGCAAATTAGCAAATTAGCAAATTAGCAAATTAGTAGATTAGCAAATTAGCACATTAACTATTCACCTATCAACAAATCACTGATCACCGATTACTAATTACTGATCGCTGACTGATCACTCCGAAATATGGATAAACGTTCTCGACACTCTTCCGTCTCCTTTGTCAACATTCAGAATATAGGTTCCTGTTGCAAGGTCACGGATATCAAGTTTGACATAGTGATATCCTTTTTCGCTGATCTGATATTTGCTGGTAAGCAGATTGTGTCCAAGAATATCTGATACTCTCAACACTGCTGAGTTACCATGATTCATCTGGAAACCTACTGTTGCTTCTTCACGAACCGGATTCGGATAGATCATTACATCGTTTTCCATTTCTGATTTCGGAGAAGAAATTACCGTTGGCAATAATGCTTCAGGGGTTACCTTAAAGAATCCCATTGATGTACCGGCAAGTACTGAACCGTAAGCCAGATCCGGAACAAGTTCGCCCGGCAAACCACGGTAGATATACATTGCCGAATCTGATACGGCATCGTAAACCAAAATATCACGACGAATTGCTGTATATACACTGTCAGGATAGGTCTGATTGATACAAACTGTTGTAAACGCTCCTTCTCCACCGGCGTTAATCGAGTGATATGATGTTCCTCCATCGGTAGATCTTACAAAAGCATAATCAAGATTTGATCCGCAGGCAAGATACAAGGTATCAGTACCGCGTGGATCCACTGCGATGTCGTAGATAGGAAGATTGCTGACAGACGGATTATTCGTAGCAGTAGGTCCGTAGTTTACAACTGACCATGTCTGACCATCATCGGTCGATTTCCAAAGTGTGCCCGGATCAGCCATGCTGCCCGACAAACCAGTTCCTGCATAGATTACATTACTTCCGCTGATCGAACCTTTGGCAAGTGAATTACCACAAGAGAATCCGATCGGAGAAACTTTTGTCCATGTCGCACCGCCGTCAGTTGAACGCCAGATGTTACCTTTTCCACTGGCACTATTATTATCGCCTCCGGTTACTGCAAGCACTACTGAAGAACTTACGAAAAGAATATCATTTACGGCAGGATCAGAACCGGCGGCATTATAACCTGCAGGATTAATATTGCTGAAACCGGATACACCTGTTGTCGTCAATGCAAAACCATTTGAGTAACCTGCAATGACATGCAGACTGTCAGAAGGATCGATGGCAACTGCGGAAATACCGGCATCATCTCCTACATTGGCTACAGGGAAACTTCCGTAAACGCCATTCCATTTATCAAATCCTGCTACAGTTGTATCGGTGTAAGCAGTTGTATATGCAAGACCGGCGCGAGTTGCAAGATAGAAGACACCCTTTGAAGGAGTGCGTGAAATTTTCTTACTCGTTACTGCTTCGAGTCCATAGTTCGGAGCAATTGAATAAGGGCCCGCAACACCTGATGTGCTTACTACAACTCCACGACCCATCGTTCCAACTACGACATTCGGATCATCAGGATGTAAAGCACCGCCATTGTTTTGCAAACCAATAGTTGTCCATGTTGCACCAAGGTCAGTTGACATGCAAGAACCGGGAACAATCATAACCATACCATTTGAGGAAGGCATTGAACTTACCCATGACGGACTGTAATCAACATCGCTGATGGTAAGATTTGGCATCGGAGTCGAAACTGAATTCCATGTTGTACCGCCATCAGTAGAAGTATACGTTACGCTGCCTGACATTGAACCACCAAGGAGAACCAGTGTATCAGCAGTAGTTTGCGCAGGGTGAGTGAAAATATTTGTTGCACCTGTCATACCAACAGGCAATGTTACCTGAGTAAATGAAGTGCCATCATATTTATATAACATTCCGGGATTTGAACCGAATTGCCCTGTCGTATCAACAATGATATAATAAGGATATCCATCAGGAGTATTGGCAACAGCCATGGCTTTCACTTGTGAATTAGAGCTGATGCCGCCTATCGCTGTAGCGATATTTGTAATATCAGAAGGTTGAATGTCGTGGCCATTTGTTACGCGGATGATGTATTTACCCATCAGACAGAACATATAGTAATCACTTAATGTCATTCCCGATACATTGGAGTTATTCAAACCGACTGAACTCATATAACCGCCATCCATCGCTGTTGACCATGTGGTACCTCCGTCATAACTGATAACAAGAGCATTCAAAGTACCTGCTTCCTGAGAAGTCTGAACGGCTACCCAGTTATTCTGATTTGATAAGACACGTACGGCGCGACCACCCCAGCCATGACCACAACCATATTCAAGTGAGTCGTCCGGGAAAGCACGATGCCATGTTTTACAAGTATCATCTGTGTAGAAGAGAGAAGCAGGAGAAGAAATTGCTGCAAAGAGACGTTTGTTAGTATAATTCCATGTCAAGTCAAGACTGGAACCACCGTATAAACCAAGATTCGTACGAGTACCTTGCGCAGTACTGGTCGAGGGCAACCTGCGCCGCTTCCGCCGCCACCGCCACCGCCACCGCCTGCATTCGCCAGTAATCATCATTGAGGTATCACTCATTAATGATGTTGACGTTGCTAAAAAGCTGATAGGTACCGTGGCTGATCAAACTGAATACCAGCGGCAGCACCGCCGTGATTTGCATTGGAAGAAGTGTTTCCTGAAATATTTCCGGGCCATTCAATTTAGTGATCGTAATGTTTCTGTAAAAAGTTGTACCAGTACAAACCACCACCGCCAATGCAGATACCTGAAATTTTGAAGGCGTGAATTTGCATTCAGGTGTACCCGCACATTTTCAAAATGTGGCCGCAATCGACGGGCTCGCACCAAAGCATCCATTTCCATTGCTGCGCCGCCACCGCCGCCATTTCTTGAATCGCTGTCGAACACTTTCGTTCCTGTAAACGGAGAAAGTGATCCTGATGTAAAGGAATACATAGTTTCCCTGTTGTACTACAAAAATACTATCGAAGATAATGATGCCTCTGACGAATGAACCTGTCATTGTTCCGGAAATTGCTTCTCGACCGACACAAGTGTCATACTACCCGAATTATTAAGTAGTATCCACCTTGCCCTGAGCATCATAATCGCACAATCATTGCCGGTTGTGCAATGTAGAGAATCGGCTGGCGTAAATACCGCTACCGCCGGACCTGAAGAACAACCCTACCATTCGACCACATGGATCGAACGTCTGAGCAAAGCTTTTCGAACTTATCCCTGCAAGGATAATCAGACATACTAAGTTTAAAATAAATTTTCTTGTAAAGACAGCATTCATGATTTAGGGTTTTGTGCTCTCCTATTACGCTTTAATATTTGCAGTGTTAAATTAAAAACGCTTTAACATGACTGAAATCTTACATCTGTAAGTATAGCCTTTGTACTAAAAAATTTCTTGATTTAACCCTAAAAAGTTAATTCTCTTCTGAAAAAAGGCAAAAGTGCTAATTTTGACTTGTATTTCTTTGAATAAAAAGCAGATTAATTACAAATCCTTAAAAACTTACACTTCTCAAATCGCAGAAAATACGATTCTCTTTTGACTCATAAAATGAAAAAAATTCCCCCTACCCGCTTCAATTCTAATCACACCGCAAACGACTGCAGCCAGTAAATCTCTAAGTTGACCCGCCTTGGGGTAGGAGATAATTTTTTGAACAAAGTTACTATACCCTTCTGGAAATCATTTTTCGATAATACTTTTATTCCTCACTTCAAAATTAACCGTAAATCGAAAATCAGATTAATCCTGCATAGAAATTGATAATTAAGTATTCAATTACTCTCCTGATTTCTTTTTCCAGATAACCCGCCTGTACCACTCCCGACTGCCATTTTATCTCACCATTTTTGGTGATGATTGTGTTATAATTTCTGGATATTGTAAGCATGCATCACAGCCGTTTCTTGTCAACGTCAATTTTGAGAATAATGGCATCATCTCCACTCCGCGATTTTAATTCGTCAAGAATTGGTTTCATCATTTTACACGGACCACACCACTCAGCAGAGAAATCTACCAGACGGTTTGCGCCGGAGATTATTTCGGAAAAAGTCATGCTTCTTTTAGTAATTATAATTTGTGATTAGTACCATTTATTAAAATCGCGAAATACCATTTCTTCATGAGAATGTGAATATGGTATCCCTATCCTTCAACATCTTCAGCTTGTTCTTTCGCTATTCCAATCACCAATTACCAATTACTAATTACTTATTTTTGTTTGTAAAACTCATCCACCCTCCCCATTATGTACTCCGAAAGCCGCGCCTTTTTTGAGGATACTTTTGGCCGAAGCGCTGCGCATGCCTGAGGCACAACAGGTGATGATGGCTTTGTTTTTATTTAGCTTTGATAAATTCCCCTGCAAACTCTGCAGTGGAATATTGATTGATCCACGATATGGCCTGTTTGATATTCTCCCTTTGTTCTCGCATCCACCATCACTGCTCCTTCCCTGCACGAGAGCTTTCAGATCTGCTTTTGGGTCCGAGACCAAGTACTTTTTAATTAGTTGCAACATATGGTTTGTTTATACTGATTAAATTCTTCCGCTACACTCAGCCAGCTTCCGCCGTTTTCGCACCATCGCAATTCTGCAGCAAGTCGCCTGAGCACTTCTTCCGCCACCGCACAACAAAGAATAATGGTTGACATTTTTTAATTTCATCTAACCTTACCTAAAATTTCCATTAACGGAATGTTGTTGATGTTTTCCAGGAACATGCCCTCCCATGAACTCACCGGCGTTCTTACATCGATAACTGTTTTCATTTTTTTGGCAATAGATTTTTGGAGAGCTCCTTTTCAAGAGCAATTACTTATTTATTTTATGATACTGGATGATTACTTTCTTTCCCGTATTAATTCCAAACGGAAGGTTTTCAACGGACAAAACAATTTAGCTTGTAAATCGTACAGCCTAAAAACTCCTGCAAGAATCAATAAAAATAATAGCCGCAGTTCCGCTTAATCTGATTTGTGAAATAAACAAGGCAATGATAAGGGCAACAATGATGCGGATGATCTTGTCAACTGCTCCATGTTCTTTTTCATAATTGTGTCGCTTTATAAGAAGTGCGGAATAACAATTGCAAATATCCGCACATTGAAAAACAGTCGTTATTTTAGGTTACAGAAGTTCAATTTTATTCGCCCAATTTCAGCATTTTCTCCTCTTCCATCGACTTCAAAAGGCGAGACCACCACACGCGGGCGGTACCAAGCTCATTTGCAAGCTGTTCGTGGTCACCTGAATCAATTTTGGAATGGGCATTTTCGCTTTTTGGATTTTTACAGTTCTAATAAACGCTGGTCAACTTTTGGAAAGCTACGGAATCTACCAATCAATATCTCTTCAAACGTTTGTGATAACCGAAATAAAGTCAAGCCACCAGGATACTCGCGGATGAGTTCATTCACTTTATCCATCGGGATAAAGAGCACCTCTGTGTCCTTTGATTGCCATCGCCCTGACTTTGCTAGTATCCCGATGGATGCTCAAGGAAAGCATGATACAACTTTCACCCGGACGAATATAATATAACAGAATTCTAATGATTATCCCCATCCGTGCGCATCACCTTGATACTCCTGTCACCAATCGGAATTGCACGGATATATGCATTCTCGTTCAGACTGATTCTCGCCGAATTTGCGCGTTGTTCCTAACGTCGCTAGCTTTTCGCCGCAACGGCGGGCAGTTTCGAATTCGGCGATGTTGTTTACATATGGAAGACATTTTTGGGAAGTAATTAGTGATTTCGTACTAGTAATTACCGTAATTTAGTCGTACTCATTAATTACCATTAACTAATTTCTTTCCACCGGTTGACTTTTTCAAAACTCAATTCGCTATTAGCGCAATACTCTATCCCCATTATCAGAAATTGCAGCCAGAAAAGCACCTTAATCAATAAAACCTGCAATAATTATCCACCCGCAAATAATATGTCTTGAAGCATCACCAATGCTGCAACATTTCAATGTGAAATAACTCCAATGTTACCATATGCCCGACAACTTGTATGTAATAAAATTTAAATCGGAAAAATAACTGAAAAGGTGAGTTCAAAAATAAAAACGAAATGGTAATTGCAATTTCGCACTGTCGGATCCACCATCGGCACATCCCTCCGTAAAATGCGGTTATCGAAATAAAGATAATAGCAGTGATTGTTGTCCTCGAACGGTCTCATAAGAAAATGAAGGCGCATGGGGGAGAAAAAGTAATGATGGATGTCAGGATGTGTATCACTTCACTAGTAATTTGCAAGTGGTTAATGGTTAGTGGTAAGAATACAATTACTACTACTACTTACTACTTACTCTTTAATGACTTTTGTCGTCTTTATCACCAATCACGATATTCACAACAAACTCCTGAAGGGAGATCGGCGAGGTCATCCATAGTAATTGTGTTATAGCCGTCATTGAAAGTTTCGCTTTTTTCACGTATGATGGCGCCATTGGAATTGATGAGTGTAGAATTTTTGTTTGCCTTTGCCTTTGGTGAGGAAATTCACGTCGCAATGATCCTGGAATGGATTTGGAGCAATTGATTTGACGTCAATGGCTTCTTCAAGATCTTCACCGCCCTTATTGCGGATGGTTTGTACTTCACTGTAAGATGAATGTCCGTCGTAATCAGCTTGCTTGAGACGGTAATAAGATTATCTCGTGGATTTTCGTCAACTGCAGAATAGGATAATTGTACAATTACTCTCGCACTGCGAAGCGTAAATAATTTTTCAAAATTTCTCCGTCGGAACTTCTTTCAATCGTAAAGTAACGCATTTACTTCCGAAGCAGTTTCCAATTGAGCTTAACCTGATTTGTTTTTCAATTTACCTTCGGAAGTGGGAAACCGCTTTATCGGCAAGGCAATATTTCCGTAAAGAAATTGACGGAAGAAGAGTGAATTTTGACGGGTTCGTACTGAGTTCGTTCCATTTATTGCACCTGGTACGGTAGGAGAAAATATTTACGTTCCTGTAATTGATCTGAAACATAACCTCTTTGTGCGGAAATAATGTTAGCCACGTTTGCATAAGGAGATGTTGCTCTGTAAAGCTCACGTTATTTGCGCCACAAATGTGCTCGTGACATCAAGCGCATAACTGTAGTATGCAGGTCGCTTCAATAAATTCTTTCAGGTTACCGTCTCCGTCGATATCAATTCCTGTAATTGCTAACGGAGGCAGAATAGTATCAGTGGTAGTTCCGGCAATTTTAAATCTGAATTGCCACAAAATTGAAGATGTAGTATTTGGCGCTGCATCAATAAACGGCTGCTATGATTCATCGTATCCGCACTGAAATGGCTATCAAGATCCGGAAAGAGTGGCTCCGCCGTCGAGACTCATAATTTGAACAAGCATGTCGACATTGGATGCAATGTTTGAAAATCGGTAGGTTGCACCCACCTGTCCATCTACTCCGCTTTCAAGTAATGGATTTTTAATGTATAAATATTCCGCATATCCAATTGCAAAATCTCCCATGGCAAGACTGGATCTTTGATCGAACCGCTTTCACTGAAGTTGCTGTGGCTGATTGCGTGGAGTTATCATGCGTTCCTGCTGCACTCCATCCAACCAATGATGTCTGACAGACGCCGGTAAATGTTGCACCCGAACCAAAGACATTATTCCATCCCTGTTTCTGTCATTGTAACATCGTACTCCCGGCAAGCAAAACAGAATTCGGGGTCAAGCGTCCATTGTAGCCGTAGTTCAACAATGCATTCCACCTGAACATTATTCACAATAAGGATATTACTAGCATCAAGCGATAAAGCTGCTACCGCAGAAACCGGATTCCCAATCGTAATCGTTGCCCAACACATTTGAAGGAGCCTGCAGTTCCGTTAAGGTTCAGATTTAATAACTCGTAATACGCCGTTGTTCCTACCGGATAATCATAAGATCCCGATCCGCTGACAGACCTTCTTAAATTTCCTACGACATAGGAAGCAGAAGAATATCCCGCCAAAGAAGAAGTTGAAGTATTTGTACTCTGCAATTCAAATGCACCTGTAATTAATTTGCCTGAAGTAAACGTCACAATTCCTGAGGCAGCAACAGTTGCGGTTAAAGTTACGTTTGCACTATTATTGATCGTTAAATTTCTGACCGTAGCAGGTAAACCATTTCCTGTAACCTGAGCTGCACTACCATTATAGGTATAGTCGGCACCTGTATTAAATGTACGTGTACCGCTTACCTGAATATTTCCTGTTGCTCCTGAAGATGTGATACCGGTAGCTGATCCGATTCTCAAACCTGCACCGGCCGATAATGTAAAATTTCTTCCTGAAACTATATTACTTCCAAGTGAAAGAGTACTTCCTGAGCGCACTGTGTAATCTACATTTCCCGAGACAGTACCGCCGGATATGAAAGGCTGAATTCCGCCTTTTTGGAACATCATATTTACAACGGTTGCACTGTTCCCTCCAACCGTAAGTGTGCCACCGCTGTGTGTATAATTTCCTAAGAGAATAATATTGCCCGTAGCGTTACTACCTGTCATTGCTGACAAAGTTCCGCCGCTCAATAAAAAATCTCCGGAAACAGTCATAGAACCTGTTCCACTGGATCCGGTAGCCATCGTAAACGTTCCTCCGCTTTGTGTAAAGTTTCCTCCTACTGTGAATGTAGAAGCCTGACTACTTTTGGTTCCTAAATAAAAAGTTCCTCCACTGATAGTGACGTTTCCGCCAACAGCAAGCGTGTGATTTGTTGTTGCATCAGTAAGTGTGCTCGAACCGGTAGAAACTATATTTAAATTCCCGGTGAGTGAAGAGATGGCGCCGCCTAAGGAAATTGCTTGATTTTGTGAAGGACAATTCCAAGTAAAATTTGGAAATCCTGTTAACCCTGTCGGGGCTGCATTATTATTTGTATATCCAATGATTTCACAGGTCGAATTTGAATTCCACGTTGCAGTTGGAATTGCTCCGCCCGTAGTTGAATAATTGTGCTGGTACTTCCCGCCACTTTGGTAATTGATTACCGCACCTGCACTTATTGTAACGGTGCCGGCATTTTTGAAAATTCCGGTTACATCAAGATCATTTCCTGCGCCATTGGCAAGAGTGAGCGTAACCCCGCTGTTTAGATTTAATGTTCCGCCAGAAGCAACAACAATCTGATCAGCAGTCACAGCAGCAGTGACTGTTACAGTATGACCATTTTGAATGGTAATAATTCCATCTGAATTCGAAGGTGCTGCCGTTGCCGCAACCCAGGATGATCCGTTGTATCGCTGCCAGGTGGCAACTGCATTCCAGTTTCCGCTGCCTGCGGTTCTGAATTCTCCCGTTGTAGCTCCGTATCCGTCAACCGGTTTTTGAATATTGAAGAAAAGCGTAAAACCAAGTATGAGGCATACCATTAGTGCCGAGCCTATCATCGCTTTCTGTCGCAACGATAAACGCATGCGCTGTCTGCTTTGCAGACGCATTCGTCCACTTCTTAACTGCCTTTTCATTTTGTGGTGGGTGTGGGTGTTCTTATTATTACTTTTTATCTGTCATGAAGTACCTTCCGGACTACTTTGGTATTACCGGAAATAATTTCCATGATGCATATGCCGCGATTAATATTATCGAGGTTGTTTAATTCTATTGTATTCGATCCTTCATTCATCTCAATCGACCGTTTCTCCAATTCCTGACCGGCTGAGTTCAATAAGACGATTTGTGCCTCTCCTTTTTCTTTTGAATTGAAGGTTATGGTCAAATGATCTGTAAACGGATTCGGTGAAACCGATTCGATTTCCAGTTTCGAATCTGAAAGTTCTTTTGAGTTATTCGTGATGCTTTTCACATCGCTGTAGGTAAACTTTCCGTCATAATCGGTTTGCTTCAGACGGTAATATGAAACACCGCTGAGTGGATTATCATCCGTAAAGCTGTAGTTGTGTGTTACTGTTGTCGTTCCTGAGCCTCTTACTGTTCCGACTTCGGCAAATTCTTCTCCGTCTGCTGATCTTTCGATGGTGAAATGATCATTATTGGTTTCAGAAGAAGTCGACCAGTTTAATTTTACAACTCCCTGCCTGAGTTTTGCATTGAAGTCTGTAAGCTTGATCGGAAGAGCAATATTCCGGACTGTCAGGTTGAAGGAACGGAAATACAGCGATGTCTGTCGCGTTTGAGTTGATGTGTACGTTGTAACCGCACCGGTTCTGTATAAAATTGAATTCACATTGTTATAACTCAATTCATACATTGCCTGCTTTTGACTGGTATCAATACTTGAAATTGTTGAAGTCGATCCCATAGCTCGATAGATCCCTCCAAGATTTGTAATCGTTAATGAAGTCAATGGATCTAATGAATAACTTGTAGGCATAGTAGCGTCAATAAACTCACGTATGGTTTTTCCACCTGAACTACCACCGTCTACATCGACTCCGGTTGCCGTCATTTTTCTCAATGTGGTGTCCTTTGTTGTTCCGGCTTTTTTGAAAACAATTCTCCATTCAATATAAGCTGTGGAATTAGTCGGATAATCGATGAAGGGCTGAAAACACTCATTGTAACCTGTAGTGTTGTCATCAATGTCATTCAATGTGGCTCCGCCTGTAGTACTAACCAAATAAACCCAGGCGTCAACCAATCGCATTACATTCGGGAAGAGATAAATTGCACCTACTTGTCCGTCAGTGCCACTGATCAGACTTGGGTTACTGAACGCTGCGAAATCACCTAATGCAATAGCGTATTCCCCAAATGCCGCCATTGCAGAACGCGCGGCAGTAACAACTCCTCCACTGATGGTTTGTGTAGCATCATTATTTGTTCCTGATGAAATCCACGGAAGCAAGGAAGTTGCTCTATATAACAGGGCAAAAAGAGTCCCGTTGCCCAATGTATTTGCATAACCCTGCTCCTGAACCTGAACGGTATAATTTCCTGTAAGCAAAGGAAGATTCGGAGTCAATGTCCAGTAGCCGTAATCCAGCAACTCTTCCATGTCGACTCCACTGATAGTAATACTTTCAAGTGGATTCAATGTATCATTTGGATTGGTATAATTGAACTTTCCGAGAATGGATGTAAAGCCTGTCGTGGCAGAAAGTGTTACAGTTGCCGGTTCATACAGTGCAATTGATCCTACCGGAAAGGTATATGTTCCGCTTGCAGAAACGCTTCGACGGAGATTTCCATATACATATGACGTGTTCGATTGCCCTGTGATTGCTCCGGCGGCTGTATTACTTGCAATCAACTCATAACTTCCTGTATTGATCTTTCCACTGGTGAGAGTGATAATATTTGTAACAGTAGTATTCTGATTTAATGTAAGTGAATTGCCATTATTGATCGTCAGATTTTTAATGCTTGCAGGAAGTCCGTTACCTGCAGCCTGAGCCGCGCTGCCATTATATGTATAATCAGCTCCTGCATTAAAACTTCTTGTTCCGCTTACCTGAATATTTCCGGATGCGCCGGAAGAAGTTATCCCTGCTGTTGAACCCAACATGATTCCGCCGCCTGAATTAAGCGTAAAATTTCTCCCCGTTACAATATTGGTTCCGAGCGATAGTGTCGCTCCTGAATTGACTGCAAAATCCACATTGCCGCTGACAGTGTTTGAAGAAGCCGTGAATGTTTGGGTTCCTGCTTTTTTGAAAACCATCTGAGCCGACGTACTTGAGTTACCTCCAACTGTCAGCGTTCCGCCGGTGTGAGAAAAATTTCCAAGTAAATTGAATGTGCCTGTAGCTCCGCTACCATCCACTACGGAAATAGTTCCTCCTGTCTGATAGTAATTACCATTTACTGTAAGAGATGGTGTAGCACCACTGGAATTTGAGAGAGAGAGCTTTCCGCCGGAAACTGTAAAATCACCGCCGACATTTAATGTCGTCGATCCGTTCGACAAGTAAATCATATTACTGCCCGATCCGGTTGCAGAAATCTGGAAGTTCCCTGTTACTGATGTCAGACCGCCGTTAAGATTTATAGTACTCGCCTGCGAAGGACAATTCCATGTGAAATTTGAAAATGCCTGAAGCCCGGATGGCGCACTTGAATTGGTTGTATATCCTATGATCTCACAGGTTGAGCCTGTATTCCATGTAGCAGTCGGAATGGTTCCGGCTGTTGTAGTAAAGTTGTGCTGATATTTTCCGCCATTCTGAAAAGCAATGGTACTTCCACTGATAGTCACTGTTCCGGCACTCTTGAAAGTTCCGGTAACATCAAGATCCGTTCCTGCACCATTTGCTAATGTCATAGTTACCCCGTTGTTCAATACAAGTGTTCCTCCACTTGCAATTACAACCTGATCAACCGTTGCACTTGCCGTCATGGTAACTGTATGTCCATTCTGGATTGTAATCGTTGCATCGCTACTTGAAGGAGCTCCCGTTGCAGCTACCCAGGTTGATCCGTTAAAACGTTGCCATGTTGCTGCAGCATTCCAGTTTCCGCTGGTCGTAGTCCGGTATTCTCCGGTACTCGCCGCAAAGATTTCTGTCTGACGACTGAATTGGAAAAACAATGTGATTCCAACTGCAATCAAAACAAAAGCAGAGCAGGTTGCTACGAAGAGCTGCCGTGACCTCAGTCTGGGTTTCTGACTACGAACTAATTTCATAAGTAAATTTTTGTGTGCATGATAAATCCCCTCCTGTACTTATGAGGTATTCAACATGCACTTTTTATGGATTATAGTTTCATACCTTATATAGAGCGCAGAGGTTGGAACAGAATCCCGAAAAGCTTACAGTTTTCCGAAAGCTGAAAGAAGATGCAAGAAATAAACTTCAATATTTCCCGTCTATCCGGACAAATAACAAAAACGAATCGAAAAACGCTTTTCAATTAAAAACAGGCCGAAAAAATTAATCGTGCTGATGAATCTTACAGGAAAGATTTCACTATCAAAGAGTGTATAAACATCAATTTCTGATAGTATAAAGCTTGAAAAAATGTGTCATTTTTGAAAATGAATGTAAAAAACCGGGGCTTTTTCAATCACTTTCTTACAAGCCGGGTGTGTTCCTTAACCGGCCGCTTTCGTACCCGGAACGGAAAGCTTCCATGCGTTGCTCAGAACTTCCATGAGTAAATGCATCCGGAACTATGTAGCCCTGGACTTGCTTTTGGATGTTGTCATCACCAACTGCACTCGCAGCACGTATCGCTTCTTCAACATCTCCATTTTCAACGATGTGACTTTTTTTATCGGCATAATGCGCCCATACGCCGGCCAGATAATCGGCCTGCAATTCAAACTTCACAGAGTATTTGTTGAAGGCGCTTTCGTCGAGACGCTGACGGTATTCGTCCAGCTTTTCTGATTCACCCAATAAATTCTGAACGTGATGACCAACTTCATGGGCAATAACGTAAGCCATGGCAAAATCTCCTGATGCGTGAAAACGATCTTTCAGCTCAGAATAGAAATTTAAATCGATGTAGAGCTTATGATCACCCGGACAATAAAACGGACCGGAGGCCGAACTTGCGCCGCCACATGCTGACTGAACACTGCCGTGGAATAAAACCAAGTGTGGCTTTTCGTAGGTCATATTATTCTGAGAAAACAAATCCGTCCACACATCCTCTGTCTCAGCTAAAACTACTGAAACAAATTGCGCCATCGTATCTTCTGCAGCCTGCTCCTCCTGCGACATAGGCGCACCTTGCTGCTGTTGTTGCTGAAGCGCACTTTCCAGTTTCGAAGTATCACCGGTCACAAAAGTGTAGATGAGGTAAATGATAATGCCGGCAACACCGCCACCGGTTGCAATACTTCCGCCCGACATTCCGCGACGGTCTTCCACATTATCACTCCCTCTTCGGCCTCTCCAAAGCATAAATTTTGTTTTTTCAGATTATTGAATAATGATATTCTTCACCGAAGATAGACCTGCTTCAGTAAAACGAAGATAATATATTCCTGACGGAGCAGAAATACTTTCTGAAAAATCACCGGCCTGACTGAATTCTTTTGTTGTGATCAGTCTTCCTGTAACATCGGTCACTTCCATTTTGCATGCGCCGCCCTTCAGCACTTCATTGCTCAGTGAAATTTTAAAATTACCCTTATTGACTGTCGGATAAACACTGATTTGCGAATCAAATTCTGTTGACTCCTGACGGTGCAATAGCAAACTCAGATCCATCGCCCACACTCCTCTTCCGAATGTAGAGACATATACTTTTTGCAAAGCCTCATTAAATTCAATATCTGTAACAATTACATTTGGAAGGCCCGTACTTTCGAGATACCATGTAGTAGTGCCGGCATCAAGAACATAAACTCCGATGTCAGTAGCTGCCATTAAAGAACCGTTGCCACCCGGAATCGGTTTCACACAATTTACAGGAAAGTTAGGAAGATTGTAAGTTATATTTTGCCACGTTGCGCCGGAATTTGAAGAAGCATAAATTTTTTGCCCCGCAACAAAACCGGCCAGCGAAACATAAAGTTTATGCTGATCATATGCATCAAAACTAATACTGGTATAATAGAGAGAGTCAGGAACACCGGCTGTTACATCGCTCCAATTAAATCCTCCGTCGGTAGTGATATGAATTGACCCCGATACCGAGTATTCATACCGAACGCGTTTTGCAGCTACGATGTTTTGAGAATTTACCTGAGAGACATCCAAAGCTGAAATTTCATTGTCACCCAAGCCTGTCATTGGGAAAAAAGAAATTTGATTCCATGAAAGACCATTATCTAATGACTGATAAACATTTGAGTTGCCGACATAGAGTGTTCCCGGAGTGGTATAATCAGCTACAATCGGTGTCGTCCATTCAGCAACTTCACCGAAAGGATTTGTCATTAGGCTGTTTGCACTGAAACCTCCGTCGAGCGACTGATAAAAATTTCCATACTGAGACGAACCGATGATGTCATAGTCATCATCAGGATTCAAATAATTATCCATTCCATCTCCGCCGAAAATGTCTTTCCAGGATGTTCCGTCAAAATACGCAGTTGAATTATCCTGAGCACCGGCAATGAGTCGTCCTGTCAAATTTCTGGAGCTGCTGATTCTATAAAAGGAAGTTGTCTGCATTCCATTACTGAGATTGGTCCATTGCGTTGGCCACGGCACTCCGTTATTGGCATCAACCCAGGTAGAAATCTGAATGGAAGTTGTTCGATAAACACCGCCATCATTACAAACAAAAATATTTCCTGTCAACGGTTGAATTTGCATGAAGTGAATGTCAGCATGCGTTGTGGGGCCATAAGAGGTTGTCCAGTGACTAACAGGATTGAATGATTGTCCGCCATCGGTAGATCCCCAGATGTTTATTCCGCCTGTATAAATCGTATTCGGATCACTCGGATTCACCAGCAATGATAAATCGTAATTACCCTGACCGTAAAAAAGATCCGTACCATCATTTCCGTCGAGAATATTCAGACCGGGATTATGATAATTCCAGGTTGCACCTGCATCAGTTGATTGATAAATGCCGTACATAGCATCATTCACATCATCAGCAAGTGCGTATACATAATTTGAATTTGATGGTGCAATGGCAAGTTTAAGTCGCTGCACAACACCGGTAGTTGGTATACCCGTATTCAACATTGTCCACGAACTTCCGAAGTTGGTAGTCTTGTAAATCGCCACATATCCGTCATTCGCATTTTCTACCCAGCCGCCTGCAGCATAAAGCACATTCGGATTTTGTGGGTCTTGTACAAGATCCCAGAAAAGTGAATCCATTTGCTGTACCCATGTATTGCCGCCGTCGTTACTGCTATACATTCCGGATGCACCGCAAGCCAAAAGTTGATTGGTGTTATTCGGATTAATAATTGTTCTTCTCATCAATGAACCGTCTCCTCCCGTAAGTTGAAATGCCAGTCCGGTCGGATTCCATGTTTGTCCGCCGTCGGTGGTTTTATAAATGCCCAGACCATAGTGTGTGTTTCGCTTTCTTCCATTGAGATTCAAACCAACACCGATGTATTCAAAATCTCCGACAGCGATATACATGGTATTTGGATTAACAGGATCAATGGCAATGTCGCTGATACGGAGGATAGGCAGATTATCAGTGAGTGGCGTCCAGCTTTGTCCGTTGTTGGTTGTTTTCCAAACACCGCCCTGCGCTACTCCGACAAAGTAAGTTGAAGGATCAGTAGGATGAAACGCAATACAATTGATGCGGCCAATGCCGACTTCAAGATATCCGGTTAGGTTATCAGGAATCACATTCGGGCCAACCGGCGTCCATGATGATGACTGTGATCGCATGCTGCGCAATGCAGATTTTTCATTGGCTGCCTTGGTAACGGCTTCCATGTATGTTTTTGCGTCGACCGGATTACCCTTCCCATCCGTATGCAACTGCATTTCCATTTCCCAACGCTTGAAATACTTCCAGCCCTTTTCATTTTTAAGGTCATGATGGGATTTCCACTCTGAGAATTCCAATTGAATTTCCTGAAACGTCTTTGGATGATTCAAGTTTGGAAGAAATCGTTGTGCATTGCAGAGAGTGGCAAGGATCAAAAATCCGATAAGCGAGAGAATAAACTTCATAATGTGAGGATGAGAATTTGCTTACAAATATAAACTTAATAAGTCTGAATAAGTTCTTCCTCTGAACAGGAAAATTTCTGCGCCTTTCGGCATTTTGTCAGCGTATTCTAAGACCCTGACATTTCCAAATTTTCAGCTGGCGAGTAGATAATTTTTTTCAAAAGGCGTTCCCCTTTTGACTACAGCGAACATTCTTGCCAATATCTTATTTCGAACAGCATTGATGATTTTCATTTTTTCTTTGCCGGATTCAACTTTTCTTAAGTAATAATCCCTGATTTCCTGATCATGTACGATAGCTGATTTAGCGCAGAGATCCAATAGTGTTTTCGCTCTTTTATTAGCCAGATGGTTCACTTTCGTCTTGCCCCTTATGCTGGTTCCTGACTGATAAGGAAAAGGTGCTACTCCACTATAAGAAGCAAATTTTCTTGAGTGAGTAAACTTTGTAAAATTGTTTGTATAGACAATCATGAAAGACGCCATCACTAGGCCGACCCCTATGACACTTTTAACAAGAGTATAATTTTTTTCAAGGCTCTCATCTTCTTTGAGAACCGTTTCAATTTCCAACTCCATCTGCAAAATCTCCTTCTCTAAAACAGCAATAAGTTTTTCCTGCGTTTTAAATAATCGGGAGGAAGAAGGAAGATTTAAAAAAGCTTTTTCTTCTTTCAGACTAGTTTGATAACCGGCCTTCTCAGCCACCAATCGCTCTCTCAGATTGAGTAGTTTTTTCAATAACTCTAATCGGGCTGACGGAATTATAACAGCTAATTTTTCCTGGTGCAGATCACCGTAAGCGGCTATTTTCTTAGCATCTATTTTATCGTTTTTACCTCTGACAATTCCTTGTGACAACTTGATTTCTAATCCCGATACTTTTGAGTATTTGATTTCCTGTTTTGCTAAAAACCGTTCTAAGGGGGCTGAATAAAGTCCGGTATGCTCCATCACTACTAAGCAGCTCTGCTTATCAATACCCTCTTGATGTAATTGCCCAAGAAACGTTTTAAACCCTTTAAGGTTGTTCTCAATGACAAGATGGCGACCACTGTTATGAAAAACAAGGTCCAGTGTTAATTTGGAGACATCCACTCCAATGACATGTTCTTTTTTCATAGCTTTGTTTTAGTGTTAATAATTGCTGTAGCCTAAAACCTTTAATAGTCCCTCCGGGGTGAACTAAAATTCTAACTGGGCCTAGAGCAATTGGTAAGAGGAGTGGGGACTAATACGCAGAATAGGTCTTGAGCCTAGTAATCTGCCAAGTGCACCCCGCTCCTTTTTTACCAAGATATAAACACTTATACGAAGTTGTCAACTCCCCCCTTGAACCCCCCTGTTATAGTAATAGTAATAGTAATAGAGAGAAATATCTAATAGTTTTCTTTCAGGGTCTAAAGGTATTCTGCGGGAAACTATTTTAATTAAAGAACTTTGAGCGGAAGATGTTATGTCGAGTGGCAAATAATGTTTCCCGCAGAAAACGCTGATAAAAAATAGAGTTCGCAGAAGAACTGACCTTCACACCCAACCTACGTTTTCATTTTTCACGACCATACCTTAAAATCTCGGCAAAGATCATCCCGGCAACTATTCCTCTGATCGTTGCAGCTATTCTTTTCGCCTTCGTCTCATCTGTTTTGGCTGAAGCAATCCACTTCGAATAATAATTCTGATGCGATTTCGGCATAGAGTAAAATTTTTCGGAAGCTTCCTTGTCATCCTTCAGACAAGTCACTAATTCTTTGTCAAGCTGAATCGTGGCTTTGTCTTCGCAAATCTTCACTTTCAGCATTGCTCCTTCTCTCTTGCCAATTCCTTTCCTCAATGCAGCATTCAGAGGTAAAATAAAATCTCCTCCACCCATTGGAATAATTGCCGCCTTTTCAATCTTTGTTTCGTCGAGCGTACCCTTAACACGAAAAGACTTCTTCTCTCCCTTCTTGATCTCATTGGCAATGTGTGAGGGAATATCAATATACGTCCAGCCGGTTTTCTCACCTTTCTTCTTAAATTTCTGAATTACGGCCTTGAACTCAACGTATGGCATGTGATGTAGAATGTGTTTTAAAATATTCGTCAACTCGTTCCTTAACGTTCGAACGAATGTTCATGTAAAATAATGAATAATCCGAAACGTGATAATTTCCTGAAATACTAAAATATCCGGTAGCATTAGGTTTTGTAACTCGAAGAATGCCGCTGTCAACTTTTGCCCCAACTACATTTCTGTCAATCCTGTTAAACTTTCTGGGCAATCCGCCTTCGTTCAATTCTGATCCTGCAAAAGCGGTGTCTCTTTTCCAGGTGAGCGGATTTGTGCAAAACCGGTTTCCTGTAAGTACAGATTTATCCGGCTCTGATTTCCATTTATATGAATTCCATGATAACACACATCCGGTTTGTGATGATGAATCGCATGGATGAATGTACTGATACACCGTGTCTGTCGTAAAGCCGATAGCATATGCACAAATCAGTTTCGCGCGTAGTGTGTCGTTGTTGTCAAAGAATTCCTTTAACAAGCGAAAGGCATGACGACTGCCCTGACTGTGAGACGCAATTACAATCGGGCGGCCATGATTAAAATTCTTCAGATAATATTCAAATGCCATACGTACATCCTGATAAGCCAGATTCAATGCACGCTCTCCATTCTCTCCTGCGCTCGGAAAAAATGAATAAAGTGTTGCCTGACGATAACGAGGAGCATACACTTTGCAAGAGCCATTGAATGCACTTGCCTGATGACGAATCGGAAATTCATCCACCAATTTATTTACCTTCTTATCATCAATTGCAGCATTCCAATTCTTCCTCTCAAAATTCATTGTCGGATAAATAAAAAAGACATCCACGTCAGCCGAGTCCTGTTTGTCTGTCAATCCTGCACCCGGAGGCAATGCATCTGCACTGTCATGTACCCATGGCAAAGCGGCCCAATTACTCTCCTTTGAATAATCAGGTATCGGAGGCTCAACGTAGTAAGAATAATTATGCCCAGGCTTTAAACAAGCAGTCAGCAACGTTGACAAGAGCGTGATTCCAATAAAAAGTCTGATAAGAGCCATGAGTTGATCCTACACAAAAGTAAGAAATTAGTCATTCAGCCAATTGCCGGCTATATCCACTGCAGAATTCTCCTAAAAATGAAAAAGCCCCGCTTTTCAGCAGGGCCTTCAGGTTTATGGTGTGATATGTTTTATTTTTTCTCGATAGAAATTTGCTTCATCATCGTCTTTTCCTGAGTGAGGATGCGGACGTGATAGATACCTGCAGCAAAATCATTTTGTGCAATATCCATTTTATTGCTGCCCTGATAAGCCATCATTACATTTGAATAGACAACTTGTCCAACAGCATTCAGCACTTCAACAAACGCTTCCGATGATTTAGTGAGATTAAATTCAACTGTGAATTCACCGGCACTTGGATTCGGATAGACGTTCATCGCTGTTTCTCCTGCAGCTATGTGTTCAACAGTTGTTGTCATCATATCATAAGCTGCATTTGTTCCGCAACCGTTTTCATCGCTCACGAACACTTCGTAATGCCCGTTTTGAAGTGAAACATAATTCGCATCCATCGCTCCCGGAATCGCTATGCCATTCAGGAACCATTGATAAGATGTGAATGTATTCGGAACCGACATGGTATCACCGCTTACATTGATGTTGATTGCTGCCGGTGACTGGAATACGTGAATGTAATTCGGAAGTACGAGTGTATCGCTGCCATTGACATTGGTTGCAATTAAAGTTACATCATATACTCCCGGAGTACTGTAACAAACCGAAGCAGGATTTACATCGTAGCTCACAGAAGGCACTGCACCGTTGAATATCCATTTAAATGATCCGCCATAACGTGAATGATTGTCGAAGGAGATACATGTACCTGAACAGATTCCCTGACTGGAAGCCATCAGACTGGCAACAGGCATGAGTGAGTTATCGTTGATCTTTACAATCCAGTAATCTCCGGTAACACCGGCGGCGTCGCGGTTATCTTCCGTCTTGTACCCGCCGGTATTACCATTAGACATGTTGGCTATCACATAGCCACCGTCTTTGCACTGTACCACAGAGCATCCTTCATCGTGTCCCGGAGTGAAGAAGGTTTTGTCCCAAAGCAAATTTCCTGATTGATCCAGCTTCAGCAGCCAGCTTTGTTCAGGACCGAGATTGGCTTCAGTTTTTGTTCCGTTGATGCCGGAGTAAGAACTTCCGCAAACGAGCAGACCCTTGTCTTCCGTTTGCATAACGTTTCCGAATTCATCTTCATTCATCGTACCACCAAGGTCGCGATCCCAAAGAATGTTTCCGTTTGCATCAACACGTATCACCCAGAAATCTGCAATGCTGCCGGTACTGTAACTGGCCTGCGTCTTATCGCCGCTGATACCTGAGTAAGAGTATCCGCCAAGGAAGTAACCATTATCATCGCACTGAATGATTGAGACAAGATTGTCGTTCTGCGAACCACCGTAACGTTTATCCCACAGTTTGTTTCCATAGGCATCAATCTTTACGATCCAGTAATCACAGTAAGCAGCGGTGCCACGCATCGCACCAGTGATGTCACCGGTAGGATCTGACCAGGTGTAGCCGGCAAGAATGTATCCGCCGTCACGTGTTTGCTGAAGACTATGTAACTGATCATTCCGGTTTCCGCCGAAACGCTTGTCCCAAAGTTTGTTTCCGTTCGCATCGGTTTTTACAATCCAGAAATCCGGACCGCCTTGTGAACCCTGCGATTTGTCGCCGGAGACAAACGATTCAGAGTAACCTCCAAGAAGATAACCGCCGTCGAGTGTTTGTACCACCGATGTCAGATCTTCCTGATAGATTCCGCCGAATCGCTTGTCCCACTGTTTGTGGCCACTTGCATCGATTTTCACGATCCAGTAATCGCCGTAGGCATGGTACGATGTGTCCCAGTTGGCCTGCGTTTTATCGCCACTAACAGGTGATGATGATGTTCCGCCGAGGATGTACCCTCCGTCGCTGGTAACAGCGAGTGTCGCAAACTCATCATCGAGTGAACCGCCAAAGCGTGCATCCCACTGCTTGATGCCATAAGCATCGGTCTTTACGACCCAGTAGTCAGCTCCGCCCCGTGTTGGCTCTGATTTATCGCCGGTTTCGTCCGACTCGGAAGTGCCTCCGAGTATGAACCCGCCGTCGTGTGTTTCCTTTAGAACCTCCAGCTCATCGGCCAGAGTACCGCCGTAGCGGTAGTCCCATTCTTTAGTAAAGGTTGGTGTGGTGGCTTGTGCCGGCCTGAGGCCCTGACACAGCATGAGGAATAAGAATAAGCTATTCCTTACGGGGAGTAGTTTTTTCATCATATCCTCCAAAGTACCCGCCAACGCCGCGAACGACAAGATTTTGTGGTAAACGGGGCCGTAGGCGTGGGGAATGCTTCCCGCTTTAGGGGATTAACCGATAGACGAATTAGCTAATTAGCTAATTAGCTAATTAAATTCAATCAGTTTTTAGCAGTTTGACAGTACAATTCCTG
Source organism: Bacteroidia bacterium (assembly GCA_046330055.1). Lineage (GTDB taxonomy): Bacteria > Bacteroidota > Bacteroidia > AKYH767-A > 2013-40CM-41-45 > JADKIH01. Next base: position 4,260 of record JAXLTM010000028.1, on the reverse strand, counting down.
CTGCCTGTAAACAACCTGACGTAGTAAACTCCGCCGGCAAGGTCACCTATATATATGTGTGCGTCTGGGCGGGATATTTGGCGAATGGTGCGGCCGGTGATGTCGAGGATTTGAAGGGACTTGATTTTATCTGAATTCAATCCGGCAATATTGATTTCAGAGGTCGCAGGATTTGGGTACAGGTAAATGCCGGTCAGATCAACATCGTCAATTCCAAGACTGGTACACCATTCAATTTGTCCTGAAGTAGTACCAAAGCCGTCATACATCACAAAAGTGTACTCACTGAAATCAGTGATGTTCGGATCTGTGATAGTGTCCTGATACACCTGATGTGTGTTTGGTATCTGGGCAAAGAAATTTACGACATTATGAATGTTACTCACCGTATCACCTGTTGAAGAAATCATTTGTATAGATGGGTAGTTCAGTTGCCCGGCGCTGCCGTTGAAAACTGAAATATTAATGAGCGACGGATTGCCCGGCTCGTACCATACACTATCTACGCAGAGTTCACTGAAGTCAAAATTATTGACATAGAACGGCGAATCAAAAGCAAGAAGATTCGAAGAGCTGATGCTGTCTTCAAGAATATACAATCGGTCCGGATCAATGCACATATCTACGGTAAACTCCTGTGTTGAATTGGAAGAATATGTTCCATACCAATTTGCATTGCCCATCAGATTGAACGCACGAACATCAATATCGTAACCTCCACTTCCTTGTTTAGTTGCACCAATGACGAGCAAATTATTGTAGGTAATCTTTGGCACATTAAGATACTGATCCATACCGCCCATCGATTTTTTCCAAATCAATGTACCGGCTGGAGTGAATTTGAACATCGTATCACTCAGACCTGTTACAATTACATCTTCATTGAAATCAACGAGCACATCAAATGAAATATCGCCAAATGGAGGCGGTATAGGGAAATTTTGTTCGTCCCATTGCAAGGTTCCGGTGCTGTCTAATTTCACCAAACGATAGCCGGGATATTGAGTAAGCAAATAAATGCATCCTTGAGAATCACAAGCAATACGATCGGCTGTAATGGTTGTATCGGTTAGATCAACACTTCCGGTTTGATCAAATCGCTGTAATCGAGCAGCAACATCATTTGAAGAAACAAGCATTTCACCATTATGATCTACGGTTATTTCTGTCGGTAACATGGAATGCGACCACAATTCAGTTCCACTGAGTCAAAACATAGCGACACCCAGATCGGCTGAAAGATAGATGTTCGATCCGCGGATAATCATCTTCGAATAGGAGCCATTTGCAAATGCTACAGTTCCTGTTCTTTGCCAGGTAGAAAAACCTGACGGAGAAATTCGAATAAGCAATGGAACACTGTTGGGTGATGACATCAATCCTCCTGCTACATAGATGTTATCACTTGTATCAATTGCCAATGCAAAACCACGCGGACTTCCTGTTCCTCCGTTAGTAAACTCAAAATTCCAGAGACGACTTCCGTTCATGTCGTATTTGTTTACAACGATTCTGAATTCGGTAACTGATGCAATAGTTTTTGAATAGGTAGAAAGCGCTACGACATTTCCATTGTGATCAGTCACTACTTTCTCCGGAAACAGATAAGCTGAATCGGGTTGTGAATTAATCGTTTGTGTCCAAAGTGGTAAATTCTGTGCATGAAGCATTGCCGCTGAGAGCAGGCAAAACATGAAGAGGATTATTTTTTTCATGATGTGTGTTTTTTCGTCTGCATTCCAGGCGGATGAAAACAGGAAAGGCGAAAGATACTTATTTCGATTTCAGTTTAAGCCGGTGGAATGCCGACAGCCGTTTAATTTAAAGTAAAAGTACCTTACACCTGATTTTCTTTCAATGGCGATGTAAAGGTTTCAATGGTACATTTCACGGGTCTTGTTGCGAAACTGCTCAGGTGTCATTCCTGCCTTGGTGCGGAAAAACTTTGAAAAGTGCGATGGATCTTCAAAATTCAGAGTGGCGGCAATTTCCTTTACGGATAAAGACGAATGGTACAATTGACGTTTCGCTTCCAGTACAATTCTGCCCGACAAATACTCTCCGGCAGATTTTCCTGTGTCGCGTCGTACGGTTTCGCTCAGATGTCCGGCTGTTACGTTCAGTATTGCTGCATAATCAGCAACAAGTTTTTTTGAGAAGAATGATTTTTCTACTAATTGCTTGAAGCGTTCCGTCAATGCTGAATGAGTCGAAGGCTTGTCGGCGTTTTGTGTGCTTTCATACCAGCGTTGACATTTCATCAGAAAAGCTGTAAGCAATACAGCGATGATTTCATACTTATCATTCGATGCTTCCTTTAGCTCAGTATTTAACTGTTGTAAAAAAGCAGAATACTCTTTCCATTGAGCAGTAGTAAAACTCAGTGCAGGAAGAGCATCGTGTGCATTGAAAAAAGGCAGTTTATGAATGAAGCCGGATTGCAGAAAATCATTTAGGAAAAATTCTTCGGTGAATGATAATACATAACCGGTGACATTCTTTTTTCTCCTCAAACGATGAACCTGTTCCGGCGAAACAAAATGTGCAGAATTCTTTCGAATGGGATAAGAAGTAAAATCAATTTCATGCTCTCCCACACTCTTTTCAAAAAAAAGAATCTCATAGTAATTATGCCGATGCGCATGACTTGCATTGTATACATTATAGCTTTCCTCCAGCCGGTGAAATTCAAAATGCACCGGACTGTTCAGTTTCTTATACAGATTAAAGGAAGGAATGGATGCTTTCAATTGATAAGGCTCAAGGATCTTTCATGCAAGTTAGCAAAGTTCAGATGATCCGGCAATTGAGGGGCGAGGAACGATTGGCGATCAGTGAACAGAGATCGGTGAACAGAGATCAGTGAACAGAGATCAGAGAGGAGCGATCAGATAAAAGCGATCGCCGATCGCCAAACAAACGTACTACTTACTACTTACTACTTACTACTTACTACTTACTAAAAAAGGATCGCTCCCAACGAACGACCCTTTGATGAAAGAAAAACACCGATATATAACTAGAGGGAATTCAACTTTTGTTCAAGCACCGTTTCCGACACTTCTGTTGCCGGTGGAAGTGTGATATTTTGTCCTGTGAAGAAGAATGAAGATTCAGAGTAATAAAATTTATTGTTCTTTGAATAAACAAGGCAGGCTTTGAAATTTTCGTTCATAATGGCATAATCCCAGTTTGCATTTCCGGTTTCTCTATTGAAAGACGGCTGACAGACAATAAATCTTCCGGGGCAAGTAACAATAATACTTCCGCTGATAGTGACATCGTCATTAGAGTGAATCACTATCGGTGCAAAATCACTGTCGGTTGGATGATCACAATTAACCCAATTCAATCCGTTTGTTCTTAGATAATTTGAAAGTGACATAGAATCCCACATTGCAAAATTGTAACTGGTAGCTGAATTGGATGCCATTATCCAATCAATACTTCCGAATTGGCCATTGGAAATTTCCACTCCATTGTATACCGACATTTGTTGGACATCATAATATGTAGTCGGCATTAGAACGCTATAATTTTTTCCGGGAGCCATACTTAGTTTTTTCGAACCCTGACTCACTGAAATTTTATACGACCCCCCCGACACAATTGGCTTTCCACCGGAGACAGTCGAAACGGAATTGCAGATTAAATCCTTTTTCGACAAAAAATCATTTACGGTAACCGTTATAGAACCTGTAACTACATTTCCATTTTCGTCGATAAACGAATTCGCATTGAAATTGAATTGCGAGCCGGCTGTGGTCGTAAATTGTCCGCCAGATTGGGCATTAATTGTAAAAGTTTCTGCCGGACGTTTAAGTGTTGCAAAAAAATCTTTCACAGGATTACTTCCGCTTGTGGTAGCGACGTCATCATTTTTTTGGCAGGCAAGCATATTGACACAAAGAGCAATGCAAAGCATTCTAAAGATTTTCATTTTCATCATTCAGGGTTTTAAAGTTTGAACAAATCTCATCAGTAATCCCTGCTCCGGCCATCCTACTTTTTCAATTTCTTACCCATTCAGCAATAGCTATAGAATCACCCACGTCTAATATCTTTAAAATCAAGCCTATTACACCCATTCAGAAACGAAACTAAAATGCCCTTTTCAGGTAAAAAAGAAGAGTTTTTTTGCTATACTTGCAACCCCGAATTCGAGTAAGAATTCAAAAAGGTCCTGTGGCCGAGCGGCTAGGCAGAGCTCTGCAAAAGCTTGTACACCAGTTCGAATCTGGTCGGGACCTCCAAGTTCAA
>JAXLTM010000027.1:0-44064 GCA_046330055.1 Bacteroidia bacterium | reverse complement strand
ACGCCAGTGATTTACATCAGCGATCATATCTGCAGGAATAGGAACTACGTCGAACGTTGCACCTTTTGTTTCTTCATGCCAGATAATGGCTTTGTTGGTGATCAGATCAACAACACCCTTGAACATATCTTCCGCACCGATTGGGAGTTGAAGAGGAACAGGATTACCATGAAGACGTTCTTTCACCTGCTGAACAACAGACAGGAAGTTAGCACCCGCACGGTCCATTTTGTTGACGAAACCGATACGTGGTACATGATATTTATTCATCTGACGCCATACGGTTTCAGACTGAGGTTCTACACCACCAACAGCGCAGAAAAGAGCAACGGCACCGTCCAGTACACGAAGTGAACGCTCTACCTCAACGGTAAAGTCCACGTGACCCGGGGTGTCAATGATATTGACCTTGTAAGTAGCGTTATCGTAATTCCAATAAGTAGTTGTAGCGGCAGAAGTAATTGTGATACCACGTTCCTGCTCCTGAACCATCCAGTCCATGGTAGCGGCACCTTCGTGCACTTCACCGATCTTGTGAACTTTTCCTGTATAATAAAGGATACGTTCTGTGGTGGTAGTCTTACCTGCATCAATGTGAGCAGAGATACCAATGTTGCGCGTATGTACTAATTCTTTTGACATCTGATTAGTTTTCCGTTAATCATAACGATAGTTTTCTTTTTCGCGATAACTGGACACTTTGAATGACTTTGATTCGTCTTCCGCTTTCGCGGCTCATTCAGTTATCCGGTCTATTTCCTTGCTCGGTGACTGCGGCAAGTCAGTGGTTATCTGTAAAAGAAAGAACTACTTGTTATTTTTTTTTACTCTTTTGGTCGGTTACCCGACCGGAACTATCTGTCAGGTTTTCAAACCTGACAACGAAATTATGCTCTGAAGTGAGAGAAGGCCTTATTCGCCTCTGCCATTCTGTGCGTATCTTCTTTTTTCTTCACTGATGCACCCTCACCTTTTGAAGCAGCGATGATTTCTCCGGCAAGTTTCTCTGCCATCGATTTCTCATTGCGTGAACGTGAGTAAGAGATCAGCCATTTAATCGTAAGAGCAATACGACGGTCGGCACGGATCTCAGATGGAATCTGGAATGTTGCACCACCAACACGACGGCTCTTTACTTCAACCGTAGGCATTACATTGGTCATTGCCTTTTTCCATACATCAAGACCATTTTCTTTAGTCTTCTCCTCAACACGGCTGATCGCTGTATAGAAAATATTGTATGCAGTACTCTTCTTACCACCATACATCATGTTATTCACGAAACGCGTTACAAGCGTATCATTGAATTTCGGATCCGGTAATAAGATTCTTTTTTTAGGTTTCGACTTACGCATTACTCTATAGTTGAAATATTCTTAATTCTTGATTGACTGATTATTTTTTAACATCCTTCGGACGCTTCGTACCGTATTTACTGCGTTGTTGCTTACGACCCTCTACTCCGGCTGTATCAAGCGTTCCGCGGATGATGTGGTAACGAACTCCCGGCAAATCCTTAACACGACCACCACGAATCATCACGATGGAGTGCTCCTGAAGGTTGTGTCCTTCTCCCGGAATGTACGCTGTTACTTCGTACTTATTGGTCAGACGAACACGGGCAACTTTACGCATCGCTGAATTTGGCTTCTTTGGTGTCGTAGTATATACACGTGTACATACGCCACGACGCTGCGGACATGAAGCCAGCGCCGGTGACTTACTTTTATCGATCAGTTTTGAGCGACCTTTACGAACTAACTGTTGTATCGTAGGCATTCTGAGGAGTTCTTACTGTTTAATAATCTGATTTTTAATTCGAATTGCCCCCTTTTTGGGGATTGCAAAGGTATATTATTGTTTTTATTTACCAAATAGTGTTGATAAAATATTTTTCACAGGAAAAAGGTGGTAAAATCGATATGGCAAATATGGCCATTTTCAGGGTGATTTCACACCATTGTACTACTCACAAGGGGGTACAAAAAAGGCCGCCCGGAGGCAGCCTTGAAAATTTTATGGTGCTGATTAAGCGACCTTTAGCTTATTAATATTAGTCTTTCCAAACTTTTCTTTCGCATAACTGAGCGTAACCGTGAAATCTTTGCTCGAATGCTTGGCGGTTGGAACCTCAAACATGGCATCAAGCAGTATCGCCTCACAAATTGAGCGAAGTCCGCGGGCTCCAAGTTTGAATTCGAAAGCTTTGTCAACTATAAAATCAAGGACATTCTTTTCGATGACCAGATGTAGGCCCTCAAGATCAAACAACTTCTCATATTGCTTCATCAGGGCATTCTTAGGCTCGGTCAAAATTGCTCTAAGTGCATGTTTGTCAAGCGGATCAAGATGCGTTACCACAGGTAATCGACCAATGAGCTCAGGAATTATACCAAATGACTTCAAATCGGTCGGACTGATATATTGAAGGTAATTCTGTTTATCAAACTGGTCGGCATCGCGACCTGCTTTATAACCTATTGAGTTGGTTTGTAACCGCTTAGCAATTTTCTTTTCAATACCGTCAAATGCTCCTCCGCAAATGAAAAGGATATTCTGAGTATCCATTGCAATCATTTTTTGCTCCGGATGCTTTCTTCCCCCCTGTGGCGGTACATTAACAATTGAACCTTCCAGCAATTTCAGCAGAGCCTGCTGAACGCCTTCACCGCTAACATCACGCGTGATCGACGGATTATCGCTTTTTCGGGCAATTTTGTCGATTTCGTCAATATAAACGATACCTCGTTCAGCTGAAGCCACGTCGTAATCGGCAGCCTGAAGCAAGCGGGTCAGAATACTCTCAACGTCCTCTCCTACATAACCGGCTTCAGTAAGTACTGTTGCATCGGCAATACAGAAAGGTACATTCAGCATTTTTGCAATGGTACGCGCAAGCAATGTTTTTCCGGTACCGGTTTCCCCAACCAGAATGATGTTGGATTTTTCAATCTCCACTTCATCCTGCTTTTTGATTTTACTTGAAACACGTTTGTAATGATTATAAACGGCAACAGCTAAAACCTTCTTTGCCTCGTCCTGGCCGATTACATATTGATCAAGGAATTTTTTGATCTCAACCGGTTTTAGAAGTGTAAGATGTGAATTGATGGTATTCTTCAGCTTCGAATTCATCTCATCATTGAGAATGTTCTGTGCTTGTTGAATACACTGATCGCAGATGTGTCCGGTAATCCCGGCAATTAAAACGTAGGTTTCGCTCTTATCACGTCCGCAAAACGAACATTTAATTTCTTTCTGATTTTTCATATTGCAAAGGGGAAGCCCTGTGAAATTAAACGCAAGTTAGCTAAAATAGTTTGACGAAGTTCTCAAATATAGAACGGGCAACTATCCTTCGGAAAAACAGAATATTAAAATTCATTTCTCCGGGAAAGTTGCCCGTTCGAATATCAATTCAGCTTAAAATCAGCCTTTCTTTCTTGTCAGCACTTCATCGATCATTCCATATTCTTTCGCCTCATCAGCCGTCATCCAGTAGTCACGATCGGAATCTTTCCACACTTTCTCATACGTCTGTCCGGAATGTGTAGCGATAATTTCATACAGCTCCTTCTTGAGTTTCTGAATTTCACGCGCCGTGATTTCAATATCGGAAGCTTGACCTTCAGCTCCGCCCATTGGCTGGTGAATCATGATACGTGCATGTTTCAATGCAGCACGTTTGCCTTTTGCACCGGCGCACATTAATACCGCAGCCATCGATGCAGCCATACCTGTACAAATGGTAGAAATGCTTGGCTGAATAAATTGCATAGTATCATAAATTCCAAGACCGGCATACACTGAGCCGCCCGGACTATTCATGTAGATCTGAATATCTTTTTTAGCATCCACAGATTCCAGGAAAAGTAATTGTGCCTGGATGATATTGGAAACATAATCATTGATACCAACGCCAAGGAAGATAATCCGATCCATCATCAGACGGGAGAATACGTCCATCGTTGCAATGTTCAGCTGACGCTCTTCAATGATCGTTGGCGAAATATAATCAGCACGCACAGCGGATACGAAGCTGTCGACTGACAGGCTGCTGATACCACGATGCTTTACGGCGTACTTACGAAATTCATCTGCGTAATTCATAATAGATGTGTTTTTAAGGAAGTTTATACTCAATTTACCGACGTTTGGTTGCCCAAAATATTTCAACAATACGGCTTCTCCCCTCTTCAAATGCTTACCGCCCTCAAAAACATCACTTTAACACTAAATCAAAGCAGGTTCAAATTTTAATCCAATACAGTCATTCTTATTCTCAGGCCCCAAAACCCACCAGGTCAAATCCCAAACCATCCAAATCCCGCCAAAAAAAAAGAACGGGTCCTCCCCGTTCTTCAATCTTTCTAATCACTAATTACTAATTACTAATCACCAATTACTAATCAATGATTATGCTCCATCTCATGAGCCGTTCTCTCATTGAGTTTAGCCACAAACTGATCATACGGCATTTCTTGAACATCGAGTTTGACTTCCTTTTTAAGAACATCAAAGATTTTGTTTTCTCTGATCATTCTTTCGATTCGCTCATAGTTATTTTCTTCACGAAGGTAATTTGAAGAAAGTTCATTGAGTTTGTCCATTTCCGGAGCAGGCACGCCATATTGAGCAAACTGTTGGCGGATCATCTGACGACTTACTTCCTGAATTTCTTCATCTTCCACTTTTACATCATGCTTCTGTGAAAGCTTACCCTGAATCAGATTCCAGCGCAGATCTTCAGCAACGTGATAGTATTCATGTTCGAACGTATGTTCATCCATTTCTTTCTCAGCATTTGCCTTCAGCATACGCTTCAAAAATTCATCAGGTAAATTGATACTGTTTGATTCGAGGAAGGCATTACGCAAATCCTTCTTCAGTTTTTTATCGCTTTCCTTTTCAAAATACGAAGCAATTCCTTCACGAATCTTAGTACGGAATTCTTCTTCTGAATTTACAATTCCTTCACCGAAAAGTTTGTCGAACAGTTCCTGATTCAATTCAGCCTTATCAATTTTATTCACTGTCATCACAGTGAATTTATAATCTGAATTCATTGCAGGAGAATCTTTATCCACACGCAGCATTGAGCTCACTTCAGTCTCAGAACGGAATGTGTTTTTCGGATTAAACGTTACTTCGGCGCCTTTAGCAAGACCGATGAACTGTTTACGTCCGGAAATTTCCGGAATCATTTCAATAGAAATCGTAGTAGTCGTTTTATTTCCGCCTTCCTTCATGGCACCGGTTTCATCCAGTTCATTGAATTCACCGTAGAGGATAGAGGTTTCTTCAGACGTCTCAGGGTTAGAGAATTTTCCGTAACGGCGACGGATATCTGACACATCATCTTCCACCATCTTCTCATCCACTTTTACCAGATAGTACGGAGTTTTTCCTGAAGGCATTTTTACATCGACCGCAGGGGCAAGTCCGATTTCGTATTCAAACTTAAAGCTCTTGCCTTCTTCGAATTGCTGGTCATCGGTATTCCTTTTCGGAAGCGGACTGCCCAGAATTTCGATTTTATTTTCATAAATATATTTTCCGAGTTCCTGGCTCAGGATGTTATTCAATTCTTCCACCAGAACTGCCTTACCATACATCTTCTTGATCATTCCCGCAGGCACGTGACCCGGACGAAAACCCGGAACCTTAGCAGTTTTCTGATACGACCGTAAAACCTGATTTACTTTACCCTGATAATCTTCGGGTTGAAGTTCAACTGAGATGACAGCATTCAGGTCGTCGATTTGACTTTTCGTGATATTCATGATAGACTGATTTTTCAATGTTGTACTGAGAATAAAGCCGAAAATCGGGCCTGATTATCAGATTCATATAAACAGAACATCCCGACGGAATCGGGATATTTAGTGCGGGCGAAGGGACTCGAACCCCCACGGATTTCTCCACCAGATCCTAAGTCTGGCGCGGCTGCCAATTACGCCACGCCCGCAGCGTAAGTTGAGCAAGGCTCAAAAACGGGACGCGAAGATAGGTTTTATTTCCGAAGGCTTCAAACCAAAATGAATTATGGAAAAGGCTCGTTTTTTGATCTAAAAGGTAAATCCGAATCCTTTCCATTTGAATTTTAACCTGATAATATAGTATTATTGAACAGCTTCTACTCCACCAACTATTCAGCTTTTGAGATTTCTTAGATCAAGACATAAATCGGAACTAGCGACGATCAGATCATGATCAGTTATGGATGGTATTATTTGAACGGTACAGTCACCTGATTTACGCAGTCATTTTCAACTACCTCAAAGACGAAGACGAATGCAGGATGTTGTCATCCACATATTCGAAAACCTCAGCAAGGATTTGCTACAACGCTACGAAATCAACTACTTTCCTCCTGGTTACATACTGTAGCAAAAAGAAATCATTGCCTGCGTTTGCTGGCAGCGAAAAAATGCTATCGGAAGAAGAGGAGCGGAGTATTCAGTGAGTTTTTGCCACCGATTGATCGGTTGAATGAAGATCAAAAAAAATGTATAGAACTCTTTTATCTCAGGGAAATGAGCTATAAGGATATTTCCGAACTTACGGGCTTCAGCCTGAATCAGGTGAAAAGTTTCATTCAGAATGGAAAGAGAAATTTGAAATTGATATTAACCAATAAAAAATAAGCCGTAGTGCTCAAAGACCATAAAATAGTGCATCTCTGCAGATGAAATGATCCGATACAAATCAGGCAACATGACAGGTCCTGAAATGCATCGGGTGGAATCCTCGGCCGACTGCAAACTTATGCCGAAATGCGGGGGTCTGGGCATTGACAATTCCATGCATCTTTATAAAATGATGCATGACTAAAAAGGTAGAAAAAATATTCTCAGCGAAGAAAAATCTTTTTCTCTTATCGACATCAACACTATTGCTCATTTCATTCATTACTGGGTATTCTGATCTTCATTGCGGCTGTTAATCACGCGAATGGCTAAGTAATTTCAGCAAAGCACGCAATTAAGACTCACAAACCGGGTTGTATTTTCAATTCTCCTTTCTGAAAGCTATAAAGAATTTTCATGCTGCGAATAGATCCAAAAGAAATTAAGACAGGGGGTACTGCACAGTTACATGCTGGGATCCATCGCTCTGCGACCAATTACCTTGCCGAGTACGTGGAATAAAAGAAGGAAACTAATCTTGCACCTTCAGTTTCTTCAACGCCTTTGGTTTTTGATCCGCCTACTGTTGTTTTTTCACCGGCTAGAAGAGTAAAGAACAATACAATAGCTGGAGAATGATGAAGCCGGTGAGGTTGTGATCAATGTGGTGAACTTATACATGGTGCAACAAATGTCACTTGCAAGCACTGAATATCGAAAAGGAGTTAATTGAATTCGTAAAAGCAGGATTCACTCCGATAGCTTCCGAACTTATAAACCCTTCCGGGTAAAAGGTCTCGGTAAATGGGTGTAAAGTAGTTGAAGTAAAAATGGGTGATCAGGGTGGCGCAGCTAATCTATCTGCGAAGTCGATGCACATTTCGTGCTGTTCTGACTCCTGATAAGTGATCCGAATAAAATTGATCTGGTCGCCAGAATGGGAGGCGGTTATTGCCGCGCCAGCAGCAATACTCTTTTCGAAAGTTGCGAAACCACTAACTACATTAGGAATCGGTGTGGATCTGCCGAGAACGATTCGCCTGGTAAAATTCTCACAGGGAATAATCTCGGACAGTTAGGAAACGTTGAACATCTTCCTGATGCCGCTGAGAAGTCCGTGAATTCAGAAGTCATTGAGTTTATGTCGATAATAATTCGGCCACCATCCTGAAATTCTGCGATTTTCTTTCATGAGCTTGCAAAGACCTTCTTTCGATAAAAGGTCACGTAAAGCTGACTCTGTTAAACTCCTAACGGAACATTGGTCTATTTTTGAATTTTTTAAAACAACACTTAAACAGATGAAAGCACCGCTTTTAATTTATGATAAATAGTTTTCACAAATATTTTCTTGAATTGCTTGCTGGTGAGCTATTGGTATTTCACAATTGCCGTTCTTCTCAAGCGTATTAAGATTCGTTACTATGATTCATTGGCATCAGCTGCAATGCTGGTCTGGATTTCGAATCCAATCGGTTTTCATTGCTATAATACTCTGTGCGAGATTACTATTTGCCTCAGCCGATTCATGATGGTCCTGCTTATGCTCATTTGCGATCGTTGAAATTTGCTATGTGTATCAGCATTTAAGTTGAATCTCAAGAAAGAGTATTCATTTCAGTAGCGATCTGTATTACACTGCTTCTTCAATCAGTTCATTCTCGCCTGAATAAATTCTCGGACCTATTGATCAACCCTGCTTTAGATTGTTTTTTTGAACGCTGAATCTTTCAAGCCCTTTTTAAAAGTGGACATTCGGTCTACCACACGGATTCTAAGAGAAATAAAATTTTCGCAAATAGCTGTTTTTGAATTGTTTAAGGACTACAAGCTGGCACATAAGTTGGAAAGTGGCTGTCATCAAAAATGGTGTATGAAAGGGTATTTTCCCTCCTGATCATAGTTCATGGCAAGCTACAACAAACACTTTTGCACAGAATCCGTGCTCAACCTGAACACTACCGGTATTCGTGTACTTTCAGTACAAATCGACAACAGTCAATTGGCTCTATCCGGGCAACACTTTTCACTTTGAATTTAATTCCCGGTCGATGCTTGGCATTCTCGTTAACCAGCAACAAAGTACGGTCAACTCAATAATTGCTTATGCCACGTTGCAATTCTGAACAACCTGTCTATGCTTCATACGGGCACCAGACATGTAAGGGTCCGGTGGAGGTCCGGTCAACTAATATGCAATGAGCTAGAAGGAGAGTGGTAATTCATCTACATAAGCATCAACTTCGACTCTTCACGATTGCAGGTTGCACGTCAGATCCGCTGTCGTTATCGGACAACTGACGTAGTGAACAAATCATGGATTTGTTCTCCTTCGACTCTTCCGCCTTGACTTTGCGAAATTCGCCTATTCAAGGACCGTCAAAACCTATAACCTGCTTGCATTCGACAGCAGCATCAATGAGCTCAGCGACTATATCGAAGGCAACCTGTAAGCCACCAATGGTATCCGCGTCAACATAAGGTCAAATTGGTAGTTTAAAAAAAGGCCCGTCAATTTTGACGGACGCCAATTATTTAGGATTGTTGATTTAGAAGAGCCATTACATTTCGGCATTGATCTTATTGATGATCTTACTCATGTCTTCAGGATTATCGGCAAAGTTCGAATCGTCGATATTCTATCGATGATGAGGAGTTTACCTTGCTCATAGGTATCATGCTTCATATCTTTCATTCAAACGCTTCAGGTAATCATTGGATAAGAGATTTTCATATTCACGACCACGTCTTGCGATTTGATTGCAAGTAGGAACGCGCAGATAAATCAGCAGATCGGAGGTGAAACGAATTTGTCATCAAGATTGAACAGAGACTGATAAGTTATTATCTCTAGTCGTCATAGAATATTCGAATGGGAGTGGGTAAAAGATGTGAGCGTATCTTCTGTTGTTCTGTCCTGAATGATAGTTTTCCCGCTCTGACGAATTTTAGTGATCTGTTCAAACTCAGGTGAAGTGATCTACAGGTTGAATGACCAGCGTTGCATATCTTCGTGAAGTCATTCAGGTAAGGATTGTCCACATCTTCGCCAATGAGTTCCCTTCATTGTCTTTGCAAACAAAGATGTGAGTGTAGTTTTTCCGGCACCGATATTTCCTGCAATAGCAATGGGGTAAGTTGCTTTTTGGTCGGCGCATATTTTTCAGCTGTTTTTACGGAGCAGCAGCAGCAGCCTTTGGTGTTTCAGCTTTTGATGTTGATTTTTGAGTTTGATTTTCACTTGTTGCCATAAGTGATTCTTTGATAGATTTATCAAGCTCGACTAAGCTAAAAGAATAAAATTTAATGAGTCACTTGTTAATAAATAAAGTTGCTGTTGTTCGATCCGGCCTCCATGAACTGTATGGGGCGGCAATAGAATTTCTTTTGTCTTCTATTGTTTTCGTATCGTAATAATTTGGTTGTGCAGGTAAATAATATTCCTGTCAACCACCTGAAAATAATTTCCCTGAATAAGTTTATAATATGTACCATACCTGTCAAAAACAAAAATGCCGGAATCTCCGGATCATTGACGTAGACATTATTATTTCCTTCACACAAAAAGTTAGGCAATAATGAATATCCGGTTGCGGCTGTAGATTTCCGCTCTGATTTGGCGATCTTTTGGTGTCCAGATCATTTTTCAGCTGATCATCTTCCCGGTCATAAATCCAGTATCCTTCATTTTCTGAATTACATACAACGATAGGCTGATTAACGCCTGAATTCCTCAATTGAATGGTTGAAGTCTCAGAAGTTTGTTGTTTAATAAAACAATTTGTGCAAAGGCAGGATAAAACAGAACGATCTTCAATGGGTTGCTGGCATCAATGGATCTTAATTCACCGAGATTGGTTCTGCTGAAGTTTGCCAGTGGTTTTCCGGCAGCGTTAAATTCGAGAAGTTGATTTTCTGTGATGACAAAAACATTTCCGAGCTTATCGGTAGTAAATGAAACAGAAGGATCAAAACGAATGCTATTAATGAGTGTATAATCATCTACACTCATGGAGAGCATGGTAAACGTCAGAAGAATCAAACACAAAATCCGCTTCATGATTTCCAGGCTTCTCTTTTTTCCGTCAAAAATGATTCAATTTCTTCGATGTAAGTACGATCATTGCAAAGACGAGGTACCTTATGTTGGCCGCCGAGTTTTCCTTTTGATTTCATCCATTCATAAAAAGTTCCTTCAGGCATAATTTTTATCACCGGTAAGCGAAGGGCCATGTCTTTATAGCGTTTTGCTTCGTAATCGGAATTCAATGATTTAAGAGCTGTATCCAGTACGT
This sequence comes from Bacteroidia bacterium, assembly GCA_046330055.1. Classification (GTDB taxonomy): domain Bacteria; phylum Bacteroidota; class Bacteroidia; order AKYH767-A; family 2013-40CM-41-45; genus JADKIH01. The sequence goes on along the minus strand of JAXLTM010000027.1, from coordinate 33,140 downwards.
CTGTAAAATATTCCAGACTTACCGGAGCCTTTTCAAACTCGATCAGCCACTGATGCGCTCCATTATTCTCTTCAGAAAAGTAAACGGGTGCAACAGTATATTCTTTTACCATTGAGCCGGTTTTTTCGCAGGCAATTTTCACAGCTTGCTCTGTATTCTCAATAATAACTTCTTCTCCGAATGCATTTACAAAAAGCTTTGTTCTTCCCGTAACCCGGATTCTGAATGGAGAGATTGAAGTAAATTTGATGGTATCTCCGATAATATATCGCCAGAGTCCGGCATTGGTGGAAATGATCAATGCGTAGTTTTTATTCAACTCAACTTCATCAAGTCCGATAGTTTTAGGATTGTCTTTTCCATACTCTTCCATTGGCATGAATTCATAGAAGACGCCGTAGTCTAGCATAAGCAACATGTCATTTGCATGGAGTCTGTCCTGAATACCGAAAAATCCTTCACTGGCATTGTATGTTTCGAAATAATTGAACGAATCGCTTGGAAGAAGTTTTCTGAACTGATCAACATAAGGAGTAAAACTCACGGCACCGTGGATAAACAATTCAAGATTCGGCCACACTTCCAGCAGGTTTTTCTTTCCGGTAACTTCCAATATCCTCTTGGCAAGAACAACCGTCCATGTTGGCACACCGCTGATGCTGGTTACATTTTCATGGACAGTAGCATTTACCATTTTCTCAATTTTCTCCTCCCAGTTCTCCAGCAAGGCGATTGAAAGCTCAGGCGTACGAATAAGTTGTGCCCAGAACGGAAGGTTTTGCATCAGGATAGCGGAGATGTCACCGTAGAATGAATCGTTGCCATTCACATTAATGTGATGACTTCCACCCAGAGTCAATCCCTTGCCGGTAAAAATTTTTGTTTCCGGAAAATTGTTGCAGTAAAGTGAGATGAGGTCCTTTCCGCCTTTGAAATGACACTCTTCCATTGCTTCGCTGCTGACAGGAATGAACTTACTTTTTCCTGCAGTAGTACCTGATGATTTTGCAAACCACTTCACATCTGTAGGCCACAGAATATTCTGCTCGCCCGCCATTAAGCGGTCGATATATGGTTTCAGTGATTCATAATTCTGCACCGGCACCCGGTTTTTAAAATCATCGACGGTGGCAATGGTGCGGTAACTGTATTTTTGCCCCCATTCTGTATGTCGACCATTTTCGATCAGCCGCACAAACCAATCGCGCTGAACTTCGAGAGGATACTTCATGAAAAGTTCGATCTGGTGGATCCGCTTTTTCATGAGCCATGACATTATGGAGTTGATAAAAGCCAAGTGCTCGTCTGATTATTGGTTATGCGCTGACAGCTTCCATGTCCTTGCTGATTTTCTTCACCAATCCCTGAAGAACTTTTCCCGGACCAACTTCAATAAACTTAGAGGCGCCATCGGTCACCATGTTCTGGATAGTCTGCGTCCATCTGACAGGAGCAGTCAATTGTGAGATGAGGTTTGCTCTGATGCTTTCAGGATCGCTGACAGGAAGAGCATTTACATTCTGGTAAATCGGACAAACAGGAGCGTTGAACTTTGTTGAAGCAATGGCTCTGGCCAACTCTTCGCGTGCAGGTTCCATAAACGGAGAGTGAAAAGCACCACCTACCTGAAGTACCAGTGCACGTTTGGCACCGGCTGCCTTCATTTTTTCACCAAGCTTCATTAATATAATCGACCGAACCGCTGATCACCAACTGACCCGAATATTCAATTTGCAGGCACAACCACTTTTCCGCTTGCTGTGAGTCGGAGCATATGTTCATGATGCGTCTGATCGAGATTCAATACAGCAGCTGCCGCCCAGTTGGCTAAATTCACGGGCATCTTCCCTTCGGCCGAGAGGAGCGAAGCCTTTACCGCAGTTCAATCCATCTTCGCTGAGTGATCCATTGCAACAGGTGCGGGGAATTCACTATGACGAATACAGCAACCATATCGATTTAAATCCTTTCTTACATGAACTCTTGCAAGAATAACAAGTGAAGGAAAATAGATGGATTTAGGTGCCCGTATTTAGCGAGGTCTTCTTCAGTACCCGAAAAACACGAAGGTCTGTATGACAAATACATTATTTCTTCTTTCCGAGCAAATCCAACGATGCCATTTTCGTATAGGTCATTACATTCAACAAATTCGTCTATCGACAAGAATACTGGCTTCTTTTCATTTCTTAATTATGGTTTTGTGGTTAGGCAAGATCACAAAAAAACATTGACAGAAAAATTAAAAATATTGAAAGTTAGATGCAAAAAAGAGGCTGTTTTTTAGAAAACAGCCTCTTGAATTTCATATGCTTGTTAACTAAATCCAATCAAACGACTGAAAAGTCCGCAACAAAGCAAGGAATGATTGATAAAATCAAGATACAAAGTAAGCGCGCCGAGAATTGATAATTTGAAAACAGCTTCGGTTCCGGCTTCAGTATTTGCTCCCGATTTCTTTTAGTTTTATCGCACATCGTATACAGTTAGTCCTGTAGAAACAAACAACTTGTATTGAAACTGATTATATATCAATAACTGCTATACCTTGGAAAAATTCACAAGGCTTGCAATTCGCAATTCTCTAATCAGTGCCATGAATAGTAAGGAACCCATTTTGGTAAGATCTGTCTTGGTAGTATATCCGGCAATTGCCATATAACGCAAACATAGCTGCTGTCGCAAAATGGAAAATATACTTCCCAGTTTATATACAATGAAAATGGAAACTCAGACTCATTCCTAATCACTAATCGCTTTAAAACAATCCTGTCAGAACAAGGGAAAGAAAGTCTGTTTATTCCAAAACTCATCAATACAAAGCCAATGAGGCAAACATCACCAGTAACCTAAGCCTGTTAGACCGCCTGCCTGTAAGTTGACCAGGTAAGAAAGATAAGACAGGTCTGTTCCGAATGCATAGGCGGTAATTGCAGAGATAGCCAATACAATTCCCATCCACGAAAAAACGCCTGTGCCAGACATTTTAGAATGCGCCGGCTGAACATAAGAAAGACGGCTGATCCGGTGTTAAGCTCGGTGAGTTTGTCATTTTCTTTAATTTGATCGTTAATACATATCGACATTGAACGAAGATTCAAAGGTACGATTTTGCCCTGACTGACAATTTACCTGCCAAAGCCGGTTTTCAGGAAAGATTGGCAGAAATCAGGCGAATAAACTCTCCCCTTGTCTTTTCATTCTCGAATTCGCCGGTGAAAGCTGACGTTGTGGCAACAGAATTTTGTTTCTGAATGCCGCGCATCAACATGCATAAGTGGCGTGCTTCAATTACAACGGCTACTCCAGCCGGAGTTAAGTGTATTTTGAATACAGTCACGGATTTCCGTGGTTAGCCTTTCCTGTACCTGCAATCGTCTTGCAAATGCATCGACGATTCTCGGAATTTTGCTTAACCCAACGATGCATCCGTTTGGAATATAAGCGATGTGCGCTTTTCCAAAAAATGGTAAAAGATGATGCTCGCACATGGAATAAATTTCAATGTCCTTCACAATCACCATTTGACGGTAGTCATCTTTGAAAAGAGCCGAACGTAGAATTTGTTCAGAGATCTAGATCAGCAACATGTATCGCGGTACTTAGCCTTGGCAGCTGGCACGTTCCCTGATCTTTAAGCAAGCCGTCACGAGTTACGTCTTCTCCAATTCTTCCGATGATGTCAGGAATAATTCCCTGCAATCTTTTTGACCAATTCCGGATTGTATTGATCAATCTTCTCATACCCGTTCATTTCATCCAGATAAAGTTAGTTATCGCCATAGCGCACCCATTATGCTATTCGTAATCTAAGTCTTAATATTCCTTTCATTCCTGAGATGACGTGCGCTTCGCTTTATTATTTCGAAATTGGCATGTGTCACTAAATCTCTACGCACCAGTTCTTTTCTGTCTCTGAATCTTTAGATGTAAACGACAACCGAGACCGGCAATTGGTTTCGAGATTTGTCTGAAAAACTCCATGGCAAGAACTGATTGAGTGGGTATTTCTCCTTTCATGAAATCAACGATAGGATTCAGGTTTTTATAGTCAACGCACGAAATGATTTCCTTTTGAATGATGGCACTGACTTCAGATAGGTTCGCAGCAAAACCGGTTTCAGGATTGACTTCACCTGCAACTGTCACCAGAGCGTATAATTGGCCATGCCAGTTCGGGTTGGCACATTCCGAAAACGGAAAGGTTCTTTTCTTCCGACCAATCAGGCCGAGAAGCTCAACCGATGAAACGCGCTAAAGTTTTCTTTTTCTAACGATAAACCATTTTGTGTAGTTCGGGGTGTACAAAAATATACAAAATTCTTAAGTGAATTACCTTAATCTGAATGGAATATAGGTCGGAAATCTGATTTCAGTTGCATATTTTCATAAACAAGCCGACTGATGAAAAGTTCAATCCTGAAATTATCTTTGCTGCATGGATATTCTCACTCACTACTACTGCCACTAAGTGATATCCTTTTGGAGAGGCTTTTCAGGCGAAAACAATGTCAACTTTCTGGTAACCGGCGTAGGTATAATTCTGACCTATGAATTAGCAAGCATTTTTCAACCAACCGATATGATCTGGCTGTGAATGTCGGTTTGGCAGAAGCTTTGACCGTAGTATTCCTATTGGTGAAGTGGTAAAGAGTAATTGAAGATATTTTTCTCTGAACTGGGTGCGAAGATGGTGACCAGTTTTTGTCGATAAGTCATCTCAGCTGAAGCAACCTTCAACATTTCATGGTGAATGTCGACGACTTTCGATCACAGGCGCACAAGCCACTTTCGTTCAGTGAGGAGCATTACGGTGAACACCGTTCATGGTCGTGAATCCACGATTGAAGAAGTGGTGAGCCGATTGAATCCACCAAACGGAGTCCATGGAAGGTGCAGCATTCTTCTGTATTGTTGCGGAAGAAGAAAACGTTACCTCACTTCGATTAAGGGCCATTTCAAATTATATGGAGAGAAAGAAGCAAACTTCTGGGACATTCCTGGCGATGAAAAATCTGAAACAGGAGAAGTGAGTAGCATTGATAGAAGGTTATAATGAAACAAGGAATTTACTGGGATGTCCTGCCAAACGATACGTTTTATTTTCGATGCTGCTCGTTAATGGCAAAATTGATACAGGCGATTTTATCTTCAAGCCGGTTCTCCGAAGATGTAGAAACGCGAACAGAAATGCCTTGGAAAGCAAACTGGATATTACCAAACTCAGCTTTGCGTTAGCAGTGTTACCGATCATTATGAATTACTCACCGCAGGAAGTGCACTTGGAAAGGCGTTAGCCCGCTTTTTTATTTCGTTAAAAGTTTTCCAATCCGGCTAAAGAGATTCGAAGTGTTCAAATCCCGGGAAAAAACCGCGGCTATTTATCTTTCTCTTTCATTACATTTTATCCTGAACTTGCAAACATTACGAGAGATGGTATTTTCAGACATTGAAAATGCCGAGTAGCTGAGAAGGTTGACGCCGGTGTGATCATTCACGAAAACCGTTTCACCTATGAGCAAAGAGGCTTGAAAAAAATTGCTGATCTGGGTGACCTATGGGAGAAAAAGACAGGCCTTCCTATTCCTCTCGGCGGCATTGCCATTAAGAAGAGCCTTTCGGAAGAAGTGAAACAAGCGGTTAACAGGATGCTGCGAAAAAGCGTGGAGTTTGCTTTCGCTCACCCGGATGCCTCTGCAGAATATGTGAAAGCGCATGCGCAGGAAATGGAAGAATCCGTTAGAAGAAAGCACATTGAACTCTATGTAAATGAGTTTTCGGTGGACCTGGGCAAAGAAGGGAAAGATGCAATTTCAAGGATGTTTGATCTGAGCGGCAAAAAGATTTTTGTACTCTGACAATATTTTCTTCGTTGGTTTTATTCCTGATAAAGGCTGCCTCTCCCCTCTTGCCTTTCCCGCAGAAATGCTTTCCTTTGCAGCATGATTATCGTTACCGGTGCAGCAGGTTTTATAGGAAGTTGTCTGGTCGAAGATTTGAATCGTGAAGGATTCAACGACCTGATTCTTGTTGATGATTTTTCCAAACAGGAGAAATCATCCAATCTTTCCGGCAAAAAATTCACAGGCAAAATTGATCGAAAAGAATTTTTCAGCTGGCTGCGGACAAATCATCGTTTTGTTGAATTCATCTTTCATATAGGCGCAAGAACAGATACCACAGAATTCAATGTGTCTGTTTTCGATGAATTGAATTTGAATTATACAAAGGAAATCTGGAAGCTTTGTGTGGAATTTGGTTTGCCACTTGTGTATGCTTCTTCTGCGGCAACATATGGCGACGGAGAATTTGGTTACGATGACGATGAGAGCAAAATTCATCTTCTCAAACCACTCAATCCTTATGGTGATTCGAAGAATGACTTTGACAAATGGGCACTTGCACAGGAGAGGAAACCCTACTTCTGGGCAGGATTAAAATTCTTCAACGTATACGGACCGAATGAATATCACAAAGGCCGCATGGCATCGGTGATTTTTCATGCTTATCATCAGATCCGGAAGTCGGGTGCTATGAAACTCTTCCGTTCACATCGCCCGGATTTTAAAGACGGTGAACAATTGCGAGATTTCGTTTATGTGAAAGATGTGACAAGCGTTTGTCTGTTCCTGCTGCATCACCGAAAAAATTCGGGTATTTACAATCTTGGTTCAGGTAAAGCCAGGACTTTTCTCGATCTGACAAAAAACACTTTCAAAGCGATGGGCGTTCAGGAAAATATTTCTTTCATTGACACACCTGAAGACATCCGCGACAAGTATCAGTATTACACGGAAGCTAAAATGTCGAAGCTAAAATCGATCGGTTACAAAAAGCCATTTCATACGCTCGAAGAAGGTGTGGCTGATTATGTGCAGCATTACCTGATGAAGGAATCCTACTATTGATTACCTGAATTATTATTCTCCTACAATTTCCATTTCATTGATCAGGCGTTGCGCATGGCCGTATTTATCGACTATAAACAATAAATAGCGAACATCCAACGAAATATTCCTGCACGTCCCTTCGTCGAAGTAGTAATCACTCAGAATTCCCTCCCACATCCGGTCGAAATTAATTCCGATCAATTCACCTTTACCATTGAAAACAGGACTGCCCGAGTTTCCTCCGGTAGTATGAACTGATGAAAGGAAAGCAACAGTAAGTTTTCCGTTCTGACCGTATCTTCCGAAATCTTTGCTTCTAAGTAAAGCAGCGAAATCAGACGGCAATCTATAATCAACTTCCCGATCATTGTGCTTTTCAAGAATCCCATCGGTTGTTGTATACCAATTGTAAATTTTTCCGTCCGCCACATTCACAGATTTGATATTTCCATACGAAACTCTCATCGTGCTGTTTGCATCCGGATAGAAGGCTCTATTCTTATCTGCCTCCATTAAAAGAGCCATATACTTTCTTTGGAATGAATTGAGCAATAAATTCTGCTTTTCCAGATCTTTCTGAATTATTGAAAATTTTTCTGAAACTGATTTATAAAAAGCATAGGCAGGATCTTTGGCAATTTTCTTTCTTATTGAAGAATATGATTTTCTAAGAATCATGCCGATTTTACTGCTATCTGTAAAATTTGATTTCGAATACAGATCATTTAAAACCTTTTCCAGATTCGCCGGTGAATGCTGACAATTCGCAAGCATTGGAATAAGGTCTTTCTCTTCCAAATTTTCCGTAACAAGACGAAGCATTTTTAAAGCTGCTCTATGATCTGCCTTCAGTGAATAATTGCGGTAGGCTTTTGGTATGACAGATCGCAGTCTCTTCAATTCGGCAAAAATCAAAGAGTCGGAAGTTGTATCACTAAACGACAACAGAGTTTTGAACTGTGCAGAGATTTGAGCAATCTCTACAGTATTCATTGCTTCTGCATAATAATCGTTTAACAAAGAAATCGGTTTTATAATTTCATTTCTGTAGTTAAGGCTGTCGAGAATTCCAACTGCTGCTTGATTTACAAAGCGCAGAGAATCTTCAAAAGCCCTTTTAATTTCAACCACATTAAATTTAGTAAGTCCAACAATTTCGCCTTTCCATTTTTTATAGTAATTCTCCAGAGTATTAAACTTAGCAGCATATTGAAGGTGAATGGTATCATTCTCCTGCATCGATTGCCGCCACGCATCAAGTTTAACATCGCGGATTTTCACCCGCACCGGGTCTGTTTGAGAGAGGAGTAAATTGACTGACGAAGCCGGCAGATATTCAAAAGTTCGTCCGGGAAAACCGTATACCAAAGTGAAATCACCTTCATGTTTTTCACCGATATTGATCTTGAGAAAAGAAGAAGCGTGATAGGGAATATTATTCTTCGAATACGGTGCCGGCCGGTTACTCGAGTCGGCAAAGATGCGGAAAAGTGAAAAATCACAACCAAGTCGCGGCCACATCCAGATATCGGTTTCACCACCAAACTTGCCGATCAAAGCAGAAGGCGCACCTACAAAACGGATATCTTTAAACACTTCTGTTTTAAACAGAAAATACTGATTGCCGTAATAGAATGCCCTGACAAAAGCACTGTATGTTCCCTTTGTATTTGCTTTCTCAATACTGTCGGTTCTGCTTTTGACAAGCTTCACTCTTTCATCTTCACTTAAAACAGTTGTGCCTGCTGTAACAGCACCGGTTACATCAATGATTTCCTTTATAAAGGTTACAGTCAGTCCCGGGCAAGGAAATTCATCTTTGTAATCAGGAGCCCAGTATCCGCTGTCGATATAATTATTTTGAATGGAGCTTAATCCCTGAATCTGTGAAAAGCCGCAATGGTGATTTGTAACGATAAGTCCTGAACTGCTGATTACTTCTCCGGTACAACCGCCGCCGAACTGAACAACGGCATCTTTAAGAGAAGAATGATTTACCGAATAAATATCAGCTGCCGACAACTGCAGTCCGAGAGATTGCATATCGGATGCATTCAATGTCTCCAATAGCTGAGGCATCCACATCCCTTCTTTTGCTGCTGACTTCAAAGCAAAAAAGAAGAAGAGGAAGAATATCCTTACATGAAATTTCATTTGAATAGTACGGAGACTAAAGTACAGCCGAAGAAAAAACAGAATTAGTTTTCGAGCAGCGACAGCTCTTTGTGTATCTCAAGCAATGAAGCTTTCATACGGCTGAGGGAATTGCGAATTGCAATTTTATCGACCAGATTATCCTGAAACGATGCACTGAAAAGCGGCAATTCAACAGGGTTATCTGCCAGTTCGATTCCCGGAGCCAGCGGAGCTTCTTCGCGAACAGGTTTTGTAAGTTTCAATTCACGCAATTCAGACTTAGCGCCTTTGAGTGTGTAACCCTTTTCTTTAACCAGGTGATAAATTTTTCGGAAATTTTCGATGTCGGATTGAGTGTACATCCTGTTTCCCTTTTTATTGGTAGCCGGACGAATCACATCGAATTCTTTTGACCAGAAACGAATGTGAGAAGTATTCACATTAAACATTGAAGCAACCTCACCGATGGAGTAATACAACTTTTCGATTTCTTTTTCTTTGTAAGGCATAGTGCGTTTCGGTTTGTTGACGAATATACGACGAATTCAGACTCCTGCAAAGCTTTTCAGATCCCGGGTACAGAGTTTAATAACCGGACATGGTTAATAATTAACTCGTTATGAAAACGATGCCATCTTAATCAATTGTAAAATAATTAATCGAATGCCTGTCCGGCCTTTGATGAAATCTCAAGCATTCTGGCGTACTCTTCAGGAGACAAATCGTTGTAATAAAAGTTAACCGGATTAACAGGGTCACCATTTTTACGAACCTCATAGTGCAGGTGAGGTCCGGTGGACGAACCAGTATTTCCGACGAAGCCGATAAGATCACCTCTTGATACTTTCTGACCGGGTCTGACTAAGATTTTGCTCATGTGACCGTACAGCGTCTCATAACCATAGCCATGGTTAATGATTACGTTATTTCCGTAACCCCTTCCGTCCATTTCAACTTTTGAGACCGTACCATTTCCTGTAGCATGAATTTCCGTACCGATCGGAGCAGTAAAATCCATTCCAGTATGCATTTTCTCCGTCTTATAGATCGGGTGAATGCGCCATCCGTAGCCGGAGGCAACGCGGGTGAGGTCTTTATTTGCTACAGGCTGAATCGCAGGAATTGCCGAAATCATGGCAGCTTTGTTTTTCACAAGGTCCCATACTTCGTCAAAAGATTTTGATTGAACGTAGAGTTGCTTTGAAATCTTGTCGACACGTTTGGTGACATCAATAACCAGATCTGCATCGTAGTAATCGCGCAGTTTATTATAGCGATCAACACCTCCATAACCGGCTTCTCGTACAGATGCCGGAATTGGCTCGGTTTCAAAGATGACACGGTAGATGGTATTATCACGTTCCTGAATATCCTTGAGCACCTCTTCCACCTGCTCTGTTCTTTGCTTGAGAATTTTCCGGTTGGTAGCTCGTTTCTTCGAGCTCACGTTTAAGGCGTTTTTCTTTGGTGAGTCAAAAGTTATAGGCAAAGAGCATGATCAAAGCGAATACCACAGCAGTAGAAAGCCATCCGAACCAGCGGAGCAGAACGTTTTTCCAGCTCACGATGACCTGCTCGTACTTGAGCGTGTGTGTATTAAAGTGATATTTGATATTGGCCATCTTCTGCTAACTTTTCACTTACCTGTAAATTCCGATGCGAACAACTGTTGCTAATATACCATGTTCGCTCTGATTTTTGCCCTTTGAATGGTATAGTTTCGCTATTACTGATTATCTTCGCAGGGCTTGAACGGGTATGCAAATATACACCTGTCGGCGACTTCTCACAATTGAATTAACATGATGACTTCGGCTGAAATCCGCAACGCATTTCTTGAATTTTTCAGGGGAAAAGGGCACCACATCGTCCCTTCTGCCCCGATGGTAATAAAAAATGATCCGACACTGATGTTTACCAACGCAGGCATGAATCAGTTCAAAGATATTTTCTTAGGTAATGCCCCGGCCAAATATCCACGCATAGCTAATACTCAAAAGTGTCTGCGCGTATCCGGAAAGCACAACGATCTGGAAGAAGTAGGTATCGACACGTATCACCATACAATGTTCGAGATGTTGGGCAACTGGTCGTTCGGAGATTATTTCAAAGCAGAAGCCATTGCATGGAGTTGGGAATTGCTCACTGAGGTTTACAAACTTCCAAAAGACAGATTGTACGTAACGGTATTTGAAGGTGATGCTTCACAGAACCTGAGTTTTGATCAGGAAAGTTACGATCACTGGAAAAAAGTAATTTCAGAAGATCGCATTCTCAAAGGCAATAAGAAAGATAATTTCTGGGAGATGGGGGCAACAGGGCCATGCGGACCTTGCACTGAAATTCACATTGATCTGCGCAGTGATGAAGAACGAAAAATGACACCCGGCGCACAGATGGTGAATGCAAGTCATCCGCAGGTGATTGAAATCTGGAATAACGTATTCATGGAATTCAATCGCAAGGCAGATGGCAGTCTGGAAAAACTTCCCGCGCAGCATGTCGATACAGGAATGGGCTTTGAACGTTTGTGTATGGCAATGCAAGGCAAGACATCAAATTACGATACCGATGTTTTTCAGCCGATGATTCAATTCATCTCCGTAAACTCCGGAGTGAAATACGGACTGGATGAAAAGACTGATATTGCCATGCGAGTGATGTCTGACCACATCCGTGCCATTGCACTTGCAATTGCTGACGGACAGCTACCAAGCAACAACAAAGCAGGTTATGTAATCCGAAGGATTCTTCGTCGTGCTGTCAGATACGCTTTCACCTTCCTGAATTTCCGTGAACCATTTTTACACAAACTGGTGCCTATTCTGGCAGAACAATTCAAGCATGTATTCCCCGAGTTAAAATCGCAACAGGATTTTGTGATTCGCGTAATTCAGGAAGAAGAAACTTCATTTCTCCGTACACTTGAAACCGGCATTCGCAAGTTCGAAGATTACAAAGAAAAAAGCGTTTCCGGTGAATTTGCCTTTGAATTGTTTGACACCTACGGATTCCCGATTGATCTTACTCAGCTCATGGCAAGAGAAAAGGGTCTTGACGTTGACATGGACGGCTTCAATCGTTGTCTGCAACAACAGAAAGACCGTTCACGCGCTGCTGCGGCAGTTGACACGGACGATTGGGTAGTAGTACGCGATGAAGAAGCAGTCGAATTCGTTGGCTACGATGAATTGAAATGCGAATCAGAAATTCTTCGTTACAGAAAAGTGAAGGCCAAAGGCAAGGAACAGTATCAATTGGTGTTGAACAAGACTCCTTTCTATGCAGAGAGCGGCGGTCAGGTTGGCGACACCGGAATTCTGGAAGGCGACGGAGAAAAAATCCGCATCACGGATACACAGAAGGAGAACAACCTTATCATTCATTATACCGACAAACTTCCTAAAAACATCTCCGGAACCTTTTACAGTGTTGTTGATGCGAGTCGTAGAAAGAGCATTACGAACAATCACTCTGCCACTCACCTGCTCCATTCTGCTTTGAAAAAAGTACTGGGTACGCATGTAAATCAGAAAGGATCACTCGTCAATGAAAACGTTACACGTTTCGACTTTTCTCATTTTACAAAAGTTACGGAAGAAGAAATCCGCAACATTGAAAAAATGGTGAATGAAAAAATTCGTGCCAACATTTCACTTGACGAAAGACGCAATGTACCGATTCAGCAGGCGATGGAATCCGGAGCTATGGCATTGTTCGGTGAAAAGTATGGAGAATTTGTTCGTGTGATTACATTCGATCCATCTTACTCAGTTGAACTATGCGGTGGAACACATGTTCAGGCAACCGGAGAAATCGGATTACTGAAGATCGTTTCTGAAAGTGCTGTTGCGGCAGGAGTACGACGAATCGAAGCAATTACTGCCGATAAAGCAGAACAATTTGTAGAAGATCAGCAGAACCAACTGGAAAAACTACGCGAACTGTTAAAGAATCCGAAAGATATTGTTCAGCGCATTGAAGGATTGCTGGAAGAACATGCAAAACTGCAGGAACAAATCAGCGAATTCGCAAACGAGAAAACCCGGCAAATCAAAAAAGATCTTCTTGGAAAGATCAGAAGTGTAAACGGAATGAATGTCATTGTTGAACAGATCGACATTCCATCTGCTGAAGCATTGAAAAATCTTTCTTTCGAATTAAAAAACCAGGTCGACAATCTTGTTTTCCTCGCAGGTACAACGATAGATGGAAAAGCGTTGTTGAGTTTGATTGTTTCAGACAATCTTGTCGCCGAAAAGCAATTGAATGCAACGAGTATTATTCGCGATCTTGCCAAAGAAATACAAGGCGGTGGCGGCGGGCAACCGTTCTATGCTACAGCCGGAGGCAAGAATCCGGGCGGCATTGACGCTGCTTTAAAGCGTGCCGGTGCTCTTTGGACGAACTAGAAGAGGCTTGCTACAACAATATGTCACAGTCTACACTACATAGTGCAGACTTTTTTTATAAAATTTTCCGAATGCACTGATCTATCATTTGCATTTTTCAAGACTGTTTTTAGCTTTACGGATAGAATTTACACTGTACTGCTTTTCTAGTTCAGACAGCTAAAAAAGATGTTTATGCAAAAATCGTCTGTGTCCAGGTTAGTACTGGCGTCGCTGTTCCTCACCTTTCTTTTCATTTTAATTTTCTATTCGATCACTTACAACTCAGTCAAGTCAACGATTGATTCAAGTCGCAAAGATTCACTCGATCTGGTGATCATGCGTAATCTTGAAGGTGTGCTGGATGAGGTATCGAATATTGAAGAACTTCAAAGGGAAGCTATCATTTTCAAAAAGGGAATTGATCATCCTAAATTTCAAAAATCAATTTTGAATCTAGCTGAAAACAGCAACCGCTTCACAAAAATTGGCGACTTTAATAAATTGTGGAAGGAACGGTCAGACTCGCTAACATTTTTTCTTTCCGGGTATAACGATTTTATCCGGCAACAAAATAAATATTTAGCGGAAGGGAATATTGCAAAAGCAGAATCGGGATATTATTCAGAAGAAAGTTTTCTAAAGCTCTCTTCCCTCAAAAACTACGTAAAAAAATTAGAAGCTGAGGGAAGAGAAAACCTCAAGATATCTGCCGAATACAAAGAAAGCGAAGCCGGAGAGGCTGACATTCTCTTCAGAATTTTTGGTGTCATCGTACTCGTATTCCTTGTTGTTCTATACTTCCGCACGAGTTATGATTTAAGAAAGCGAAGCGAACTTGAATTAAAGTTGCAGGATATGAATGACGAATTGAGTCATCGTGTAAATCAGAAGACAAGTGAATTGCGTGAGAAGAACGAACAACTCAATCTCTTCCTAGAACATAGTCCGGCAGCGCTGGCAATGTTTGATAATGACATGCGTTATCTTGTTGTCAGCAAGAAATGGTTATCGGATTTTAACCTTGGCACAGAATCAATCATCGGTCGTTCGCATTATGAAATATTCCCTGCCGTAAAGGACTGGTGGCGAGATGTACATCAGCGTGCACTACAAGGTGAAATAGTTACAGGAAGCGAGGATATGTTTGTTCGAAACGATGGTCAACTTGAGTGGAAAAAATGGGATGCCTATCCATGGTTTACGACGGAGAATAAAATTGGAGGCATTATCATCTTTGCACAGATTATAACCGAGCAAAAAATTGCCCAGGAGCGTCTCAAAATTCATGATGCTCTATTGTCCCGGTCAGAAGAGATGGGAAAATTTGGTTGCTGGGAAACTGATTTCCATATTGAAAAAACCGAGTGTTCTGAAGCTTATTACCAACTAACCGGGCTACCGAGAGAAGAAGGTACATCTCTGAACAAGTTCAAACAAATTGTTCACCCGGAAGACAGATTACGGTTTGAGACAGAAGTCGAGCAGTTTTATAAACAACCCGGCAATTACTTCCACTCATTCAGGATTATTACTTCAAGGGGGGAAATTAAATATATTCACTCAAGTCTGGAGGTTTACTATTCCTCTCAAGGTAAATTAATGCGAGCATTTGGCGTGATGCAAGATATGACGACCCAACATGATGCTGAAGAAATCCTCCGTGCCAGCGAAGAAAAGTATCGTATGTTAGTAGAGCAGGCTGACGATGGAATTATTGTGTGCAATAATGACGGTGTTATATTTGAAACCAACCCGGCATTCTGCAATCTGCTTGGTAAATCAAGACAGGAAACACTTAAAGAAAACTTCCACAAGCTTATTGTCCCGCTTACAGGAAAGGAAGCATCATTCCATGACGACTTATCGGATGGTAAGAAAATTGATTTGAGAAGAATTTTTAAAAAAGCTAATGGTGAAGTTCTGACTGTCAGCATACATGCCAAAAAACTTCCTACGGGAATGATCCTGGTTTTCATCCGTGACATCACAGAGAATCTTGCCAATTCAAAAGCATTGCTTGAATCTGAAAATAAATTCCGCGCCATTTTTGAATCAGAGCCTGAGTGCGTGAAGCTGATGGATGATGAGAGCCGGATTTGGGATATGAATCCGGCCGGACTTGCAATGATCGAAGCAGACGGCATCGACGACATACGTGGAAAAAGTGCACTTGGCATTGTGAATCCTGAATTCAAAGAAGCATATGAGCAAATGACACGAGACATCTTCAATGGAAAGATCGTCACATTGCAATTTGAGATTACCACACTTAAAGGAAATCGTAAGATCCTGGAAACACAATGCGTGCCACTGAAGAACAGCGAGCAAAAAGTTATTGCAAACCTTAGTGTAACCAGAGATATATCAGAACGAATTCTTGCTGAGCAAAAACTTGCAGCAAGTGAAGCACGTTTCCGGTCAATTATTGAACAGTTCCCATATCCTGTGGCGAGTTATGACAATAATGGATATATGATTTCCACTAATAAGGCCTGGGAGGAATTGTGGCAAGCCGGTAAAGAAGATTTTGTCGACTATAATATTCTTCACGATCCGATTGTATCTCAAGCCGGAATGATGGAGAGCGTTCAATTAGCTTTCAAAGGAGAAATTATCGAAGGCGGACCACTCTTGTATGAGCCGGCTAAAACCGGCAAATCAGGGGCGAGCAGAAATATTATTGCTACTCTCTTCCCATTAAAGACTCCTGCCGGAGAAGTACTTGAAGTCATCGAAATTGTTCAGGATGTAACTGAAAAAATGAAAGCTCAGGAAGAGCTCAAACAAAGCGAAGAAAAATACCGCACACTTGTTGATGAAGCAAATGACGGAATTTTCATCGCCGATAATACCGGAAAATTTATTGTTGTCAACCCTAGCGGAAGCAAGTTATCTCAATTCTCATTTGAAGAATTGAAGAATATGACGATCTATGATTTAGTCGTCAAGGAAGATCTTATCAAACATCCATTCCGCTTTGATGAAATGCATTCAGGTAAAGTTGTCCGGTCAGAACGGAGAATGCGACGAAAAGATGGTTCTATTTTATACGTCGACATTTCCGCCAAATTTATTACCGACACACGCTTCCTCGCTTTTGTCAGAGATATCACTGAAGCAAAAAAAGCACAGGAAGACATCCGCAAATCAAATGATAGATTTAATTTGATTGCAAATTCAACTAATGACGCCCTTTATGAATGGAATCTTGATACCAATGAAATCTGGTGGAGTGAAAGTCATTACCGGATGTTCGGGTATGATCCTTCAAAACCGATTCCGACACAAGAGGACTGGATTAAAAGAATTCATCCGGATGATCGCTTCCTGCTCTATAAACAGCTTGATGAAGCAATCAATGGAAGCAGTGAACATGCGCAATCCGTCATTCGTCATCTATTACCGGACGGTACATATGGTACGTTACTCCAACGGTGCATAATGGTTCATGACGAAACGCATCCGAAAGGATTGCTGGTTGGCTCTTTTGTAGACATTACTGCTCGAATTAAAATCGAAGAAGAACTTCAACTTAAAGAAAAGGCGATTGCAACATCCATAAGCGGAATGGGAATGGCTGACCTGAATGGAAACATCACTTACGCCAATGAGACCCTTTGGAAAATGTGGGGATTTCAGTCACGTGAGGAATTGATCGGAAAACACCTGACTGAAGTATTCAAGGGAGAACGTATTTACCAGACGATGAACAATCTCAAGTCAAAAGGATTTGATCATGGAGAAGATATTGGAGTTCGCAGTGATGGCTCACTGATGAATGTTGCCTTCTCTGCCAACGTAATTACTGCACAGGATGGAAGCCCGATTTGCCTTTTCGGGTCCTTCCTCGATATCACTGACAAGAAGAAGGCAGAAGATGCAATTCGCCAAAGTGAAATAAAATACAGGCTTCTCTTCGATCTCAGCCCGCTGCCGAAGTTTGTCTTCGATGAAAAAACACTCATGATAGTTGATGTCAACAAGGCAGCTATTACACACTATGGATTTTCAAGAGATCAAATACTGACTCTTAAAATACTTGATGTCTTCCCGGCTTCAGAGCATTCACGAATTCTTAAGGCATTGTCAAATAATGGCGAAACCAATCACAACCGCCATTGGAAAAACATCAACAGTAAAAACGAAATTATGACAGTTGAAATATTTAGTCATAAACTCGTCTATAACAACCGACCATCATGGCTGATCCTCGCCAATGACATTACTCAATCAATTGAACAAAAAGAGTTACTTGAACAAACTACCCAGCAACTTCGTCAACTGGCAGCTCACCTGCAGGAAGTACGGGAAGAGGAGCGTACAAGCATTGCACGTGAAATTCATGATGAAATGGGGCAGCAATTAACGGCTCTAAGGATGGATCTCAGCTTTTTGAAAAAACGTTGCGAAAAGAGTGACGCTATTACTATGAAGAAGATTGATTCTACGATTGAGCAGGTTGACAGAACTATTCAATCGATCAGGAGGATTGCAACTGATTTACATCCCGGAATTCTTGAAGACCTCGGATTAGCAGCAGCACTTGAGTGGCAGGCACAGGAATTTCAGAACAGGACGGGAATTGCCACAGAGTTTGTAGATCAAACCAATGATCTGAAGATTGACAAGAATACCTCTCGTGCCATGTTCAGAATTTTCCAGGAATCACTGACGAATATTGCCAAGCACTCAGAAGCAAAAAAAGCCGAAGCAATACTTGAAGTTGAAAATGACAGCCTCTGCCTTTCCATTAAAGACAACGGAAAAGGCTTCGATCAGAAAGAACTGAGCCACAAAAAAACATTGGGACTTTTAAGCATGAAGGAACGCGTTACACTGATGAATGGAAAATATTCACTGGAAAGTAAACCAATGGGTGGTACAGAAATTACGGTTACCGTACCATTAAACGATCATCAATCTAATTAGTGAGATACTCATAACGTGTGCCGAAATGTTTATCTCTTCCTCCACGTGAAGGATCCATTTCATAGGTTTGTTCATTCAGCACATTCCCTTCATCGTCATATGCGAAAGTGTTTCTGCGAAGGAGGAGGCCTGTTCCATCGTAAACTTCCTGACTAATGGCACGATTCTGTTCATCGTATTCATTCCTCACAGTTTTTGAATAGAAATCTTTGTAACGGCGCTCTATCACATTCCCTCTTTCGTCGAAGACGTTGGTTACTGAACTCACTAAACGACCCTGCGGATTCGTCTGTACGCTTGACAGCTCTTTTCCCTCCTCATTAAACTTTGCTACAGTTTTTGTCACCATAGCACCCTTTGCATCATATTCTGTCTCTTCAATTTCCCGGTCGCCATTATAGGTGAATGTTGTTCTGCCTGCAGGTTTTTTATCTGCGTCAAACATTTTGCGCTCAATGATTTTTCCATCCTGATTATAAAGCACCTCTTCTGATGAATTAGCACTCCCCTCTTCATCGAACTGCTCAATTCCAACTATATTTCCCTTTTCATCGTACCGGTACACGGTCTTCTCTCCTTCTTCATCTCCGTACAGCTTTGTTTCAGAAAGTAAATCACCCTTTTCATTTCTTTCAAAAACTCTTTTTTCAGTTACATCTTCTGCAGCAAAGAAAAGCACATGCGTAAGAATTTTTCCATTCTTATCATATGTGAATGAATTTTCCTCTTCCAGTTCGCCGTCTTCTAAGTACTTTGATTCTTTGAGAATTCTTCCTTCATCATCCAATTCAATTCTTGATTCAAGATACTCTTCATCAGCTTCCGGTTCCATATTGGAAAAACTGAAGCTTTTGTAATTCTGATTATATCGGAGTACGGTTTTAACTTTTGACATAAGACAAATTATTTTTTGCTGGCAAATTGAATAACTTCTTTTTCGGTAATCTTTTTATCGCTTAGTATAACCAAACGCTCCACAACGTTACGCAGTTCCCGGATGTTCCCGGTCCAATTAATTTTCTGTAATTCCTTAATTGCGTCCGGTGTAAATGATTTCACAGCCATTCCGTAATCATCGCAGATTTCATTCAGAAAGTGATTGGCAAGCATCGGAATGTCTTCTTTCCTGTCATTCAGTGAAGGTACGTGAATGAGAATAACAGACAACCGATGGTATAAGTCTTCTCTGAAATTTCCCTTTTCAATTTCCGCCTTAAGGTCTCGATTGGTGGCTGCAACGACGCGTGGGTTTACGCTGATTTCCTTCTCTCCTCCTACTCTCGTAATTTTATTTTCCTGTAATGCACGGAGCACTTTTGATTGAGCCGACAAACTCATGTCACCAATTTCATCAAGGAACAATGTCCCGCCGTTAGCCTGTTCAAATTTACCGATCCGTTGTTTGATTGCAGATGTAAAAGCTCCCTTTTCATGACCAAATAATTCACTCTCGATCAGTTCGGATGGAATCGCTGCGTAGTTTACTTCACCAATGGTCCGGCAGCACGATTACTTTTTTCATGAATCCAGCGAGCAACCAGTTCTTTACCGGTACCATTACTTCCTGTTATCAATACACGTGCTTCAGTTGGAGCCACCTTATCGATGATGGATTTTATCCCGGCAATAGCAGGCGACTCACCAACCATTTCACGGGTCTTAAATATTTTCCTCTTTAAAACCTTAGTTTCATTAACAAGCGAAGAGCGGTCAAGTGCATTGCGGACAGTTACGAGCAATCGATTCAGATCAGGCGGCTTTGAAATGTAATCGTATGCACCTTTACGAATCGCATCAACGGCAGTTTCTATTGTCCCGTGTCCGCTGATCATCACTACCGGCACATCGGCATTCAATTCCTGTAATTTTGCAAGGACTTCAAGTCCATCCATTTTCGGCATCTTGATGTCTGATAACACAAGATCATATTGACCCGCTTCGAATTTTTTTACGCCTTCGGCGCCGTCATTGGCAATATCGACTTCAAATTTTTCATACTGCAAAATATCTTTGAGTGTATTGCAAATGGCCTTCTCGTCGTCTATAATTAATATTTTAGGCATACGTATTCAGACTAAATTTTATCATTTATGATGGCCCACAGAGCGCCTTCTTTTAGTGCATATTTAGAAAGTGTCATTTCTTTCAAATTGCATTTTTCGAGAACGAAAGTAGTACAAATTGAAGCAAGGACGATCATGTCAACACGCATTTTTATCAGGCCGGGCATTTTCATTCGCTGTCGCGTAGTGGATTTAAGAAGAATCTGATGCAATTCAGCATACTCCTCCATTTTAAAGCGATAGTGTGTGGTACTACCCGTGATATTTCTGCCATGGAAGCGCCGGCCAATCATGTCGGCAAACGTATCGAACGAGCCGGAAGAGCCAATGAGTTCTGTCGGTTGATATTTTCTGACTGCTTCGAAAAGATCTTTTAATTCGCCGGAGAGAAACTGTTGCAATGAATGAACTTCACCAAGCGTTACCGGATCGGAAGGCTTAAACAGTTCCAGCAATCGTGCGGCACCTATATTGTAACTATGCTTCCAGTATATTTTCTTATTGTTGGCAATAATAAATTCCGTGCTGCCTCCGCCGATATCCATAATCAATGAAGGCTTATCCGATATCTCAACACACTGTCTGACTCCGTAGTAAATCAATTCAGCTTCCTTTGTTCCCGGAATAACACTAATGTGCAAGCCTGTTTCTTTGATAGCGGCAGCAGTAAAATCTTTTCCATTAATTGCACTTCGAATAGCTGATGTTGCAAAAGCAAAAACCTTTTCCGGCTTATGTTGGCCGATGATTTTTTTGTAATGTCTGAGCGCCTTTATTCCCCTTTGAAAAGGCAGAGGAGCAATTTCATTTTTATGAATAGCGCCTTCTCCAAGCTTTACCACGACCTTTGATTTGAAGACCTTCCTGATCATGCCATTTCGGGTCACTGCTACGATCAGCAGATGAAATGTGTTTGTTCCAAGATCGAGGACAGCTATTCTCAAATCGTGATTGATTAGTTGTGATATCTAAGCCACTTCAGAATTTCGCCGTAAGAAACCTTCTTGCCGTACATGAGAATTCCGGTGCGGTAGATCTTTCCGGCCAGCCAAGTTGTAAAAATAAATCCGGCAATGAGTAATGCGGCAGACAAAGCGAGCTGACTATAAGGTACACCGAAAGGTATGCGCACCATCATTACAATAGGAGACGTGAATGGGATGATTGAAAACCAGAAAGCAATATTTCCCTGTGGATTTTGCAGTACACTGGCTGCGGCAACGTATGCAATGATCAATGGTATTGTAACAGGTAACATGAACTGCTGAGTGTCGGTTTCAGCATCAGCTGCTGCACCAACGGCGGCAAATAAAGCACTGTACAGAAGATATCCGCCGATGAAATAAAAGGCAAACATACCTATTACCACCGGAAAATTAATTTGTCCGACTGCTTTGGATATATCAGCCATAGGTGAATTGGCCATTTCATCCTTTGCTTGCTGACCAAGATTCATTTCAGTATTCATGCCGGGACTCATTCTTGCTTTTTCAACTTCTTTTGAACCCATCACATTACCGATAACAAAATAAACACCGGTAGTAAGCACAATCCACAGTACGAGTTGAGTAAGAGCTACAAGGGCGATACCAATTATTTTCCCCATCATAATCTGAAATGGTTTAACTGAAGAAATTACCACTTCCAGGATACGGCTGGTTTTTTCTTCAAGCACACCACGCATGACCATAGCACCATAGATGAAGATGAAGAGGTAAATTATCAGTCCGGCACCAAATCCGATTGCAGTATTAAGGCCAACATTTTTATCATTATTTTCCAGATCCTTCACCTGAACGTTGACATTCGTTTTGATGGCAGATAACTTTTTCTCATCTATTCCTGCATTAATATACTTCTGAGTATTGATTTCCTTTTCAAGAACATCTTCAAATCGTGAAATAAGATCAATACCGGGCTGAGACTTAGAAAAAAACTGCACATTCTGTTCAAGTGTTTTTTGATCTTCCAGTGCAGGAATATAGAGAATACCAAAGAGCCCGTTCTCTTCGCAATGCTTTTTTGCCGAATCCAGACTCTCTTCAACAGGCTTATAGATTACCCTTTCGTTGCTTTTGAATGAGGAGAGGAATGCATGTGTATCGTCTTTAATACCGATAACTTTAACTTCAGTATCAACCTTATTCATCAGAATTGTAGAGACCAATACTCCACCCATCAGAATAGGTCCGAGGAATGTCATGATGATGAATGACTTCTTCTTCACTCTTGACATAAATTCACGCTCAATAATTAAAAGTATTTTGTTCATAGTGATAATCAGTTAGAGTTGGAAAGAGAAGCCTTACTTTCATTTACTTTATTGATGAAGATATCATTCATACTCGGAATGACTTCATTCACTCCTAATACTTCAACGTATGGGAGTATCGATTGCAAAAGTGTATTTACTGTTGAATTGCCCAGCATTTTTATTCTGGCGATCTGGATGTCATCTTCCTTCTTCATATCGATCAATTCGAATCCCGTCCAAAGAGCCTGAGTAAAGCCTATTCCTGTGCCATGGAAAGTCACATCGTAAGTCATCGTACGATATTGTTTCCGGATTTCTTTCACAGCCCCTTGCAGAATGACATGAGAATTATTGATCAATGCGATGTAATTACAGAGTTCTTCCACACTTTCCATACGATGCGTGGAGAGTACGATAGTTGTACCCTTATTTCGCAACTCAAGAAGTTCATTTTTGATCAGCTCAGCATTGATCGGGTCAAAACCGGTAAACGGTTCATCCAAAATGATGAATTCAGGCTCATGCAGAATGGTTGTAATGAACTGAACTTTCTGAGCCATTCCTTTGGAAAGCTCTTCAACTTTTTTCTTCCACCACGCCTGTATTTCAAATTTCTCAAACCAATACTTCAACTTTTTAATGGCATCGGCTTTGGACAATCCTTTTAGACGTGCAAGATAGAGAGCCTGCTCACCTACTTCCATCTTCTTATACAAGCCACGTTCTTCAGGAAGGTAGCCCATTTTCATAGCGTGATCCGGAGTTAGCTTTTCGCCTTTGAAAGTAATTGTACCGCTATCGGGAGCAGTAATCTGTGTGATAGTCCGGATCAAAGAAGTTTTGCCTGCACCGTTTGGTCCCAGTAAACCAAAGACGCTGGCTTCCGGAATGGAAATGCTCACATTGTCTAAAGCCTTATGAGAAGCATAAGATTTGGACACATTGGAAATTTCAAGAATGCTCATATAGTCAGGAAGAAGGGTAAAAGTAAAAAGAATTAGCTAATTGAGCAGAACGCTAATTAATTTACCTCACTGAAAAAACTCCTTCATCCTGTCGTAGAAACTTTTATCGCCTTTTCCCGGGTTCGGTTTGAAGTTGGCCGAGTGACGAAGCTGTTCAAGAAGCTTCTTCTCTTCCGATGAAAGATGCTGCGGTGTCCACACATTAATATTAACCAAAAGATCACCTTTTCCATAGCTATTTACTGAAGGAAGGCCCTTCCCTTTCAGGCGCAGAACTTTTCCGCCTTGTGTACCGGCATCAATTTTAATCTTGGCTTTACCTTCAATGGTAGGGATATCAGTAGAAAGGCCCAGTGCTGCATCAGCAAAATTGATATAGAGATCATAGATGAGATTATTGCCGTCGCGTTGCAGGTGAGGATGCTTTACTTCTTCAATCACTATGATGAGATCACCCGGAATGCCACCGCGTTCACCCATGTTACCTTTTCCACTTACGGTTAATTGCATTCCTTCTCCTACTCCGGGAGGAATATTGATGGTCAGCGTATCTTCACCATGTTTGACTCCGCTTCCATGGCATGATTTACATTTATGCGCAATGGTTTGACCCTGACCGCTGCAAGCAGGGCAAGTGGCTGATGTTCGCATTTGTCCCAATGGCGTATGCATCACACGATGTACCTGTCCTGTGCCATGACACGTGGAGCAAGTGGAAAAAGAGCCCCCATCCTGCGCACCGGTTCCTTTGCAGGAATCACAACCTACGAACTTATTTACTTTGATTTTCTTTTCTACTCCATTGGCAATTTCTTCCAGTGTGAGGCTGACCTTAATTCGAAGATTGGAACCACGATTAACTCTGCGCCCTCCGCGTGATGAATTGCCGCCGCCAAAAAAACTTTCGAAAGGATTTCCTTCACCGAAAATATCTCCGAAGTGAGAGAAGATATCTTCCATATTCATTCCACCGGCACCGCCGCCTGCTGCACCACCCATTCCTCGATGACCAAACTGATCATAGCGTCTTCTTTTCTCAGCATTGCTGAGCACTTCATAGGCTTCGGCAGCTTCTTTAAATTTTTCTTCTGCCTCTTTATTACCCGGATTTTTATCAGGGTGATACTTAATAGCCATTTGCCTGTAAGCTTTTTTGATTTCAGCTTCACCGGCATTTTTGTCAACACCCAGAATTTCGTAATAATCTCTTTTGCTCATATGGCTATTTACAGCTATTAACTTCCAACGATAACTTTAGCATGACGAATCACTTTGTCATTAAGAAAATATCCCTTCTCAACTTCATCCAGCACCTTGCCTTTCATATCCTCTGAAGGAGCCGGTGCATTCGTAATGGCATCATGTAGATCCGGATCGAAAGGCTTGCCTATAGAATCCATCGGCTTTAATCCTTTTGCTTCCGAAATATTTTTCAATTTAGAATAGATTAGTTGCACACCATCGCGAACCTGATTCACGTCGGTAGCCTTTTCAGTCGACTTCAATGCTCTTTCGAAATCATCGATCACCGGAAGTATGGCCAGGAAAATATCCGAGCCCGCCATCCTGGTGATTTCGATTTTATCTCTCGACACACGCTTTTTATAATTCTCGAACTCAGAATACATCCGCAGGTACTTGTCTTTCCATTCGGTGAGTTCGACTTCCATTTTGGAAACCGGATCCTTTTCTTCGGTTTCAGAATCCGGCAATGCTTCTGCCACAGGCTGATTTTCTTCAGACTGATTTGGCATTTGCGTGTTATTTTCAGCGTCAGTAGAATGCTCTTTTGACTTCATTTTCTTAAATTTTTCGAATAAAGGGGATTTTTTCAAGGATTTGCCTTTTGTCAACTACTTTGCCAGCACCCTCGTATTGGTCAAAATGGCAGGCAAAAGTAAGCCTTTTTCGCAATGCCGGAAGTCTTATTCAACATGCACTTTCCGGACGATAAAAAGCATAAAAAAAGAGGCGATGTTCGCCTCTTTTGAATTATTCGTTTGATACAGTTATTTCGCCAACTGATTTGCTAATGCTTGTTCGAGTGCTGCACCACGCAGGTCTCTGCCTACGATTACACCATTTGCGTCGATAAGCCAGTTAGAAGGGATCGACTGAACACCGTAGCGACGAGCTGCATCTGACTGCCACCACATCAAGTCACTTACATGAGTAGTCCAGGAAAGTCCGTCGGCCTGGATGGCGTTTGTCCATGCTGTTTTGTCTTTATCCAAAGACACGCTATACACAGTGAATCCTTTTCCATTCTTGAATTTCTGGTCTTTGTACTTCTGGTAAGCTGCCACCACATTTGGGTTTTCGCGACGGCAAGGGCCACACCAGGAAGCCCAGAAATCCACCAGTACCATTTTACCTCTCAGACTGGAGAGAGCGATGGTTTGTCCGGATGGAGATGCATATTTAAGCTCGGGTGCTTTCTTTCCTACTTCGAGGCCTTCAGGCACATCCGTGGACACTGTAAATGCAGCGGTACTAAGAATCACCAGAGCTGCGAGCAATACTTTTTTCATAGTATATTTTTGATTTGGGATCGGCGGGAAACCAATAATCCTGCCAATTGATTAACAAATATAGTGATTTGGGAAGTTCTGCAACAGGCAGTGCCATTGATTTTCAGCCTCTACCGGCAGATCAGACCCTTCTGATTTGTGCCCCGATGGCATTGAGACGTTCATCAATCCTTTGATAACCTCGATCAATTTGCTCAATATTGTGAATTGTGCTTCTTCCTTTGGCCGACATAGCTGCGATTAAAAGCGCTACACCGGCACGAATATCCGGTGATGTCATTTGAATAGCTCGTAACGGGAGTTTTCTGTTCAATCCAATTACCGTTGCGCGATGCGGATCGCACAAAATGATTTGTGCCCCCATATCAATCAATTTATCGACGAAGAAGAGACGGCTTTCAAACATTTTCTGATGAATGAGAACGGTACCATTTGCCTGAGTTGCCGTAACCAAAACCACGCTGAGCAAATCGGGAGTAAATCCCGGCCAGATTGCATCGGCAACGGTGAGAATTGAACCATCGATGAAGGATTCAATTTCATACGACTCCTGACGAGGAATGAATAAATCATCGCCGCGTAATTCCATTTTTATACCGAGTCGTTTGAAGACTTCAGGAATAATTCCAAGGTGAGGATAACCAACTTCCTTAATGGTGATTTCGCTCTTTGTCATTGCGGCAAGACCGATGAAGGAGCCGATTTCAATCATATCCGGAAGAAGCTTATGCTCGGTTCCTTTCAAAGATGCAACACCTTCAATCGATAGGAGATTGGAACCGATACCTGTGATCTTTGCTCCCATGCGGTTGAGCATATTACACAATTGCTGAATGTATGGTTCGCAGGCAGCATTGTAAATGGTTGTAACACCTTCTGCCAGGACTGCAGCCATGATGATGTTAGCAGTTCCAGTTACTGATGCTTCGTCCAGAAGCATATAACACCCCTTCAGTTTTTTCGCCTCAACATTATAAAAGCTGTCGTGTTCATTGTAATCAAATGTTGCACCCAGGCTTTGGAAACCGATGAAGTGAGTATCGAGTCGGCGGCGGCCAATTTTATCGCCACCCGGTTTCGGAATGCGTGCTTTTCCGAAACGAGCCAGCAGCGGACCAACAATCATGATCGAGCCGCGAAGTGCTGCTGCCTGCTTTTTGAACTCATTCGTTTGAAGGTAGTCCAGATTTATTTTCTCAGCCTTGAATGTAAACTCTCCTTTGAGTACACCTGTCTGCTCCACTTCCACTCCAAGGTGTTGAAGTAATTCGATCAGTTTATTGACATCTCTGATATCAGGGATATTGCGGATGACTACTTTTTCCGGAGTCAGCAAGGTTGCGCAGAGAATCTGCAGTGCTTCGTTTTTTGCACCCTGAGGAACGAGCTCGCCTTTTAATTCAAGACCACCGGTTACTTCAAAACTATTCATATGAATCTGTCTTTACCTGTATGATTTTATTCAACGAAGGAATAATTCTTCTCTCGACAAACGGTACAGTAACGGACAAAGTTTTGAACAAATTGGAAGGGATAAGCAAAATATTCTTCAGTGAAAATCCGCATATAAGAGGGTTGATAAAAGTGCCATCATTTGCTGGATGCAAATTGATTTTTAGCCCTGCATCTTTGCCTGAACAAAATTCACCAACCATGAAAAAAACGCTTACACTATATTTTACCCTTCTGGCAGCGCTCTCCTACGGACAAAACACAGGAGCACATCAGCCGGAAGCGCCTCCGCAGAACATCGGACCTTTTGTCCGCGCTATGTTTGTGGATTGCTCGAATGAAATCATCCTTGACCTTGTCAATCATAATGCACTCGGTAAGTATGACCAACTGAAAGATTTTATCAGAACGAATTTTATCGGCACTATCATTCTTCAGGGTTTAGAACAGGGAGTATTTGGAAATTCACAGCAAGAAGCACAGCTTCGTTACATGCTGGCCGATCTCCACACAAACTTTCCGGATATTAAAATTGGAGCATATGCGGGTACCCCATCAGCCTTCTCCACTTCATTCGTGAGGGTGAGTGATTATATACAACGTTCCTGTTTCCCAAACATTTTTGCCTCTTCTGCCAGATCGGCTGATTCTTTAATCAATGCATCAACGAGTTTTCAGGCAAGGAAACAGAAAGAACTGATGCGATTCTTTTTGAATGCAGTGAGTTTATCCAGATGCCGGTCCGAAAGAGCTTCCGATAAGTGCAGGTCGGCCTTTGATATACTTTACCTCGATTACCCGTACTGGCAAACCGCAGGCAGCATTTCTTTAGCCGACGAAAAGGCAGAGTTTGAAGTTTTCAAAAACACACTCCGGCTTATGCAATCATTGAAATGCAATTACAGCTGCATAAGTTCTGTCGAAGCCACCTTCAATCCTACTGATTATTATCGTTTGCAAGGCTGGACAAGTACAGACCAGATCACGGAAGCAGATCCTCTTATTGACAAAATGATGATTCCTGCCTACAGCTCCTACCTTTCCCCGTCTACAGGTTATGACAATTCGTGTCGTTTACTTCATCTCCTTTCAGATCGATTCTCTACAAACGGCAGCAGGTTCTACATTGGCCTCAGTGCAAAAAGTTTGTCCTATAATTATTGCAACACCGCTATGATTCCTGAGGAACACCTCGGTGAGTATCTTGACGGCACTGCATCAATCAACGGAAATATGTACAGCATTGAAAAATTTTATACCGACAAACTGAGTGATCCGAATTACTTCTGCGGCTCATGCAGTTGCTATGCTTTCAATGACAATCAATATTCTTCGTTAAATCAAACGGCGAACAGGTGCATTGGCTCTTTATGGACATCGTATACATTGATGAACGATCACGCCATTACACGTTCACTAAAAGAAACCGGAACTAATCAATTTTCCGTTTCATTCAATTCTCATCAATTGAAAGTAAAAGCAGAGATTGAAACAGAAGGAAAAGTTACGGTCTATGACATGTCAGGGAAAGAATGTTATTCAGCCAATGTTCATATAGGAATAGAAAATGAATACACCCTACCGGAAATTAAAGCCGGCCTGTACATCGTTGAAATAAAAACTCTGAAAGAAAACTTCCACAGGCTCACGCCTGTCCTCTATAGATGATTCCCGTAAGAATCAACTTTGTGATATCCTTTGTGTCTCCGGAATTGTTCCTTGCCGGGTGTCAGTTTCGGGGCACAAAGCGCAAAGTGAGTAATTAGTAATTAGTGATTAGTAATTAGTAATTAGTAAATTTTTGCATTTCTAATCACTAATCACTAATTACTAATTACTAAAAATACTGAATTGCTTGTTCTTCCGGATTCAGAACCTTCTCTTTCGACTTTTCATCGCGAAGAATACGATTATGAAGGGTAATGTTTTTATCGAATAAAAAGCGGAAAAATAATTTCGTCCAGGAAGTATGATATTTTAGAGTGTCGTAAAATTCCGGAGCCTGTTTTTTAAGTTCCGGAAGTTTATTCCATGGAATGGAAGGGAAATCGTGGTGTTCGTTATGATAACCCACGTTGAATGAAAATGTATTCATCCATCCATAGTACGAATAAGTTTCCTGATTCTGATCCAGAACAAGATAGTGTTCCTGAATCCATCTTGCACCGAGTGGATGTAATCCTACAGAGAAGAAGAAGCTCAATCCTAAAAATGCCATTGCTTTCCATCCAAAGAAATAGATGATGAGAAAATCAAAAGTAAACTGAATGATCCAGTTTGTGATAATCCATGTATCCAGTGGCTTAATATATTTCAGTCGGAAGGTTCTCTTCAATTGCACGAATGGGAAAAGCAATAACCAGAGTGCTTTAGTCAAAGCATTTTGTCCGAAGAAACGAGCCTCCCAGAAATCAGGCAGATCTGCATCCAGATCATGATTCCCCTGATGTACGTGATGAAAGCGATGATAGCGTGTGAATGATACAGCGCTAGGAAGAACGTGAGGAAGATTTGCAGTAATTGAAGCCAGATAATTCAATGTTTTCCCTCTGAAAAGCATATTGTGAGAACACTCGTGAATCATCACAAAAAGCGAATGATTAAGTATTGCACCGATCGTGTAAGCTACCAGCAAGATGACCCACCACGAACTGTCCTTTACCAGATACGAAAGAACAACCATTGCTGCCACAATTCCCACGAGAGGAACAATTGTCATCGGACTTTTGCTGATCAGGTTACGTACCTCAGGATGTTGTTGAAGAATTTGCTTGGTACGTTGTTTATGCGGTTCCGGTTGGGAGGAATATCGGAAGGAGGAGTTTTCCATTTGCACAGTCGTCGCTTACTTTTTGCGGCGTTTATTATTATTTTTATTGTTATTGTTTCTTGACTTATTCTTAATAGCATTATCACGCTGCTTTTCCTTGCTGAGGGCAAGAATTTCAGCGGTATGATTAAGTCGTACTGATTCGTGGAGTTTCACTTTTCCTTTTGAAAGCTCATCCATGTGTTTGAAAATCGTCACATCATCTACCGTGTCCTTATTCCAGGTGAGGTATGACATCTTCATAAAGTTGGCGAGGTTCTGAACGATTTGCTCTTTCTTAGAGTTATCATCCAATTCGGAGATTTTACGAATCATATCTTCCATCGTCTTTCCGTAGTATTTGTAACGGATATCGCTGGTTGGATAAGCTATTCTGTTCGGACGAGCTTTGATTTTTGTTTTTTCAGGAGCAGGAAAAGGGCTGTCAACGTCAAGTTTAAAATCAGCCATGATGTGCAGATGATCCCACAACTTCTGCTTGTAGTCAGTCATCTCACGAACTTGTGGATTCACCAAACCCATCACTGACACAATCGTATTGGCAGCTTTATTTCTTTTTTCTCTGTCTTCAATTTTCAGAGCTGCATCGACCATGCGTTGCACGGCGCGGCCGTATTCAGGAACTACGAGCAACGTCCGCTGCGTATTGTAGTCCAGGTTTTCAATGGTCGATGAATGGGCAATTTCAGATGCCTGTTTTTTGGTTTTTAATGCCATGTAAATGTGATTAATGCGGATTCGTTAAAATCCTAAATGATCCGCCTGACCGTTTATCTGTTACGGTGATCAGGCAAATATATCACTTGAAACGATATCAGCCAACTATTCGAAGCTTGGCAAAGCGCAACAGAAGTTGCTTATTGCCAAATCCTTCAAAAAAGACAGTTGCTTTTAAATCTCCGGGATTTCCTTCAACAAGTACAACTTTTCCGAGGCCGAATTTTGCGTGTTCTACTTCCATTCCTGCCTGAAGTGCGCTGGTATCATCACCCTGAATTTCCGTCTGTGGCGAATGAGAAACCTTTTTGAAGTTCTTCGGAGCCGTATTCATTTTTTGCTGAATATGGCTGAGCGTAGTCACCGGAGTTGATGTTCTTTCCCAACGCTCAAAAGGCATGTCGTCGAAAACGAAATTACTTCTTGCCGGACGCGCTCCCGAATCATCAATAAACTTCGGATCGATTTCTTCGATAAAACGACTCGGTTCGCAATTGATGAGATTACCCCAGCGATAACGTGAGTTGGCATAACTGACGAACAAATGCTTTTCTGCTCGTGTTAATGCGACATAGAACAAACGACGCTCTTCTTCCAGATCTTCTCTGGTGTCAAGTGACATTTGTGAAGGAAACAAATTTTCTTCAAGGCCAACAACGAAAACGACAGGAAATTCAAGTCCTTTCGCAGCGTGTATAGTCATGAGTGAAACTTTGTCATTGTCCTGTTCATCATCATCATCGGCATCGGTTAGCAGAGCAATGTCCTGCATATACTGATCAAGTGTACGAATGTGATCCGTATCCTGATAAACGTTTTCATCTCCGTCAGGAGTAATGCTTACACCGGTTTCAACAAACTCTTTAATACCGTTAAGCAATTCCTGTACGTTTTCATATCTGCTCAGTCCTTCCGGAGTTTTGTCCTGATACAATTCTCTGAGCAAGCCGGAAGAAGTAGCAATGGAAGTAGCAAGATCAAAGGCGTTTTCTGTTTTCAGTTTCACACGAAAACTTTTGATCATCGTTGAGAAATCATTCAGCTTTCCGAGTGTACCGGAATTAAATGCACAAGGATTCTGGTGAGGGTTCTCAATTAATTGCCAGAGGCTTTTCTCGCTTTCAGCACCTGTCACAACCAGTTTTTCAACAGTGGTTTTTCCAATTCCCCGTGCAGGCACATTGATAATACGCTTAAACGCTTCTTCGTCGTCATGATTGATTGCCAATCTGAAGTATGCCAGAAGGTCTTTGATTTCTTTTCTCTTGTAGAATGATAATCCCCCATAGATCCGGTACGGAATATTCATTTTACGCAGAGCCTCTTCCATTGAGCGCGATTGCGCATTGGTACGATAGAGGATTGCGAAATCTTTATTGTGGAACTGATTATTGACTTTGGTTTCAAAGATGGCATTAGCTACCATGACACCTTCTTCATTATCACTCAGTGCGCGTAAGAGTTTGATCTTTTCGCCATGGTCATTCTCCGTCCACACGTCCTTTTTGAGCTGATTTTTATTCTTCTCAATAACACTGTTGGCGGCGTGAACGATATTTTTTGTGGAGCGATAATTCTGTTCCAGTTTAAAGACAGCCACATCAGGAAAATCTCTTTGAAAGGAAAGAATGTTCTGAATATTTGCTCCGCGGAAAGAATAAATTGATTGCGCATCATCGCCTACTACGCAGATGTTTTCAAACGCAGCCGATAATTTTTTGATGATGGCATACTGAGCATAATTTGTATCCTGAAACTCATCGACCAGAATGTACTTGAACTTATGCTGATACTTGTGAAGTACATCGGGATATTTCGTAATGAGCACATACATATTGAAAAGGAGATCATCGAAATCCATTCCCGACGCTTTGAAACAACGTTTTGCATAGAGCTCAAACAGTTGACCGATTTTCGGGCGGCCGGAAGAATGATCATCACTTACAAAATGCACGTTCGCCTGATACTCCTGCCAAGAA
>JAXLTM010000026.1:0-46301 GCA_046330055.1 Bacteroidia bacterium | reverse complement strand
AACGTCTTTGCTTGTACTTCAGAAGGAAGAGTTTGGGCAATCACACCGATATGCGGAGTAGGGCGTTTTGCGGAGGTTTCGCTT
The DNA here is from genome assembly GCA_046330055.1 of Bacteroidia bacterium. Classification (GTDB taxonomy): domain Bacteria; phylum Bacteroidota; class Bacteroidia; order AKYH767-A; family 2013-40CM-41-45; genus JADKIH01. Next base: position 46,217 of record JAXLTM010000026.1, on the reverse strand, counting down.
TTATACCAGAAGGTAGCAGATTCGATATTGCGGATATACGTGAGGTATTTTGAATAATTACCTGTGTTGATTTCAGTGATATCTCTTTTGAGTCTTTCATCGCTTCCGACATTGAAAGCACTTGCAGCAACCGGACCATAATTAAACCCATCAAATGTTGCAACTTGAATTCCTCCGTTATCCTGATCGGCAAATATTGTTCCGCCGCCGGCAACAGAGGAAGTGTTACCCATAGACATCCCTGCATAGTAACCGGAGGAACTTGTTTCTTCCAGATACAAAGCTCTGTTATTTGGATCGCCGTTATTGCTAACATTAAAGCCATTGTAAATGCGGCCATAGAGTTGTGCTGAAAGCCCTAATGTTTGATCGTATGTTGCCGCATACAAAGCCGGACCGGATTGAGAGTAGCCTGCAACACCATATCCTGCAGCATTGTTAGTTCCTTCAACACCTGCATTAATGCCATTTGCAATACCGTTGATGGCAGGAGTAGAAGTTCCTGTGTTTGTTTTTTCCATCCAGATGCCTGAGCCTACTCCTGATTTCACACAATAAAGAGCGTAGCTATCGGCCGGGTCTGCCACATCGATTGCGTCATTTCCCGATAATGGGTTAATGGTTAACTGACCAATACCGGATGGCGTGCCTCCAATACTAACAACACCTGAGTTTGAATTTGTGATATCTGATCCCGAAAGCGTCCAATATGAATCAGAAGCATGATCAGCCTGTGTAGAGTGAATTGCATAAGGAACACTCACCAGTTGAGAGGTTCCCATATTTACATAGGATGATCCTCCTGCAGGGTCAAATTCTACCTGAAGAAATTGATCTGCTCCGGAAAAATCTATTGCGCCAAAAGAGCCTTGTGTGACTGTTCCGGTTCCAATCACTGCTGTAAATAAACCATATTGATTGGTCGTGAGGTGTTGTGTTTCCTGATATTCTATCGTGCCACCGGTACTATTGGCATGAAAAGTAAAACGAACGGCAATGCTCTGATTGGCGATTAATCCACCGCTGGAATTTCTGGCAACTGCCTGATAGTTGAGTGCACTCGGCGATCCGCCTTGAGCAAAGAGCATCGACAGCGAGCCGAAGAAAGCAATAAATAAGCAAGTTATGATTTGATAATTTTTTTTCATGGTAGGTGTTGTGTTGGTTAGTTGATGATGGTGAATTTGGTGGAATAATGTGTTGCCTTTCCATCGGCTTTGTGATTGGAGCGGCAGTCAAGCAGATAATCACCTGCAGGAAGCATGCTTAAATCAAACGTAATGAAATTTGAACTTTCATTTTTCTCAGTCTTTATAGACGTAATCAGAGATCCTTTCAGATCAAAGACAGAGATAAGCATCTCTTCAGCATCGGTTGACTTAAAGAAGAGATTGACTTTTCCGGTGGTCGGATTCGGACCAAAGGAAACACCGCCGGCATCGGGAAGTTCGGTCAGACCGACTCCCAAATCTTCCGGCTGCTGAAAGCCTTGTGTCACAACAACACTTCCGCTGCTGAATGTAGCGACCATTGTCATCTCTCCCGTGGTGGATGAAAGTGAGGAAGAGCCTGCAGAATAATACCCTCCGCCGGAAGATATCACTTGAGGCGACAATGACTGCCCATCCGCTGCACAAGCTGCTATGACCAGGCCGGACAGAGCAAATAATTTTTTCGTTAGCATGTGATTGGTGGTTTTTATTAGTTTGATATCAAAGTTAAAGTACTTCCGATCGCATAATAGGAGAAGAACGGGAACTTTTCAACCGGGTTTTTAGTGGCAGCCGGTGGCCTGGTTGCTTAGTTGCTTAGTTGCTTGGTTTCTTAGTTGCTTAGTTGCTTGGAAAAATGGAGGGAAAGAGGGGAAAGAGAGAAAGTTAGTTTGAGTGTGAGTGTGAGTGTGAGTGTGAGTGTGAGGGAAGAAAAAAGTGGGAGAGCAAGGGGAACAGAATACAGTGAGGGTGAGTGCGAGTTTGAGGATAGAATCAGTGAGAGAGCAAGGGGAGTAAAGTATTGTCCGTGTGTGGTGAGTAGTTAGAATTTAATCTGACAGCCGTTGGATAAAAAACAACCGCCATACCACTGCGCATCTAACCAACTAAGCAACTAAGCAACCAAGCAACCAAGCAACTAAGCAACTAAGCAACCAAGCAACTAATTATACGCCGGACACCCCACGTGATGCCCTGTCTTCGGTTTGCGGCGGAAGTCGAAGCTGGAAAGTTTTAATCCCATGTAAAGATCAGCGCCGGTGATGTCACCGTTGCCGGCAAATGTTCCGAGTTTGTCGGAGCCGATGAAAAAGCCGTGGTAACGCATGGCAAATCCAATGCGGTGACGGTAATAATCATAAAAGCTATATGGAACGGCAATTTGAAAAATGGTGTTTCGTAGCGGATGGTAGCCGATAAACTGTTAGCTCTGTCAACACGCATCATTGGCATCGGTACGCGTTGCACTGCTGTAAAATTAAAATACCAGCGTGGGAGTAAACATCGGTCGTACTGCATGCTCAGCGCTGTAGGAAGCGACATAAAGAAGCTTCGGTTGGGTGCCATGCCGTCTGTGACTGCATCTGAAATGGTCTGATCAAACTGTGCTACTGCATTTGCCTGTGTATTTTGAATTCCATTCATGTCGACGCTCGGCGTTTTGAAATTGAAGTAGTGAGCATTTTTTCCGAAACGGATAAAGCCAAAATCAATCAGTGATACTCCAAGTCGATAATCATATTTTTTCATGGCAATTGGTTTGCCTTCTGAAAAACGTTGAGTAAATGGATTGGAAACATAAGTAATTCCTAAGTCGGTCCCGATACCGCTGCAATTCATGTGAAGAATGTCGGCCGGATTTTCAAGAAAAGAATAAGCCAACTTTCCTTTAGCATCGGACAGTGCCATGGTTGTATCGTTGTAATAGGTATAATTGGCATTGCTGATTCCTACATAAGCTCCTGCAAGAGGAGTCAGGTATTTCAAGGTTCCGCCTGCTACCCATTTTCTCGATTCGCTCTTGCTGAGTTGCTTTGCAATACTCAGTGCTGATTCTACAAACACCAGTCCGCCCGCCCGTAAACCATCACCACTGATGGTTTGTCCGCTCATCGAAGGAAGATTCATATTGTTCCACGCAAGCTTTGCGAGATTCGCATCAATGTTATGTGCCCCTACATCTGCTCTCAACGCCATATGGAAGGCAAAGGCCATATCATTGTACTTTACCATAATCGAAGGAATGGTGAAAGCAAAGTGCATATTTGCGGCTTTGTCTGATGCATTCAGATAAGCAACCAGACCACCCTTGTCATTGGCGGAGGATTGCTCACTGTTGAGTATTCTTTGTTTCGGAAGCCCGATGAAGTTGTTTTCGACATTAAGGTCAAGTGTGAAAAATGCCACCTCCCACCGGTTTGGTGAAAGCATAATCGAAGTAGGGTTCATTGCAAGTCCGGTGGTGCCTGAGAAATTGCTGTTGGCAACTCCGAGCATATCCTGACTATTTGACCGTAGAGAAAACAGAAGAAGTGTAATGAGTAAAATGCGTTTCATGCGGGGTGTTTTTCATTAATACGAAAGAACAACATCCACATGGCCGGTTGTTTGAAATAGCTCGATTAACTTACATTTTCTCCGGAGTAATTATCACATTTGTCTGATTTCTTACAGTTTTTATGACTTCATATTTCATGAGAAATTCGGAAGGCAGACTGAAGAATTCATGGTATTCTTCTAAATGATTCCTTGAAGTACGGGTAGATTTGATCAGTGACAACAAAAGGCTTTTTTATATATTAGTCACCTCCAAAAAACGATCGATGAGAAAGCTGTTTTTACTCTCAGTATTGCTGATTACGAATCTAATTGCCCTTGCGCAGTCGCATACCGTGACCGGAATAGCGACGGCTGAAGATGGCGAAGCGTTGCCTTTTATCAACATTATTTTGAAAGGAAGTACAAGAGCTGTCACTACCGATGTGAATGGTGCTTTCTCTTTTGAAAACCTGAGCGCAACTGATACACTGCAGATTTCATATGTAGGTTATGAAACCCAATATATTCCTGTGGGGAATCAGACGAGCATCAAAGTTGTTCTGAAAACGAAATCAAAACATCTCAATGAAGTAGTGGTAACAGCTCTTGGTGTGAATCGGCAGAAGGGGAATTGGGGTATTCGACTGAAAAAAATCAGTGGTGAAGAAATTGAGCGTTCAAACTCGCCTAACATCGTGAATGCGTTGACAGGAAAAAATTCAGGTGTGCAGATTAGCAATCCGGATGGAGTAGATGGTGGTACTACAAGAATCACTATCCGGGGAAATAATAATATCTCAGGAGATAATGAACCTTTAATTGTCGTCGACGGAATTCCAATGAGTAACGATCCGGGCATGACCGATATCGGACGCGGCCGTGACTGGGGCTCTGCTATCAATAACATCAACATGTCTGATGTGGAGTCGATCAATATTCTCAAAGGTGGAGCTGCGTCAGCATTGTATGGCGCCCGCGGAGCGAATGGTGTGGTACTTATTACAACGAAAAAGGGAAAGCCAGGCAGGCATCGGTGTGTCATATGGAATGACATACAAGTTTACCCATCCGTATCGCTATCGTGATGTGCAGAATAAGTATGGAGGTGGTGCACCTGCGGTCGATCTGACACAGCCGGAATTCGAAAAGGGAACCGACGGAGTCGATTTGTTTCCTTCACTTTCCACCGATGCGCAATTTGGCTATCCGGGGTCTGCAGTTTCCTGGGGGCCTGCATTTGATGATCACCTGATACGATGGTGGGATGGCTCGCTGAGACCATGGTCGGCACAACCGGATAATCTGAAGCTTCCATTTCAGGATGGTCATGCAGTTACGCATAATATTTCTGCAGAAGGCGGAGGTGAAGCCGGTACAATGCGATTGTCATTGTCAAGAACCGATAATACACCGATCGTAAGGAATAGTAATTATGATCAAACCTCCGTCAATACTAATTCAACGTTGAAAATTTCGGATAAGATCAGTTTGAATCTTACCGGAACTTATACAGATTATCATCGCCTCAATAGTCCGTTGTTGGGAGAAGATGCAGCATCATTCAACAAAGGTTTGCTTTATTCCTGGCCGCGAAGTTATCAGGGTGAGGATCTGGCATCGTATGAATTACCGGATGGAACACGTAATCCCCAAACAGGTTTTCCTTACCTGTACGTTGATCAGTATTTGTGGTGGAATTATTATAATCATAATACGACGCTTGATCGCACAAAACTGCTTGGTGGCTTGGCTTTAAATTACAGAATTCTTCCCTGGCTGAATTTTGTAGGCAGGACAGGAATAGATTATACGCTCGATGAATATCAGACAAAAAATAAACCGGCCGACTTAATCGGTCTGCTTGATGGTTACTACGCTGAATCAGAATTGCGGGATCGGAGTCTGAACAGTGAATTCCTTTTCACGGCAGAGAAGAAAAATCTTTTCGGAAGCGATTTCAGCGGGGATATCAATATAGGCGGATCCTCCTGGGATAGAAATATGCACAGTGTTGCAGCGCATAGCGGGAAATGGTATTACCCGAATTGGTATTCGCTTTCAAACTTCACATCTACTCTTTACGGGCAAGACTCGAATGGAAACATAATCGTGCTGCAGCAAGGTGACCCTGATACTTCTCTGATTCCTAAAACAGGAAATTATAGAAAGCGAATTAATTCTTTGTATTCATTTATTCATTTGTCATATAAAGATTATTTCTTCGTCGAATTGACAGGAAGAAATGACTGGTCTTCTACGCTTCCTTCAGACGCAAATTCTTATTTCTATCCGGGTGTTTCCCTTAGTTACGTTGCATCAGATGCCCTGGATATAAAAAACAAGTGGCTGAGTTATGTAAAAATCAGAGGTGGTGCTGCACAAACAGCTACGGATACAGACCCGTATCAAACAGAATTTTATTATGCAACTACATTGTATGGCGGCCAGCAGTCTTCTTCTTTCCCCGGGGTGATTCCACCGATTGCACTCAAGCCTCAGCGAGTGAATACTTATGAAATCGGAACCAATCTCGGATTCTGGGATGACAGAGTAGTGCTTGATTTTACATACTATTACAAACGATCATTTGATCAGATTATCAAAACACCGTTGCCGGTTTCTGCAGGAGCTTCTTCTGCAGTCATCAATGAAGGCGTTTTGTCGAACAGCGGTTTTGAAATTATACTGAATGCGACCATTTGCAATGGAAAGCAATGGATGGTGAAATCAGGTTTGAATTTTACCCGGAACAGAAATAAAGTTGTTAGTCTGGGCGAATATGCCGACACCTACATTCTTGCAGAGATCTGGGGTGAAAACGGTCCGCAGATGGCCTTGCATGAAGGAGATGATTTCGGAACAATCACCGGATGGGATTATGTATACAAAAACGGACAGCCTGTCGTGAGTGCAGATGGAACAAAATACCTGATCAGCGATACTCGCGTCCCGATCGGAAATGCATCACCAAAGTTTTTAGCCGGTTGGAATGCTGAAGTCTCCTACAAGAATTTCACATTACGGACATTGATTGATACCAAGTGGGGAGGAGATATGTACAGCGGCACCTATGTTACGGCATTGCAAACCGGACAGAGCACTGAAACATTATTCGAGCGCGATGGCGGAGGTTTGCCATACACTGACGTCAATGGCGTTACTACTAATTCTGGTGTCATTCTTCCGGGTGTACATGAAGACGGTTCTCCGAATACAACAGTTGTCCACTATTATTACAAGTACATGCCGAATGCCGGCGGCTGGGGACATTTCCTTTCCAAGCCCGGCATCATCGAAGATACATGGGTGAAGATGCGCGAAATCAGTTTGACGTATAATGTCAATCAGGCATTGTTGAAGAAATTAAAAGTGTTCAAAGAATTGTCAGTTATAGTTACCGGTCGGGATTTGTTTTATATATACACAACCGTTCCGGATCACATCAATCCGGAAGGCTTAATGGGTGCCGGAGATGCTCAGGGATTTGAATGGGCTTCATTACCGGGCGTAAGAACATTCTCATTTGGTATCAATGCAAAATTCTAAGGAGGGAATCATGAAAAAAGAAATCTAATAATCGCAATTGTTGTAATTTCTGTTTTCTCTTCTTGTAAAAAAGATTTTGAAGAGATCAATAAGGACCCAAATGGTTTTACCTCGGCCAGTGATGGTTCATTATTTAATGCCGTTATTTCATCACTGAAGTCGGGATGGAATGAGCAGCTATACGTCAACAATTCTGTTCTGCTTAAAGAAAATCAGCAGGTCGCCTTGCCGCAGGTACGATGGAATAATTATTCAATAGGTACGGAAGAAATCTGGGCAAATTATTACAGCGTTCTCCCGAATCTCAGAGAGCTTGAAAGACGCTGGGCTGCACTTGATACAACTTCGCATGCTGTTCAGAATATGTTGGCAATGGAGAAAATTGTGAGAGCATATAAAACATTTAAAGTTACAGATCTGTTCGGCGACATTCCGTATTCTCAGGCCGGTTATGGTTATCTGGATGCAAATAAATTACACCCTGCATTCGATTCACAGGAGGCTATCTACAAATCATTGCTCGAAGATTTGGACTGGGCTGATGAACACATTGATTTATCAGCTGTGAATGCCGAACCGTTTCTAACCTTCAGCAGTTTTGATAATCTCTTCTTCGCTGATCTGGCAAAGTGGAGAAGGTTTGCCAATTCACTTCGTATGCGTTATGCGATGAGAATGGTGAATCGTGAACCTGTTTTGGCCGCAAATATTCTGGGCGATATTATCAACAATGGCAAGCCCGTGTTTGGTGTAAATCAATTCGGACAATTAAACGATGATCCGTATACGGAGAGCGCACTGATTTTCCCTTATCAACTGGGTTACCGCAATGAGAGTAAGGGTTGGTCATTCAATCAATCAAAGGATGAGAGACTGGGAACTGTCATGTGGAATCTGATTTCAGAGAATGACAGCACCGACGGCAGCGGCATTTTTGATCCACGGGCTTACTATTTCTTCGACACGAATAATAACAATCAATGGGTAGCTTTCCCGAATGATAATACCCAAAACCTGCCACCTGACGGGGGGATACCATACGAATATCAGCGCGACGTTGCTTATGCAATTAAAGGAGCAGGATGTCTGTATTCACCTGTGAATTATTATCTGGTGCGCGATGAAGATTATGTGCCTGACGTTTTAATAACAGGAGCAGAAGTCAAATTTATTCGCGCTGAAGCGTATCACCGTGGAATCGGAGTTGGACAGGATGCTGCACAGGCAGGCGTTGAATTCATCGACGGACTTCAATTCTCACTAAATTTCTGGGATCACATTATGGCGAATTCAAAGTTGCCGACAGGTACGCCATTTGCAACCAACATTCAGGTTCCTTCGAATGTAAATTTCATTTCACTTCAGAATAAACTGGATTACTTTTCCAAGACTTCACAGGAACAGCTCGATCTGATTTATCAGCAGGAGTGGATTGACATGTTCACACAGCCACAGCAAAATTTTGCTCTTATGCGTCGCACCTTCCGTACACCTCATACCGGAAATGCTTCCCAGGTATATCGTTTCCCGATTCCGCCGAATGAAGTAAATTACAACCAGATTAATTGGTTGTCAATATTTGGTGCAGGAGGAGATAATCTGAATCGCAAGATTTGGTGGATGAACTGAAAATTCTGAATTCTGAATTCTGAATTCTGAATTCAGAATTCAGAATTATGAATATATCCCCTCCGGTAGTGCCATCATTCAGTATCTCATGATTGCCTCCTCGGATTCCGATTTTAAAGTATTATGGTAATTTGTTTCAGGTTGTGAAGGATAATCTGAATCGCAAGATTTGGCAGATGAACTAAAATTCAGAATTCAGAATTCAGAATTCAGAATTTTGAATATATCCCCTACTGTAGTGCCATCATTCAGTATCTCATGATTGCCGTTCGGATTCCGATTTTAAAGTATTATGGTAATTTGTTTCAGGATGTGAAGGATAATCTGAATCGCAAGATTTGGCAGATGAACTAAAAATTCTGAATTCTGAATTCAGAATTCAGAATTCAGAATTATGAATATATCACTCCGGTAGTGCCATCATTCAGTATCTCATGATTGTCTGCTCGGATTCCGATTTTAAAGTATTATTGTAATTTGTTTCAGGTTGTGAAGGATAATCTGAATCGCAAGATTTGGCAGATGAACTAAAATTCAGAATTCAGAATTCAGAATTCAGAATTTGTCCCCTACTGTAGTGCCATCATTCAGTATCTCATGATAGTCTGCTCGGATTCCGATTTTGAAGAATTTTGGCAATTTATTTCAGGTTGCGTAGGTTCTTCTGCGCAGCATTTTTTCCTATCTTCCGTCACTCAAATTCCTCATTCTATGAAACAATTCTACCTGGTGCTTGCCGTTTTTCTGCTTGGTTTTGCAGGTGCAAATGCGCAATCGAATCAATATCTCGACTTTGATGGTGTTGATGATTATGTAAACGTTCCGAATGCTTCGGCATTAATTTCCGGATCAAATGCCATCTCTCTTACCGGTTGGTTCTACGATAACCAGCTTTCTTACGGACAAGGTATGATGGGCTTCCGCGCAACTGCCGGTGGATTTTACATGATTGAATTGAACAACGGTTCTATCGAATGTCGTTTGCTGAATTCGAACAATGTTCTATATACATTCAATGCGCCTAACTATACCATCGTTCCTCAAACCTGGCAACATTATGCATGGGTTTATAATGGTTCAAATATTTCATTGTATCTGAATGGTAATTTGGTTGGAAGTACGGCTGCATCAGGAACTATTGCAAGTGCAACCATTCCATTTGCAATCGGAAAGAGTTTGCTGAGTGGTTTCAACTTCCTCTATAACGGAAGAATCGATGAAGTTTCAGTTTGGAATAAGGCATTGTCTCAAACTGAAATTCAGGATATGATGACAAATGAATTAACCGGTACTGAACCGAATTTAAAACTGTACTATAAATTTAATCAGGGTGTACCGGGTGGAGATAATACAAGCATCAGCAGCCTTGTTACTTCTGTAAACTCACCAACGTATGATGGTTCACTATTGAACTTTACACTCAACGGGGCTACCTCTAATTTCAACGGTACGCTCAATACAAGTTTTCAGGCGATTTCATTTCCGCAAATTGCAACACAACTTACGACTGCTGCTCCTTTTCAATTACAGGCGACAGCTTCTTCAGGCTTGCCGGTTTCTTTTGGAATCGAATCAGGCCCTGCAACACTGAATGGTGACATCATCACACTAACAGGTCCGGGAACGGTAACTGTCAGAGCGAGCCAGGCAGGCGACGCAACATACGATTCAGCTACATCTGTATTGAATTCATTCGACGTTGTTGATCCTTTGGCAAATCTTCCAATCATCGATGCTCGTAATCCTGTCAACGGTGCAGATGTCTACATGCCAACTCTGGGGGCAATGGAAGTTGCTGCACAGGTATCAATCGACTATGCCGGACTATTCTCTGTTCAAAATGTGCAGATGTCTGTCAACGGAAATCAACTTCCCGTAGTGGATCATGGAAACGGATTCATCACTGCTCTTTGGGCCCCTCCTGGGTTTGGTGCTTATACCATACAGATGACAGCAACAAGTAATTTTGGAGCAGTAGCGACAGAAAATATTAATATCAACGTTGTTCAATCGGTAAGTAATTTGTCGAATGTTTCAGCGTTCAGCGGAATCTGGTTAAATACTGATACGTCTTCAACAACACGTGAAGGAGTTTTGCCATCTTATGTCGGAGCGTTCGATACGATTACTGCTACGCTTACCATTACTTGTCCAACGGGCGGTTGTGGTCCGTATGATCGTGTTTCAAGTATTGAAGCACAAGGTCACGATGGAAAATGGTTTGAAATCATCCGATACATAACACCGTTTGGAGTTGCCTGTACGCATCACATCAACCTGGCAGATTATGCTTCTCTGCTTCAGGGAAAAGTTAAATTCCGTGCGAACTGTGCGACACTGGACAATGGTTTTGTCTTTGCTTTGAAATTTGATTTTCATGCCGGCACTCCTCAATACAAATACAGCAGCGTTCAGCAGGTATGGCACGAGGTTTACCCGTTTGGTGATTATGCAAACCTTCAGCCTGTTCAAACCTGGAGTTACAGTTATCCGAATCACGCCATTGCCAGTAAACTCAAACTGGTGAGCACCGGTCATGGCTGGGGAACATTAAATACCGGCAATGCTGCCGAGTTTTATAATGCTACTCACATCATCGAAGTAAATGGCGACACAGCATTCTCTCAGCACAACTGGCAGGCATGTACTCCGAATCCTGATGGTTGTTCACCACAGAACGGTACTTGGACCTATGCCCGTGCCGGATGGTGCCCCGGAAGTATTGCTCCATATTTTGATTTCGATATGACGCCATACGTGGCTGCATCGAATGTTGATCTCGATTACAAATTCTATTCAGCGTATCTTGATCAGTGTCATCCGAACAATCCGAATTGCATCACAGGTACAACATGTACAGACTGTACAGATGGTTTCAATCCGACTCTTGATGTAAATTGTAACCTCATTGTATTTTACGATACAGCAGCAACAATTGGAATTCAGGAAGTGAATCTGATTGGCTTTGCACTTTATCCGAATCCGACAACAGGTGTTTTCAATATCAGTACTTCAAACAACAAAACTTCCGGTGAGCTTCATTTGTCGATTTATGATTTGGTAGGTAAAAGTGTAATGAATTTCAATTGGAACGGTGAAAGAAGAACAATTGATCTGTCGGCATTTCCGAAAGGAGTTTATCTGATCAATGTGACTGATGGAATTCATGCTGAAAGAAGAAAACTTGTACTTAACTAAGATTGATTTTTAAGCCGGATTTTTCCTGGAAATCCGCATTTATATAGAAGAGGGCTGAATGCGAAAGTAGCCGATTCAGCCCTCTTTTTTTCCCCTTCAACGAATTAGCTAAGGGATTTGTGCAGGCTGAACGTAGATTCGTGTCGTCAATACTGCGGAAATATTGAAATCAGCTTTACTCTCATTATTTATTGTAATGATGCTTGCAATGAGCGCTGCGAAAGCTCAGAGCGGTGGTCATTTTCTATATCTTGAAATCAGGGGACTCAGTCAGCAAAGAGGAGTTCCTGAATTGAAGAGTCAGCTTCAATCCATTCCTGCAATTGATTCCGTCGTGTATTGCGAAAACAACGGTTTGGTGATTGTTCACACCACGACACCGGCTTCAGTTTCCCGACGCGCCGTTTACAATTTGCTGAAAAATCTCAATTACCATTTCTATATCAAAAATGATATTCCTGCCGAGGAAGCAGAACGAATTTGCTACAGGCAGAGTCATCATTGATAGATGAATTGAAAGATTAATTGAAGTGTACCACATGAATTCTGCGTTACGATTTATGCTCTTTGTCGTTTTTGCCTTATTGGTAAAAAGCAGTTTTGCGCAGATAACAGTATTAAGTGGAACAGGTGACGGAGGATTTGAAACAGGGACAACATTTGCACTTAATAATTGGACGGCAGTAAATACCGGACAGACCAATCAATGGTGGTGTGGGAATTTTGTGACCGGACTTTCCGGAGCCCGCTGTGCATATGTCGGAACTGCATCAACAAATAATAATTATACAGCTACAGCAGCTTCTGTTGTTCACCTTTATCGAAATGTCACTTTTCCGGCAGGGCTTGATCTGATCAAACTTTATTTCAAATACAAAGTTCGTGGACGGAGTAATGAAGATTACATGGAAATTTCCCTCGTGCCAACTTCAATTACTCCTTCCGCAGGTGTTCCTTTGAACAATGGTACTCTGGCAACAGACTACAGAAATCAAACTACCTGGAAACTCGATTCACTTGAATTGCCGTGTTCGTATGCAGGAACGACTCAACGACTGGTTTTTTCGTGGATCAATGATGCAGCATCAGGAAACAATCCTGCCATTGCCATCGATAGTGTGAGCATTGTTTCACGTGCCGGCACATCTTGCAATGTTGGTCCGGGAAATATTAATGTTGGAGCGCTGCCGTATAACAGTGGGCCGGGAACAACATGTGGATTTAATGATGATATTAATAGTCTGAATGCAAATGTTTGCAGTGATCCTGCATTTATGGATGGAGAAGATGTAGTATGGACATTTACTCCAACTACAAGCGGACAAGTAACTATTGATTTGAATGCACCATTGGCTTTTGCTACTTCTCTGCATTTGTACGATGATTGTCCGGTTGGTGGTTGTTCCGGCATTATGGGAAACTGTGTTGCCTGGGCAGAAGATTTTGACGGGAGCAAATCACTCTGTGTAAATGTAAATGCGAATGTCACTTATTATCTTGTACTTGATGATGGAAATGGCAGTTGCAACGATTACGATAATCTGTACATCTCATCAGTTTCTGCGGCGTCTGTTGGATCAACCTGTGCGAACCCCGTTGTAATTTCTGCTTTGCCTTATAATATTTCGAATGAGACTACAGCATGCATGGGCGATGATTACAATGCCTCGACATTAAATACATGCTCGACGTTTTACAATTCGGGAGAAGATAAAGTTTACAAATACGTTTCATTCGGAAACGAGTGTATAAGTATAACGATTAACAATGCGTCAACTTCGATGATCGGCTATCAGGTGTATTTCGGATGCCCGGGCAGTGGTACATGCATTGCCACTGACGGAGGTTACTGGCCGATGGTTTCGGATGTGACTTTACCATTCGCAGGAACCTATTATATCATCATCGACAGTTGGGCACCCCCATCTGCAGTGAGTTACGATTTGGCAATTTCTTCCTTTGGATCCGGTGCAGTAAATGATCTTCCTTGTAACGCTACCAATCTTCCGCTTGGCGTTTTTGTTCTGGGCGATAACAATTGTTCAAGCGGAGGAGGAGAGCCGACAGTTCCTGCGTGTTGGACCTTCCCCGGTACTTTGAATACTGTTTGGTTTAAAGCCACTGTTCCTCCCAGTGGTAAACTTACGATCGAAACTCAGTTGGTGTCGCTTGCCGATAACCAGATTGATGCCTTCACAGGAACATGCAATTCATTAGTACCAATTGCCAATGGGTGTAACGATAATTCAACTGTTGGCTGCGGAGGAATAAATAATGCTGCAAGTTTATTTTTAGACTCATTGACTCCGGGAACAATTATATGGATCAGAGTAGATGGAGTGGATAATATGACGGGTCAATTTAATATCATGGCCTCAGATAGTATTTCACAAGCCGGTTTCAATAATCAGGATTGCCTCGGAGCCATTCCGGTTTGCGGAAATCAGGTGATCAATCAGCCGACTAGTTTTTTTGGATGTGGTTTGATACCTGAAATTCCTACTCCGGGAAATATAAGTAATCCTGATATCAACCCAGCCGGATTCAACTCAGGATGTTTACTCGCCGGTGAGCTCAATATTGTTTGGTATGAAATTCATATCAATACTGCCGGTAATCTTTGCTGGACGCATACACATCCATTCGGTTTTTACGATTGGATAATGTTTGATCTTACTGCGAATTCCTGCAACGATATCCTCAATAACACACTACCGCCGGTTCGCTGTAACTGGAATGGTGCCGCTTCGAATACTTGTGGAATGCAGAATCCTGTTCCTGCCGGAAGCAGCCCGTTCAATTTTCAGGATCCGTTACCTGTCGTAGCCGGACAAACAATCGTTCTTGCTCTTTCAAATTACAGTTTCACTACCGGCGGTTATACGCTGGATTTTTCAGGCTCTACTTGCGGAATTGGAAATTCTCCGGTGATCAATTGGAATGGTTCAACAGGAAATGCTTGGGCAAGTGTAAATAACTGGACCGGATGTAATATACCTGCATGTGGCGTAACAGCGAATGTGTTCCCTGCTGGAACGCAACCGGTAATCTCTGCGAATACAACTGTTCAGACGGTAAATATTTTAGGTGGTGCTACTCTCACAATCAATCCCGGTGTAACGGTCACCGTCTGCGGCGATTTGAATAATTACGGAACAATAAATATGTCGCCGACTTCAACAATTCTGATGAATAACGGTGCAGTACCGCAAGCATTCGATGGATCTTTGACAGGGAATAATAAATTGGGAAATGTAGTGATCACGAAAACAGGTACAGCTACAGCCCTCGTCGATATGGACATCGCTGGAAATTTCACAACGTCAAATGCGACGAGTGTTTTCAATACGAATAATCATTATTTAAAAGTTGGTGGAAATTTTACGAATGCCGCTGCCGGGACAACGTTCACAAATGTAGTTCCCGGCGGAACACTTGAATTTAACGGAACAGGATTACAAACGTATTCTCCCGGTGGAAATCTGACACTGGAAAATGTGAAGTTGAATAATACAGGCAGCGGTGTAACTCTTTCCGGATCGAATATGATTGTCGGCGTAACCGGATCTCTTGATCTTACATCCGGAAAAATTCAAACAGGTTCATTCGAAGTCAATGATCAGAATCCTGATCCGCTTTCGGTTTTCAATCATAATATCAGCAGTTATGTTGAGGGTAATTTGCGCAGAAAGCTTTCGGGTAATGCCGATGTCTACGACTTTCCGGTGGGAAATGCAGCTAAGGGTTATCAGAATGCAACAATAGAATTTACAACTGCTACAACAATTCCGGATTTGCTTGCGAATTTCCAGTCATATTCCACACTGCCTGTCGGACCGGTTTCAAATGATTGCGCAGGATACGATTATTCATTGTCGAATGTACTGGACAATGGCTATTGGAATATTATGGCTTCTGCAAATGCAAATAGTGGAACTTATGATGCCATTTTGGGAAACAGAAATTATACTGCAACATCTAATTACGCTACCGTCATGAAAAGTTCCGTCACTCCGCCATCATCGCTATCCTGGTCTCTTAGCGGCAGTTGTGATCCGGCCAGTGTCGCATCAAATACAATCCGTCGCAGTATGAATGGCTTCGGAGTTTTCGGCACAGGTTTGTCAGTTCCTGTTGTTCTTCCGGTCGAATTAATTTCTTTCTATGGAGAAAACTCCGGAAGTGAGAATATTCTGCACTGGACAACAGCAAGTGAAACCAATAACAGTCATTTCACAATCGAACATTCTTCCGATGGTTATAATTTCACCGCTTTTGCCACAGTTCAGGGTATAGGTAATTCCACCGTCGTCCATGAGTATTCTACGATAGATGCAGATCCGCCTGCAGCGATTACTTATTACCGGTTACATCAGACGGATATAGATGGGAAGTCAAATCCATCAGATATCATCATCATTGCCTCAAAAGAAAAGGGCGGAGGAGTGATCTGCTATCCGAACCCGGCGGAAGAGCAATTGTCGTTGGTGTTTTATTCAGATGGTGATCAAAATTTGAACGTCTGTGTCAGCGATGTTACCGGTGCCATTCTGTATTCAAAGCCGATGGCTGCTGTCAATGGAATGAATCATATGCCGGTTGAAGTAAGCCGACTAAGTTCCGGAAGTTATTACATCGATTTGAGAAATGATAAAGGTGTCCGCCTTTCAACAACAGGCTTCCTTAAAAAGTAATTCCTATTCACGGATATGAAGCGGGATTTCGGTTTTCATTGCCAGCTTTTCTGAAAGTAATTTTCCTTCCGCACTGAATGGCCATGTATATAAGAAGTGAATCTTAAAATCTTTTCGCATTTCATTAATGGCTGCTAAAGTCAGTCTTTCAGCGATTCCTTTCTTTCGGAATTCCGGCAAAACCAATGCTGAGCATAAATAGACGGTTTCAAATTTTCGATCTTCTGCACTGCGATTCAAAATTTCTCTTTCGCTGATATCACCTTTCAAAAATAATTCCATCGTCTCCATCGAAGAAGGAATGAGCAGTATCCAGCACACCGGCCCGTCACCATCTGCTTCCTCCGACACCGTTGCAGGATGTAAGGCATAAAGTTCTTCAATCACACTTTCATCCACGTCCAATTGCTCAGGATCATTCTTCACATGAAAGAATTCATCTGCCAATTGCAGCATTCGCTCAAAGTGGGAGGACACGTTTAGGTTGCTAGTTAAATCGGTTGTGAAAAAAAATTCAGAATTCTGAATTCAGAATTCTGAATTATAATGCTCCCTTCAGCAATTTCTTCGTCCTCACTGAATGCCATGCCAGATAGAAAAAGCAAATCAGCGGAACGATGTAGCTGAAATGAGTGTAAGTCATTCCGGCGATTCCTTCAGGGTGAACTTTGTCGAAGTCGCAGATGACGCCTTGTGTTGGTGGTATAATGGCACCACCGAGGATCATCATGATGAGAAATGCCGAGCCCTGACTGGTGTACTTTCCGAGTCCCATGAGAGCAAGTGCGAATATACAAGGCCACATCACCGAGCAGGCAAGACCACCGCTGATGAATGCGAAACGCGAAACGGACCCGGTAGTCAGCAAACCGATAAGCATGCCAAGTCCTCCCATGATGGCAACGGTGAGTAAGAGTTTGGCAGGTTCCTGGTTGGCATACATGAATGCGGCAACAAGTAAGGCCACACAAATTGCATAAACGTAAATCGGATCAATGTCGTTGCCTCTGATTTTGTTTACCAGAAGGATGACGGCAAAGGCAATGAATGGTACAATAACAGTAAACAATTGTGTCTTCGATTTAGATAATTTAAAGACTGCAATGGCTCCGGTCCAGCGGCCGATCATCAAACTTCCCCAGTAGAGTGAAATGAAAAGCGAAATAAATTTCTCATCCAGTCCGCCAAACTCCGGTTGTTTGAGCAAAGCACCCATATTACTTTGTACGGTTACTTCCATTCCGACATAAACAAAAATTGCAATCATTCCCATTACAAGTTGAGGATATTGCATGGCTCCCCAGCCGGCAGGATTTTTTTTCGCGGCAATAAGTGCATAAAAAAGCAATCCGAGAATGAAAACCAGCGAGCCGCCAACTAAGTAAACCTTATTACTTTCGTCGAAGCGATCGTTGAAGAAGAGGAGAAGTATTGTTGGAATAGCTATTAAGAATAATACAGTCATCGCCTTTGAACTATTTTCAACATGTTCTTCCATACGAACGGCAGGAAGATTTTTGTTGAAAAGGAAAAACAGTGCAACAAAAAGAAATAGTCCGCCCAAAATAAAATATAGTTCACGAATAGAGCTGATCGTCGGTTCTGCAGTATTGGTCAATCCGCCAAATAACACGTAGTGAACTGCAATCGGCCCAAGCAATGTTCCCAGTGAATTGACTCCGCCTGCAAGATTCAATCGGTGAGCGCCTGTTGCCGGGCTCCCGAGTGCAATAGCAAACGGTTGTGCAGCGGTTTGTTGTAATGAAAACCCGAGTGCAATCATAAAAAAGCAGGCCAGCACCATTCCAAACGTTGTACTTGTGCCTGAGGCAAGGAAGGCTAATGCCAAAGCACCACTGACCGACATCAACAGGCCGATAATGATTCCGTTTTTATATCCGATTCTGTTCAAAATATCAACACCTGAAAAAGAGCTAAGCAAATACAAAATCAGTGAGCCGAAAAAGTAGGCTCCGTAAAAGCTTGTATCTAATAGTTGTGATTGAAATTGATTCAGGTGAAAGTAGGTTTTGCAAAATGGAATAAAAATTCCGTTTGACGCCGCCACAAATCCCCAGAAGAAAAATACGGTAATGAGCGAAGGCAATGCTCCCGGACTGATAATTTGTCCTGAATCTTTTCGAATGTTGTTTTCCATAGATTTTTGGTTCTGAATCCTGATGTTTTTCAAAGGAATAAAAAAAAACTTCTGTCAGGAACAGCCTTTAAATTAGTTTTCAGCACTTCTTAACATCACTTGTGAAAACCCCAACGCCGGCCGATATTTTCTTCCTGCCCTTTGTTTTGTTTCTATTAATGTTTAGCTTTAACCCTCTATACAGAAACAAATCTGTCAAATATTGAACATCCACCAATCAACAAATTAGCTAATTAGCTAATTAGCTAATTATTTTTGATAAACCTCTTCAATGAAAAACACACTCTTACTTCTCATCGCGCTTTTTTACGCAGGCTATCTGTCGGCGCAGGATAATTTAACCATCACCTACAATGCCAACGCCGGAGTATCCACTTTGCAGGGAGCGACCAAAGTTTATCTGCACTCAGGTGCCAGCGATGTCAGTGGTCCTTTAGACACTACAGCCTGGCATTACATTATCGGTAACTGGGGAATGGACGATGGAGTAGGAGAAATGGTAAATCTTGGCCCCGACTTCTGGAGTTTCACGATGGATCCGTTCTATTATTATAGTCTTGCTTCAAACGGCCCTGTTTCAGGTTCAATCCTCCGTGTCGGTTTGGTCTTTCGTAATGAAGATGGTTCACACGTCGGACTTGATGACAATGGGCGGGCAATTTATATCGACATTTCCGGCTCTTCGCCATTGGTCTATAACACTGACGGTACACCTTACTTCGGAGTCACGGCAGGAATCACCGCTGGTATTACTTCGCCGTCAAGTTCTGCTGATGTGACAACCGGACCAAATCCGATGACAAATTATACCGTCTTCAAATTTGATTTACCTGAGGCGTCAACAACTTCTTTATCGATCTACGATCAAACAGGTCGTTTGGTCGCTTCGCCGTTTTGTGAAAAACTTTCTGCCGGGAAAAATGTTTATACCTGGACAGGGACTTCTTCAGATGGAAGTTTGCTGAGTTCCGGAGTGTATTATTATTCGATCAATTCTTCTTCTTTGCACGCATCAGGAAGATTGATCATTACAAGATAATTAATGGGTTAGGGCTGAATTAGGAAAAGGGGCACTGCGTAAGGCCCCTTTTTTTGCAAGCGCTTTTCTGACTAATTTTGGTGAGTCTTACTTTGAAAATCATGTTACATGAATACAATCTTTCCGGGAGAAATTCCTTCCCAATTCAAAATTGAACCTGTTGAACAACGTGAGTATCTCGTCAACGGTGAAATTCGTCAATGGCAGGGAAAAGTTGCTGACGTTTTTTCACCTGTCTTTACCAATGACAATGGAACTTATCGTCAGATACGTTTGGGATCGCAGCCTGTGCTCGACAGAAATGCAGCATTGGAAGCTTTAGATGCTGCAGTCGCTTCTTATAACAATGGCAGAGGTGAATGGGCCACGATGCCAATCAGAGGACGGATCGAACACATGGTTTCATTCACAAGACGAATGCAGGAGCGTCGCACTGAAATTGTGAATATGATCATGTGGGAAATCGGCAAAACGCTTCCTGATTCGCAGAAGGAATTTGACCGTACAATTGATTACATCAACGATACCATCGATGCTCTGAAAAATCTTGACCGCGATTCTTCTCACATACAAAAAGAGGAGGGGTTCTATGCACAAATTCGTCGTGGACCACTCGGTGTGGTATTGTGTATGGGCCCGTATAATTACCCGCTGAATGAAACGTATTGTAATTTGATTCCTGCTCTCATCATGGGGAATTCAGTCATCTTTAAGCCTGCAAAATATGGTGTGTTATTGCATCGTCCGCTACTGGAGGTTTTCAGAGATTCGTTTCCAAAAGGCGTAATCAATTTCGTGTATGGTGAAGGTGCTGAAGTAAGCGGAACACTTATGGCTACAGGAAAAATCGATGTCCTCGCCTTCATCGGCACCAGTCGTGTTGCCAACATTTTGAAAAAGGAACATCCTTATCCGAATCGTTTGCGTGCTGCACTTGGTCTTGAAGCAAAAAATCCGGCAATTATTCTTCCGGATGCTGATCTTGATCTCACAGTGAAAGAAGTGCTCACCGGTACGTTGTCATTCAACGGACAGCGATGCACTGCATTGAAAATGCTTTATGTTCACTCGTCGGTCATGCCTGAATTTGTAAGTCGTTTAACCAAAGGAATTGAAAAGCTGAAAGCAGGAATGCCCTGGGAAGAGGGCGTTATGCTCACTCCTTTGCCTGAAAAGGGAAAGACGGATTATCTGCGTTCACTGATTGATGATGCCGTGAGCAAGGGCGCAAAGGTTGCAAACGAAAGGGGAGGAACTGTAGAGGCAAGTTTCATGTATCCCGCCATCCTCACCGGGGTAAATTCTACGATGAGAATATATCATGAAGAACAATTTGGTCCGGTGATTCCTGTTTCAGAGTTCAGTGAGATTGACGAGCCGGTGAATTACATCGTGAACTCTAATTACGGACAACAGGTAAGTGTCTTTAGCAATAAGCCCGAAAAAATTGCACCTTTGGTTGATATGCTGGTGAATCAGGTTTGCAGAGTAAACATAAATAGTCAGTGCCAACGCGGCCCGGATGTCTTCCCGTTCAACGGGAGAAAAGATTCTGCCGAAGGTACGCTCAGTGTTTCTGATGCCCTGCGTGTGTTTAGCATTCGTACACTCGTCGCCTTCCGTGAAAATGATCTCAATAAAAAGATACTCTCTGAGATATTGGAAAATCGTACAAGCAATTTCCTGAGTACCGATTATATTCTATAATTTCGCTTTCACAATACACTTCTTCAATGATTCTAATTGCCGACAGTGGCTCCACAAAAACCGATTGGCTTTTATTGGATGGGAATAATCCTTCAAAGGAATTTTCTACAATTGGTTTTAATCCGGTTTTTCATTCTGAACAAGCAATCGAAGCCGAACTACGTAAGAATGCAGGCTTGTTATCCATTGCTGCTTCTGTAAAAACGATTCATTTCTTCGGCGCCGGTTGTTCGTCGCAGGATAGAAACCTCATTGTGAAAAATGCCTTGGCAAAAATTTTTACAAATGCATCCATCAACGTTGATCACGATATGATGGCTTCTGTGCTTGCTACCTGCGGAAGTGAAGCAGGAATCGTTTGTATTTTGGGAACTGGTAGTAATGCCTGTGTTTTTGATGGTAAGAAAGTTCTGCCGAATAATTACGGATTAGGTTTTATTCTGGCTGATGAAGGCGCAGGAACATCATTTGGCAAAATGGTAATCACATCTTATCTGTATAACACGATGCCTGCAGATTTAAGAAAATCGTTCGAGGCGGAGCATGCTCTCACTAAGGAAATGGCGTTGTCAAATGTGTACGGAAATTCTTCTGCAAACACCTGGCTCGCTTCTTTCGCTTCTTTTGCCATCAAAGAAAAATTAAATCCCTGGATGAGAAACAAGTTAAAAGAAGGCCTTGAAGTTTTTGTCAACACATACATCACCACACAGGCTGGTTTCTCGAAACTAAAAGTGCACTTCATCGGCAGCATGGCTTTTCTGAATTCGGATATCCTCCATGAAATTGCCAAAGAAAAAAATTTTAAAATCGGAAAAGTGATTCAAAAACCAATTATGGAATTGGCAAAATACTTTGGGAGTAATTAGTAATTGGTGATTAGTAATTAGATTTCTATAATTTATTACACCACTAATCAACCAATCAACCAATCAACCAGGCAACCAAGCAACCAAGCAACCACTCAGTCCTTCAGCAACTGCATTTTCTCCCCGTCAAACACTCCATACGTAAAGTACCTGATCCAATCTCCAAGGTTGATGTATTTGCTCGTGCCGTTGATTGGGATTTCAAGCGGCAGGTGGCGATGACCAAAGATCAGATAGTCGTAGTGTTTCTTTTGAAGTAATTCTTTGCTATGAATGATCAGCCACTCTTTTTCTTCGCCCAGAAATTTTTCATCGCTGTTGCCGGTGGCTATGCGACTCTTTCTTGAAAAATAATTGGCAATGCCGATACCGAAATTCGGATGTAATCTTGCAAAGAGCCATTGGCAAACTTTGCTGGCAAAAACTTTCTTGATGAATTTATAGCCGTGATCGCCCGGGCCTAAACCATCGCCATGACCAATGTAAAATGATTTTCCGTTATAAGTGCGTTCAATCGGTTCGCGGTAGATTTTCACATTCAATTCCTTTTCCAAATAATCGAATGTCCACATATCATGATTGCCGGTGAAGTAGTGAATGATTATTCCTCTGTCACTGAGTTCAGCAATCTTTCCAAGTAATCTGACAAAGCCCCGCGGTACAACAGTCTTGTATTCAAACCAGAAATCAAATACATCGCCCATCAGGTAGATTTCTTCTGCATCAGCGGAAACTTTTTCCAGCCAATGGACGATTTTCTTCTCGCGCTCAAGACTCTTTTCATAAGTCGGAACGCCTAAATGAAAATCAGAGGCAAAATATATTTTCTTTCCTGGCTTCACTCGGCAAATATAGTGCGGATTGTTTGTAACGGGTTTAATTCGTTGAATTTTATTTCGAATCGGATCAGATTGCCAAAATGCAATTCCTCGCGGTCGATAATGTACTTGATGTCTTCGCTGTATCCTACCGGAACGTAAATAGTGAATACGTCTTTGAAGATCGGTAAGGATATGCCGTAATCGTAAGAATAGCTGCTTGTGCTGATTCCTGTTAGCTTGAAATCATTATATGTTCCTGCGTCAAAGAACAACCTGAAGGGAATGAGTCCGGGTAGGGTAGTGCTGAGATTTATGCCGGCCATCCATTTGTCAGCAGTATTGTAAAACAAGGTCGGTACTTTAAATCCTGCATCGTCCATGTAAAATTGTTGTGCGTAAAAACCGCTCGTTACACTGCGTCCCAAAAATGTTTGATCGAAGATGAAATCTCTTTCTCCAGTCATTCCATCGAGACTGAACCTGTAATCCACTCCGGGCTGAATATTTCGGTGTATGTCGGCATAGCCTCCGAAAATTCTGAACTCAAATCCTTTTCCCGGCTTCGAATAACTGAGAAAACGACTAATCTCTCCTTTTACTTTCAGGAAATCCTGATTTACGGTGATGTTGAGTTTGATCAACGATGCTTCTGATGCCAGCGAATTCTTTCGCTGGTATTCGGCGGAGTAATAGTTGTAATTCTCTGTCGTGTATTTGTACTTATAAATGTATGGCAGGTCTTTTTGTACAAAAGCATAACGAAGTGCAATGGTTCGGCTTAGTTTTTCATTTCTGCCTTTTGGGCGGAAAGAAAAAATAAGCTGACTATTGATCCGGCTAAACTGTAAATGCCCTGAGAATGATTGGTCGTTGGAATTGTTGTAATAAAAATCGTCAGCATAATTGTAATGACGAAAATCTTCGCTCAATGTTATTCTGTGAAAAGGGCCGTGTTTAGGATAATGGTGTAGTTGAAGATTTCCGCTTCCGGTCAGATTTCCTCTGCCGATGGAATACATTGGTGCGAGAGTGAATTCCACTTTTTTCTCCTGAATGCCGTAATTATATATAGCAACACCGGGCATTAGTGAATTGTATTTATTAAACCCAATGATCGGCGTGCAATACAATGAAGTTCGTCCGGGCAATTCATTTGCAGGCAGAAGTTGAATACGCAATGGTTCTGATTTACGGAATAGACCACTTGCACGCAGTTCATTATTCTGCCTCCGAAGATCAGGCATTTTGTTTTCCGGATCTAATTTGTACGTATATCCGCTATTGTAATCAACTTCGATTTTGGTTTGTCCGCTAAAACCTTCGACAAAATAATCTTTCACCAAAACTGAATCTTTGTAAACCCCGATCCGAATCGGTGCGTTGACTTCTCCTTTGTTGGAGATGGTTAATTGTCCCGATTCACCATGTCTTTGAATTTTGCAGAGTGAATAGTCGGTTTTCTTATTCGAACAAATCATGTCCTTGAAAAACCAATTGAGATCTTTCCCGCAACTCTGTTCAAAAGCAGTTTGTATGTCGGTCGGATCAGGATGTTTGAATTTCCACTGATCAAAATAGGTATGCATGCAGCGGTCATATACTGAGTCGCCTAAAACCGATTTCAGATAATCAAATGCAATACCGCTTTTTGAGTAAACGTCGCCGAAGTATGAAGATAAAGAGAGTTGAAAAGCATTTTGATCAGGATTTTGATCGAGGTTTTTTCTTGCATTATTTAGGTAATGGAAATATTGTCTCTCTCTGTGATTTACCATATACTCACCCGCCAGCCTGGAAAGTGTACCCGGGTATCCAAATTCAATTTCAGCATCACGATTTCCTCCTGATTCAGATTGCACAAAGCGTATTTCCATTGCAGTCGTAATTCCTTCGTCCATCCATGCATGCATCCGTTCATTGTTTCCTAATATTCCGTAAAACCATTGATGTGCTACTTCGTGTGCAATGGTGGTTTTCTGTTCAAAGGTGTCACCATAATCGCCGATTGCCATGATGGTCGGATATTCCATTCCGGATCCTGCCGATTGACCAACATCAACTGCTGTCAATACATTGTATGGGTATTCCCCTACCCAGCGAGAAATGTCTTTTAACGAAAAATCAATATAGTCAATGGCGTTCTCCCATAACTCCGGCATTTCATTGGTGTAGAAACACCATGTATTAACTTTTCTTCCGCTTTCAGGCAGTATGGTTTCACCTTTTTTGACTCTGAAATTTTTATTGGCAAACCATGCAAAGTCATGAACTTGCCCTATTGAGTAATGGAGCGTTTTCTTTTCTCCCGAAGATGGCGGAACTGTATTGTTGTCCGGTGCAGATTCTTTCGACTTCTGCTCCAGAAATTCTTCCTCCTCCGGATTGCCACTCAATTCACCCGTAGCTGCAACAATATAGTTCGACGGAACAGTGATGTAAACATCAAACTTTCCGAATTCCGAATAAAACTCTCCGAATTCCATGTATGGAAAATAATTCCATCCGTTCGCATCATATACTGCAGGTTTCGGATACCATTTTGTCAGAAAGTACTTCTGATCAAGATGCCCCATTCTGGAAATGGTGCCAACCGGAATTTTTACTTTGAACGGCGTGGTGATAACTATGCTGTCATTTGGCGCTAATGCCTTGTTCAGGTGGATACGACAAATGTCAAGCGTGTCAGTGAGTAATTCCCAATTTACATCTTCGCCGTTTACTTTAAAATGCAAGCTGTCGATCGAGCCTCGTTCTGATTCTTCCGTATTAGCAATTCGATCGTTTCCGTAGAAGTGATCTTCCTGCCCAAGAATGCTCCCTTCGCTTTTGTAGGCATTAGGGTAGAGGTGAAAGTAAAGAGTGTTGAGCTTGTCAGGAGAGTTATTCTTGTAGACAATTGTTTCAGAAGCCCTCAATGTATGATGGACATCATCGAGCTCAACAGTGATGGTGTAATTCACCTCCTGTTGAAAGTAGTTTTTCGCATCAGCGGCAAAAATGAAGAATGTAAAAAGTAAAAAAGAGAAGCTGTATTTAATCGACATACTTGCCGGCTTATGAGTTTTTATTCAAAGCTTCTGTGATCTTTGCATACATCTCCTCAGGACGTAATCCTTTTCCAAGAATTTTTCCGTTACGGTCTATTAAAACGTTGTATGGAATAGCTTCAATCTTGTATTGCTTGACAACTTCACTGTCCCAACGTTTCAGATCGCTCACCTGAGGCCAGGTGATTCCGTCCTTGGCAATAGCTTCTTTCCAGGCTTCAGTATTTTGGTCTAAGGACACTCCGTAAATTTCAAAATCCTTTCCTTTCATCTGCTTGTACAAGGCGACAATTTCCGGATTGGCACGGCGACATGGTCCGCACCAGCTTGCCCAAAAATCGATCAATACAACCTTGCCGCGAAGCGACGAAAGTTTGATTGATTTGCCTCTGTCAGGAGTTGGCAAATCAATATCCGGTGCTTCACTTCCCAACGGTAACATTGATAAATCACTCATCAATGTTTGGTAGTCCTTCACATACTTATTAGTCGGATAGATTGAAGTCAGTTTCTCCTCGAGTTTTTTCATTAAAGAAAACTCAGCCTGTTGATTCAGGTATTTTGTTGCAGATAATGAAATGATAGAGCTTAAATTCGATTCGATGAATTGCTTTGAGTAATTCTCCATGGTCATCGCATAGAATAATTGCAATTGCATTCCGACAGAGTCGGAGCCGAGCGGATTGGCCTGACGGGCTTCAATATAAACTCTGTTGAGAGAGTCGCTCATATTTCTTTCGTAAGCTCTTAAGTCATGAAGAAGCTTAGAATCATTAGACCCGTTTACGGTGTAAGTCTTTTCGAGATCTTTAGCATTGCCATTGATTTCTACATCCTCACCCGGTTTTAGGAAAAGGAAAATCAGATTGACGGAATCGGCGCGGAGCACGTAAAATTCAGGTTCTTTCGCGGGGTTGTGGATAGAGAACTTTCCTTGCGGTGAAAGTTTGCATGAATCTACGTTTACATCACCGCTTTCGGTGATGGCCTGCAGATAAACAAAATCCTGTGTATGGTGTTCCAGTTGTCCGCTGATAACTCCGTTTTTGTCTTTTTCAGAGCAGGCAAAAAGAAGAAATGAGATAATCACAACGGCAAGTGAGAGGCGAATCTGATTTTTCATGAGTTGAGTTTATTCGGGGTAATTATTACATCGATGCAAGAAGACTTTTGATAATCGCTGTCATTTTGCTTTCTGCTGCAACAGCTACTTTCAAAACTTCTTCGTGCGATACACTTTGTGCTTCTTCAAATCCGCCAAGATCAGTTACAATACTGATGGCAAAGCAGGGTATTCCTGCATGTCTTCCGACAATCACTTCAGGAACTGTTGACATTCCCACTAAATCGGCTCAATCGTTCTTATGTAGCGGTATTCAGCAGGTGTTTCAAAACATGGTCCGGATACGGCAGCATAAACACCGATATGTGAGCGATAGCCTGCTTTGTCGGCAATTCCTTTTGCAAGTTTGATCATCTCTGCATCGTAAGGCACACTCATGTCAGGAAAACGTGGCCCGAGCTCGTCGTAATTTTTACCGATGAGCGGATTGCTTGGCAGCAGATTGATATGATCATTAATTATAACGATATCTCCGATCTGATATTGCGGGTTCATCCCTCCGCTGGCATTGCTCAGAATTAACTTTTTAACGCCCAATGCAATCATTACGCGAATCGGGAAGGTGACTTCCTGCATACTATATCCTTCGTAATAATGAAAACGTCCTTGAAGTGCAATTACATTCTTACCGCCAAGTTTTCCGAAAATTAATTTTCCGCCATGTCCTTTCACAGTGGATACGGGGAAATTTGGAATCGATGTATATTCAATGGCGTGTTCTACCTCGATTTCTTTTACCAGCCCGCCAAGTCCGCTTCCCAGAACAATGCCGTATTCGGGTTTTGCATTTGTCTTACTGAAAATAAAATCTTTTGTCTGTTTAATTTTTTCTAACATAATCGGTAATTAATTTATTGAACTTTTCCTCTTCCTGATGAATGAAAACTTCTATCGGAAGAAAGAAAAAAGGAAGTTTCTTGATGGCCGGATCCACATTCGGATTTCGTAAGCGCATAGCATCTTTCTCAGTCGTCACAATGATCTTACTCTGATTGGCAATGCTGTCGAATGTTTCCTGAATTTTCAAAATGTCTTTTTCGCTGAACTCGTGATGGTCAGGGAAAATCAGCGTCTCTAATTTATCGGTGTGTCTGCGCAAATATTCAATCAATCCGGATGGATTGGCAATTCCTGTTACCAAGAGAATCGTAAATCTCTTCTCCATGTAATAACTGGCTCCCATCAGCATGGGTGGTTGTGGACCGAATACTTTATTAAACTCTCCGTATCTCAGGTAAGAGAAAAATACTGACTGATGCGGGAGTGGCGCAAGCTCTTCGATGATTCTCTTTTTCTCAATAGGTACAAGTATCGTCGGTGATTTGGTAATTACGATGATGTCAGCTCTGTTTGCTCCTGATTTCGGTTCACGCAGGTTTCCTCCCGGTAATAAATACTCCTGACGGAAAATACTTTCATATTCCATCAGCAAAATGTTAAGTCCGGGTTTTACATAACGGTGTTGAAAGGCATCATCCATCAACACCACCTGCGGACGATTCACATGCTGTACCAGATACTGTAGTGCAACTGCACGTTCCTCTGCAACAGTTACTGTGATGTTGGGGAACTTTGTATAGTACTGCATTGGTTCATCACCAATTTCTTCTGTTGTGCATTCGCCTTTTGCCAAAAGAAAACCGGTACTCTTTCTGCCGTAACCGCGACTCACTGTTGCAATCTTAAACGAGTTTTGCAGAAGACGAATGAGGTATTCAACATGAGGAGTTTTACCGGTTCCGCCTACGGTCAGATTTCCCACACCGATAACCGGCAGTGGAAATGATTCCGACTTCAGAATATTCCTGTCAAAAAGAAAATTCCGGACACGAATGATCAATCCGTAAATCGGTGAAAATGGCAGTAAAATTCGTCTCCAGTTTTGCACGTCGCAAAGTACAAAAATTCGAGGGATTGCTATTTTTTGTAGTATTGAAGGCTTAATTGATGTGTCTATGTCAACTGTAAGAGAAATTGCCGCTTGCCTCGAGTCATTTGCCCCGCCCGGATTGCAGGAATCGTATGATAATTCCGGCCTCATTGTAGGTGATCCGTCAATGGAAGTGAAAGGCATAACCATCTGCCTCGATAGTACGGAAGAGGTCATAGACGATGCCATCCGAAATGGATGCAATCTCATTATTGCACATCACCCAATCATTTTCTCGGGACTTAAGAGGCTGAACGGCAAAAATTATATCGAGCGTACGGTCATGAAAGCCATTCGTGAAAATGTTGCTATCTACGCCGCTCATACTAATCTCGACAATGTCATTGATGGAGTAAATCGTATCATTGCTGAAAAGCTTGGCCTGGTGAATCTTGAAATTCTTTCCCCAAAGAAAGGAGTATTGAGAAAGCTAACCACTTTTTGTCCTCCTGATTCAGCCGAACAGCTTCGAAATGCGCTTTTTACTGCTGGAGCAGGGCAGATCGGAAATTATGACGAATGCAGTTTCAATCTTGAAGGAACAGGTACATTCCGCGGTAATGACAAGAGTAATCCTTTTATCGGCACCAAAGGAGAGCGGTCCGTTGAAAAAGAAGTAAGGATCGAAGTGATTTTTCCCGTAACATCTTCAAATGCAGTACTTAAGGCATTATTTGAGGCCCATCCATACGAAGAAGTAGCCTATTACCTGCATGATCTGCAAAATGCTTATCAATCTGCCGGAAGTGGAATTGTCGGATATTTAGATGAAAATGAGGATGAAATGGCCTTTTTGAAGAAAATTAAATCCGTCATGAAGGCCGGTGTGGTCAGGCATACTGCACTTCGCGGTAAAAAGGTAAAAAAAGTCGCAATTTGCGGAGGATCAGGGAGTTTTCTGTTAAATGATGCAATTTCAGCAGGGGCCGATGTCTTTATTACTGCAGATTTTAAGTATCATCAGTTTTTTGATGCCGAAGGAAAAATCGTCATTGCCGACATCGGACATTTTGAATCGGAGCAGTACACAATGGACTTGTTTAAATCGCTAATTCTGAAAAATTTTTCTACCTTTGCCGTCCGTTTAACGGAAGTGAAGACGAATCCTGTTCATTACTTGTAAATCCGGATTCAGGAGTTGGCGTTTAAAATATTATTTGATCGATAATTTTTTAAAATGGCAAATAAGTCTGAAGTTAACTCTGCTTCGAAAAAAAAGAGCACCACTTCCAAAAGAATCACCGGGAATCCAGTTAGTACCGGCGATCATATAACGGTGAAGAACACTGAAAAGGAAAACCATCAAAATAAAAGTAACGTGAGTCTGTCGAAAATTGCAAAAGCGAAAATCAAGCAAAAAGAACCGGTGGCTTTTAAACCGCGTAAGATTGAAAAAATCATTGACGTCACCCGACTTGAGAAAAAGCTGGAAGAAATCATGGCACTCGATCACACAGAGTTTACTGTGGAAGAGCGCTTGAAAGCTTTGTATGTACTTCAGGAGATAGATTCAAACATTGATAAAATCCGCACCATCCGTGGAGAACTTCCAATGGAGGTTTCTGATCTGGAAGATGAGATTGCAGGACTGAACACACGTGTTCAAAACATCAATGAAGAGATTACAAATCTGAACGATCAGGTTAACAAGAAAAAGCAGGCAGCAAAGGATGCGAAAGAGCAGATTAAGAAGTATGAAGCTCAGCAATCCAAAGTGAAAAATAACCGTGAGTTTGATTCATTGAATAAAGAAATCGAATTCCAGAATCTGGAAATTCAATTGGCTGAAAAGCGTGCAAAGGAATTTGCTTACGAAGTAAACAACAAGCAGGTAATTCTTACTGAAACTCAGAACGTTTTAACGGAGCGTGAATCAGTTCTCAAATTAAAGAAGAACGAACTTGAGTCTATTGTAGAAGAAACTCAGAAGGAAGAAGAGCAACTCCATAAAATTGCCGGCAAGGCTCGCACCATCATCGATGAGCGTCTGCTTGCAGCTTATACTCGTGTGCGCAACAATGCCAGAAATGGTCTTGGTGTAGTAGCGATTCAGCGTGATGCTTGCGGTGGTTGCTTTAACAAAATTCCGCCACAACGCCAATTGGATATCCGTCAGCACAAGAAGGTAATCGTGTGCGAACATTGCGGTCGTATCCTTGTTGATCCGCGCATTTCAGGAGAAGAAGCAGAATAATTTTTTCCAAAGAATATTTCAGGGGATTTCATCACAGATGAAATCCCTTTTTTATTTTAGCATGATGAGATACGGATTTTTACTCTTCCTGATTTTGCTTTCCGGAACATCGAGCGCATACTATGAATTTGATAATAACCTGCATCAGTCTTACTCGGCACTGATGGATCTGCAGTTTGATAAAGCAGGGGAGTTGCTCAACAAAGAGAGCACTGAGAAGCCGGGTAATGATCTGGTGCTGCTTTTCCGGAATTACATTGACTTTCTGAAAGCATTTATTTCAGAAGAGGAAGCCTCTGCCGAAGTACTGAAAAAAAATTCTGCTGCAAGATTGAAGCAGCTGACAAAAGGAAGAAAACGCAGGTTCGCCTTTTCATCTTTATGCTCAGGCAGAGATGTATATACAACAAGCTTTTGTAAAGGTGAAACTTCGTGAATATGTTTCCGCAGCTTCCGATGTGAGAAGGGCTTACCGTCTCATTGACAATAATTCATTGCAGTATTCATCCTTCCCTTTGAATCAAAAACTTTATGGCCTCTTGCATATAATCATCGGCTCAGTGCCGCGCGAATACCACTGGCTCGTCGAACTGGCCGGTATGGATGGCACGGTTAGTCAGGGAACAGAGGAATTAAATCAGCTCTACAAGGCTGTAAACAATACGCCTTACGATTGTTACAAGGAAGAAATTCTGTTTTACCTCAGTAATGTTTACTCTATTTATCATGCAGATGATGAATTGAAACTCATGGAAACACTCATGATGGTGCAACCTTATTCAACCGGAAGCCCGTTGATGCGTTATTGTGTGTCATCTATCCTGATGAAGTTGGGGAAAAATGATGATGCAATCAGAGTACTCGAAGAGCCGGAGTCTTACATGACTTCCTATCCTTTTAATTTTCTCTATTATAAATTAGGACTTGCAAAGCTTCGCAAACTGGATTACAGTGCGAAGTCTGATTTTGAAAAATATGTTTCATCGTTCAAAGGACAAAATTATGTAAAATCAGCCTGGCAGAAGATTGCCTGGATAAATCGGCTGACAGGTGATATGCAGGGGTATTATGCAGCACTGGCTCACTGCAAAACCGATGGCGTTTCTTTTATTGATGAAGATAAAGATGCACTCAACGAGGCCAATGCAGCAGAGCCTGTAAATACATTATTGCTTCGTTCACGTTTACTTTTTGACGGTGGTTATTATGAGAGAGCTCAGACTGAGCTTTCGGGTATGCCTATCGATAGTTTCCCTCGCTACAGGGATCAGTTGGAAGTCACTTATCGGCTTGCACGTATTGCACAAAAGACCGGCAATATGGAGCGCGCAATTGATTTTTATCAAAAGACTATAAAAAATGGTTCCTCTTCAAGAGCTTATTTTGCAGCCAACAGTTCATTGCTGCTTGGATTGTACTATGAAGAAAGCCACGATTATATAAAGGCGAAGGAATGTTTTTCAAATTGCCTTTCGATGGGAATTCATGAATACCAGAACAGTATTGATCAGAAAGCCCAGGCCGGACTCGACAGAGTCAAGGAGGCAGAAGATGCAGAAGCTGAAAAGCAATAATCACTTCAATAAAAAAACCGGGCCACGAACCCGGTTTTTTTATTGACTAAAACTATGGCTTAAAATTTTACACCAAGAGTTACGGTGAAGTTGTTAGAGCTTACATCAGTCTTAACTCCGGGAACACTTTCTGTGTTAAGCGAGTAAGGTTGAAAATATTGATTGCTGATGGTGTACAAATACGCAACATCAAGGAAGAAGTGAGTGTCACGCATTCCAAACCCAAGTGAGAAACCTTTTTTGCTGAAGTCGTTTCCTGAAACTTTGTAGAGGGCGGTCATCGGTGATGAGGAATAGTGTATACCGCCGCGGAAACTGATATTGTCCAATCTCCATTCGGTTCCTACGCGCAGTGAATGAACTGCAGTGTATTTGTGTGAGATGGCATTGTTGGTTTCAAAGAACCCGTAGTCAGAAGCGTGAAAGCGTGCGTTGCTGTAGTCGGAAAATGTGTAATCAATATCAAGAGCACCTTGCTGGTTGAATAAGAAGGCGACACTTCCGATTGCTTTAAATGGTGTTGTGAGATCGTATTCGTAATTTCCATCAGGTGATTCGGAGGAAAGAACGGTACCTCCATCAAACTGAGCCGACATTTTATTCTTGTACAGGTCCGTCATATTGAACCATGTTGGTGTATGAAAAGCAAGTCCGATGCGGAAATAATCGGAAGGCTTATAAATCATACCAAGTTTAACATTGACTCCGCTTCCGTCTGTTGTGAGATTTTGTGTGAAGCGGTAATTATTCAACGTGTCAGTTGTAACTGCAGGGTCTTTTACTTCTTCATAAATTGACTCTTCTTCGTAGCGCAGATTTTGAATGCCCAATGTAGCGCCCAGGAAAAGTTTGTTGCTATAGTTGCCTCCGAAGGAAATCACCACTTCACCCATTGATCCGCGTGATTCGCTTGTGCGGCGTTGTGTAATGGATTGTGGGCTGAAAGCGGAAGAGTAATTGTTTGCTGAGTCAGGATTGATCAGATAATTGTAATACGCCATGTATTCATAATAACTGTCGAGCTTTGAATAATCCTTCCCGTTTGAGTTTTGTACGAAGTAATCGAGCATTGTATTTTTATCATTCTGTCCTTCGTAAATCGAGCGATTATTAAAGTTGTTGATTCGATTATAGCCGAAAGCAAAATTCCAGTTTTTCCATCCCGGAGAGTCATCTTGTTTACCCATCTTTCCGGTGAAAACGATTCCGGCATTACCAAAGTTGAAATTGTATTTTGTGTCGCTGCCGCTTTGTCCCTGGAACAGTGAGTTGGTAGTACCGGCAAAAATGGATGGAGTAAAGGTCACTTCACCCGAGCGGTAAACACCTATTCCGGCGGGATTGGTAGAGAGTACTGAGAAGTCTCCGCCAAGCGCACCGAAGGCGCCTGACATACCGGTAAATCTTGAAGTACCGCTGATGTTTTCAGTAGAATACCGGAAGGCATCTACATCGGTTTGAGCATTACTGTTCAGTGCAGCACCGCAAAGAAGAACGCTTGCTGCCAGTTGGAGGATTGACTTTTTCATAACTGATTTGTTGGCTGAAGAAAAAGGCCCGCATGTGAACTGTTCTCTCTTAGCATGCGGGCCGGTATACACTTAGGGAATTAGGGGTCTTTTATCGGTGACGTCCGCCTCCGTTATTCGAAGGTCTTGACTCACTTGGTCTGGATGGCTCCGTTCTTGGTGCACTGTTGACCGGAGTTTCAGACTTAAACTGTTTCGGTTCATTTCGCGGCTGGAATACCGGAGTTCTGTTTTCCATTCGCGGAGATTCCTGTGGAGTGTTTTCCATTCTTGGGGATGAAGGTCTCGACTGATCAGGCTGAGGAGCGTGATACGTATTATTCGGTCTGTTGTAATCAGAACGTTGTGGTTCACGTTGCGGTGCCGTTTCCATTCTTTGTGATGGCGTGTAGACCTGGTTGTTGTAATTGTTAGGTCTTGACGACGGAGTGTTGTTCTGATTGCGAGGAGAGTCAGATGGCTGATTGTTTCTTGGTGAATCAGCCGGAGCGCGGCCCGGAGTTACCTGATTGTTCCTGTCGTTTTGTTCAGCCGGACGGATGGAAGGGTTCGACTGATTTCGCGGAGGATTAGGATTCGGACGAGTAGTCGGATTGTTGTTCAGATTATTATCACGACTGCCGGGACGACTTGAAGGAGTAGATTCTTTAACTTCGTCAGAGCTGCTTCCTTGAGCAGGGCGGGTCGAAGGCGTAGTGTTTTCTGAACCCGGTCTTGCAGAAGGATTGCGTCCGGAAGTTCCGGGTCTTGCAACTTCTTCACTCTGATTTTGCGCAGGGCGTCCGTTTGGATTATTTGGCTGAAGTCCGCCAGGGCGTCCGGAAGTAGTCGACTCCTGTGGATTTGTAGCCGGACGACCACCGGCACCTGTACTTGTTCCGGGGCGGGTTTGAGGTCTTTCACCTGTACTTCCACGCGGGGTCGAAGTAGTAGTGATGCGGCCTTGGGTAACGGCTTCCTGATATTGTTGGGCTATGGTAGCACGTCCACCACCGGGTGTGTTGCGTCCGCCACCACCGGGTCTTGGAGAATTTCCTCCGGCAGATCCGCGTGGACCATAGTAGTAACTAGTCTGATCGTATGAATTATAGTAGTACGGATTGTAGTTACCACTATAGTAGCCATCATAGAAACCATTGTTATACCCGTTGTAATATCCGTTGTAATAACCATTGTAGTAGCTGCCATAGTAGCCATAGCCAGATGACCAGTAAGGATTATAACCCCAGGAGTTGTAGTAAGGGTATCCGTATGAAATTGAAAATCCGGAACCGTAACAGAATGGCTGGTAGTAGTAATATGAAGGAGCCCACCAGTGGTATCCAAGGTAGATACTCACGCCCCATGAATTAGGATTGTAATCATACCAGTAAGAGTTGGTATAAAACGGATCATAGTATCCGTAACCATATGCCGGAGTGTAAAAGCGGCGGAGGCGGGAAGAATACTCGTAATCGTAATAATCGTCGAAATAATTATTGGTGATATAGGTATTACCTTGTCCGTCCTGAGTCTGAGTAGTTGAAGACGGATTATTGTTGGAGTAATCCTGATTGGCAGTACCGGCATCAGTATTCGTATTCTGATCCTGCTGATAATTCTGCCCGTCGTTTGAATTGCCGGCAGGTGTATAATCCGACGGAGAAGCAGGAGGTGTAGTTGGATAACTTTGTGAAGTGTTTGCTGCCGGCTGATTATTCTTGGATGAATAGTAGACATCGTCCTGAGCGTTACTTCCTGCATGGTAGGTTGAAGTGCAGGCGCTTGCTGCGAGAAGGAAGATGATTCCGGACAGGCGTTGAAGATTTTTCATTGTTTTCCCCTTTATTCGTTGGACTAATATTAGCAATACAAAGTTAATTGCTGCTGAATTATTACTTTTGTTTTTCGTATTTTACAAACACCGTACCAAATAGCATATGAGTAAAGAAATTTCCACCCGGAGTGATAACTATTCCCAATGGTATCAGGATCTTGTTGTTAAGGCCGATTTGGCTGAGAATTCTGCCGTTCGCGGTTGTATGGTTATTAAGCCATATGGTTACGCCATCTGGGAAAAGATGCAAGCCGTTTTGGATAAGATGTTCAAGGATACCGGCCACGTTAATGCCTATTTCCCGCTTTTTATTCCAAAATCTTTCTTTTCTAAAGAAGCTTCTCATGTGGAAGGCTTTGCCAAAGAATGTGCCGTTGTTACTCATTACCGATTAAAAAATGGTGCGAATGGCGGAATTGAGGTTGATCCTGAAGCCCGTCTGGAAGAAGAACTCATTATTCGTCCGACATCGGAAACCATTATCTGGAATACCTACAAAGGCTGGATTGAATCGTATCGTGATTTGCCTTTGCTGATCAATCAATGGGCCAATGTAGTTCGTTGGGAAATGAGAACCCGTTTGTTCCTTCGTACTGCTGAATTTCTCTGGCAGGAAGGTCATACAGCACATGCAACAGCCGATGAAGCTGTTGAAGAAACAAGGAAAATGCTGAATGTTTATGCTGAATTCTGCGAAAAGACACTTGCAATTCCTGTGATCAAAGGGGTGAAAACTGCCAATGAAAGATTTGCCGGTGCAATCGACACTTACTGCATCGAAGCGATGATGCAGGATGGCAAAGCGTTGCAGGCCGGAACGTCACATTTTCTTGGACAAAATTTCGCCAAAGCATTTGATGTAAAATTTATGAGTAAGGAAGGCAAACAGGAATTCGTCTGGGCTACATCCTGGGGCGTGTCTACGCGATTGATGGGCGCGCTTATCATGGCACATTCTGACGACGAAGGACTTGTACTTCCTCCAAAACTTGCTCCTGTACAGGTAGTCATTGTTCCAATTTTCAAGGGAGAAGAACAATTGAAGAGTATTACTGTTGTTGTAGATAAAATAATTGCCGACCTTAAGTCAAAAGGTATCACAGTGAAATACGATGATCGTGAATCACACAAGCCGGGATGGAAGTTTGCAGAATATGAACTGAAAGGAATTCCGGTTCGCATTGCCATGGGTCCAAGAGACCTTGAAAATGGAACCGTTGAAGTTGCAAGGCGTGATACCAAGGAAAAGACAGTTATGCAGGTTACAGATCTGGCTGTTAAAATTGAACATCTCCTTGATCAGATTCAAACAAACATTTACAACAAAGCACTCGACTTCCGCGAAACGCATACCTACAAAGCCGATTCTTATGATGAGTTCAAAAAGCTTCTCGATGAAGGCGGTTTCGTTTTGGCACACTGGGATGGTACAACTGAAACTGAAGTAAAGATTAAAGAAGAGACCAAGGCTACTATTCGTTGTATCCCTCTGAATCAAAAGCAGGAAGCAGGCAAATGCATTTATACGGGTAATCCTTCTTCGCAAAGAGTTATTTTTGCCAGAGCATATTAAAAGTTGATGGAAAATTCACCGCAGAATAAAATTGTTGATTTGCTGAAAGAGAAAATTTCACTCAAGCAGGAAGTTTACTCTAAAACGAAAGATGCATTTTTCAGATTGAAGAAGATTCTGGGGGAAATGGCTTCAGATCTGCAGACTAAAGTAAAGCATATCGACAAGGATCTGACAGTTGATTTTCACGAAAACGGTGAATTTGAAGTTTCATTTACTCTGGCAGATGAAACATTGTTGTTCGTGATGCATACCAATATCTTCACCTTCGACAGTTCAAGCCTGATCTGGAAGCAACCGTACGTCCAGCAGGATAAAAACAGATCTTATTGCGGAAAGATTTTTATTTATAATTTTCTGGCAGACAGTTTTCGTTATAACCGCATCAACGATCTGGGTTATCTGATCGGAAGAATTTTCATCAACAGAGAGGGGCATTTTTTTGTAGAAGGAAGAAAGCAGATGGGCTACCTGTACAATGATTTTGCATCGGCAGAATTAAATGAAGAAGCTTTGATGAAA
This sequence comes from Bacteroidia bacterium, assembly GCA_046330055.1. Taxonomy (GTDB): domain Bacteria; phylum Bacteroidota; class Bacteroidia; order AKYH767-A; family 2013-40CM-41-45; genus JADKIH01. The sequence goes on along the minus strand of JAXLTM010000026.1, from coordinate 7,718 downwards.
ATTGTAGAGGCTGCTGTCATGTTTACGCTTGACTTTGATCCGTTCACTCCACCATTTGAACAACAGGGAGAGATTACTGTAAGAGATGTGAATGATGCAGGTGTGCAGGCGAGAATTACCACCGGAAAGCGCCTGGGGTTTCGCTTTCAGTCGGATGACCGTTCCACTTTTTGAATCAAACTACTTTAGCAGGAAAGAAACTCCTGCGAAAACTCCAATTGCAGAATAACGTTGTGCTACTTTTTTACTTTCAGTAGTTGCCGGTGAGAGCATGTGAGAATATTCTGTTCTTAACAGGAGATTAAACTTAGGTTTAAAATAGTATCTGAAACTCAGTCCGGCATTTGCAGTCAGGACCAGACTTCTGAGTGTTTTCATTTCTGCCACAGACTCAATGCCGCTTAAATCATCCCTCAGATAATATCCTGTCCGGTTTTCAAGCAACATCGGTGTAACTCCGGCCGTAACACCGGTGGTCAGTCTGCGCCCGCCGAAATTCCAGGTGATTCTTACCGGAAAACTCAGGTAGGTGAGATGATTATAGGTGTGTTTGTTTTGCAGCGACTGATCATATGATGGCGCTTCAACGGTATCCATCTTAATGATGTATGTGCTGTCTAATCGTTGCACATTGTAATGCGTGTAATAGACGTAGCCATAGAGATAATTCGTATCAGTGACAGCAACTGTGTGATAAAAGGTATTCCAGTAACTGTTGTCGATGGCGACATCTTTCATCAGGTACGGAGTGTAATTGGTTTGTTCCCCTGCAACAAATATTCCTGCACCTGCACTTATTTCCCAATTCTTAATCAGACGGGTTAGGTTGACGGAGAAAGACGGGGTGGTAATGTTATCTTCTTCTGCTTCTCTGCGCCTAACCGTAACATCGTATTCCGGTGAGCTGAGGGTTTTAAATATGTAATTGGCACCGGCAAAAAAATCAATTCTCCATTCGCTGAGATTTTGTTTTACTTCATTTCCGGTAACTATATCAGAGCCGGCAGGAGAATAATCAGTTACAACAGTAATCGCAGCCGGATGGTGGGCAGAGAATGTTATGTCTTCTCTTTGTAGCATCACTTCAGCTGTGACTGATTTTTTCTCATCGACTGATTTGGATTGAGCCGGTGAGTCATTTCCATCTTGAGTAATTTGAGATTTTGTTTCTGATTCGTTTTTAACTTCTGCACCTGATACCTGAGTAATTATTGAAGCTGTTTCACCAATCGGTTTGTGATGATGCACTGATTTAGCCAAAGCTTGAAGAGAATTTCCTGTGAGTGTGTTCTTTGAAGAAACCTTTTGAGCAGTCGCAGGCTTAACATTTACGGACGTAGTAGAAATATTCTCTGTGTAATCTTTTTTATTCTGAAGAGGAATGTTTTCTGAGTTATGTACGGTTGTTTGCGTATTTGCAGGTACAGGTGTAGATTGAGCGGAATTATTTTTTTGCTTTTGGTCTTTTTGGAATGGAGTGGAAGATGAATTGGAATGGTCAGAGTTTGAAGGGTGATTAATAGACAGCGTAAAGTAGCCGGCAATGCCGATCAGCAGGGCAGCAAGAAAGTAAGCCACTCTACGGTTTCTTCTTTTTGCACTGAAATGACTGTCCAGCATTTTCTCTGCATCAGGCCAGAAATCTTCCGGCTGCAGGTTATCGAATTGCTTATCACTCATGATAAAACTCTTTTTACTGTTTCACTGTTTTTATTGAAATCATCTACCATTTGCCGGAGTATTCTTCTGGCTTTGAATAAATGCACTTTGGAAGTTGAAGGGCTGATGCCAAGCATGCCTGCAATTTCATCGTGTTTGTAACCATCAATGACATAGAGGTTGAATACCTGTCGGTTCATTTCCGGAAGCTGATTAACGGCGAGTAATATTTCTTCCGTGTCTATTGAAAGCTCAGGACGCTCGTCGCTGTGATTTTCTTCGAAATGTTCGATACTTCCCTGGTCAATGATTTTCCTATATGTCGAATCTTTTCGGAACTCGTCGATGATAGTGTTAATCGTAATTCTTCTTACCCAAACTTCGAAAGGGATATGGTCTTTCTTCAGATAGGAGGACAGGTTTTTGATCACTTTCAGAAATACCATGTTCAACGTCGCCATTCCATCTTCTTTGTTCCGGTAATATCTCCTGCAAATACCCAATATGAACGGGAAGCACAACTTGTACAAGTCGTAATGTGCCTTCCTGTTGTCGTCCAGACAATCGTTCAAAAGTGCTTTTGTAGGGTTCATACTTAAACGGAAAAGGATGCCGTAACTTCCGGCATCCTCTGTAGTTCAATTTGAAACAATTATTGTTTTACAAACCGTGCAAAGCTACTTTCGTTATGTTCGTTTCTCAGTTCGAGAATATACACTCCACCTGTCAGTGATTGTACGCCGATGGTCTGACTCTTATTTGTCAGTGTACCTTGCTGAACAACACTTCCCGTAATATTTCTGATGGAGTAGCGGATTGAATTTCCTAATTCCTGGATGCCATTGATCTGTATAGATTCAGATGCAGGATTCGGGTAAAGATTTGAAGAAAGATCATTGTTGAGTTCTTTCACGCCGTTAAGCTGATCAGGTGACATTACATTGATTGTAAATCCTGCATTCATTCCGCGATAGATGATGAAACCGGAAGAGTCAACTGAAAGTGTATCGCAATAAGTGCTTGTGCAACCAGATGGATCAGCGATTGTCAGACAAAGCTGATAAGATCCTGCGCTGCTGTAGGTGTGAATCGGGTAAGCGGCAGTTGAGGAAGTTCCGTCGCCAAAACTCCATTGGAACGAAAGATTTGTTCCGCTGGAGAGATTGACAACGGCCAACTGATATGGGGAGAGCTGCGTAAATACATAGAAGGCCTGACAGAATGTTGGTGTGATGATCGCAGAGTCGACAATCAGCGACTGGCACATTGTATCTGCGCAGAAACCGTTATCTACAATCAAGCATACCGGATAGGTGCCGGGTGTGTATAAGTATGTGTAGGGAAACGAAGGGTGCTGGTGCTGCCATCGCCGAAATCCCAACTGTAAGTTGTAGCAGAAGAGTATCCTGCTGACATATCAATAAAGTATGCATCCAAGCCGAAAGGGACAACAGTGAAGTTAGCATCAGGCGGCATTTCCGACAACGATTGTCGTACAGGTTTGACAAAGTAGTCAGTGAGCGGGTTAGTGTCTACTTCAAGCATGCATACTGTATATGTACCCGGGTTTGCATAATAATGGTTGATCTGATTTCCTGTTCCGACGCTGCCATCACCAAAGTCCCATGAAGCGATATTGGTGGAGTCCATAATATATCCAACAAAATCATATGTATTCACCGTTCCCGGAATAGCTGAGTATGAGAAGCTGCAGATTGGAGTCTGACTCACATACACCGGTAAACACACATGGCAAATATCAACGCCTGTGAAAGCATCTGTTTCAAACATGCAAACAGTGTACGTTCCGGCGGCAAGAAATACGTGCGTTGGGTTTGTTCCCATCCCTGCGGTGCCATCACCAAAATCCCATGTTACAACTGAATTAGTTCCAAGCGGACTTCCTGTAAAAGACAGAATATTTAAATGTGATGGATCAGCGAGATAGGTGAATGAACAAGTACCATCGGTGGATCGGTAACCGTAATTTGTTGACAAGACACGCAGGTATCATTACCGTTGACAGCCGTCATACAAACGTTATAAGTACTGGTAAAGTAAAATTGGTGTATGGAAACGGCCGGCGCCAGTTGAACCATCACTAAAATCCCAACTGATGACAGCAGTAGTCGGAGTGACCAGTGACTGGAAGAAGAGCAATGAGTTGTTTCCCGCATTTACTTCATTTGCACTGAAAATACAATTCGCAATTGTAGAAGTGCTTATTGAAACACAGGATTGGCAAAGCTGATTCAATGTAATTGGGTCGTATTCTGTGGCACAGGCAACGTACACTCCCGAATTCGCATATGTGTGCGAAACTGATGTTCCGTTTCCCGCTGTTCCGTCGCCAAAAGACCAATCAACTATTGAATTGGATTGCGTTTGTGTGTAAGTAAAAGAGACCGTGTTGGTTGCAGTATCGACAGTGTAGTACACCGAACACATAAGCTGAGAGAAGGCCGGTGCTGAGAGCAAAACGGCAAGAAGAAGTAGGTATATTTTTTTCATGGTTAGAGATTATTGTGCCTTTATCCGGAAACACGGATGTAAACCGCATATGGTTTATCCGGCGGCAAGATAAATTTAGTAAAATTGCAAGACTTTATTAAATCGCTAATGGTCAGTTGTTTAGAGGGTGGTCAAATTTGCCTTGAATGCAGCACTGAATCTCAAATAAGCCTATTTTTGAAAAATATGATATTCATTCGGTTTAGGCAGACGATAAAAGCCGGGCTCTTCACATTGTTTTTCATGCTCATGAGCGTAGTGCTTTTTGCAGGGCAAGGGAGGCTGGTGACCATTTCAAAGTTTTCGGCGAGAAATGTTTTACCCCGAAGAATCGATGTCTGGTTACCCGAGAATTATGATTCAACAAAGAAATATTGCACACTTTATTTTCAGGATGGCGAAATGCTCTTCGACAGCACAGTCAATTATCAGAAGAAGAACTGGAAGGTTGACGAGGTAGTCGCTCCTTTAATCAGACAAAATGAAATCAGAGGTCTTATTGTTGTGGCTGTTTGGAGTGTAAATGTTTCACGGAAAAGTGAACAGTTTCCTTCAAAGTTTATGCAGAGAATAGATAAAGATACATCCGGCTTTATAGTGAAGAACGATTTTGGAGGCAACCTCAGTGGTGATTTTTATCTGAAATTTATCATCAGTGAACTGAAGCCTCATATAGATTCAACTTTCTCTACCTTCAGGGATCAGGAACACACGTTTATTGGAGGGAGGAATGCAGGAGCCTTAACTTCGCTTTATGCACTCTGCGAATATCCGGGTACTTTCGGTGCGGCATTATGTATAGAACCGGATTGGACTGGTGGTATTCGTACAAGTGTGAATAATCTGAAAGATCCGGTTAATTTTTATTTTGAGAATAATTGCCCCTCACCTGCGAATCACCGCATCTTCTTTGGTTATTCAGACGAAAGTATTACCGGGAATTCTGAGTTGGGAAAAAACATAGAAATGCTTTTTGAAAAAAGAGGGTTTATTAAGAAGAAGCAAATAAAGATTGAGGGAAGTAAGGGTCAGTTTAAAGACTCGTTGAAAGAAGCCCTGGTTTTTTTGTTTGACTGATTTTTAAACTCAGTCTATTCGTTAAGTAAAGCTCAGGGTTTGTTGGCTTTTGCCGAATTTCAAAGGAAAAAACTTTGAGCTAGAAATTCCATCCCACCATAAATCCACCACTAAGAACAATAGGCACTTTGTTTCCAAAATAAAGGTGTGAGAAGGCGTAGGTGAAATCATAGTCCTTGCTGTTGTATTCACCTTCCTTATGGTAAAAGATGTTTTGAAATCCTACTCCTGCGCCTCCAAAAATATCAATGAGGAATCCTTTACCGATGATAAATTGTTTTCCGAAAAGAAGGTTAACACCGTACGTAAGGTGCATCACTTTGACAGTATCCTTATCAACTTCAAATCCACTTACAATTAATTCAGGCTCGTAGTAAGTTCCTTTCAACGGATGTTTATACTTTAATCCTTTATAAATGCAATCCGAACAACTGATAAAACGTAGTCCGGCCTTTAGAAGTCCTCCTTTTGCTTTGTCCAGGTTTTTGTGCATTCCCGGCCAGATGACACCTGCTTTAACACTTATGTTTTTCCCGGGCTTATACCTCCATTCGTAACCTATCGTATAGTGATTAAAAAATGGTGCGCCAATATCCACCTTCAGTGCTTTGTGTTTGTCAGGGGCCAGCAAATCCGGAGATACTTCGTAGAGATTATAGATGATCGTAAGCGTTGTGCCGTTTTCGTAGATAATTTCCTTGACCTGATTTTTTGGTATTTCTTTGATAAGACCGCTTTGCCCGGGAAAGCGGTACATGATTTTGTCAACGGTTACTTTAACCACCTTGGCTTTGATCGTATCGTTACGTGCTGTAACAATTTTATCCTGCGCCATTGATGTCAGACCAAAAAGGCAAAAAAGAAGTAGGGCAAGCAGTTTGTACGGCATGCAGTTGGAAATCGGGATCAGGTGACTAATATAGGAAAACAGGCTAATATTGCAATTGATATCTGTTTCTGCGCAAAGAAAAACCCTGGCCTTCGAAGGTTAAAAACTGTTTGTACGGGTTTCCTGAGATTAAATTTCGTAATGTGCCCTAATCTACCATTGATAAATCGCGGGAGGACACCCTCGTTGAAAAGCTATTGACTTCATACGAATATTGGTTCAGTTTTATTGATTGGTTTTTACACATATAATATTGAGCAGCGAATTTGCAGGAACAAGGATTTGAGTGCTTACTTTTGTCAATGTCAACTGAGAAGTCCGTTATTAGATGAAAGAAGAAATAAAGTTTCTGGAAGGTCCGCAGTCTCGAATTAAGGAATTCTGGTTCACCCTAAAAACAGTCAGAGAGTTTATCAAAGGCTTTCGTCATTTGCATTTTGTTGGTCCGTGTGTGACAGTATTTGGCTCTGCACGCTTCAGAGAAGGCGAAGAATATTACGAGCTCACCAGAAAAATTGGAGCAGAGGTTGCTAAACTCGGTTTTACGGTAATGACAGGCGGAGGCCCGGGATTGATGGAAGCAGCAAATCGAGGTGCAAAAGAAGCGGGCGGAAGATCTGTTGGTTGTAATATTGTATTGAATCACGAACAACATCCGAATCCATATCTGGATCGGTGGGTGACGATCCGTTACTTCTTTGTCAGGAAGACATTGCTGATTAAATACTCATACGCTTTTATTGTCATGCCCGGAGGATTCGGAACAATGGATGAGCTTTTTGAAGCACTGACCTTAATTCAAACAAAAAAGATCAGCGAATTTCCGATTGCTATTTTTGGTAAGCAGTATTATGAGAGTTTATTGGCTCAGATGGATGTGATGCAGCGCCATCGCACAATCGCTGCCGGAGATGAAGGGTTATTGTTTGTGACGGATTCTATTGAAGAAGTGATTGCGCTCATCAGAGAGAAAAGCATTGCCCGTTATGGGCTTCACGAGGCAAAACGAATGAAACCAAAGGGTATTTTCGGAGAGTATAATCATCACTAATAAAAAACGCCGCCCTGTAGAGCAGCGTTTTTTAGTGCATTAATTAGCAGCAGGATTGCTTAAACCAATTCAAGTTTTTCTACGACACTTTTACAGTCTTTAATGATTGCAGACATTCCGCCTTTTACGTTGGTCAGGTTTCTGAATCCCATTCCTTCCATCATGGAAGCCGCAATCAGAGAACGGTAGCCTCCGGCGCAATAGATCACGTATGCCGCCGATTTGTCGAGCTTAGGAGCTTCAGTATTGATCATGTTCAGTGGGATATGGATTGAATTTCTCACCACTCCATTCTCTAATTCAGCTTTATTCCTCACGTCAACAATGATGACCTTTTCATTAGACACCTTTTCCAATTCTGCGGCTTCGAGATTTTTAGTATTTGAAAGTACAATGCCTGTTCCTTTCAAATCATTAATATCCTGATTCCAGTAACCGACAATGTTTTCAAATCCGATCCGGCTTAGTCTCACGATTGTTTCCTTTTCTTGTCCATTTTCGCAGACAATAATGTATGAATCATTCAGATTT
>JAXLTM010000025.1:0-47820 GCA_046330055.1 Bacteroidia bacterium | reverse complement strand
GTGAGTATTTCGTACGGAATCGTTCCGACGGCTTTAGCCATTTCAGTCACCGGGTAGTCGCTGCCAAAGACAATTACTTCGTCGCCTTCTCTGGCCGGAATATCGGTGATATCGAGCATACACATATCCATGCATACGTTACCGATAATTGGAGCCAGCTTTCCGTTTACCAACATTTTGCCTACTCCATTGCCCAGCCTCCGACTGATGCCGTCGGCATAACCAATGGCAACCGTGGCAATCACTGAATCTCTCTTGAGCTTTCCCTTCCGGCTGTAACCGATCGTTTCATTCGACGGAACATTTTTGATTTGCGAAATCGTTGTTTTCAATGTGGCTACTTGCTCCAGGTGCTGTTGCTCATTGGCGGTAGCTGCAATGCCATACAAACCGATTCCTAATCGCACCATTTCAAATTGCGCTTCGCTGAATCGTAAGATGCCAGATGAGTTCAGAATGTGCCGGGGAATCTTGTATGTAAAATTTTCCTGCAGCTGCGCACTCATTTGCTTAAAGCGGTCAAATTGTAATTGTGTGAAACCATCGTGCTCAGCTTCGTCGCTGGCGGCAAGATGACTGAAGACCGATTGTACTCTGATATTTTTTATGTTGTTCAGTCGAACAACTAACTCATTGATTTCACGTTCTTCAAATCCGAGACGATGCATTCCTGTGTCTAACTTCAGGTGTATGCGAAAAGGCTCGCCGTCGTGCTTCTTTAATACTTCCTGAAGTTGATTGAGTTGCCGGAAATTGTAGATCTCGGGCTCTAATTTATTTCGAATCATCAATTCGAAATTCATCAGTTCCGGATTCAGGACCATAATCGGCAATGTGATTCCGTTTTTTCGCAACTCTACTCCTTCGTCGGAATAAGCGACCGATAAATAATCTACATGATGAAACTGCAGCACATTTGCAATTTCATAGCTGCCACTGCCATATGAGGTGGCTTTCACCATGGCCATTATTTTAGTCTCCGGACGAAGTCGCGACCGGTAATAATTCAAATTGTTAATCAGCGCATTGAGATTGATCTCAAGAACAGTTTCATGCGCTTTTTGCTGAAGTACTTTTGAAATCTTTTCGAAGCCAAACATCCGGGCTCCTTTCAGCAAAATAGTTTCTTCGCGAAAATCGGAAGGGGAGAAGTCGCGCAGAAATTCATCAGTAGTACGATAGAATTTTTTCTGCATCGTAAATAATTTCTCCTGATGAGATATAGCTTCTCCAATTCCGATAAGATTGTCAATACCCTTTGCATGAAGCAACGCTGCTACTTCACGGTACAATGTTTCTTCGTTCTTACCACTCTGAAGAATGTCGGATAAAATGACTCGCTTTTTGGAATGTTGCTTTTGCTGATTTAAGAAATCCAGAGCAATGGTCAGTGAACCTATGTCTGAATTATAACTGTCATTGATCACAGAGCAATTGTTGATGCCGTTTTTCATCTCCAGTCGCATAGCTACAGGACTGAGGAAATCCATGCGCTCACGGATCTGATCGTTCTCATAACCCAGATGAAGCATCACTGCCCAGCAGTGAATGGCATTCTCAATCGAGGCATCGTCGATAAACGGAATTGAGATGGAAATAAAGCGATCGCGATAGACGGCCTGAATTTCTGTTTCATCCGTACTGCGTGCAATTCTTCCAACCTGTAAATCGGCCTTTGACTTACGCGACCATGTGAAGAATTTTATGGCCGGATTATTAAACGGAAATTTCTCAATGCACTTTTCTATCGACTGATAGTCTCTGCAATAAAACAACATTTCCACATTGGAAAATAGTTCCAGCTTTTCATTGATCTTCTGTTCCGGATCGCGGAAATTTTCATCGTGAGCAGAACCGATGTTGGTGAATATGCCTGAAGTGGGATGAATGATTTCTTCCAGCTTCCGCATTTCACCGGGCATGGATATTCCGGCTTCAAAAATTGCCAGCTGATTCTCTTCGTGCATTGCCCATACTGATAAAGGAACGCCGATTTGTGAATTATAACTCTTCGGGCTTCTTACAATCGAATAATCATTTCGCAGCAACTGAAATAACCATTCTTTGATAATTGTTTTTCCGTTACTACCGGTGATTCCGAAAACAGGAATGTGAAATTGTTTGCGATGATGAGCAGTGATCTGCTGCAAAGCCCGAAGTGAGTCTTTGACAACTACGAAATTTGCATGAGCAGAGTGGAGTTCTGTCGGGTAATCGGTGACAATAAAATTCCTTACACCTTCCTGAATAAGACCGGGGATGAAACGATGGCCATCGTGCCTCTCACCCTTGAGGGCAAAAAACAATGATTGTTCGGCATGCACGATCTTACGGCTGTCAGTCAGAAGTGAACTTACGTCTTCCTGCGCCGGAGCATTCAGATACAATTGTCCGCCTGTAATGACGGCAATTTGTGATAACTTATAATTGGTTTCACTCATTCACCTGTAAGCGTTGCTCATTAAAACAACTTCTGCATAACGGAATGTAACTTTCCTGTTCTCCCAACAAAATCCGTGAGGCATTGGCGACAGTGCGGTGTGAGTAGTTGGCCAGTTCCCCGCAATTCATGCAAATCGCATGAACCTTCGTCACATATTCTGCAATGGCTAAAAGTGCCGGCATCGGTCCGAACGGCTTGCCCAGATAATCCATGTCAAGACCGGCAATGATTACCCGAATACCGCGGTTTGCCAACTCCTGACAAACAGCGGGTAATTCATCATCGAAAAACTGAGCTTCGTCGATTCCGACTATGTCAACGTCATTGGCCAGCAAAAGCAATCGTGAAGCCGATTCCACAGGAGTCGATGGAATAAAATTGGCGTCGTGTGAAACAACGTTCACTTCGTCATACCTCACATCAATTCTCGGCTTAAAAATTTCCACCTTCAGCCGGGCAATTTTCGCCCGCTTCAGGCGACGGATGAGCTCCTCCGTTTTCCCGGAAAACATCGACCCGCATATAACTTCAATATGACCTCTTTTAATATGACTCTCAAGGAACATAATCACTGCTTTTTTACACTGACAAACGTACTGTTTAGGGGGGAAAAATCAAAGGTGGTTGAGAGTAAATAGTAAGTAGTAATTGGTAAGTAGAACGCCTTTCGGGATTACTACAACGAAATTCGATTCAATTTGAACACAGCCATCTACTTACCAATTACTACTTACTACTTACTAATTACTTTCTAATTTCGACAACATCTTTCAAAATCCCCCGTTAAAAAGCCATGCAAAGTCCAATTATTCACCAGCAACTTATTGTTACAATTGACCGGATTCGCGATTTGCACCGTTCAATGCTTACCAACACGAAAGCCATTTCACCGGCTGAAATGGAGGCTTTTATTGCAGAAATCCGCAAGGTTTATGAACTGAGTCTGCAACTGAATTACTACAATGCGCTTCAGCTGCTTAACGAAATCCAGGTGACGCCTGTTCAGGCTGAGATTGCCAGGACTTCTCCTGCTCCGGCAGAACAACAGGCACCGGCACCGAAGGCTGAAACTACAGAAACTCCGGCCCGCCCTGAAATCCGTAAGGAGGAAGTTCCGGCCGCTCCATTGGAAGTTCCGGCACCACATGTCCATATTTCTATGGAGAAACTGATGGCTGATATTTCCAATCCAAAGAATCAGGAAACACCTGTCAAAAAACAGGTTACTGGTGTTCATGAGTTGTATGAAGCCAATGAGACATTGGCTAGCCAGTTTGAAGACCATGAAACACTCGCCGACCGGATTGCAACAAAAAGTACCAAGAGCACCATCAGCGAAAAGCTTACCCGCATTCCTGTGAAGGATCTGAAAATTGCCATCGGACTGAATGAAAAATTTCAATTTATCAATCAGCTTTTTTCCGGCGACTCGGGTCGTTATAATCAGGCAATCGACTATCTGAATACCTGCGGCAACGGCGATGCTGCTCAGGAATATCTCAAACATATTTCTACAGAATACAATTGGGAAGAACATGCTGCTTCAGCAACTGTGTTCGTTGATCTCATCGAACGCCGTTATCTCTCTTAAAATATCATACTTTGAAGGCGGATCTTTCCGCCTTCTGCATTTTTGAGCATATGTCGAAACTGATACTCGTACCTACACCTGTCGGGAATCTTGAAGATATTACCCTTCGTGCTATTCGTATTCTCAAAGAAGCGGACGTGATTCTCGCAGAAGATACGCGTGTCACCGGTAAACTTCTGCAACATCTCGGGATCTCAAAAAAAATGCAGTCGTTTCACCAGCACAACGAACATAAAGTAGTGCAGCATCTGGTTGAACGGATTTCAGCCGGTGAAAAAATAGTTTTGGTCTCCGATGCAGGTACTCCGGGAATTTCTGACCCGGGTTTTTTAATCGTACGTGAATGTGTCAAAGAGGGCATTGAAGTGGAAACACTGCCCGGACCTACGGCTTTCGTGCCTGCCCTGGTAAACTCAGGCCTGCCGTGTGATCGCTTCGTCTTCGAAGGCTTTCTGCCGCAGAAAAAGGGAAGAGCAACGCGCCTGGCGAAACTGCGCAGTGAAGAGCGGACAATGGTGTTTTATGAATCGCCTTTCAGGCTTATTAAAGCACTCACACAATTTGCTGAAACCTTTGGAAATACCCGATTGGCGTGCGTTTCAAGGGAAATCTCAAAGATGTTCGAAGAAAACAAACGTGGTACCTTAGAGGAATTAATCGAGTATTTCACTCAGAAGGGCGTGAAAGGCGAAATTGTCATCATTGTCGAGGGAAACAGAGAAAAGCAGAAGGAAGCTGAAGATTCAGAGGATGAAAATTGATTTTCACCCTGAAAAGAACTCTGCACACCATTTTTTCATATTGTATTATGTTTTCTCACGTATCCTTGTGTGTTTCTTTTAATAAATGAGAACCCAAGGCAAGGGCTTTTATGTACCTTGCACTCCGAATGATCGACGTAGATATCAGAGAAAAAAGATGGGCAATGAAACCCGCCGGCAATCCGCAACAGGTTGCGTCGCTGGCGTCCCAATTGAACATCAGCCGCACACTGGCTAATTTGCTGGTGCAACGTGGCATTACTACGTTTGATCAGGCACGCCTTTTCTTCCGCCCCTCTGTAACTGACTTACATGATCCTTTCCTGATGAAGGATATGGATCTTGCTGTTGAACGTCTTCATGCAGCTATTCAGAATAATGAGAAAATTCTCATCTATGGAGATTACGATGTCGATGGTACTACTTCTGTTGCATTGGTATACTCTTTTCTGAAAAGGTTTTATGAGAATGTAGACTTCTACCTCCCTGACCGTTATAAGGAAGGTTACGGAGTGTCTTCTGCCGGAATCGAATATGCTGCCATCAACGATTTCAAATTGATTGTTGCTCTCGACTGCGGTATCAAATCAATCGATAAAGTTCATAGTGCTAAAGTACTCGGCATCGATTTTATCATTTGCGACCACCATCGTCCAGGCGATTCTCTTCCCGAAGCTGTTGCAGTTCTTGACCCTAAACGTGCTGATTGTACGTATCCGTTCGACGAACTTTCAGGCTGTGGAATCGGTTTCAAACTGATCTCTGCTTACGCACAGCAATACAAACTGCCTTTCACCGAAGTTGAACAATACCTCGACCTGGTTGCCATCAGCACCGCTGCCGATATTGTTCCTATTGTTGATGAAAACAGAATTCTCGTTCATTATGGATTGCGTCAGCTAAACTATAAACCACGCCACGGAATCAAAGCCATTCTTGAAATGGAAAAAGTTCCGCTTTTTCTGGATGAGATGGAAGATGGTACCAAAAAGCCACATTACAATCTTACGGTGAACGATCTGGTCTTCATCATCGGACCACGTATCAATGCAGCTGGCCGGATTCATGATGCAAGACATGCCGTTGAACTTTTGATTTCAGACAATTCTTCCGATGCATTCAACCATTCGGTAAGGATTAAAGAACATAACGACGAGCGTAAACCTCGACGGAAAAATTACTCAGAAGCTCTTGCATTGATCCAAACCGATGCACAGTTCGGTCGCCGTAAATCAACCGTGCTTTTTAATCCTTCATGGCATAAGGGAGTAATTGGAATTGTTGCTTCCCGGCTGACTGAAAAATATTACCGGCCAACAATCATTCTTACCGAATCTAACGGACTGGCTACCGGCTCTGCTCGATCGGTGAAGGACTTTGATATCTATAATGCAATTGAATCGTGCAGTGATTTGCTTGAGCAATTCGGCGGACACATGTATGCTGCCGGGTTGACGATGAAAATCGAAAACATTGAAAAGTTCAAAGAGCGATTTGAAGATATTGTTGCTTCTACTATCGAAGAACACATGCTGACGCAAGAGATTGAAATTGATGCTCAGCTCAGATTGAATGAAATTACACCGTCCTTTTTTAATATCCTTAAACAATTTGCCCCTTTTGGCCCGGGAAATATGAATCCGGTTTTCAGAAGCGATAACGTCAGGGATACAGGAATGTCAAGAATTGTTGGCAACAACCACCTCAAATTAAACCTCGCAGAAGACGAAACAACCCGCTTCGGCCTCGATGGCATCGCTTTCCAAATGGGAATGCTTTTCCCTTTCATCTCCCGTAAAATTCCTTTTGATCTCTGCTACTCTTTGGAAGAAAATACCTTTAACAATAAGACTAGCATTCAGTTGAATGTGAAGGATATTAAATTGAAGTGAGGGGAGGGTAAAATTCAGAATTCAGAATTCAGAATTCAGAATTAATATTTCCCTCATTTGATCTATCCCAATTTAAACTGTCAGATAGTCTAATTTGCACTATTTCCCGTTGATTAGGATTTTAAATTCAGAATTCAGAATTCAGAATTCAGAATTCAGAATTCAGAATTACCTCACTCGTTTCCATTCAACGCATTAAACAACCCATTCACAAACGTCAATATTATACTGAAGAAAAAAGCAGTCCAGAAGCCGTCGACGGAGAAGCCGTGGACGATTTTGCCGGCCAGCATGATCATGAGTGCATTGATGACAAGAAGGAAAAGTCCAAGTGTAACTACGGTAATTGGAATGGTCAGTACAACAAGAACCGGTTTAACGATTGCATTCAGCAGAGCCAGAACGGCTGCGACAATAATGGCAGTAATAGCTGAGTCAATGTGAACACCTTTTAGCAGGAAAGAAGTTACAATCACTGCCAGCGCGCTGATAATTAATTGAGCAAGGAATTTCAAGGTAAATTAATTTAAGTATAAAGATAAGCGCGCTCATGCTATTAATCCAAAACTTCCTGTAAAAAGTCACATTTATTGAACCATTATTCCACATCCGGTGAACCAAACCCGTTTCTCGATATCCCTGCAACTCCCCTCTCTCTAATCACTGATCACCAATTACTACTTACTACTTACTAAATTAACACTCCCCTGTAGATGAAGATTTCTCTCAAATGGATAACTATTCAAATCTTCGTTATTTTTACAAAAAAATAAACCAGGAATATGAGTAACGATCTTGAAAATGGCGCGAAGTTTTACGGAGATGTTATGGCATACTTTGATAAAGCTGCTGCCTTTACTGAATTCGAACCCGGACTGTTGCAACAGATCAAAATCTGTAACAGTATTTACAAATTTTATTTTCCACTCGAAGTGGATGGCAAACTTCAGGTAATTGAAGGTATTCGTGTTCAACACAGTCATCACAAAACTCCGACAAAAGGCGGTATCCGCTACAGTGAATTTGTCAATGAAGATGAAGTTAAAGCTCTTGCTACTCTCATGACATTTAAATGTGCTGTTGTAAATGTACCATTTGGCGGAGCTAAAGGCGGGATCAAAGTGAATCCGGCTAATTACAATGTGAAACAGCTCGAACGAATTACACGTCGTTACACCACTGAACTAATCAAGAAAAGTATGATCGGTGCTGCCATTGATGTTCCGGCACCTGATTATGGTTCCGGCCCTCGTGAAATGGCATGGATCGCCGACACTTATGCAACGTTTAAATACGACGATCTGAATGCTATGGGTTGTGTGACGGGAAAACCTCTCGGACAAGGTGGAATTCATGGCCGTACTGAAGCGACTGGACAAGGTTTATACTTCGGTTTGCGCGAGGCATTGAATAATGCTGAAGACATGAAGCGAATTGGCCTGACAACCGGTATTGCCGGTAAACGCATCATCGTACAGGGACTTGGAAACGTTGGTTTCTTCTCTGCAAAGTTCTGTGCTGAAGGCGGAGGAATCGTAATCAGTGTAATCGAACGCGAAGGTGGAGTGATGAATCCGAATGGACTGGACATCGATGCTCTCTTCAAACATCGCAAAGATACAGGCAGCATTCTGAACTTCCCCGGTGCTAAAAATATTGCTGATCCGATGTCAATGTTGGAGATGGAATGCGACATTCTCATTCCTGCCGCTCTGGAAAATCAGATCACCAAAGAAAATGCACCAAATATTAAAGCAAAAGTAATTGCTGAAGGTGCTAACGGTCCTGTAACGAAAAATGCAGAAGCAATTCTGAATCAGAAAAACGTTCTCATTATTCCGGATCTATTCCTTAACGCAGGCGGAGTAACTGTTTCTTATTTTGAATGGCTCAAGAATCTTTCTCACGTTACTTTCGGTCGTATGGAAAAACGTTTCCAGGAAATGACAAATCTTGAGCTGATCAAGTCAGTGGAATCTTTAACAGGCCGTACACTGGATGCCAGACAGAGAAAAATGGTTGTTCACGGTGCTGATGAAATTGATCTGGTTCGCTCCGGCCTCGAAGAAACGATGATTGAAGCTTACAATGAAATACGCGAAATAAAAGTTTCCGATAACCGTATTGTAGATCTCCGCACCGCCGCCTTCGTAAGCGGAATCAGAAAATTAGGTGTGAGCTATCAGTCGTTGGGAATATTTCCTTGATAAGTAATTAGAAAGTAGTAAGTGGTAAGTAGTACGCTCATCGTTAATTGCATACTACTTACCAGTTACTACTTACTACTTACTAAATAATAAGCATTGCATCCCCATAGCTGTAAAACCGATACTTTTCTTTCACAGCTACTTTGTAAGCATGCATAATGTTTTCATAACCTCCGAAAGCGGCCACCATCATTAAAAGAGTTGACTCCGGCATGTGGAAGTTAGTGATCATACAATTGGCTACGGAAAATTCGTATGGAGGGAAGATAAACTTGTTTGTCCAGCCGTCGAATGGTTTTAATTCTCCCTGAGTACTTACAGATGATTCAACTGCACGCATTACAGTTGTGCCGACAGCACAGATTCTCTTCTTTGCTGCCTTCGCTTTGTTTACAACTGTGCAGGCTTCATTATTGATAATTACCTGCTCGCTGTCCATCTTGTGCTTGGTGAGATCTTCCACTTCTACCGGACGGAATGTTCCCAGTCCGACGTGAAGCGTGAGGTGAGCAAAATTCACTCCCTTCAACTCAAGTCGCTTTACAAGTGGTAAACTGAAGTGCAAACCTGCTGTAGGAGCAGCAACTGCACCTTCATGCTGAGCAAAAACAGTCTGATAGCGTTCTACATCATCCGGCTCCGCTTTACGCTTGATGTATTTCGGAAGCGGTGTATTTCCAAGGAGTGTAATCGTCTTCTTGAATTCTTCATAAGGACCATCGAATAAAAAACGAAGTGTTCGTCCGCGGGAAGTGGTATTGTCAATCACTTCGGCAACCAGTAAATCGTCGTCACCGAAATAAAGTTTATTGCCGATACGGATTTTGCGGGCAGGATCAACCAGAACGTCCCAGAGACGACTCTCGCGATTCAACTCACGTAACAGGAATACTTCGATCTTGGCTCCGGTCTTCTCTTTGTTTCCGTATAAACGGGCCGGAAATACACGGGTGTCGTTGACAATCATCGTGTCGCCTTCTCCGAAGTAACTCAATACGTCTTTGAAGTGCTTGTGCTCAATCTTACCTGTTTTTCTGTCTAATACCATCAGACGGGCATCTTCGCGATTTTTCGCCGGATGTGTAGCAATCAGAGAATCAGGCACATTGACCTTAAACTGGGATAATTTCATGGTTTTTTGGTTAAAAAACCCCACATAGGGGTAAGGGGCGGCAAATATACTAACAGCATACCCCCCTTGTAAAGTATTTTGTTAAGTATTTTTGTAAGGGGTCGAAGGAGGTTAAACCGACTGTTTTTCACAAAGTTGAGTCAAAAATTCAGCGGGACTTGAAGCGTCCTTCAGTAAAAACTCACCGATACGGGTCCGGCAAAGCGCGGATAAGTAGGCTCCTGTACTTAATTTCTTCCCAAAGTCATCGGCCAGTGAACGTATGTAGGTGCCTTTAGTGCAAACCACCCGAAAATCGATTTCAGGCTTACTTATACAAGTGATTTCAAATGCCCGGATTTCAATTTCCTTCGACTTAATCTCAAACTCCTGTCCCTTTCTGGCCCGCTCATAGGCGCGCTGCCCGTCGACCTTGATTGCACTGTGTGCAGGTGGCGTTTGATGTTGTATTCCTAAAAATGATTCTGCCGTCTTGCGAATTTCCTCTTCTGTGATGTGTTCAAATGATTTGAAATTCCCGGGCTCTTTTTCAAGATCAAAGGATGCAGTAGTAGCACCAATGGTGATAGTGCCTGTGTATTCTTTTTCGGCATCCTGTATCTCACTGATCTTCGTTGTTAGTTTTCCGGTGCAAAGAATCAGCAATCCTGTGGCCAGAGGATCAAGTGTTCCGGCATGACCAACTTTGTAATTTTTTAATTGCCGTCTTTCTTCTTCGGGTAAAAAAGATCGCTTTTCTTCCAGCAAAGGTTTGCGAAGCTTTTTAACAACATCGAAGGACGTCCACCGATAAGGTTTGTTGATCAGAATGATTCGATCCTTGTGCATTGAATCAGAGAATCGTGAGATTGTAGCCGAGGAAGTAGAGAATTAAAATCGAAAGACCAACTACGATCCGGTAGTAACCGAAAATTTTAAATCCATGTTTGGTCAGATAGCCAATGAAACTGCGGATAGCAAGGAAGGCAACGATGAAGGCAACTATATTTCCGAATACTAAGATGCCAATCTGCCCGTCGGCAAATAAAGTTCCGTCTTTGTAAAAATCATAGAGATCTTTAACAGTTGCTCCTGCCATTGTTGGCACAGCAAGGAAAAATGAAAACTCCGCAGCCGCTTTCTTATTCAATCGTTGTGTCAATCCACCTATAATTGTTGCCGCCGATCTCGATACTCCAGGAATCATCGCCAGGACCTGAAACAAACCGATTGTAAAAGCTTTCTTATCGGATGTGAGTTTTGACTCACCTCGCTCTTCTGCTTCATGAAACCATTTATCGAGCAGAATGAAAATGATACCACCAATCAAAAGAGCCGTTGCCACAACAACTACATTTTCCATGAGCATGTCAATTTTCTTCTTGAATAATACTCCGAAGATGATTGATGGTATAAATGCAATGATGATCTTTTTGTAGAAGTCAATTGTCTCACTCATTTGCTTTCCCTGAGGAAGGAATCGTTTCCAGTATAATGCTACTACTGAAAGAATGGCACCAAACTGAATAACTACAGTGTAAAGCTTGGTAAATGGTAAGGTGGCAATACCCATCACTGATGATCCGATAATCATGTGGCCGGTGGATGAAACGGGTAAAAACTCCGTCAGTCCTTCGATGACAGCGAGGATAAAAGCCTGTAGTAAATTCATGGATTGGTATTTTCAGAAGTGAAAGAGCAATTACTCTTTTGGCTTCTTCATGATAGCATACACTTCAATGATAAGTCCAATAATCACCAGTGTCGGGGCGACTTTAATTCGACGCGCACTAAAAATCTCCGGATCAAAAACCTTCGGATCTTTGGAGCCACCGCCCGACATAAGAATAAAACCAAGTACAATCACCGCCAGACCAATAAACATGATCATGAAATTTTCTTTTCCAAAAGGGAAGTCGACCGGTTTTTGTTCTTTTTTAGCCATGGATTTCGAAAGTTATTGGGAGTGCAAGTATAGACTTTTTCAGCGAATTCAGAGATAGATGTGATAATTAGCTGATTAGCTAATTAGCTAATTCACTAAGTAACAGCCCACTTACGTGATTAGTACAACTCCCCCTCCTGCATTTTAAGGTACTTATTGATGGCGAAATAGGTACTGAATCCGGAGAGGATTATGCCGAAAATAACGATGGCCGGAAAGAGCAGCGTATAGGTCCGGTAATCACTGATATCCCGGAAATCAGGGAACTGCAAATGGATGGTGTAAATGACCATTGAAAGCAGGAAGATGCTGATCAGCCCGGCGTAAACTCCGTGTACCATTCCACGCTTAAGGAATGGCCAGCGGATGAATGCTTTTGTTGCACCCACCAATTGCATAGAGCGAATCAAAAAACGCTTGCTGTACATAGCCAGGCGGATGGTGTTATTGATCAGAACAATGGCGATGAAAAGCAAAAGTGAACTGAAAAGCAGAATCACCATTGCAACCGTGCGGAAATTCTTTGTCATCTGACTAATTTCCGTTTGCTGGTAACTGACATCTCTTACCAGTTTCACCTTTTCAAGTTCAGTCTTGATCTTCGCCAAACTGTCGGGATTAGAATAGGCTGCTTTGATCATGATATCAATCGAAGCCGGAAGCGGATTGGATTCAATCATCGATGTTGCGCTTTCACCTAATTCTTTCTTCAGACTGTCGAGAGCCTCTTCTTTGGAAATGTAACGTGCGCTCTTTACAAAGTCAGTTTCGTAGAGGGTTTTGATAAACAGCTCCAGATCGGCAGCGGGAATATCATCCTGCAGAAAAACATTTATTTCAATTTTCTCCTTCAGATAATCGGAGATCTTACGGGCATCAGTTACCAGTACTCCCAGTAAACCGAGCATGAAAAGCACGAGCGAAACACTAATGATAGAGCTCGCATACGACGACCGAAGCCTCTTATTTCCGTCTTTTGGTTGAATTGACTGCATAACTAAGTGGCAACGAAAGTATAAAAAGAATACGGGAATGCCCCTGCAGAAATCCCCTCTTTGAGCTTATTTTTCTACATTCGCATGTTGGAGATTTTAGGCTGAAATATCCTCGCAGAATCAGGCTGTTCAATGCTTTCCGGATTGCGAATCTTCAGTCACCAAACTCTTCTTCACCTTTAACCTAACCGATACAACAGAGTTTATGGAATACAACTTCCGTGAGAACGAAAAGAAGTGGCAGGAATACTGGCGCACTAATGGTACCTACAAGGCAAATACAGATCCGTCAAAACCGAAGTATTATGTGCTGGATATGTTCCCTTATCCTTCCGGTGCCGGCCTCCATGTTGGCCATCCGCTTGGTTACATTGCTTCCGATATCTACTCACGTTACAAAAGATTAAAAGGGTTTAATGTTCTGCATCCGATGGGCTACGATGCATTCGGACTTCCCGCAGAACAATATGCTATTCAAACCGGACAACATCCTGCCATCACAACAGCAGAAAATATTGCCCGCTATCGCCAGCAGTTGGATCAGATAGGTTTCTCTTTCGACTGGGACAGAGAAGTGCGCACCAGCGATCCTTCTTACTACAAATGGACACAGTGGATTTTCATTCAGCTTTTCAATTCATGGTATAACAAGGATGCCGATGCTGCAGAAGATATTTCTTCACTCGTAGAAAAATTTGAGAGCAGCGGAAATTTAAGTGTCAATGCTTCTCATTCAGAAGAGCGTACTTTTTCCGCGGCTGACTGGAAAGCATTCGACGAAAAAACAAAATCAGATATTCTTCTGAACTATCGTCTGGCCTACATTTCTGAGGCAACGGTGAACTGGTGCCCTGCTTTGGGGACTGTGCTTGCCAACGAAGAAGTGAAAGACGGCGTTTCCGAACGCGGAGGTTATCCGGTTGAACGAAAACTCATGAAGCAATGGAGTCTTCGTATCACGGCTTACGCACAACGATTGCTCGATGGTTTGGAACGAATCGACTGGAGTGATTCACTGAAAGAACAACAACGTAACTGGATCGGAAGAAGTGAAGGAGCAGAAGTGGAATTCAAACTGGATGGATTTAAGGAATCGCTTTTGATTTTTACGACTCGACCGGATACCATTTTCGGAGCTACGTATATGACTATTGCGCCCGAACATGAGCTTGCTGAAAAATTATTGACAACAGACCATAAAGCAGAGGCACTGAAATATATCACTGAAGCAAAAAACCGTTCCGAACGTGAGCGGATGGCTGAGGTGAAAAATATCACCGGAGTTTTTACGGGATCATATGCTATTCACCCATTTTCAGGAAATAAAATTCCTGTCTGGATCGGTGACTATGTACTCGCCGGATATGGAACCGGTGCAGTCATGGCCGTTCCTGCACATGATTCACGCGATTATGCATTCGCACGACATTTTAATTTGCCGATCGTACAGGTTGTGGAAGGCGGAAATATTGAGACTGAAAGTTACGATGCCAAAGAAGGGAAGCTTATTAATTCAGATTTCCTTAACGGACTGGATGTGAAGGATGCGATCCGAAAAGCAATCAGTCAAATTGAGTCAAAGAAAATAGGAGTCGGAAAAATTAATTACCGTTTGCGCGATGCTATTTTCGGACGGCAACGATATTGGGGCGAACCGATTCCTGTCTATTATAAGAATGGAATACCTCAGGTTGTTGAAGAAAAAGATCTTCCTGTCGTACTACCGGAAGTAGATAAATATCTTCCGACGGAAGATGGTGAACCGCCTTTGGCACGAGCGAAAAACTGGTCCTACAATGGTTTCCCTTTAGAAACTACCACTATGCCGGGTTGGGCCGGTTCTTCCTGGTATTTTTTGCTTTACATGGATGCAAAAAACGACGGCGCATTTGCTTCGCCGGAAGCTCTCGATTACTGGAGAGATGTTGATTTGTATGTTGGCGGAGCTGAACACGCAACAGGCCATTTGCTCTATGTGAGATTCTGGACAAAGTTTCTTTATGATCGTGGATTTCTTTCCATCGACGAACCTGCGCGCAAGCTGATCAATCAGGGAATGATTCAGGGCCGATCTAATTTTGTGTACAGGATTAAAGACTCCAATAAATTTGTTTCTCATGGTCTGCGAAAGGATTATGAAGTGACAGCGTTACATGTCGACGTCAACATCGTAGAAAATGATGTGCTCGATATTGATGCTTTCAAAAAATGGAGAGAAGAATTTGCCAAAGCAGAATTCATTCTTGAAGATGGAAAATACATCTGCGGCGCTGAAGTAGAAAAAATGTCGAAGCGCTGGTGGAATGTGGTGAACCCTGATGATATGGTGGAGAAATACGGTGCTGATTGTTTACGCCTGTACGAAATGTTTCTCGGCCCTTTGGAATTATCAAAGCCGTGGAATACAAATGGTATATCAGGCACATCGAATTTCATTCGTAAACTTTGGAAACTTTATCACAAGCCTGAAGGGAAAGATCTGGTTTGGGATGTGAGTGATGCTGAACCATCGAAAGAAGAATATAAATCACTCCACAAAACGATCCGTAAAGTGGAAGAAGATATGGAACGCTTCAGCTTCAATACTTCTGTTAGTACGTTTATGATTTGTGTCAATGAACTCACCGATCTGAAATGTAACAAAAGAAAAATTCTTGAGCCACTTGCAATTCTCGTGTCTTCCTATGCGCCGCACATTGCAGAAGAGTTATGGAGCAGGCTCGGAAACACAGGAAGTATTTCAACGGCAACTTTCCCGGAATGGAAAGAAGAGTACTTGACGGAATCTGAATTTGCTTATCCGATATCAATTAATGGGAAGACCCGCCTCAATCTTGCGCTCTCTCTTTCGTTTACTAAAGAAGAGGTTGAGAGAGAAGTACTCAATGCCGATGAAGTGAAGAAATTGCTCAGCGGACAGGCGCCTAAAAAGATTATCGTCGTACCGGGAAGAATTGTAAATATTGTTGTGTAAATTCATCCTGAAAACGGGGGTAAAATGATAACTGATTCAGTTTCATGTTATCCACAATTGTCAAAAACTATTTTTGCATATAGCCCATATTAATTCAATATTGCGGCCCGAAACAGAAAATCTGAAATGGAATTATTGAAACAACAGATTGAAGCCCTGATTTTTTGCTCAGAACAGGCTATTTCCCTCGAGGAAATTGCCGCTTCTCTGAAATTGTCATTTGATTGGGATCTGAAGGACGAAGAAATTATCGAAGCCATTGAAGTCATTCAGTCAAAATATACATCAGACGATTTTGCTTTTGAATTGCTCGAAATTTCTGAGGGATTTCAATTCATGACGAAGAAGCAGTACTACCCTGCAATCAGTGCACTCATTCAACATAAGGCAAAGAAAAAGCTCTCGGTTTCTCAAATGGAAACGCTGGCAATTATTGCCTATCGTCAGCCTATTGCCAAATCTGAAATTGAACATATCCGCGGCGTAAGTTGCGATTATGCAATTCAGAAATTATTGGAAAAAGAACTGATCGAAATTTCAGGAAAGAGCGACGGCCCCGGTCGTCCTGTGTTATATAGCACAAGCAAACTCTTCATGGATTACTTCGGAATTAAGTCTGTTAAAGATCTTCCGCAATTAAAAGACATCCATGTTGAACAGAATGAAATAGGTACGGCATCTGATCTCAGCGAAGCATTTGATGTAGTACCCGACGGACAGGAAGGCGAAAATTCTAACGCCGGAGATTTTAACCCAGCTGAAGGTTCAGTGATTGCTTCCGAAGAAGTTGCCGGTGAAGAAACAATCCAAAGTATTGTAGCTGCAGAAGAAACTTCTGTTGAAGCTGGAGCTGAAAATCCGGTTTCTGAAGGAATTGAAGAATTAACGGATGCCAACGACTTGATGAATCTTCCTGACCGTAAAGCCATTTTCATGGAAAGCGAGACAAAAGTCGAAGAAATCAACACCGAAAATCCTGAAATGAAGGACGATTCTTCGGTAGAATAAAGCTTAAAAACTCAATAAAAAGCGGCTGTATTCGTTTAAGAATCAGCCGCTTTTTTATTGTAATTTTGTAAAACCGATGTTTGGAACAGTGTTTGTAAAACCGGGACCCATGAAAATTAAATTCATTCTCATCAGTCTCCTGATACTTTGTACTTCCGCAACGGAAAGTATCGATTACCCGCAAAACAATCTTAGGATCATCAATAACTCCGCTTTTAAGCCGGGTGAGGTTTTAAAATTCAGAATTCACTATGGTTTCGTTGACGCAGGCGAAGCAACTCTTGAAGTAATGCCTGAGTTGACAAATCTTGGCGGAAGAGAATGTTACCATGTTGTGGGTTCAGGAAAATCAGTTGGCGCTTTCGATTGGTTTTTTAAAGTAAGAGACCGCTATGAATCGATTGTAGATAAATCAGCAATGGTTCCATGGCTGTTCATCCGTAGAGTGAATGAGGGTGGATATATCATTAATCAGAATGTGAGCTTCAATCATTTTCTGGATTCAGCAAAAAGTGAAAAGGCCACTATCTCAGTTCCCGATAATACACAAGACTTAATTAGCGCCTTCTACTATGCGCGTACCCTGGATTTCAATAATGCCAAAGAAGGAGATGTTTTCGAAATCAACGGTTATCTCGACGATAAGGTAATTCCACTCAACCTCCGCTTTTTAGGCCGCGAGAATATCAAGAGCAAAAAGGGAACATTCCGCTGCCTTGTACTTCGACCAATGCTTCAGGAAGGCCGCGTATTTAAAGACCAGGAAGACATGACCGTTTGGATCAGCGACGACGGAAATAAAATTCCTGTCCGCGTGCAAACCAATATCCTCGTAGGCTCTATCAAAATGGATTTGGTGGATTTTTCAAATCTGGCCAATTCTCCGGCGCTGGTTAGTAAGTAGTAATTAGTAAGTAGTAATTAGTAAGTAGTAATTAGTTCTGCTTGGTAAAAGGGAGCACTGAGTTTCATAGTGGTATTTTTTTGGGAGACCAATCGCCAGCAAACCAGCAAACCAGCGAACCAGCGAACCAGTTAACTTGCCAACCAGCCAACCAAAATCATCTAAAAGTTCCAAAACATTTCCGAAATTCCCGCCCATGGAACTAAAACCTGAAATCGTTAAACGAATCGAGGAATTGCAGAAGAAGTACAATGTTATGGGGCAGGATCTGATATCTTACCTCGACGGTCTTTTGTATGCTGATTACCTTACCTACTGGGACTACATTCATGTCGATACTTTGTTGTCGCTTCAAAATCCGAAGACAAGTTTTCCTGACGAGGAAATTTTTATCATTTATCATCAGATCACTGAGCTTTATTTCAAACTCAGTATTCATGAGTTCAAACAAATTGCTCAGAAAGAAAACCCTGATGCAAAATTCATGATCGAGCGATTGCGCAGAATCAATTCTTACTTCGAAAATCTGGTTCGTTCGTTTGAAATCATGGTGAATGGAATGGAGCATGATCAGTTCCTGAAGTTTCGTATGAGCCTTCTTCCTGCCAGTGGATTTCAGAGTGCGCAATATCGAATGATTGAAATCTGGTCGACTGACTTTAAGCGATTGGTCGACAAAGATCACCGCGACAAATTCATAGCTTCTTCTTCGATTCAGGAGATGTTTGAATTCATCTATTGGAAAGCAGGAGCAACAGAACTTTCAAGCGGAAAAAAAACACTCACGCTTCAGCAATTCGAAACCAAATATTCAAGCGAGCTGATTTCACTGGCAGAGGAAGTAAAGGGAAAGAATCTTTGGGCTATATTTAAAAGGATGCCGGCAGAAGATCAGAAAAACGAAAAGCTTTTAGCATTGATGAAGATGCTCGACATCAATGTGAATGTGAACTGGCCATTGAGTCATTATAAATCAGCTGTCCGGTATCTGCAAAAGGATCCGGAAGATATCGCAGCAACAGGCGGAACGAACTGGCAGAAATACCTGCCGCCTCGCTTTCAGAAAAGAGTCTTTTATCCGGAAATCTGGAATGAAAAGGAGATGGAAGATTGGGGTAAAGGATGGGTGGCAAGAGAAGTTTTTGGCCTGGAATCAGGATACTGATAAACTGCCGATAAAATTAAAACATTGAAAACCAGCGATTAATAGCTGGTTTTTGTTTTTCTATTTGGTTTATATTATAAACTACTTTATGTTTGTCCTGTTATTCAATCACACTATGAAAACTCTTGCCACACTTCTTTTATTCCTCTGCTCAGGTTATCTGTTCGGACAAACGACCATCTCCGGACTCGTAACTGACGAACAGAATAAGCCGGTACCCGGAGCGAACATCTTTATCAAAGACTCTTATGACGGTACCACTTCTGATGCTAACGGGAAATTTTCTTTCAGCACTGATGAAAGCGGAGAGAAAACACTTGTTGTTACATTCATCGGATTTGTACAGAATGAACAGAAGGTAATGCTTGACGGAAAAGCTGTTGATGTAAAAATCAAAATGAAGGAAGCTGTTACAGAATTAAAAGCAGTCACCATTGCAGCCGGAGCGTTTGAAGCAAGTGATGAAAAGAAAATGGTCATGCTTCGCCCACTCGACATCGTTACCACGGCCGGATCAAATGGTGATATCTACGGAGCAATTCAAACCTTACCGGGTACGGCAGTTGTAGGTGATAAAGAAGGTTTGTTTGTTCGCGGAGGCGATGCCACAGAATCTAAAACATACATCGACGGCCTGTTGGTTGACAATCCGTATTTCACTTCTGTTCCCGATGTACCGCAGCGTGGAAGATTTTCTCCCTTCTTATTCAAAGGAACAGCTTTCAGCTCCGGAGGTTATTCTGCACAATATGGTCAGGCTATGTCATCTGTTCTGATTCTGGAATCACAGGATCTTGCAGAAGCATCAGGAATAAATATCGGAGTGATGAGTGTTGGCGGTAGTCTGGGAAAAACATGGAGAAAAGAAAAGTATTCCTTAGGTATCTATGGAGGATATACTGACCTCTCTCCGTACTTTCAACTTTTTAAAACCAATCGCAACTGGTTTGACAAGCCGCGTGCAGTGAATGGTTCAGTTATCTACAGATTGAAGACTTCTAAAACAGGAATTGTAAAAGTCTTTGCATCCTGGTCATGGAATAAACTCGGTGTTGCTGTTCCTGATACATCTGATCCTTTGCTTGAAAGGAAATTCAATTTCGGACTGGAGAATGACAATTTTTATTCTTCTGCTTCATACAAGGAGATTGTTTTCAAGTCATGGACATTGAATGCTGCAACTTCTTTCAGTACGAATCGCGATCATTTCTCTTTCGACAATTATCCGGTTTACCATCGGAATGATTTATCAGAATCTAGAATATCTGTTTCTCATGGCCTTGGTTCACTTTCTGTGATTCGTTTTGGCGGAGAATACCAGCATTTCACAGATGAGACACCGAAGATGTTTTCTTCTTTTAAAGAGGATTACTCTGCTGCATTTGCAGAGGCTGATGTTTATATCACTTCAAAATTGGTAAGCCGTGTCGGAGTTCGTGCCGAAAATTCACAAGCCATACAAAAGCAAAATGTCGCACCAAGATTATCGCTTGCTTATAAAACTGGACAGTTCAGTCAGTTTTCATTGGCATTCGGAAATTTCTTTCAGGTTCCTGATAAGACGTATCTGAATACATACCTCTCAACCAAATTTGATTTTGAAAAGGCTACACATTACATTCTGAACTTTCAGCATGTGAGCGACAGCCGCACATTCAGAATTGAGACCTACTATAAAGACTATTCTCACTTGTTTTACCTTCCTGTACTTGAAGGAAGAGTTATACCCGGCAATACAGGAAGCGGATATGCGCAGGGAGTAGAATTTTTCTATCGCGACAAAAAAACTGTGAGCAAAGGTGATTTCTGGATTTCCTACTCATATCTTGATTCTAAGAGACAATACAGAAATTATCCGGCAGAGGCTACACCGACCTTTGCACCAAAACATACGGCATCACTTGTCTTTAAGTATTTCTTCCCGAAAATCAGTCTTGCGCCAAGCTTAACGTATGCTTACAGTACCGGAAGAACCTATTATAATCCGAATAATCCGGTTTTCCTCGGTGATAAAACTCCGGACTATCATAATGTGAGCCTGAATTTCAGTTATCTCACTTCCATTGGAAAGTCATTTACAGTATTGGTACTTTCAGTTAACAATGTTTTTGGCTTTAAGAATATCTACGGCTATAATTATTCAAGCGATGGCTCTCACCGCTACACAGTAGATGCTGCATCGACCAGATTTTTCTTTGCAGGTGTCTTCATCAATATCGGTTCTCAAAAAGATGATTCAGATAAATACAATTAAAAACATACACAAAATGAAAAAAGCAATTTTCTTACTACTCTTAATTTCAGCAGGGCAATTATTTGCACAGGATGCAAAGTATAAATCTGCGATGGAAAAATTTGTCGGTGCACTGGATACAACTTCTGATGAAGCCGGCTTCACCAAACTTGGAAACAACTTCGAAAGAGTTTCCATGGCTAACCCGACTGAATGGTTGCCGCTGTACTATCAGTCATTCTGCACAATTATGGTTGGTGTACAGCAGAAAGACAATCTGAAGAAGGATGAATATTTCGACAAAGCAGAAGTGCTGATCAACAAAGCAGATTCGCTGAGCCCGAACAATTCAGAAATCTATGTTGTGAAATCGTTCGTGAACTCCATGAAGATTTCCGTTGACCCGATGAATCGCGGACAAAAACTCGGTATGCAATCTGCCATGCTTACCGGAAAGGCACTTCAGCTCAATCCTGACAATCCGCGTGCACTATTCCTGCGCGGCTCCGGCTTAATGTATACGCCTGCTCAATATGGCGGTGGAGTAGACAAAGCAATTCCTGTACTGGAAGATGCTGTTGCAAAATTCAAAGCAATGAAATATGCCGACAATATTGTTCCTCATTGGGGGCAAAAGCAAGCGGAGGATATGCTTGACAATTGTAAAAAACAAATGGCCGGAGAAAATAAAACCGAAGAAAAGAAATAACCATCATGGAAACTGAAAAAACAATAACTACAGAAGAAAGCCTTCAACTTATCAGCAAGATGATAAAGACCGTTCAAACAGACCTCGAAGACGACAGCTTTTATTTCCTCATCTGGGGATGGGCTGTACTGATTGCCGCAGTGGGAGAAATGATTTTAATCGGCATGGATATTCAACAACACGCACTCACATGGGCTGTATTAATGCCACTTGCAGGAATTGGAACCTGGATTTATGCATCGCGTCATGAAAAAGAAAAGAAAGTAAAGACATACATCGATGAATTGATGTATTATGTTAGGGTGTCATTTCTTGTCACGCTGAGTGTCGTCATCTTCTTCTCTTTCAAACTGCAGATGAATACATATCCGATTATACTAATGATTTATGGTTTGTGGTTATTCATCTCAGGAGGCGCAATGAAATTTCGTCCGATGATTATTGGCGGAATCGTGAACTGGTTGATTGCCATACCATGCTTCTTCATCAACTTCGAATACCAATTAATAGCGCTTGCATTGGCTGTTGTTCTTGGATACATTATTCCCGGTCACCTACTTCGTCTTCGCTATCGTAAAAATCTTGTTAAAGCCTGAGCCATGTTCAAGGATCTGGATCCGTTACTTCATTCACAACTCCGCCTCGCGGTAATGTCGCTGTTGATTGGCGTCAAAGAGGCGGAGTTCTCTTTCCTGAAAGAAAAAACCGGTGCCACCGCAGGAAACCTTAGTGTCCAGATCACCAAGCTTTCCGAAGCCGGTTACATCACCGTTGAAAAAACTTTCAGAGATAATTACCCTTTGACCATTTGTAAAATCACTCCCACCGGTGTTACCGCCTTTGAAAAGTATGTGGGGGCGTTGAAGGGGTATATTGGGTAGGGTTTTAATTAGCTAATTAGCAAATATGCAAATTAGCTAATGAATCAAAGGAGCCGATGATAGTACAATTAAAACCAGGGGGGCATACAAACCATTAGCTGATTTGCTAATATGCTAATTAGCTAAAGAATCAAAGGAACCGATGATGGTATAATTAAAACCAGGGGGGATACAAGCCATTAGCTAATTATCTAATATGCTAATTAGCTAATGAATCATAGGAGCCGATGATAGTACAATTAAAACCAGGGGGCATACAAACCATTAGCTGAATAGCTAATATGCTAATTAGCTAATTTGCTAATGAATCATAGAAATCGATGATAGTTCATCACAATTAAAACCAAGGTGGTTTCATACAGACCATTAGCTAATTAACCAATCAGCTAATTAGCTAATTATCTAATTGACACAGGTTCCACCCAATCCCCACCCTCGCGGATAAGATCGATCAGTGCATCAACTGCTTCTTCGGAGTTAATGTTTCGGCGGACTACTTCTTTGCCTTTGTAGAGTGTAATTTTTCCGATGCCTGTACCTACGTAGCCGTAATCTGCGTCGGCCATTTCGCCGGGGCCGTTAACGATACATCCCATGATGCCGATTTTGATTCCTTTGAGATGATCGGTGCGTTTTCTGATTCTTGCAGTTGTTTCCTGAAGATCGAAAAGTGTTCTTCCGCAACTTGGACAACTGATGTATTCTGTTTTGGAGATTCGTGTTCTTGTTGCCTGAAGAATTCCAAACGCTGCAGAGTTGATTTGATTACGTGCTGTTACATTCGGTGCAGAAAGCCAGATGCCGTCTCCGAAACCGTCGAGTAACAAGGCACCGAAATCTGTTCCTGCATAGAGTGCAACAGTGGCGGGTTCATCGTCGGTATATGTTCTTCGGAAGATAACAGGCAGATGAATTTCACTTCGCATTAATTCGATGCAGATTCTTCTTTGCTCGGCCATGCCATGCTCATTGGAAGTCTCAATTACGATCACTGCAGGTGAAGGAAGTGAAGCTAATTTTTTCCCTTCGTCGCTAAAGAGTGTATCAACATCTGCTAATACAAAATTCAGAACCGGAGAGTGTTTTTTTGATTTGAAAAAATCGTTGTAAATGAAAAGCGGATAGTGACGGTCCTTTCCTTCTTCCCAGCTTCCGGCATCCTGAATAATTCCCAGGGTTCCCGGGATGTCAAAATCAACCGATGATTTCGCGTACACAAAATCACAGGCCTGATCAGCAATATTCCATTTGTCACTCGTTGCATCGTAATTGTAACCGAAAGCCAATAGCGAGGCCGGAGTGATTTTTTTCAATTGCGATAAATCACCGATGATGCGTGGAACTTCGTGTTCACCCATGTTCAGCACCTTTGTAGTTTTTCTTCTCGAATATTCAAAAGGCGAGTAGGGGAGCTCTTTGTTTTTCCCTTGATTGAAAATTGCAATTTTCTCTATCGCAGGAACCGGATCAGAAAGTTCACGTCGTTCATTATAACGATCAACCAATGTTCTTGCAACAGGAATTTCGAATTCAGGATCTTCAGTCAATGAAACCCGAACTGTATCGCCTATGCCATCTTCAAGTAATGTACCAATGCCGGCAGATGATTTTATTCGTCCGTCTTCTCCTTCTCCTGCCTCGGTAACACCGAGATGTAATGGATAATTCATGC
Organism: Bacteroidia bacterium; assembly: GCA_046330055.1. Taxonomy (GTDB): domain Bacteria; phylum Bacteroidota; class Bacteroidia; order AKYH767-A; family 2013-40CM-41-45; genus JADKIH01. The sequence continues at coordinate 23,329 of JAXLTM010000025.1, read as the reverse complement.
CGGCTTCCTGCATTTTCCGGATCAGCAATCGATAAGCCTGAACCATGACCTGTGGATTGCTGGCTTTCATGGACAGCACAATGTTGTAATAAGATTCTGCTTCACAGATGCGCAAAAATTCAAGTGCGGATTCCACCATGCCGAGCGGTGTGTCACCGTATCGACTCATAATCCTGTCGCTGAGCGATCCGTGATTGGTACCAATTCGCATTGCAGTACCATGTTCCTTACAAATTCTTACTAATGGTATAAAGCGCTCACGAATGCGGTCGAGTTCGGCATCATATGCAGCTTCGGTATATTCGATGTTTTCGAATTTCTTTTTATCGGCATAGTTTCCCGGGTTTACACGCACTTTTTCTACAATCCGTGCAGCAGCTTCGGCAGCATTCGGAGTAAAATGTATATCTGCAATCAGAGGAACTTTGTATCCGCGTTCGTGCAGTCCTTTTCTGATCAATGCAAGGTTGTTTGCTTCGTTAATGCTTGGTGCGGTTATGCGAACTAATTCGCAACCGGCATCAATCATTCGGATGCTCTGTTCAATTGTAGCCTGGGTATTCATCGTGTCCGTTGTCGTCATCGACTGTACACGAATCGGATGCTTGCCACCGATTACCAGGTCGCCCACTTTCACTTCACGGGTGAGAAGACGACGATATTCGGTTAAACTGTTGCAATAAGCGCCGGGTAAAATCATAGTGGCGCAAAGATACGGATGTTTTTACGGAGCTTCTGCTTAACGTACCATCAATCGTTTCACAATACGGTATCCTTCTGCGGTGTAAACTTCCAGCATATAAACACCGCTCTGCCAGTCGTTCACAGGGATGTAATTGTCCCCCGGAGTCAGCTCAAATACCATCCTGCCTGTTGAATCAAAAATTCTTACCTGTTTAAAGGTGTTTTTATCCGGTGACCGGAGCACAAAATACTCGACGGCAGGGTTCGGAAAGAGCTCAATAGTTTCCTTTTCGGTATGGATAATACCATTTATGCTGGCGAAATTAATAACGAAAGTAATGGAATCTGAAATGATATTCGGAGTGGTCCTGGCTGCCGGCCAAACTACGATGATGTTGTCGCCGTCATCGTAGTGGATCGGACGAAAACGAAAGCCGTTTCGGAATTGTTCCAATGAATCACCCGTCTGAAGAACCTTATTCGTTGTATCCGGATCATAGAAAATGGTGTCGATATCAGCAGGGCGGGCGCTTGCAAAAACATCAAAGTGGTCAACAATTACGGAGTTGCCAATATTGGAAATCGTGATTCCAATGCTGTCGTAGGTGTTGGACTCATAGGCAGTGTCAACCGGGGCAACAGGAAAATGGGTCAGACTGACAATTCGGATTTCTCCTTGTCCAAAGGCCGCTACAACGGCCAGCTGGAAGGTCAGAAGGGCTAAAATTTTTCGAAAGTTCATAGCGAGGGCTGATTTCTTATCAAAAATAGGAAAGGGATTGGATGTTACCATTCTTTTTTTTAAATTTCTTACCTGTTCAAAAACGCAATATATGGATGTTCTGAATAATATAGTTGCAGGAATGACCAAGGAGCAGGTGCGATTTTTCAAGTTGTATCTGGGGCGCAGTCATTTTCATGAAGACAGGCTTGACCACCGCCTGTTCGACTATATGCGAAAGAGCGGAGATGATTACGAAGAAGAGCGTATTGTAAAGTCACTCTACAAGTCGAATGATAAAAATGCATTTTATCGTTTGCGGAACCGATTGTTGAATGATCTGAACAAAAGCTTATTACTTCAGCATATTGATACCGATGAAGTGCTTTATTCATTGCATCTGCTTTCTCTTGCGAAGTTTTTTTTGTCAAGAAACAACATCAAGGTTGCTCATTACTTCTTAAAAAAGGCAGAGGCGCAAGCCAGAAAAATTGAAAATGCAGAGTTGCTTGATATAATTTACGGCGACTTCATTCGCCTCTCTCATGAAATGCTTTCAGTGGATCCGGAAAAGTATATCCGGCTTCGTCATGAAAATCATGAGCACATTCGTAAGCTTCGGGCGATTGATGATATTCTCGCTGTAGTGTCTTATCGTATGAAGCGGAGTCAGAATTTTTCTTCCGATGAAAATCCGGTTTTCGAATTGTTGCAGAAAACGGTGAATGAATTCAGCTCCGACCCGGAAACAGCAAAGAGCCCTACGCTGCGTTTCAGGATGTATCATTCCGTATCGCAGATTCTTTTACAGAAACGCGACTATAAAGCGTTGGAAGAATATCTTCTCAAAACATATAATGAGTTTACAAATGACAAGTTGTTTAATCGCTCCAATCATGACGTAAAACTGCAGATGCTTGTTTATATAATTAACGCACTCTTTAAAAATAACCGCTCTGCTGAATCGATTCGTTTTTCCGAACAGTTACGTCAGGGAATGGAAGAGCATCAGCGTTTGTTATACGACAAATATCTATTCTTCTACTATAACTCTCTCGTGATTAATTATTCACGTACCGATCGTAATCGTGCCATTGAGACTTTGCTGGAGATGAAATCGATCGATAAGGTAATGGCGGTACCTTTTTATGAAATGTTCGTCTATCTCAATCTTGCTGTTTCGTACTTAGATAAGAAAGATTTCCATCAGTCGGTGCGTTATTTCAATATGAGAAACTCATTGAAGGGTTTCATGACCGCCGACCGGACATTGCAATTTAAGATTGCCATTGCAGAGCTGATGGTTCGGTATGAATTGCGCGATTTTGATGTTTTGGAAAACAGTATTCGACTTGTCAAAAAGGATTTCCCGGAATTCTTCAATAAGAAAACCAACGAACGCGAAACCATTATGGTTCAGATCATCGAAAAGCTGATGGAGAAAGATTCGCTTCGGAAAGAAAAATCACTTCTCGCAAAAGCAAAATCTCTAATTCTCACTCCCGACCACAAAGAGACAGAAGATGCAGATGTACTAAACTATCGGAGCTGGTTGGAAGGGAAGATGTAGTTGGTTGCTTAGTTGCTTAGTTGCTTAGTTGCTTAGTTGCTTAGTTGCTTAGTTGCTTAGTTGCTTAGTTGCTTGGTTGTTTAGTTGCCTGCTAGCCGGGGCGATTTGGATATATGCTAATATGCTAATATGCTAATGTGCTAATATGCTAATGTGCTAATATGCTAATGTGCTAATATGCTAATGTGCTAATATGCTAATGTGCTAATATGCTAATATGCGATCCAATAAAACAAATACTCAATAATAAAAGAAGGTACTTCTAAGCAACCAAGCAACCACATTCAGCTTTTCTTCGGCTTCATCAACCCCTTGCAACTGTTCGGTTTGTACTGGTCTTTTAACTTGTATTGCTTGAAAAGAGCGGTGGTGAAATAATAAGTGATATGAAAATTGGTGTAAACGTACCAGTCTACATTTCCGGAATTGCCGCGGTCGCTGAAAGAGGCTTTACCGGAAACGGGATTGATTGAAGGGTCTGAAAGAAAAAGTGCAACAGGACCTTCTGCAGCCAGTAAAGCATTTTTGTCGGGATATTTACTGCTTACATCATCCAGATAATCAGTGAATGTTCTTCTGAATCCTGTTTCGGCACCGATGTCAATATTTTTTGTAAGCTTGATTTTAAATCCAAAGCCAAAAGGGATGGAGAACTGGTATAATTTGTATGGAGCAGGATAATTACCCGGCAAATATTGTCCTTCTGTTCCTACTGATTGCAAATCATATTCAACTCCGTTGATTTTTCTTTTTGGAGCAAAGTGATAATAACTCAAACCGGCAAAAACATATGGTGTCGCAAAATTTCGTTTTGTAAATCCTCTGCTTCGGTTTTGCAGCGTATAGAGAATATGAAAACTTGCTTCATCGATGTCGGAATAGAAACGAAGATTGCGTGATGCATTGTCAGTAAAATTTGCCTGCGCATCGCTGGCAGTGATGGTTCCGTGCAAAGCGGATAAGCGAAAATGCAGACGAGAAAAAACTAGGAAGATGGCATGTGCACCAAAACCCGGTTTGGTGAAAACAAGCGTGAAGTTATCGTCGAGCTCACCGGAATAATTCATTGCTCCTGCTGAAATTCCAAGACCCATCAATCCTCTTTTCTCCTGAGCTTCCGTAGTGTTTGAGCGTAGCAGGAAAATGACGGTTAATGAAATAAATGTTTTCAGAAAGATTTTCATTGAATAGAGAGGAAACGATAATTTTCTTTTGATAATAATTCAAGTGTTGCTGGCAAGGCGTAGCGGAGGTTCTTCTCTGCTTTCAGACTGTCATGAAACACAATCACTGAACCCGGGCGAACATTTTTTCTGACTCTGCGAAAGCAATCCTCTCCGCTTTCTTTTGGGTCATAGTCGTGAGTCAGGACGTCCCACATGATAATCCTGTATTCTTTACCAAGTTTTCTGATTTGTGTCGGGCGAATTTTCCCATATGGCGGACGAAACAAATCGGACTTCACATAACGGCTGCATTCTTCAATATTCCTGAAGTAATCACGATTGAAATTTGTCCATCCGTTAATGTGATTCATCGTATGATTTCCTGTGCGATGACCTTCTTTGAGTATTTGTGTATACACTTCCGGGTGTTTTTTCACATTGTCGCCGACACAAAAGAAAGTAGCTTTCGCATTGTACCTTCTCAGTTGGCCCAACACCCATGGCGTTACTTCCGGTATTGGCCCGTCGTCAAACGTCAGGTAAACATTTTTGTCGTTAACCGGCATTTGCCAAACCAATTGGTTCAGTAAAAGTTTTACAAGCAAAGGTGGCCGCATGCGAGGGGAAGGTACGAGGAATTTGTGAAGGAAAGAAATTGTTTACGGGTAGAAGCGATCAGTGATCAGTAATCAGTAATTAGTAATTAGTAATTAGAAATTAGTAATCAGTGATTAGTGAATGGTGATCAGTAATCAGTAATCAGTGATCGGTGGTCAGTAAAATGATTTAGATATGTTTTGCGGGATTTACTCAAAATTACAAATGCAAATAAGTATTATGGCATCTTTGAAAATAGAAATTTCCAGAGTGTTGAAACAAAAGAGCAAAGTTGCATTCACTCTTCAATCAAGCACTTTAAGCAAAATCATCCACATCTAATTACTACTTACTACTTACTACTTACTAAAAAGGCTCCAACTTCCGTCAGAGCCTTTTCCAATAAAATTATTTCAGAGATTACAATTCCGTCTTCGCTGCATAATCCATGAAGGCTTTCTCGGCTTTCTTGGCGAGTTCGGTTTGATTTGTATTCTTCAGTGTTTGTGCAAGTGCCTGCAAAATATACATCGCCTGATTTTCATCCTGATCAACCAACTTATAATACTTGGTTCCTTTCAGAGAGAGATAATAGTCGATGTTGTTGCTGTAGATATCCAGAATTCTTGAAGCAATGGCATTGCCTTTGTCGATTAGCTCCTTATTTGCTTTGTTCAATTCCGGATCACCTACTGACAATGTATCACGATTCATGGCACCACCTGCTCTGTAGTAGAGCTCGGCAATCTTTGTCATGAAGTAATTGTAAGGAACAGTCTTATCAGGCATTACCTCAACGCATTTATCGAGTACTTTGATAGCAGAGTCACGACGACCCTGGTTCATGAGTTCTTCGGCAAGACGTGAGAAGTTGATGCGGAAGTTAGTTGTCATGCGCATGTTGTTTTCGTCGAGATAAACGCGCTCGTCGTTCATGTTACCGAAAACAAATTTATTCATCACATTGTCGTACATCTTATTGGTTTCAACTGACCCCGGAACTACATCGTTCGTATTGTCGCTGCGAACAGGAACCAGTCGGTAAGCAAGTCCTTCCAGACGGAAGTAAGGCTCAAGGTTCAGGTAATTATCCGAACCAACAGTGGTTGCAAAGTAGATTGGACGTTTCCAGTGATTGTTTGCAAGGATGTTCAGAATCATCAAATCGTTTTTCATCAGATAATTTCCACCGATTGACCATTCCATAACTTTAACAATCTTATCGGCCTGATCCGGAGAAACGACTTTGTTCGCTAACACTTCAGCAGAATCAACAGTCAGACGAATATTCTTAGTCGGATAGTAATTGATCATTTCTCCGTTATTCGTACGGGCCTGTGCATTCGGACTATCGCTACCCATGAAGTCAACAAGTTCCTTTAACTCTACTGATCCTTTCAGTCCACGATCATAGAATGGCAGGTAGTCGCGTTTGCCCAGATTGTATTTATCGGATGTCCAGGAAATATCAATCGGATCCGATTCGTAGTATTTGCGCTTTAACTGATCAATGTACCAGTCGGTATTCAGAAGTGATAGATTGACAACACGAACGTCTGTCCTCACTCCTTCAACTTCCTGAGCATACCAAAGAGGGAAGGTGTCGTTATCGCCGTTGGTAAAGATGATGGCATTCTTATCGCATGAATTCAGATAGTCGGTAGCAAAGTCTCTTGAAGTGAAACGATGTGAACGATCGTGATCATTCCATTCTGCTTTTACGATGACAACAGGAACAACCATGCAGATCAATGTTGCCGTTGCAGCACCACCAACTCCTGAGAGGTATTTTTTAAGGACATCATAAATGGCAAGTACCCCAAGTCCGATCCACATGGCAAAGGCGTAGAACGATCCGACGTATGCATAATCCCGTTCACGAGGCTGAAGCGGTGTACCGTTGAGGTAGATTACAATGGCAATACCGGTAAAGAAGAAAAGCAGCATGACTACCCATGCATCTTTATTTGCTCGTCGGTAATGATAGATCAATCCGATGATGCCGAGAATCAATGGCAGGAAATACATCAGATTGCGGGCACGGTTGGTTTTCATCTGATCAGGAATTTTTTCCTGCGGACCAAGACGTGCATTGTCAATAAATGAAACACCACTGATCCAGTTACCGCGAGTGATTCCACCGGGTCCCTGAAGATCATTTTGTCGACCAACGAAATTCCAGAAGAAATATCTCCAGTACATTTCGCCCATCTGATAAGTGGTGAAGAATTTCACATTGTCGCCCATTGTTGGTGAACGGTCGCCTTTGATGTCGGCCCATTTCTTATACTCGGTAATGTGATTCTGCTGATTTGACCACATACGCGGGAAGAGCGTCATCTTATCCTTTTCGTAAACAGGTTCAATTTTCTTTCCTGCTTCAACATATTTATCGACACCATCAATTTTTGCATACTGCATGTCTCCTTCAATCTGATCGATGACTTTAGCATTGTAGTTTTGTCCGTAGAAGAGTGGACGCTCACCGTATTGTTCACGCTTCAGATAAGAGATGAAGTTGAAAACGTTCTCCGGATTATTTTCATCGAGCGGCGGATTTGCAGCTGAACGAATGATGATTTGTGCAAAAGTAGAATAGCCAATCAGGATGAAAACAGTACAGAGTAATGCAGTATTCCAGATTGGATGATTGTTTTTCTTTGTCCAAATGATACCCCAGGCAAGTAAACCGATGACGAGTAACATGTAAATGATAATACCGGTTCCAAATGGCATTCCAAGTCCGTTTACAAAAGTCCGGTCAAAAAATCCGGCCAGTGTAATCGCCTCCTGAATGATACCATACTGCACAATTCCCAAAATGATTACACCAACGATTGAAGTGTAAATGATTCCCATCGTAGAAACTTTGTACTTACGGAAATAATACACGAAGGCAAGAGCAGGAATAGTAAGGAGGTTGAGAAGGTGGACACCGATTGAAAGTCCCATCAGGTATGCGATGAGAATTAACCAGCGAAGGTTGTGCGGTTCGTCGGCTGCTTCTTCCCATTTGAACATCGCCCAAACTACAATTGCTGTGAAGAAGGATGAACTGGCATAAACCTCACCTTCTACGGCAGAGAACCAGAATGAATCACTCCATGCATAGGCAAGTGCACCAACAACTCCGGCGCCCATGACGGCAATAATTTTTTCCATTGTTACTTCAGCTTTGCCAATCACAATTTTCTTTGCAAGAGCTGTGATTGTCCAAAAGAGGAAGAGAATACAAAACGCACTCATTAACGCAGAAAGAATGTTCACCATGATCGGGAACATTTTCACATTGTCGCCGGCGAAAAGAATAAAGACTTTAGCCAGCATAAGGAACAATGGTGCCCCGGGCGGGTGACCTACTTCAAGTTTGTGAGCAGTGGCGATGAACTCTCCGCAATCCCAAAAACTTCCTGTTGGTTCAATGGTAGAAATGTAGGTGTATGAAGCGATCAGAAAAACGATCCAGCCTACAAGGTTATTAATGCGTTTGTAATTCATAATTGAATACGGAATTTTTGAATGGATGCGAAGGTATTTAAATTAGTAATTGGTAATTAGTAATTAGTGATCAGAGGGTATGCCGGAGGGGCGTTTTTTTGCTGTTTATTGTTTTGATTATCAATCGTTTGATGAATAATATTCCGCTCCTTTTGTAAAGTGTTTATTTTCAAGGCGATAAATCAGAAGGAAGAAGTGCCTTTTCTTGCGGTTATTAGCGGATTTTAATCCGGTTTGAGGAGCCATTCTGAGATGCATTGCCCTCAAGCGACAAAATCCCGGGAAAATTTTGACCACTTTTTTTAATTAAAAGTTAAACCGGTAGGAAGATGAAGAGTGTCTATAAAATGATTGTTTATTTTTCATAAAAGCCAATACAAAAATGGGCTGTAAATGAAGTTGTTCATATTTCCTGAATACTTGTAATTGTAAGATTACCACAGTATTGCGGAAGTATTATCTTTGCGGCCGTTGTAGATTGCGTCTGAGATTATTCTATCATCATCGGACAAAATCAGATATCAATGAAACACAGATTTGACAAGCCTTTCAGGGCTTTTTTGGTTTTTATGTTTGTACAAATGGCGGCATTTGCATCGTCGTCTGTTACCGTTTCTACTACGGGTACTTTCCCGGGAAGCCTGTCCGAATGTTCGGGATTAGACTTCAACGGCGGCAGTCATTTCTGGACACATAACGATGGCTATGGAGATAACAACCTTTACAAGGTCGACATGTCGGGCAATGTGGTTCAAACTGTGACAGTTACGAACGCCGTCAATTATGATTGGGAAGATGTGACGCATGATGCCGGTTACAACTACTTATATATAGGTGATTTTGGAAATAACAATTGCGATCGTACTAATCTTCGTGTTTACCGAACTGCTTATCCGCATACATCAACCGGTTCTTCAACCACTGCTGAAGTAATCAATTTCAGTTATCCGGATCAGCATTGCTTTCCATCACCATGGATGAATTTCGATGTTGAAGCCTTTGTGAGTTACAACGGAAAATTATTTCTCTTCACTAAAACCGATGGCAGTGCAGTGGGTTATACAAAATTGTATTCTCTCCCCTCGACACCGGGTACGTATGTAGCCACGCTGGTGGATAGTTTTTATACGAATGATCGTACAACTTCTGCAACTGTTAGTCCTGACGGAAGTTCACTTGTAATTATTTCCAACTCTCATATTCATTTATTCCGCAACTGGTCGGGCGATGATTTCTTCAATGGAGATCACACACAAATTCAAATTGCAGGAAGCTGGACACAAAAAGAAGGTGTGAGCTTTTATTCAAATCAGGAAATTTATCTGAGCGACGAAGACAATGGCAGCGGCAATCATTTATACTATTTAAATCTTGCGGGATACATTCCAAATTCCGTGAATTCTGTTGCAGAAGAAAGTCGTGCTGAAATTTCCGTACAACCGAATCCTGCCAGTGAATTCGTAACTTTTAATTCGTAAGGAAGAATTTCAAAAAATCAGAAATCCGTCTGTTCGATTTAACAGGCAAGCTGGTCTTTCACAGACATTTTCAGCGCTCGAAAAGCCCGGATCAATGTTTCTGAAATGCCTGAAGGTATTTACATTTACAAATTCATCGGCGACGGCAATGAAATAAAAACCGCCCGAATTGTAGTAAGCCGTTAATTTCCCCATTCCGACTACTTCCTGACTGCTCGTTTTAAGAAGCTGAACTAATTACTACTTACCACTTACTAATTACTTTCTTGTTATCTTGCCGGACAAATTTCCAAAAATGTCCACGCACGAACGAGCGCATCACGACGATGCCAACAATGTAACTTATCAGCGTTGTCAGTATGCATACGAATATGCTAAACCTATCATCAAGGGAAAGAAAGTATTAGATGTCGGTTGTGGTAATGCCTACGGCACGGCATTGATGGCCGAAGATGCGGCTTCGATTACCGGTCTGGATTACGATCAGGCCACAATTGATGATAACACGCAGCGTTATGCGAATCTGAAAAATCTTTCTTTCAGTCGTGCTACCATTCCTCCGATTCCTTTTGAAGACGATACATTCGATGTGATTACATCGTTCAATTCATCGAACACATTGTTCCACGCAAGGAGTTTATGAAAGAATGTCTGCGCGTACTGAAGCCCGGCGGAAAAGTTCTAATCACGACACCGAATGTAAAAAAGTCGCTTGCCCGCAATCCTTTTCACGTACACGAATATACTTTCGACGAAATCAAGGGTGAAATATCTTCTCTCACTCCGAATTTCAATCTGAAAGGCCTCAATGGAAATGAAGTCGTGAATAAATATTATGCAGAGAATGGAAAATTCGTCGTATGATTCTTCGCTTCGACATTTTCAAACTTCACCAACGTCTGCCTGCCAGCTGGCTCACCAAACCCTACGACATCATCACCAATCTGATGCGTAACAAACTCAAAGAAAAAGTCGACACCACGACGGCCATCACCACAAAGGATTTCTTTTTACAGAGTGAGAAATTGGATGAGTGTTGGGATATTTATCTTGAGGCAGGGAAGAGTAAGTAGTAAGTAGTTGCTTGGTTGCTTGGTTGCTTAGTTGCTTAGTTGCTTAGTTGCTTGGTTATGGTTGTAGTTGCTTAGTTGCTTGGTTGCTTAGTTGCTTAGTTGCTTGGTAGATTAAAGGCTTATATTGCTTTCCGTGCTTTCCTTTTTATTTCCGTGATTGAGCATGGTCCGCCGCGGCGAATGGGAAAAAAATGCTCCCAAACTCTTTCACTAGGTACTCTTTAAATTCTCCTTCTTATTTTCGCCTTCAGATTCTCCGAGAATTTTTTGGCTTTTGGCTTTTGGTTTGTGCCGAATTCCCGGCTTCTGGCTTCTGGTTTTTGACTTTACCTGGCTCTCGGGGTCTTGCGATTCCGAATTTTCCATCAAAAATTTTCATTTTCCCCATATTTCGCTACTTTTGCCCTCCCAAAACTGTCGATGGTGTAATGAAAACCTTTTTCCTGAATTTTAGTTCTGCCTTTCTAGGTTCGAATCCTAGTCGGACAACAAGAAGCTCGCCGGAAGGCGGGCTTTTATTTTACCAGTTTCATGATTGTTCTTTTTCCAAATTCTCTGAACCCCGGAACCTCCAAATTTTAGCAGGAATTGAGAGCAGTGTTTGTGAAATCATTACAATGAGAATTCTGCAAAATTGTTGTACGAAAAAATAAAGACTTCCTTAGAAATCAATATTTCAGTCGTTTGATATTGTTTTCTGAAATTTCTTACCGCAGTTTAAAAAGCAGCACTGAAACTCTTTCCATCCTTTTCCGATCAAAACATAAACTGTGTGTGGCAGCTATGAAAAGATCCAATCGGGGTGGGAGATTGAGATTGGTTTCAAGGCAACGGCAAAGGCTCAGTACCGGCTTGCGAATTGTATTAGGTACATCCTTTATTATTGCTTTTACATTATTTCATTTTCTCTGATCCACCTTCTTAGTGTAAACGACTCCAAAGCTACTGCTGTTGGAGGAATCACCATCGTTAGTACCGGCGGTAAATTTACGGCCGGTGTGAAAAACCTGACGTGGAATCACAACCTTACAGCGGGTACCAATCAACTTTTGATTGTCTCGGTAACTACGCAGGATAAACCTGTGAGCTCTGTCACCGTTGGTGGCGTCGCTATGAATAACACTTACGGTAGTATCACAAAGAGTTCGATGGAAGTGTCCATCTATTATTTGTTTAATCCGGGTACGGGAACTAAACAAATAAAAGTAACAACGAGCAATAATACCGATGTTGCTGCAGGTTCAGTTCAACTTGATGGAGTAAGTACAGGATCAAGTTTTACAGTCACAACAAATAGTGGTGTCGGTAACTCAGCCAGCAGCGGTTCAGTAAGTACGAATTCTGCATCAGTTGTAATTAGTGTACTTGGCGATATCCAGCGAAATCCGTCTGTGCCAACTTACACAACAGTCTATTCTACCGGCGGTACGCACTATAATACCATGGCGATGCGACTTGGCACCTCTTCTTCTGCTTCTATCGGTTATACGTTCAGCAGTTCAACTACATGGGGAACTGTATCACTTTCGTTGTCTTCCATTTTGCTTTTGCCCGTTACATGGAAGAGTTTTGAAATAGAAGAACATAATTCTGTACCCGTTGCTAACTGGGTTACGGCAAGTGAAACCAATAACGACCATTTCGAAATTGAAACTTCAAAAGATGGTTCAGAATTTTCTCGATATGACATCGTGCCGGGCAACGGAAATTCTACACACGATATCGCTTATGAATATAAATTTGATAAGGGAATTCGTGAAGATCTCTATGTAAGAATAAAGCAGGTTGACTATGATGGAAAATTTTCTTATTCACAGAGTCGTTTTGTGAAAGGAACTAAAGAACAATCTGACTTTTTACTTTATCCGACAATCGTAAGCGATCATGTAAATATTCGTTGTTCATTTGAGAACATCGTATTACCGGACAGGTGGAATATCGAATTATGGATATTACCGGAAAAATTATTCGCAACGGACAACTCGATGAGTCAGAACTTCCAAATTCGGTTACTCGTTGGATCTTCCGAAATGATCAAAGGTCAATACTTTCTGGCATTGTATACTGATGCAGGTGAAATGATGCAAAAGAGATTTCTTAAGGAATGAAGTTCATTCTCCAAACGCCGCCAGAACAAAAGTGCTTCGTAAATCAGGATAAATTATTTTTCCGATTTTCTATGGAGGCCTTCCTGATAAGGTGAAATACTCAACTTTTTCGTTTTTCAAATTTATCGGCATCTTTTGTCGGCTTGTACTACTTTTGCTTTTTTGAGAAGGACGATACAGATGATTGCTTTTTCAATGCGAGACGAAGCAGCCTTATTGGAACCGATTTACCGGAGTTAGCTGATAGCATTTCGTTCTTTTTTCATCGAAAGGCTTCGAAGTAAAAGCAAATACTTAAATTGTTTTAGATTGTATCCTTTCAATTTTATTATTGCTTGATTTTCATGGTATTGTCCCAAAGTTAGTTGAAAAAAGTAGCAGCAAAGCAATTGCTGCTACCAAAGTGGTTTGATATTTATATTTTTGGTTTGCGAACTAAAAACTAAATCAAACTACCATGAAACAAAACTACAAAAAGTTCAACGAGAAGAAACATCACTTGGTTTTACGAACAGCCAATCGACATCAAATTTGAAATGGTTATGAACCATTTTGAGATGAGTCGGATTATGATTAATCAAATTTTGAAATTATTCGCGAAAAGACGGGGGAGCGTTATGAACATGCCGGTTCAGGGCCTAAAGCATATTACCGTCATGGCTTTAATCCGGGAAGTATAAAAATGGGCGAACATCGATTGCCGGTTCAAATTCCTCGAACCAGAAGGTCTCGTCAAGCGGAAAATGTATTCCATTGCCGGGGTTAGAAAGCCGCGAGGGTGGCGCAACCAAGCGAAGAGGTTCTCAAAAAAGTGCTTCACGGCATAAGTACTCGAGATTATGAAAAAGTAACTTGGCACACTGGCAGAAAGGCTTTGGATTTAAGCTCAAGTCAGGTCAGTCGTGAATTTAAAGAACCAAAGTCAAGAAGCGTTTAAGCATTTTTGCGAGCGGACCTATGAAGATCACAATTTTGTTGCCCTATTAATTGACGGAAAATATTTAGCTAGCGAACAGATGGTGGTTGCACTGGGTGTGACTGATAAAGGATAAAATTCCGGTAGGATTTATTCAAACTTCTAGTGAAAATAGCCGAGCAATTGGCCAGTTGCTGAAACAAATAATCGAGAAAAAATTTTCATTTAAAGACGGCTTTGTTGGTTGTGATTGACGGAAGTAAAGGAATATATAAAGCAGTACAAGATGTATTTGGGAAAAAAGCCGTTGTTCAGCGTTGTCAATGGCACAAACGAGAAAATGTATTGAGTTATTTAAGCGATCGCGATAAGTCAAATTACAAGACAAAAATACAGAACGCTTATCGAGGGCGGATTATAACAAGCAAAATCAACTTTGATGAATATCCATCAGGACTTATTAAAAATCAATCAAAAATGCAGCAAACTCCTTGTTGGAAGGGATGGAAGAAACATTGACGCTACATAAATTAAAAGTAGCTCAAATATTTACCAGGAGTCTCGGTACAACCAATTGCATCGAAAACATAAACTCTCAAATGGCTAAATATTTGCGAAATGTCAAACATTGGAGCAGTAGCAACCAGCGACAAAGATGGGTAGCAGCAGCTTTGTTAGAATTAGAAAATAATCTAAATAAAATTCATAACTTTAAACACCTAAATAAATTACAGGAAGCAATCAAAAATCACCTAAGTAAAAAACCACTAGGAAAATTTTCAACTAAGAAATAGACATCACCGATTTTCATTTTGTATAATATTTAGAAATAACTAATTTCGTCAGAATAGATAATAAAATTGTTTCACTCAAAACTCCTTTCAAATGAAAAAACTCTTTACATTACTTCTGACGTTTTCGGTTGGATCTTCTTTCGGACAAATAACTTTTGAGAAAACGTATCCGACATTCTCGACTGCTTATTCTATTGAAGAGCAATCGGACGGCAGTTTCTGCGGAACGGCCGACTCATTAAATAACGGATATGTTTATCATATTGATCGTCGCGGTAATCTGATCTCAACTCAAATGCCTTTACTCCGTGGTCATTCAAGCGCAAATATTTATGATTTGCATGTAGAACAAACATCCGGCAATTTTGTGATTTGCGGATATAACGACGATCTCTTGAATCCACGGATTCTGCCTTCTTCGTAAGGATGGATTCAGCGTTTCACAATACCGATAGCTTATTTTATGCCGGATCCGTTACCGGCGGACCTTCTGCTCATAATTTAGTAGCAACGCCGGAAGGAGTTATGTAGTAAGTATAAAAACATTTACCGGAGCAGGAACCGGGCAATCGCTCGGACAAAAAAATTTATTCGCCTGCCGGCAACGGTTTGGGTTGCTCATCCGGGTACAGATGAGAATTTCAACTCAATGGCAATGGATCAATCAGGAAACTGAGATTATGCTGGCAGCTAACATTACTGCAACGGCCTATTCCGGAATCAGGTTTACGATACAGCCGGAGTACAAATCGGATCTTTCGATATTACTGATACAGCAATGGGAGGTTCATTGATTTTCGGAGGAGCAGTGTCTGCAGAGCCCAGTAATACGTTTATGTTTGCCGGAAATGCTAGTACATTTTCAGGAAATAGCGTGACATACATTGCTCAGTTTGATCAAACATTCAACCTCCTTTGGGGAAAATATTTGAATTGGGGAATTAACATGTCTACAGTTGCAATGACTCCTACAGCTGATGGTGATATCATGGTGTTACTATCTACAGCCAATGGATATGCTTTTCATAAAATGATGGCAAATGGAGATTCTCTTTGGACACAGTTTCATAATCGCCCTACAACCGGCAGTATTTATCGTTTCAGGGAATGCAGTGACAGAGGTTTTATTGCCTGTGGTACCTTTAATGGATTTGCAGGAAATGAAGGTTACATTTGAAAACGGATTCGCTGGCCAGATTGCTACCTGATAATCTTGTTACCGTGTCCGGATCTCTGGAATTTTGCAATGGTGATTCAGTTGTACTCACTGCTCAACCCGTCTATTCTTATCAGTGGAATCAGGGAAGTGCATCACAAAGTATTATCGTAAATACTGAAGGATGTTACTATGTAGCGGTATTTGATTCGTTAGGTAATTATGCTTATTCAGATAGTTTCTGTGTAATCATTCATACACCTGTAACACCTTTGGTAACTTACTTGAACGATACATTGTACTCAACCTTTGCAACAACTTACCAGTGGTATCAGGGTTCTGTAATGATTGCCGGTGCAACGAATCAGTTCTATGTTCCTTCCATGAACGATTTCTATCACGTCGTGATCACAGATTCTACTGGTTGTTCGGCGTCCTCTGCCGATTACCAGGTTACGAATGTAGGTGTCGATGGAATATCAGGTTCACTTAAGCCTGTGCTTTTCCCAAATCCGGGTAAAGAGAATTCAGTTATTCGAATTACTAATTTGCCTGCCGGCAACTACGAGCTTGTTGTGTTTGATGCCATCGGAAAAATGATTTTATCGAAGACAATAGAAAGTTCTTCGAGTGAAATTGTGGTACCTACAGATAAATTGCGTTCAGGCAGCTATCAGATTAAATTAAGCAATGGAAAAAATGTGGTGAATATGCATTTCGACATTCTTTAATATCAGGCGAAGTAATTTCGTATAAATCCGGATTCCGGCTATTGAAACAAGACTTTTGTATGTTTCCTGCGGAATCCGGATTATTTACCGGAATGTTCAGGTTTTATTTATTATTTTCGCACCACTTTAAAAATCTTACAATGAAGAAATCTCTACTCCTCATCACAATTGGTTTGTTGCTTCACTTATTTTCATTCGCTCAAATTTCCTGCACAAACGGAAAGTTCTATGCTCTTGGCAATGCTGTTAATTCCACCAATGGTATCTATGAACTTCAATTGAACGGGTCATCAGTTGCCTATAATGGTTTGTTTATGGCCGGCTATCAGGCTTTGCAATGGATAGTCTGGCCATTGCCGGTGAAGTAAATCAGTTTTATTCATCCATCAATGCAAACAGAATTGTTAAAGTTTGTCGTGGAACCAATTGGAATGTACTTTTTACCGATACAATTCCTTTGTTTAATGCGGCAGGGAACAGGTTATCTGTACTTTCAAACTACGCGCGCTTTAAGCTATCCAAATCGTATCGTACGTTTGACGGGACAAACGAAACGTTGATTTGGTATGATACTACTACGTATATGGCAATAGCAGATCTCGCCGTAGATGATCAGGGAAACGTTATCTTTTTTACAGGTAGTTCAATCACCGAACCCGATACCATGCGTGTTTTTTCTCCTCGGGGTATTCAACTGGGGAAGCATACCCTGTTACATTCAGCGGAGAAAATGCTTATGGTTGTTTTTTATCAGCAATGATACAGTGTTTGTTGCAATAGGTGCTTCAGGCATTCCCTCAGCAAAACATTTTGATTCCTATCACTGTGAGCAATTTCATAGCAACAGTTGGCGCTTCCATTACGATGCCATATCCGGTAATTGGAACAACGAGCAGCGGACAATTGCATCTTGCTATGACCGATGCAGCATCATGCGGCAGTGCAAATATCTCTGCTTCTGTTTTCGAATGGAATAAACCGAAAACTACGGTATTTCCAAATCCTTTCACAGAGTCATTTAAGTTGGATTACACCGGAAATAGCGATACGCCTTTTAAAGTTTATAATTCAATTGGCAAATTGGTTTATTGGGGAGTGTTATCCAATGGTCAGAATGAAATTGCAGTTCCCGGGACAAAGCCAGGAATTTATTTCATGATGATTGAAGAAGGGAATTCAGTGAAAACGATTAAGCTTTCCCGTATCAATTAATCTGCTTTATTCTTCACATGATTTCAATATTTGGCGGATTCAAATTATTTTGTTTTTCAATCACTTTTTTGACTTTCCGATGGAGTAATGATAAGAATTTCTTGATTTCTTCGGTGAGGCGGGTTTTTGCATAGTCTTGTGAAATTATTTCTCAGATGACAAGGATAGGCGAAGCTGTGTTTATGTTTTCAATCATAATTCCCGAATAATGTCCGGAAAGTATTTATCATTTTTCTCCGGGAATGGCACTTAGTGAGAAAGATCATATCTCTCACGGGCAAACATCATCTGACTCCCGCTTCAAATTCGGGAAATTGCGCTCCTAAGCTTTATTGTAATGGAAGGAATAGAACAAAAAACGCTGGCTCAAATCGTTATTGCCGAACCGGAAACTGCTTCAGTAATGGAAAAATTCGGTCTCGATTTTTGCTGTAAAGGAAAGCAAACGCTTACGGAAGCCTGTGCCAATGCGGGTAAGGACATCAAAGTCGTGATTCAGGATATTGAAACGGCAATACGTAAGGTAGATAAAAATCATCCGCCTGAACATTTTGAAAAAATGGAACTGGATGCTCTGGTCAGCCACATTTTGCATCATCATCATGATTACATGAAACGTAGTATGCCGGTGATTCATACTCATCTTTCTAAAATCGCAGGTGTTCACGGTGAGCGTCATCCGGAACTGCATGAGGTGCTTCGGAATTTCGATGCCATGATGATGGACCTTGAACAACATTTACTCAAGGAAGAAGAAGTTTTATTCCCATATATCAAAACTCTTGTGCTGGCTAAGCATGAACCGGATCATCATCATTTTGGAAAAACTCATTTCATCGAAAATCCGATTCGTGTGATGTTGTCAGAGCATGACCGCGCAGGAGAACTGATGGGAAATATCCGCGAATTTATAAATGGATTCGAATTGCCGGCCGACGCCTGTACTACTTACAAGACGGCCTTTCATGAATTGAAGAAATTCGAAGAGGATCTTCATCTGCATGTACATTTGGAAAATAATATTTTATTTCCAAAAGCCAAGGCGCTGGAGAATGTCTTATTTAGAGTAATTAGTGATCAGTAATTAGTAATTAGTAATTAGAGTTTCTCTAAGGTTGCAATTGCCACATTACCTAACTAATTACTAAATACTGATCACTGATCACTGATTACTAATTACTAATTACTATTTACCAAATCAAGTCTTATGAAAAAATCAAATAAAAGAAGCTGGGCTGAACCTTACAAAATCAAAATGGTCGAGCTTTTGAAAATGACGACCAGAGCTGAGAGGGAGAAATTTATAAAAGAAGCAGGATACAATACGTTTTTGCTTCGATCGAAAGATGTTTATATCGACTTGCTCACTGATAGCGGAACTTCTGCTATGAGCGATCAGCAGTGGGCAGGAATGATGCTCGGTGATGAGGCGTATGCCGGTAGCGAAAACTTTTATCATCTCGAAAAGACGATTCAGGATTATTACGGATACCGCTATGTAATTCCTACGCATCAGGGTCGCGGTGCAGAAAATATCATCTCGAAAATTCTTATCAAACCGGGTGATGTTATTCCGGGCAATATGTATTTCACTACGACCCGACTGCATCAGGAGTTAGCTGGTGGTACATTCGTGGATGTAATCATCGACGAAGCGCATGATCCGGAAGATTTACATCCGTTCAAAGGAAATATTGACATTCAGAAATTGTCTGATGTCATCAAAAAATACGGTGCCAAAAAAATTCCATATGTATGCATTGCTACCTCCGTGAATATGGCCGGTGGTCAACCAATTTCAATGGAAAATCTGAAGGCTGTTCGCAAACTCACAAGCAAGCATGGAATTAAAATCATCCACGACATGACACGCGTGGCTGAAAATGCCTGGTTTATCAAAATGCGTGAGAAAGGCTATGCAAAAAAATCTACAGCAGAAATTGTAAAGGAGATTTGTTCGTATACCGATGGCGCTACAATGAGTGCAAAGAAAGATGCACTGGTGAATATCGGTGGTTTCCTTGCAGTGAATGATTACGATGTTTACGAAGAAGCTTCCAATATGGTAGTGGTGTATGAAGGATTGCATACCTACGGCGGAATGGCCGGACGCGATATGGAAGCTATGTCGATTGGAATTAAAGAGTCGGTTCATGATGATCATATTCATGCGAGAATCGGTCAAGTTGAATATTTGGGAAACAAGTTGATCGATGCCGGAATTCCGATTGTAAAACCAATCGGCGGACATGGCGTTTTTCTGGATGCTAAAAAATTCCTGCCTCATATTCCTCAAAAGCTTTTCCCTGCACAAACATTGGCTGCTGAAATTTATGTCGACTCCGGTGTAAGAACGATGGAGCGAGGTATTGTCTCTGCAGGCAGAAATAAGGAAACGGGTGATCACTATTATCCTGAACTGGAATTGGTGCGACTCACTATTCCTCGTCGTGTGTACACACAGGCGCATATGGATGTGATCAGTGAATCAGTTGAGTCAGTATTTCAAAACCGAAAAAAGATCAAGGGTCTGAAAATGATTTTTGAGCCGAAATATCTGCGCTTCTTCCAGGCAAAGTTCGAAAAAATCAAGTAAGCCGATTCATTAAGTCGGATAGTGGTAATTGTTGAGTAAAAGAAAGACAGGAAATGAAATTCAAAACCATCATAGAGCCGTTCAAAATTAAATCGGTGGAACCGATTTCAATCAGCACGGAAGAGCAGAGAATAAAATACCTGAAGGCGGCGCATTACAATCCGTTTTTGCTGAAGAGTGATCAGGTCATCATTGACTTTCTGACCGACAGCGGTACCTCTGCCATGAGCAGTGAACAATGGGCGTCGATGATGAATGGTGATGAATCCTATGCGGGAGCCAGAAGCTGGACGAAATTTGAGAACGCTGTTCATTCACTTACAGGAATGCCTTTTATTCTTCCAACACATCAGGGTCGTGCTGCAGAGAGAATTCTCTACAGCTTTCTGGGTGGTAAAGGACGAACTTTTATCAGCAATACTCACTTTGATACTACGAGAGCAAACATTGAATATAGCGGAGCTACTGCAATCGACATTCCTTGCAAAGAGGCTGCGAGTTACGACAGCAATTTTCCTTTCAAAGGAAATATGGACGTGGAGAAATTAGAGAAATTGATTAAAGAAACAGGGCCCGATAATATTTCTGCCGTCATTTTAACGGTTACCAATAACAGCGGCGGTGGGCAGCCGGTGAGTATGCATAATGCGAAGGAGGTTGGTGCAGTTTGTAAAAAATACGGCGTGCTCTATGTGCTTGATTGTTGTCGCGTAGCGGAGAACAGTTATTTTATTCGTCATAACGAGAAGGGCTACGAGAACAAAACATATAAGGAAATCGCCGTGGAAATGTTCTCATTGACCGATGCCTGTGTAATGAGTGCAAAGAAAGATGCGCTGGTGAATATGGGCGGCTTTCTGGCCATGCGAAACAAACATCTGGCTGATGAATGCAAGCAATTGCTCATTATTACCGAAGGTTTTGCAACTTATGGCGGATTATCAGGCCGCGACATGGAAGCCATTGCCGTAGGGCTCGATGAAGTATTTGATCCAGATTACCTGAATTACCGTATTCGTTCTACGCAATATCTTGGGGAAAAAATTCGTGAGAAAGGGATTCCTATCATTTATCCTGTTGGCGGACATGCCGTTTATGTAGATGCTAAAAAATTGTATTCTCACATTCCGGTAGATCAGTATCCCGGTCAGGCATTGGTTTGCGACCTATACCGTATCGGCGGAATTCGCACGGTAGAAATTGGTTCGCTCATGTTCGGAAAGTATGACGACAAAGGAAAACTCATTCCCGCACCGATGGAATTAGTGCGTCTCGCTATTCCAAGAAGAGTGTATACTCAATCGCATGTAGATTATGTAATTGAGGTTTTTGATGAAATCATTCGTACCAAAGACAACTCACGTGGTTATAGAATTGTTCAGGAGCCGCAGTTCCTCAGGCACTTTACCGTACAGTTGGAAGAAATTAGCTGATTTGTCAATTAGCTAATTAGCTAATTAGCTAATTGGGTTTTCAAATGCCACAAGTAGAACGAATGTAGTTGCGATAAATGAGCGAAAAAAAAATTTCGAAAAAAATTTTGTAGTTGTATTTCTAAATCTATATTTGCAGCCCAATTCAGAAAACAAATGAAATCATTTCGTACATATCAAAACCAAATGCCGGCGGTGGATCTATTGCATCCTTCGGTTGTGGAATTATGGAGAAATGATTGATAAAAGATAGTATCATATCCCCAAAAAAGCCCCGACCGGAGTATGGTCGGGGTTTTTTTTAAGCCAGAAGCCAGAAGCCAAAAAAGAAATTCTGAATTCTGAATTCTGAATTCAGAATTTGCCCCGACGTGGTATAAAAGTTCGAGTAAGCGTTTAAATGCAAATGGAAAATTCGATGCAAATGTTCAGAGATAATTTCCGGAATGGAACAGGACTGCATGCGTGGGCCTTGAATGGCTTCATTCAGGATGCTCCATACCGGAGTCGTGGCGCTGTTAAGAAAAATTCAGAATTCAGAATTCTGAATTCAGAATTTGTAACTGGGAGTGTAGAAACTAAGGAGACGAGATTAACCTGATCGGTTCTTAAAGGACTTGATTCTGTGTGCGACCGGCTCCGATTGTGGGCCGGTCTTTTTTTTAAGCCGGAAGCCAAAAGGCAGAAGCAAAAAAAAATTCTGAATTCTGAATTCTGAATTCAGAATTTGGTAATAAGTGCCGATATAATTTTGATTCGTCAATTTAAATTCAAAATAAATAATACAGAAAGGAGGGCAAATGGTACGACGCCAAAAAAATGATAACGAAAAGCACCTGAAAAAGCTGCTGATATTTCTGCTGAAAGTGGTCATGCACATCGTGAGCCACTTTCATCCGGAAAGTCATCGCCCTGCTTTCTATCAGGTGGGCCAAGCTATTCCGATTACAGACGGAAAAATTACCCTGGCGGAGGATGGAAAGATTGTTTTCTCGTCCATCCGATGAGATGTCCTCAAATTCCAAAAACGAATTAGCTAATTAGCTAATTGAATAAGTAACCAATCAACCAATCAACCAATCAACCAATCAACCAATAACCATGTCCCTATTCAACCCAATCGAAGAATTAAGGCTGCGTGTCGAACAGTATTTCGAAGAAGGAAATTACACTGAAGGCTGTCGGGTTCTGGAGGAAATCCTCGATGAAGAACCGGGCTATGGAGTGGCGCACAACTTCCTTGGATGGGTATACTATAACAAGTTCGAAAACGCAAAGAGAGCAATGTATCACTATCGTTTAGCGATTCGTTTTGCTCCAAACTATGCGCCTGCGTATGTGAATCTTTCTTACGTTTTGATCGATAACAAAATGTATGAAGAAGCTACGGCCAATGCCAATGCAGCGTTGAAGGTTCCTTCAACTGATGCACCAGTTATCTGGAATGAACTCGGTCGTATTGCCGAGTTAACCGGTAACTATCGTGAAGCTGTAAAGCATTACCGCGAAGCCATCCGTTTGTCTTTGAATCAACATTATATCAATGTTTTTACAAAGAATATGGAAAGAGCCGCCTGGAAGAGGAGGGAGTATGCG
>JAXLTM010000024.1:0-49408 GCA_046330055.1 Bacteroidia bacterium | reverse complement strand
CATCGAAGCCGCCAACGATCAGGCGTTTCAAATACAATTCATTTGCAATACGCAAATAAAGTGTCATGTCGAGTGTATTGTGATGCGTCTTAAACGGACGAGCCGCTGCACCACCGTATAGAGGCTGAAGAATAGGAGTCTCCACTTCGAGATATCCTTTTTCATTCATGAAATTACGAATTGAATTTGTCAGCTTCGTACGTTTGATGAAGGCTTCGCGAACGTGTGGGTTCACAATTAAATCAACGTAACGCTGACGATAACGTAGTTCCGGATCTGTAAATGCATCGAACACATTTCCATCTGCATCTTTTTTCACGATCGGCAACGGACGAAGGGCTTTACTCAGAAGTTTTAATTCCTTCACGTGAATACTCGTCTCTCCGGTTTTAGTGATGAACACATAACCCGTAACACCGATGATATCACCGATGTCAACCATTTTCTTGAACACGAAATCGTACAGACTTTTATCCTCGCCGGGGCAAATTTCATCGCGTTTCACATAGACCTGAATGCGTCCAGCACTGTCTTGCAGCACGGCAAAGCACGCCTTACCCATATCACGAACGCTCATCACACGTCCGGCGAAAGAGATTTCCTTGTATGCATCAGGATTGGTAGCAAAGCCGGCGAGCATCTCACTTGAAGTATGAGTGATCAGCCACAATTCGGCAGGGTAAGCATTAACGCCTTTTTCTGAAAGTTCAGCCAGTTTTTGGCGACGAATAAGTTCCTGTTCGTTCAGTTCCATAATAAATTCTTCTGAGGGGCGAAGATAGGAAAAGTAAGCATTCAGAACATACGCATTTATCCATAGAATTTTGTTGGATTCTTTTAAAGTCACCCCGTTTTCCGTGATTTCAATTTTAATTTCCGTGCCTGGAGCTTGTCTCGCCTTGGCGGATGCGAAAATTTACCACTAAGACAAAGAGGCACTAAGATTCACTTAGGTGTGGGGGACATGAAAGATGAAACCCTTTTTGAAAACACTTTCTATAACCACCTCCGGATCATCTTTGAGATACTTTCGGATTTTGGTAATGAAAACATCGAGACTCCTTCCGATAAAATAATCATTCTCGCCCCAGACGGCATGTAACAGTTCTTCTCTGCGAATTATGACATTAGGATGCGTACACAGATAGTGAAGAACTTCACTTTCCTTTTCCGTCATTCTTTTAATCTGATCGCCCAGCTTTAAAGATTGTTGTTCGGGATCGAAAACATATTTACCGATAGTGACAGGGGCAATCTCAGCTTTATCATATGGCAGGCGACGTATGAGAGCCTTAATTTTCCAAAGCAATTCTTCTTCATCGAATGGTTTGATGAGATAATCATCAGCTCCCAAATCATAACCGGTCAGTTTATCTTCTTTCAGAGATTTCGCAGTGATAAAAATAATCGGAATAAATTTATTCTTATTCCGAATTTCCTTTGCCAATGTAAAGCCGTCAATTTTCGGCATCATGACATCGAGTAAACAAATATCAAATACAGAAGAATGAAAGGCATTCAATGCTACTTCTCCATCTTTGCACAATTTTACATCGAAACCTTCTGCTTCAAGATAATCTACCAGGAGTACACCCAGGTTAAGATCATCTTCCGCAAGCAATATCCTTATCTTCATTCTTTCGTCTACTCTTTTCAATAATCGACTATGCTTTTCTAACAACGGGAAGTGAAATTGTAAAAGTTGTTCCTTCATGAACTACACTTTCCATTTCAATTTCACCATCGTGCATCGTCACAATCTTTTTAATATAGGCCAAACCTAAGCCGAATCCCTTTACATCATGAACATTTCCTGTTGGAATTCGAAAATACTTTTCAAAAATTTGTTTCCTGTATTTCTTTTCAATACCAATGCCCTTGTCCGATATTTTTATCACAAGTTGATCTGCTTCATTTAAAGTCCGAATAGAAATTTCAGGTTGTTCTTTTGAATACTTAATGGCATTGTCAATCAGATTACCGATTGCATGTGAAAGATGTTCCTGATCACCGAAAACTATACTATTAATTGCACCCGGAGAAAATTCAAGGTTGCCGGATTTATTTTCAATTTGCAATCTCGTTTGATTCACCAATTTCTCAATAATGCTATGCATGTCAAATTCCGTTTTTTGTAATGGAATCTCACCGCGTTCCAATGCAGCCATACTCAGAACCTGTTCAACCTGTTGGCGAAGTTTCTCATTCTCTTCCAGAATAATTTCAGAATAATATTTCACTTTCTCAGCCTGATTCACATTTACTTCTTTCGAAATCATTTTTCCGGCGAGAGCAATATTTGTCAACGGTGTCTTAAATTCGTGAGTCATGTTGTTCAGGAATTCTGTCGTATGTTCCGACAATTCCTTTTCTTTTGTAAGCAAAAGAATCGTTCGCCAGAATAAAACGAGTACAACAATGATGAGAAGAACTGAGGTGATAAACATCGGCCCCATTTCCTCAATGATAAATTGTCTTTTCTCAGGAAGAAATAAGTTTAACTCAAGGCCATACTTAGTAGCCTCTTCATCGAGTCGCTTTTTGTAGACATTATTCGCCAATTTTCCCTGTGCATTGCTTCCATTCTCTCCCGGCTTTTTCACTTCAAATGAATAATCCATCTTCAAATCATAAAAGCTCATGAAATTGGAGAACAGTGAATCTGTTTTATGAATTTCACTTTTCCCCATGCAGGCTTCCATTTGTCTGCACGTAGTAGTATCAGCCGACAACGCTTCGGCTGTTTTGGCAATTACGATATTTGCCTTTTCATTAAAAATCTCTTCCTTGATTCTGGCTGTTCCGACAATCCAGTTTACCTGGATGATCAGTACAGCCAGTAATGCGATCGAAGAAAGTACGATGAATAATTTTGTTCTGAAGATTGACATGCAAGTCCCGAAGGAAGCTGATCCCATTTAACCCAACTTCTTCTTTTCAAAAATAGCCATTTTCCGTCTGCAAATTAGCCATTAACAAGTCAATAACAAGTGAATAACCGGTGAATAACAACGAAATGACCGTTCCCCTCGTATATTTGCTTCAGAAGAGCCGCAACGAGTTTGCAATAGCGTTTCAAAGAATAATAACTCAACCGATGTACTACAAGACGAAATTTCTATCTACAATCAGCGCACTGCTTTTTATATGCAGTTGTCAGGGACAGGATGCCGGTCAGCATAATGAAATTGCTGCTGCCGTCATTGATTATTCTCCTGTTGAGATAATCGACAACATTGAAAAGTTTGTAGGTAACGACGTAAAATCCGATGACGGGAAATTGCACATCAGCGGTTTTATCCAACAAACATTTTTCGACAAGAAAGGCAATATGTGGTTTGCAGCATACAACACCGGCCTTAATCTTTACGATGGGAAGAAAAATACTAACTATACGGTCAACGAGGGATTAGCAGGAAATATCGTTCGCGAAATAATAGAAAGTCGTGACGGAAAAATATGGCTGGCAACAAATGGCGGTATCAGTTGTTACGATGGAAAGTCGTTTAAAAACTATACGATGAATGACGGATTGATCAGCAATGATACCTGGAGCATTGTAGAAGATCACTCCAATGGTAAATACGCAGGTCAATTCTGGATTGCAACCGATGCCGGTGTGTGCAGATTCGACGGAAAAACTTTTACCGCACTTACACTGCCTTCAGCTGATCTGACAAATTTCCCCGATGCCTATCAATCACCAAAGTTGGTTACAAAAATTTATCAAGGAACAGACGGGCTGATCTGGTTTGGCTCTAACGGAAACGGCGTTTTCTGTTTTGACGGAAATACGACTTTGCATTTCACGGAAAAAGATGGTCTGTGTAACAATTTCATCAAAGGAATTTCATCAGGCAAATCGGGAGGCATTTGGGTGAGTACTCAATTTGGCGGAGCTAGTTATTATGATGGAAAGAAATTCACTTCACTTACTGCAAAAAGCGGTTTAAGTAATAATTATGTCTGGTCAGTTTTCGAAGATGGAAAAGGTAATGAATGGTTCGCCACTGCAGGCGGCGGAGTTTCCTTTTACGACGGACACTCTTTCAAAAACTACACAACAAAAGACGGTCTGCCTTCTGATTACGTTCAAAACATTACCATGGACGCTGATGGAAATCTTTGGTTCTCTACTTCTCTCGGTGTTTGCAAATTTAACGGCAAAACTTTTGAAAGCTTCCCGGCTTTAATGGATGGCTGTTGATAGAATCTAAAAATCACCACTTAGAAACAGAGACACTAAGAATTTCAGGTGAATGTTTGTTATTAACCAATTCTGTGATTTCTAAATTTAATTTCTGTGATTTCCGTGGGAAATATTTCAATGCCCATACACAAACCCCAACCCCAAACTCACCGCCGACAATATCCCAAACCACATAGCCTGCTGCGTATATCCCGCTTTATACAATGCCACTGTTGCCAATCCAAACATCACTGTTTTAAAAGCAACGAGCATCATTCCTTCCAGCCTTGCTTCTGACTTAGGTGCTGCCCAAATTCCCCAGGCCACTCCTGCAAGTGTAGGAAGAAGAATTGCCAGTGTCCACTTCACAACTATATTCTCAGAAAGCTTGTATCCGAAAAACCCGAAGATAGCGAGCATGATCATCTCCAGTGTAAATGCAAGTAACAAATGTATTCCTTTCATAAATTTTAGTTCAATCTCTGTGTAAGGCCCATTGTACTCTTCTTTACCGCTTTGCCCGCTGCAGATGATGGTTTTTTACCACAGAGAACACAAGAGGCACTCAGGCCCACAAGGAGTATGTATCTTAATTACTCAATTTTTTTAAAACCTTTTCAAGGCGCCTTTTCTTCGGTGAGTCTTCGTAATCGCTGAGTCTTTTGCTTAGAACCTGATGAAATTCTTTCTTGAATTTTGCACTGATCACCGGCAATGCCTCTTCAGCATATTTCGGGAGTTGATTGGTAGCGCTGAATTTCATCTGGTCAAGAAGAATGGTGAGTGCCTGATTTGAATATTCCTTTTGTCCGGCAAGCTTGGTGAGAATTCCCATGGCATGATCTTTTGTAATCACCGAACCTTTGTCGGAGACTTCCATGATCAGTGCAAGGTGCTTGTGAATTCCTTTCGGATTAATTGCTGCGATATAATCGAGCGCTGTCATGGCACCCCAGACTAAGCGATTATTTTTGTCCTTTAGCAATTTCAAAAATACATCAGCATAGTCAGCAATCAAAGCAGGCTCGCGCTCGCCAATCTCATACAATGTCTTGATGACATCGCTGCGAATAGCCTTGTCTATATGGTCAATGTTTTCAGCGAGAATTTTAACTGCCTTTTTATCTTTTGTTGCAACAAGCCTTTTAGCCAACTCCTGATTGGGAGCTTCATCTCTTCGTCCGAGAGCGGTGGCGAGGTGGTCGAGGGGGTTCATTGGTTGCTTGGTTGCTTAATGTATATTTCTCAAACTGTTTCTCACTGTATTCAGTTTCTGTATTCTGTTTCACACTTTTGCCCCCATTCATCACTTGGTTGCTTGATTGTCCGGAAGTCAGTTGTCTGTTTCTCTAACTGTTTCTCACTGTATTCTGTTTCTGTATTCTGTTTCTCACTTTTACTCACACTCATCACTTGGTTG
Organism: Bacteroidia bacterium; assembly: GCA_046330055.1. Classification (GTDB taxonomy): domain Bacteria; phylum Bacteroidota; class Bacteroidia; order AKYH767-A; family 2013-40CM-41-45; genus JADKIH01. Next base: position 43,799 of record JAXLTM010000024.1, on the reverse strand, counting down.
CGCGGTTGCTTAGTAGGGTTGGGTGTTAAAGGAAACTTATTTTTAACCACGAAGGACACAAAATTACACAAGATACACAAGGGGCTGTAGGTAAGAATGATTCTGCTTTTTATAGCGGTTTAGGAGAAATGCTATATTTGATGAAAGTTTTTACCATGCCTCTGCTTCCCGGATACATTGATATCGTTTTTGTACTAACCACGCTGGCGACTTTACTTTTTCTTTACTCGGCTATTCGTAAAACATCTCTGCATCGCAAAGCGGGAGTTATTTTATTGACTCTATTGGCATGGCTGGCAGCACAGGCAATGCTGACGATGAAAAATTTTTACAACACGGATACCGCTTCATTCCCTCCGAGATTTTTATTACTCATCGGCCCTCCGGTATTGTTTATCATTATTCTGTTCAACACTAAAAAAGGTAAAGCATTTATTGATTCTCTTCCTGTTCTCAATCTCACTTTACTTCACATTGTTCGAATTCCTGTTGAATTGGTTTTGTATTGGCTGGCTTTGCACAAAGCCGTTCCTGAGTTAATGACATTTGCGGGAAGAAATTTTGATATCCTCTCCGGAATAAGCGCGCCTTTCATTGCTTACTTCGGATTGATGCAAAAAAAATTGAGCAGGAAGGTTTTGTTCTTGTGGAATGTAATTGCGTTGTTATTGCTCTTTAATATTGTAATTAACGCTGTGCTTTCGGCGCCGTTTGCCTTTCAGCTGTTCGCATTCGATCAGCCTAATGTGGCTGTGTTGAATTTTCCGTATAGCTGGCTGCCTTGCTTTATTGTACCGGCGGTTTTGTTTTCGCATTTGGTTTGTTTGAGAAGAGTGATTTTGGGAACTATATTTCCCACCCGCCGAGGCGAGGCAAGCTCCAATCACGCTAATTAAAATTGAAATCACAGAAAATATGTCATTCTTGTGAATCTCTGTGATTCTAAGTGTTCTCTGTGGTAAAAATCAATTGACTCGAGACCACCCGCAAGCTTTTTCAAGCATTCTGTCCCTCCGGAAAGCCATTTCATCGAAAACTACCCCCTAAATCGCAGGAAATCCGTACTTTTGCGGACATAATTTTCCTGATTGAAAATGAAAAATCTGATTGAAAAATTCCCGGCCCAACTGCGCGAGGCCGTTGCTATTGGCGAGAAATTCAAGTTTTCCGGTCATTCAAAACCGATTCGAAACATTCTGATCTCCGGTCTGGGCGGATCAGGAATTGGCGGTACCATCATTTCTGAAGTAGTTGCCGACGAATGCCCGCTTCCGATTACAATTAACAAAGATTATTTCCTCCCGAAATTTGTAAACGAAGAAACGCTTGTCATCATCAGCTCTTATTCCGGAAATACGGAAGAGACATTGATGGCAATGGAAAGCGCTCTCAAATTGGGTTCGAAAATCGTTTGCATTACATCCGGCGGAAAAGGTGGCTGAAATTGCAAAAGCCAACAACCTTGATCATATCTTAATCCCCGGTGGAATGCCGCCGCGCTCTTGTCTCGGATATTCACTCACTCAGTTATTCTACATTTTGATTTCGGCAGGATACATTGGTGAGCACTTCAAAAAAGAATTACAAAACTCAATTGAGCTGATCGAAAAAGAAAAGGCTCCGATAGTAAAAGAGGCAGAAGACCTGGCGAAATTTTTTGTCAATAAGCTTCCGGTAATATATGCAGTCGACGGATATAACGGTGTGGCTACACGTTTTCGTCAGCAGATAAATGAGAATGCAAAGATGCTTTGCTGGCATCACATTCTTCCTGAAATGAATCATAACGAATTGGTGGGCTGGACAGAGAAGCACGATGAAGTTGCCATTCTCATTCTTCGCAGCACAACTGATTACGAACGCACGCAAACGCGTATTGAAATCAGCAAAGGTGTTTTCTCGAAATTCACTCCACACCTGCGTGAGTTGTGGTCAAAAGGAAATACCAGATTAGAGCGATCGATTTATTTCATTCACCTCACCGACTGGGTTTCAGTTTTAATTGCAGAGATGAAAAAAATTGATGCAACAGAAGTAAACATCATCAACCACCTCAAAGGCGAATTGGCAAAACTCTGATGGAAAGCGGAGCCTCCACTCCAGTAAAACCGCAATTACAGCCGGTTGAATTCAAGGATCTCGGTTCGATTGATTACAAAGAAGCCTGGGATCTTCAGGAGCGCCTTTTCAATGAAGTGATTGATCGTAAGCTTCACAATCGTCATCTTCCCGACGAAGAAAAAATTCCGCAAAAACATTATTTACTCTTTTGCGAGCATCCGCATGTGTTCACTCTCGGGCGTTCGGGCGATGAAGAAAATTTAATCATCAGCGAAAGCGAGCTGCCGAAAATCCGCGCTACGTTTTACAAGAATAATCGTGGAGGTGATATTACATATCACGGCCCCGGGCAGATTGTCGGCTATCCGATTTTTGATCTCGATTGCTTTTTCACTGACATACATAAGTACCTGCGTTATCTGGAAGAAGCCGTCATTCTTACGTTGAAAGAATATGGCATTGAAGCCGGTCGCATCAGCGGACTCACCGGCGTATGGCTTGACCCGGAAGATAAAATCCGTGCGCGTAAAATTTGCGCGCTCGGTGTGCGTTGCTCGCGCTGGGTAACGATGCATGGATTTGCTTTCAATGTGAATACAGATTTAAATTATTTTAATTACATCATCCCCTGCGGTATTTCCGATAAGCAGGTGACTTCTTTACAAAAAGAACTTGGTCGTGAAGTTGATATTGAAGAAGTGAAATCAAAGTTATTATCTCACCTGTCGGCCTTATTTTTATTTAGAATGTCCTTGTGATTCTCTGTGCCACTTGTGCTCTCTGTGGTAAATTTTTTAACCACAAAGTTCACAAGGTACACAAGTAACCACTGAGCGAGTTTTCAAAATTTGGTTGTTTGTAATACCTGACAATGGGCGGCTGTTAATTCAAAGAAAACCGTACTTTGCAATCATGGAAAATCAAAAACCGCCACGTCGCAGATCGGGATTTTGGGTGAAGTTTCGGTGGGGCTTTGGAATAATTGTACTCAGTTTTATGCTGGGAATTTGGATTACCGGCTACACATACATTTACAAAACACTTATATACACTTACCCGAATATCGATGACATCGGTCTTTTCGACACTCGCTCCATCGATGACACCACAGGAGTTCCATGGCCGAATGCTGCTTCTTACAATAAAGACTCATTCCCGATCGAAACTATTGCCGCTTTAGAAGAAAATGAAAGCGTTGCTTTTCTCGTCATCAAAAACGATTCAGTGGTTCATGAACAATACTGGGATCACTATTCGGTGAATCAACTCAGCAATTCATTTTCGATGGCGAAAAGTATTGTGAGTATTCTCGCCGGCATTGCCATTCACGAAGGATATTTTTCACTAGACGATTCAGTAGGAAAATATTTTCCGCATTTCAACAAAGGAATGAATGCGAAATTAAAAGTGAAAAACCTGTTGGAAATGTCGAGCGGATTAAATTGGGATGAAGCATACAACAGCATCTTCTCGAAGACCACGAAAGCATATTACGGAACTGATTTGAAAGATCAGGTTCTTTCGTTGAATGTTATTCGAGAGCCCGGAACAAAATTCGAATACATGAGCTGCAATACGGTTTTGATTTCATTGATCATTAGCAAAACCACAGGTATGACGATTTCCGAATTTGCCTCCCGGAAACTATGGAAACCGATTCTCGCCACTGATGTTGCTTACTGGTCACTCGATCACAATGAAGGACTTGAAAAATCATACTGCTGCTTTTACTCCTGTGCGCGCGACTTCGCTCGTATTGGTAAGTTATACATGGACAGTGGCGCCTGGAACGGAAATCAACTTGTACCGAAAGATTTTGTAAAGTATTCACTCACGCCCAATCACATTCCTGATGAAACCGGTAATCCGACAGATTATTACGGTGCACATTGGTGGTTGATGAATTACAAAGGTCACGAGATTTTTTATGCACGAGGAATACAAGGTCAGTATATCATTTCCATACCGGATGAAAGAATGATTATTGTTCGTCTTGGGAACAAACGAGGCAACAAAGATAAGGACGGCCATTACGATGACATGAAGAAATATCTCGATGGCGCATTGAAACTTTATTCAACGAAAAAAGTAACTTTGCCATAGTATGTTAAAAGACATTCCCCAACTGGCTGTTGAGCATTTAGTGGTCGCTGTAGTACGTGAGGAAGAAGAAGGCGAAAAAGTCTGGAACGTTTACGTCATCAACGAGTACCCGAAAAAAATTACCGGCGTTTTAGTGAGCAGTAACGGCTATGGTCAATTCGAAGGCCGTGAAGTAAAGACGAGTACGCTGCGCCATCTCATCGGCGACATCGACCCTCAGGATTACGGCAAGATCGAACCCATCATGGAAAATCTTTTCGGCCTAAGCAACGAATTCTGGGTCTCCTTTTTCTACGAAGGCCACATGTACGACAAAAAATACGTCTTCCTCCCCGAAAGCATCAAAGAAGAAAATTTTTCACCGGTGCCTGTCATTGGGAAGATGGGGGTTATGATTCGTTAACTACTATTGGCTGTTCGCTGATTTCGGGTATAAAACCCTTACGACTGATATAATTCTGAATTCAGAATTCAAAATTCAGGTGTCAAAATTTTAATTTAAAAATTCAAAAATCAGGTTTCCAATTTCAAAATTCAGAATTCAGAATTCAGAATTCAGAATTTTATTTTCGCTGCCTGACTAACTACCCCCACCCCCTCCGATTCCGAGAGTCTGAGGTAAACCTCCACCAAACATTCCACATCTTTCATGCAGTACTTCACGATTCGGTCGAGATCGTTATCGTGCCAGTAGACTTTCCAGACCATGCTTCCGTCCATGTCATCTTTGGGTGAAGGGATGCCGAATGTTGAAGCGAGAAGAGTGAGTGATGTGTAAGCTTTGTAGTCACCGAACTTCCACATCTCCATGGTGTCGAGATGAGGCACTTCCCAGGGTTTTCGTCCTGAGAGATGCAGTAGTTGCGGAATGCGAATATTGTTTACAAGAAATCTCCGGCAGAGAAACGGAAAATCGAATTCCTTACCATTATGTGCGCACAACAATGAGTCTGACCGTGAAAATCGTTTCCGAACAAATTGGGAAAACTTATTCAGCACTTCAAACTCATCATCGCCGGAGAAATGGGTAAACTGCAGCGTCATCGTCGCATCAAAGTATGCACAACCGATGCAAATCACTTTCCCAAACTCCGCATAAATCCCCGCGCGCGGATAACTTTCCGCCGGCGACTTTCCATCACGAAAGTGCTGCGCTTTCCGCTCCCACAATTGCCTCATGTTCTCCGGCATGTCCTCAAATGATGAATACTGCGGAACGGTTTCTATATCGAGAAATAGTATGTTTTGTATCATGCGGTGAAGGTAAGTCTGTGGTCGTGGTCAATACAACCAATAAATGCGGGAAAGTGATTAGTAATTAGTGATTAGTAATTAGAGGAACGTATAAGATTGAGAACTTTCTCCGTGATTTCATTTTTAATTTCCGCGATTTCCGTGGGAAAAATAAAAGTGCATTAGCCGGAATGTGTATCTTCATCGCATGGAACAATTCATCATCGCCCTCATTGCGGCTTTTGCCTCTCTGCTCACCTTCTTTTCCGGCTTTGGATTAGGGACGATTCTGACACCGGTGCTCATTTTGTTTTTTCCCGTTGAAGTCGCCATTGCCTTAACAGGTGTAGTTCACCTCCTCAATAACTTATTCAAAGTTTCTCTGACATACAAAAGCATCAATCGCCACATCGCCCTTCGTTTTGGAATAACAGCCATCATAGGCGCTTTCGCAGGCGCAAAATTATTGGCAATGATTTCAGGTAACGATGTGCTTTTTCAATATCAATGGAACGACCACTTGTTCACTGTCACGCTTGTCAAGCTAATTATTGCTGTACTCATGATTGTTTTTGCACTATTTGAATCGATTCCTTCTCTTAGAAATATTCAATTCGATAAAAACAAATTACCTGTAGGCGGATTGATCAGCGGATTCTTCGGCGGCCTTTCAGGAAATCAAGGCGCGTTAAGAAGCATGTTTCTCATTCGCGCAGGGCTTGGAAAAGAATCATTCATTGCCACCGGCATTCTAATCGCCGTAGCAGTTGACATTACACGACTCAGTATTTATTATGAACGCTTTCTCGGTGCAAATCTGACAGAAAATCTTTCACTACTCGTCACAACTACCTTAGCTGCCTTCCTTGGCGCCTACCTCGGAAGTCGCCTGTTAAAAAAAGTGACCATTCATTTCGTCCAGAATTTCGTCACCGTCATGATTATCATACTCGCCATAGCATTAGGCTTGGGTTTAATTTGAGAGCCCGGCGCATTTTTCAATTAGCTAATTAGCTAATTGAAAAACCGGTTGATTATTTTTGTCCATTAGCAGATTAGCTAATCAGCTAATTAGCTAATTTCCCTCCCAGATGTCCTCAACAAAACTTTCAATCACCAATCTTTGCGTTAGCTTTCCCGGTGTCATAGCAGTCGATGGAATCAGCCTTTCATTAAATGTTGGGGAAACTCTTGGCATTGTTGGTGAATCGGGTAGCGGAAAATCGGTGACGGTGCTTTCGATTTTGAAACTTATTAATTCTCCCGGGAAAATCAGCAGTGGAGAAATTTCATTTTTGGGTGATGAAAATTTAAATGGGAAAAATCTTCTTAACCTTTCCGAAAATGCGCTCCAAAAGATCAGAGGTCAGAAGATCGGAATGATTTTTCAGGAACCGTCGACCGCATTGAATCCGGTGTTGAAATGCGGTGATCAGGTAGCGGAAGTTCTGATTGAACATAAAAAGATCTCAAAAGAAGAAGCTCGGAAGCAGGCGATCGAATTTTTTCATAAAGTGAAATTACAACGTGCCGAAGAAATCTTTGACGCGTATCCGCATCAACTTTCGGGCGGACAAAAGCAACGCGTCATGATTGCCATGGCGATTTGTTGCAAGCCTGAAATTCTCATTGCCGATGAACCAACAACGGCTCTTGATGTAACTGTTCAGAAAAGCGTGCTGACACTTCTCGGTGAGTTAAAAGAAGAAATGAAGATGAGTATGATCTTCATTTCTCATGATCTGAATGTAATCAGCGAAGTGGCCGATCGTGTGGCTGTGATGTACAAAGGGAAAATCGTTGAAGAAGGAAACGTCAGTGACGTACTCCGGCTTCCAAAACATCCATACACCAAGGGACTTTTCGCCTGCCGGCCACAACCGCAATTCCGGCTTGGACAGCTTCCGGTGATTGCAGATTTTATGAAGGAGAAAGAAGACGGCGGGCTTATTGAAACCGGTGAAACGATTGAATCGCTTCGTGCGAAGTTTGCCCTCAATGCGGCAACAGAAGAATCACGCAAGAAGAAAATTTACTCTTCCGAACCAATTCTGAAAGTCAATCATCTTACAACATCATTTCCTGTTCGCAGCGGAATTTTCAGCAATGTAAAATCTAATATCAACGCAGTGAATGATGTTTCATTTGAAGTTTATCAGGGCGAAACATTAGGTCTGGTAGGAGAATCCGGTTGCGGGAAAACGACGTTGGGGAGAACGATACTCCGCTTAGTTCAATCATCTTCCGGAGAAATCATTTTCAAAGGAAAAGAAATTACCAATCTCCATGGGGAAGAGTTACGTAAAATTCGACGCAACATGCAAATTGTTTTTCAGGATCCTTATGCATCGTTGAATCCAAAGATGAGTATCGGGAAGGCGATAATTGAGCCGATGGAGAATTTTAATCTGCACTCAGGTAATTCAGAGCGCAGAAAAAAAGCAATTGAGTTATTGGAAAGAGTGCATCTGAAATCGGAACATTTCGATCGCTTCCCGCATGAATTCAGCGGCGGACAGCGACAAAGGATTTGTATCGCACGTGCGCTTGCTAGTAACCCGGAATTTATTATCTGCGATGAATGTGTAACGGCATTGGACGTTTCCGTACAAGCTGTGATCTTAAATTTACTGAATGAGTTGAAACGTGATTTTAACTTCACATCTATTTTTATTTCACATGATTTATCGGTTGTGCGTCACATGTCGGATCGTATCATGGTGATGAAAGACGGAAGAATCATTGAAGTTGGAGAAAGCGAAGACGTCTTCAAATCTCCAAAAGAAAACTACACAAAAGAATTAGTGGAATCAATTAACCAATCTGCGCATTCATAAATTTCTCTGCGAAAGTCTGCGGGAAACCTGATTCGTGTTTCCCGCAGATTTTCGCAGAAAAAAATTGATGGCGCAGACTTTAGTGGGTGACTTTTATTAGTTTAATGTTCTTGTTTGTTACTGCGCCTTTGATTGACAAAAGGTAAATTCCATCCTGCACGCGCAGATTGTCAATTGATAAAACATTTTTTCCTTCAGAAAGTAGAATTTCTTTTTCATAAATGACTGCTCCGGTTAATGATGATAATTTTATCAATGCCCTTTCATTCTGCAGTGAATAAAATTCTGCAGTGACAGAGTTTACGAATGGGTTCGGCGAAACCTGAACCTTGATGGATTCATCATTATTTGGATTATTTATTCCAGTCACGACATTCACACTACCGACTTTCATACCGTTACCGAAGCTCGTGACCCACATTTCATCGGGTTGATACGGGTTGAAGAAAACACGTTCAGGCTGACGGAATGGATATGAACTCACCAGGTTCCAAAGTGGCGGAGCAAGAGTGATATTCGGAGTAAACCACAGCCCCTGTGTTTCAGTAGTCAGAAAAGCTTGTTGAGTGTTTTGCGGATTGAACGAAATCGAAGTCACCGAATTAAATTGGTTAGTCAGCTTTATCCAATGCGCACCGCGATCAGTTGTTTTGTACAATCCACCGAGGCCATTGGGTGGTCCGCCCCAGCCGCTGAACACGCCGACGTACCATGTATTCTGATTCGCATCTGACGGATCAAGTACAAGATCTTTTGTCCAGTAGTGCATACCGGCATCACTCACATCACTCCATGAATTGGCAACAGGATCATAGATAAACACACCCGAACTCGCTGTGAAAGCTCCTGATGAATTTCTTCTTCCGGAAAATGTACACACCACTTTTCCATCATTCAGCACGGTGATACTCATCGGGTGACCTTCCGTCTTGGCGGATTGGAAAGTTTTGTCCACGTAGAAGCAGCGAGATTATTCAAATCATCGCAACGATAAATTCCTCCGAGCTGTGAGCCCTGTGTACCGCCAAAGTGAATGACGGAAGCATACATTCTGTTCGCATTATTCGGGTCAGTAGCCAACCAAAATACCGGATGATTGAACACATGAAGATTCTGCCACGTTTGGCCATTATCAGCAGAGTAAACAATTTTTCCATTCGCATCATTGGCATCAAGAATGGCATCCGTTAATCGAGTGCTTTGGTACATGTCATGAATATTCGAACACGCACCATATACATTTCCATTCGCACCAACAACGGTACGATAAAGTGAATTCACCGAAAATCCCGAATATTGAAATCCCCACGAAAAACCGGCATCATTACTTTTTATTCCGCCGATATCACTGAATGATGCCATCATCGTATTTGCATCGATCCAGTTGACTTGCCAGCAAGTCGTGTTTTCAAGACCGATACTATGATACGCCATATTCTTCGGCGTGTTGGCGCCTGCAGCATGTTCATCGGATGAATTAACGTAGGCCTGTTTCCAGTTAGCACCACCATCGGTCGTTGACTGCACATTGCTATACGTAGAGAACAACACATAATTCGGATCCGACGGTGCGGCAGTAATTCCAAAACATGTTTCACTCCATCCCCATGTTTTGTCGCCGCCGGCTCCTTCCCATCCGGTTACGATATTCGCATTACCGGTGGTATTAAAAACTTTCGCCCACGTATTTCCGGCATCGGACGATTTATAAACGAGCGGTGCGCCATAATTTCCATCGCTTCCGCCGAGGTAGATGACATTCGCATCCGAGGCCGACATGGAAGCATACATTACAAAATCAGTTGCAAAATTGAATGACTGACTTTTCAGATTCCATGTGCCGTTTGCATTGTCCATGACATACACGGCTTTTGCGTAGCCCCAATAATCCCATGGCATCAATCCATTGTATGTATCTGCAATGTCGCCGGCGATACAACAAAAGCGTAAAGTGTTTCCGCTTCTTCCGCCGGTAAACGACCAGATGACATTTCCCGAAGTCATGCCGGAGGTTGTCATCATTGAAAAGCTTTGTCCGCTGTTATTCGAAAAAAGTATTCCCTCATTCGTCCCGATGTAAATTGAGTTTCCGTCCCACACCACACCGCCAAGAATTATTCCTGCGCCCATATTGGAAGCATGTTTAACCAAATTGAATGTAGCGCCTCCGTCATTCGTAATAAGAATATCGCCATATGCACCAACAATAAACTGATCGCTGCGCGACGGATTTGCTTTCTGCATATAAACTGAACCATAATTATTCAGATCATACGCAGCAATCGTTGTCCACGTATTTCCGCCATCCGTTGACTTTACCGGAAAAGAATTATTCCCATCATTATACACTGAGTAAGCGATCAGCGGATCGGAAGTAAATTCATAGGTAGAAATATTGCTCACGCTAAGTTCCGTGAAAGGCAACACTGAATAAGAATGTCCGAAGTCGGTGCTATGAAACATTTCACTCATATCGCAGCTCACATAAAAGTCCTGTGGATTGTTCGGATTAATTGTCGGAAAAAACAGCGCCCCGCCACCGCCAATTCCCCGAGGGGTAAAAACGGTTTGAGCAAAGATCGATTGAGTAAGCAGGAAGAATACGGCTAAGAGTTTTTTCATTTTTCTGATTTTCATCATAAAGATAAGAATCAATATTCATATAATTCTTTTCAAACTATCTATTCAGGTAAATTATTTAAAATTAATTCTTATATTTGAAAAAACCTTTTAAATTTAAAATTAAGAGAATTCCTTGGTGTAGTCCCAAAGTTAGTTGAAAAAACTTAGCAGCCACCGAAGTCGCTGCTAAGTAAGTGGTTTGATAATGAGTATTTTTGTTTTGCGAATAAAAATCCAAAACCAAACTACCATGAGCAAATCTACAAAAGTTCAACGAGAAACCATTTCCTGGTTTTATGACCAGCCAGTCGACATCAAATTTGAAATTGCAATGAACCATTTCGAGTTGAGTCGGATCATGTTCAATCAGATTTTCGAGGAAATTATCAGGGAAAAGACAGGGGAACGCTACGAGCACTCTTCTTCCGGCCCGAAGCAATACTATCGACACGGTTTTAACCCGGGGAGCATCAAAATGGGAGATCACCGCTTACCGGTAGAAATTCCCAGAATCAGAGAATCGGCAAGCGGAAAATGTGTTACGTTGCCGGGACTGGAAAAGTTAAGAAACCTGGCTGAGCCAAGCGAAGAAGTTCTCAAAAAAGTGCTTCATGGAATCAGCACTCGTGATTACAAAAAAGTAACGGAACATTTGGCTGAAAGCTTTGGGCTCAGTTCAAGTCAGATCAGTCGTGAATTTAAAGAGCAAAGCGAAGAAGCGTTCAGACATTTTTGCGAGCGAACCTACGAGGATCACAATTTTGTTGCACTTTTAATTGATGGAAAATACCTCGCCAGTGAACAAATGGTTGTCGCTCTGGGGGTGACTGATAAGGGGATAAAAATTCCTGTAGGTTTTATTCAAACATCGAGTGAAAATGCTCGTGCCATCAGTCAGTTGCTGAAACAAATACTTGCGAAGAAATTTAGTTTTTCTGACGGCTTGCTTGTAGTGATTGACGGAAGCAAGGGAATTTACAAAGCCGTAGTTGATTTATTTGGGAAGAAGGCGCTTATTCAGCGTTGTCAGTGGCACAAACGCGAAAATGTATTGAGCTATTTAAGCGATCGGGACAAATCGAATTTTAAAACGAAAATACAAAATGCATATCGCGAGCCTGATTACAACAAAGCAAAATTGGCTTTACAAAGTATCCATAAAGAGCTATTAAAAATCAATCAAAATGCAGCGAACTCGCTACAAGAAGGATTGGAAGAAACGCTTACTCTTCATAAATTGAAAGTTGCGCAAATTTTTTCAAGAAGTCTTGGCACAACAAACTGTATCGAGAGCCTCAACTCACAAATGGCGAAATTTGTTCGAAATGTAAAACACTGGAGTAATAGCAATCAACGACAAAGATGGGTAGCGGCAGCCTTATTGGAACTAGAAAATAATTTGAATAAAATTCATAACTTTAAACACCTTAATAAACTACAAGAAGCAATCAAAAATCATCTCAATAAAAAACCACTAGGAAAAATTTCAACTAAGAAATAGACATCACCACTATCTATTCAGGTAAATTATTTAAAATTAATTCTTATATTTGAAAAAAACTTTTAAATTTAAAATTAAGAGAATTCCTTTTATGTTAGAAGAAGTTTTTGAAATTCATGAATTAACTTTCAACGTAAGTTATGACGCACTCCACTTTCAGCCGATTTTTACCCTTAGCAGTACAGGAATTTATAAAGCCTTACAAAACAATAAAACATTATTTTCAATTATCAATTCCATCTTTCAATCTGCACGTCAAACTCTGGATACGACCCGTGTTCAGTACAAGATAAATATTCAGTATGAAAAATGGGCAATAATACTAACTGACAGTTTTAGTCAACACCAAAATCACTTTTCCCTATTAAAACTTGAAAGCATAACAGATAGGAATTTGGCTTATCAAAGATTTGAAACTTTAACTAATAAAGAACGCGAAGTTTTTAAAATGATTTTGAATAAGAAAAAACAGTCGCAAGTTATTTCTGTGATGTGCATATCTATTAATACTTTCAAAACGCATAAGAAAAATATTTATAAAAAGATGGCTTTTAAAGATCGTGACGATTTAATTGAATGGGCTAAACTACATGCTGAAATCATTAATTAAAAGGTGTTGTTGATAAGTATCTTTCATTATCACCCCTCAGGGTGATTGCCTATTTAATGATTTTTTTTTCCATTTGAGAACCATATTAAGTTTAACCTTTCTGAAAAGCGACTGCACTCTTACTCACAGCTCCTCTTTTAGACAACGTGATTTATTCAATTTCCCGCTCATCCACAAGTAGGTCTTTTGTACTCAAAAACCTCCAACATTAATTATTCACATTCTAAATCAAAACATATGAAACAATTATTTGCTTTACTCGCATGCCTTCTTATATGCGGGTTAACTATGGCTCAAGTAGCCGATAATCCACAACGAGGATTGTATGTCAACAGCTTCGCTGATGTAGACGGTTCAGGGAATTACGTAAATGCTTTTTCGATATTAGGTGTCGATGAAGATCGAGATGGAAATTTCGAAAAGGAAGAAGAGTTGCTTAATTATGCACAACAAAACCATTTCACAACTCTTATTCTCTACAATTTACGGACGGTGTTTAATTCAAATGTTTTAGTTTGGGATGCTTCCATTAATCAAAATCGATATGAAACATTGACTGAGCATCTTTGCAGATTTATGAAAACAGCACGAACTGATTATGGAATTACAAGAATCTTTGCCGCTGTTGGTGGATCAGATGAGGTAAACTCTGTAGAGGATTTCAATCAGACTTTTGCATCCCCTACAGCTCCTATTGTACTTACTCCAAATCAGCTCAATTCTCCATTTTACACTCCAAGATTATCAAAACTTGTTCAACAATATCCTGTAGGCGATCCAATGCTGATCCCTTCAGAGGTAGCAAAATTTGCAATTACTGTTGCCACAATGAATAATATCAATTGCGATCAGAAATTCGACGGTTTTGTCTCTGAATCTGAATTTTGGGTCGCCAATTCAATAACAGAAAATGAAACAACAATCTATGAGTTCGAAGTACTAATGAATGATTTAAATCAGATCAAGAACACGACTGATCCTTCATTAACCATTGCGGTTTATTATGGCAAAAATGCCTTGAACAATACAAAAGTAATTTGTGGACACTGTATGGTTGAATACACTGACGGAAGTCCTGGTGCATCTGAAAACTGTTCTGGATACTGCGATTCCTATGTTGGAGAGGCGGACATACAATCTTCTAATACTACTTCAACTGTCGAACAACCTTTTAATGAAGCAAACGAAGGTGCACGAAGACAGTATATTTATTCGGCAGGAGAATTACATCAAGCAGGGCTTGCTGCTGGCAATATATCTTCCTTAGCATTTAAGTTGAAACAAAACAATTCTGCAAATGTCAATTTTAATAACTTCCTTATCAGAGTAGCAACTACTTCATCCATTACAAATTTAAGCTCATGGTACACCGGTTCCTGGAGTGCAACAACAACAGCTGGCACCTCCTTTACTCTTACTCCTTCTGCTTTAATACAAGACATCTCCTTTATATCTCCATTTTACTGGAATGGCACTGATAATATTGTAGTTGATATCTCATATGACAATGATATCGACGGAACACAATCTGCAACCGTAGGCAATAATTCTATTTCATTTATTCGACCTGCATTGCCCAATTCTTGCAGATATTACAGTGCTAATAATCCGGGAGGTGTACGCGACATTTCAAATTATACTCTCACAGGTACCAGTAGTTCTACCCGGCCTGAAGTATTTTTCAGAGGTAGTTTCAGCAGAAGAGCGGATGAAATCTTTCTAGAAGAATATGTAAGAAATGTTACTGATTTTAGCGGCACAATTGTTCAAGCTGCTGAGACCGCATTTGAGAATGCTAATACAATAGATCATACTACAATGCTACCAATTTTCAGTGCCGAAAGCAAAATCTCCGGTGCAGGTGACAACTTTTTAGGGGAATGGATGAAAGCTCCTAATCCGAACAGCATAAATGAGCTTCAAAACATTTTTTCAGCTGAAACTGCTCATTTCAGGAATTGGAAGCCCGGCCATTCTGGGTTGTCTCCAGAGAATAAAATTATTCCTGGCGGATATAATTGGTTCACATCAAGCTACCTGCTGTCTTCTTTTAAAAATCCGCCATTATTCTACACTAACGCACCAATATGCGGAAGCTCAGGATTACTAGATGCACATTATATTGGCCCAAGGGAAAAAAACATACAATATACAATTACCATATCTAATAGCAGCGGGACAATTTTTACTCAAACAGGTTACACTCCTGATTTCGAGGCATCACTAACAGCTGATTTTTTGAACGACGCAACCAATGCTATCACTCTTTTGAGTGCTAATTCCCCTTATACTATGACACTCGAACTTAATTATGGCAACAATACAGTAAACCGAATATATTCTGAAGTCTTGCAGGTTTCTTCTTCTCTTACCATATTGCCAATTGGATACAATCCATCTTCACCAATTAATATATGTTCAACAAGCACAAACGATCAAATCCTGCTTAAAGCGTCTAAATCTACCAATATAGATTGGTATAGGGATGGACAAAGGTTTGTATCAGGAGGAGGAGAGTATGTTAATATTACACAAGCCGGAGATTACTATGCAGTTCGAACGGCGGGTTCTTCATGTGTATCAACAAGTAATCATATCACAGTTACCGGCTTTGATCAGTCGGCATTTATATCATCGGCGTGTTCGACAAGTACATTGCTCACGTTAACAGCAAACGAAAATGCCAATTCAAACATGGTTAGTTATCTATGGAGTACAGGTGAAACGACTCAGAGTATTCTGGTATCGCCCACTGCCTATGCAAGAAACATTTCAGTTATTGTACAGAGCTTGGTTGATGGATGTAGTGCAACAAACTCATACCATATTCCAAAAGGAAACTTTTCAAGCGGAACACCTACGGTTTCTGTAAGCGGATTAAGTTGCTCCGGAAATCTAGGCACGGTAACTCTTGGAATTAGCGGCGATAATTATCCTCGAACTCTAGTTAGTGACGGTGTGGTGAATCGGTATATCAATTGGTATGGGGGGCCTCCGATCACTAACCAAACAATACAGTTACCTTGTGGGCATTACGTAGTAAATGTCATTGGTAATGGAATGGTATGCGGTGACAATACATCATTTGACATAGGTACAGCAGGAAGTTTTTCATACACCCCCTCAATCGTTAACAACAACTGTTATCACGGAAACAGCGGTTCAATCACCGTGTCAATTTCCTCAGGCTCATATACGTTTGAATGGGTAGACATTCCCTCAACTTCAATAGTAAGTTCTGCAAATTCAACCACAGTAAGTAATCTCCTTTCCGGAACGTACAAATTAAAAATCACGGATAATAGTTGCCATTATCAATACGTAAATTTTACTGTAACAGACTTAGGAACACCATTCACTCTAACAAGCACTTCCATAGTTAATAATACATGTTATGGAAACTCCAACGGCGCCATTACTCAAGTGCTTTCTCCAACACCAACATCATACTTATGGAGCAATGGTGCAGTTACTTCCAATTTATCCGGTTTATCCTCAGATTATTATTCCTGTAAGGTTACGAATTCATCAGGCTGTACACAGACATTCGATTATTTTGTTGATCAGCCTGCTCAGATTGATTTTAAATTGATCAATTCCGTAACCGCCTGTTCTCTTGGAGGTGCTGAAATCAGATTATATGGTGGAGTAACTTCGAATTCAACAAATAGCTATTCCGTTTCAAGTCCATGGACTTATGTTACAGGAAGCACAAATCATTATTCAGTTTCAGGCCAGACACCTCCTACATTTCCGATCACGATTACAGATGATAATGCATGTGCAGTAACTCTCCAAATTCCAATTTCTGCAAATCCATCTCCAACAGTTAGTATTACAGGCCCATCTACAAGCTGTATGATTGGCCAAACTCTTACTGCAAATTCAAGTGATCCTGCAGTAAGTTACCTTTGGTACTTTAATACCAGCCCTATTTCCACAGCTACAAGTCAAACTTATTTTGCAAGCAATTCCGGAGTATATACCGTTGAAGTAACTAATGCTAATGGATGCACGGGTTCATCTTCACAATTTCAATTTACAATTTCACAAAACCCTAGTAACGCTAATGCTGGATCTGATCAAACAATTTGTGGCGTAGCCACTACCAATCTGTCTGCCATTGCCCCTACAGTTGGTACAGGAGCCTGGACAATAATCTCAGGAACGGGAGGAAATGTTGCAACTCCAACCAGCAATTCCTCATCTTTTAGTGGAATCAACGGAACAACATATATACTTCGATGGACTGTCTCAAATCCACCTTGTTCACCATCAACAGATGATGTAAGTATAACATTTAATCCTGGCCTAACTGCCTTTGCTGGTTCAGATCAAAACCTGTGTGGCGTTACTTCAACTACCCTCAACGCAACTCAGCCAACCGTTGGAAACGGAACATGGACAATAGTTTCGGGTAGCGGAGGCACACTTAATAATCCAACTAGTTCATCATCCGGTTTCAGTGGTACCATCGGAAGTTCTTATACACTTCGTTGGACGGTTATTAGTGGATCTTGTACCCCAGCGACTGATGACGTTGTTATATCATTCTACTCCACTCCGGTTGCAAATGCAGGTGCCGATCAAAGTATTTGTGGTTTTTCTACTTCCTTGTTTGCGAATACGCCTTCGGTTGGAACCGGAACATGGACAATAATATCAGGTGCCGGAGGGACGATAAATAATCCGGGCAGTCCCTCATCCGGTTTCAGTGGTAGCGTCGGAACAAGTTATTCACTTCGGTGGACGGTTATCAATGGCTCTTGCACTCCGGCAATAGATGATGTTGTAATTTCGTTTTATCCTTCTGTAGCCGTAAACGCGGGCCCAAATCAACAAGTCTGTGCAGGTACAATAGTAAATTTACAAGGCATGATTTCCGGAGGAGCTACAAGCGGGACATGGAATACGAATGGTTCAGGTACTTTTTCAAATTCAAGTGTTCTAAATCCAACTTATTCACCAAGTGTTTCGGATTTAAGTAGCACTGCACCAATTACACTTACACTAACTTCTAGCGATCCGGTTGGCCCTTGTCCTTCAGTAAGTTCAAGTATGCAATTGACCTTTGACAATAGTTGTTGTGGAAATTACAGTTCTACTCTTACGCAATCAATGATTGACAATTTGACGATGCCTTACATTATCACCGGCAGTTACAATGTAAACTCAAACTTGCATATTACAAAAGACCTGACATTTAAACTAGTCGAATTAGCGATTGGATCCGGATACACAATTACAATTGATGCTGGTAAAACTTTAACAATAACGAATAACGGTGGTTTAACCATTTCTCATCTTTTCGCATGTAGCAACAATATGTGGGGTGGAATCATCAACAATGGATCTTTGAATATTGATAACTCTACTATTGAAGATGCCATGAATGCAGTCACCACTTTAGCGGGAAATCAAATTCAAATTACAGGAACTATTTTCGATCACAACTATACAAGTCTCAAGATCGAAAACGGAAATTATAGCTCAAGTACAATTCGATCTTCAACATTTAGGTGTTCAGGTGGCTATAGTTTGAAAGCACCTTACCTTGGGCAAAGAACACTGAATCAAATAGAAATAAATAATGCAGACCTTACTATCGGAGACCCTACTTCTTCTAACAATGACATTTCGGGATCTGATGTTGGTATTCATATAGAAAATTTATTATCCACTGGTGTAAACCTATTCAACAACACTTTTCATGACTTTGATGTAAACACTCAAAATTCCAATCAAAGTGGCATGGCAATATATGCGACAAGGGCTAAATTTACCCTTGGCTCTTTTGGCACCGGAAGATCAAATTATTTCTATGGTAATTATATAGGTGTTTTATTCACTTCTTGTTCAGCACCAACAATTGAATACAATAGCTTTGATAACAATGCAGGTGGAATATTGGGAATGTTCAATTTCGGAGCCAGAATGGAAATAAATCATAATAACATGAGTAATATGATGCAGGGGATAACTATGATTTGGAATCCGAAATCCAATATCAATATTCGTGAAAACATAATCCAAAATGTGATTTCAAGTTCCTTCCTGGGATCAGGTATTTCAGTTGGAGAATCTGATTTCTTTGGTTCTAACAATGGGACTTATTTATGGAGAAATGTAATTCACTCTGAAGGAAACTACGGAATTTACTTGAACAACTTAGCTCATAGTAAATTTATTGAAAACCGAGTCTACCTCGATCAGCCTACAGTAAATTCATCAGACATCGCAATTGGAATCCGCGTTGACAACAGCGACAACAATTATCTCAGCTGCAATGAAGTTGACAACAAAGCAAGCACTGACCCTGGAAATAAATACGGAATTTCTGTTTATGATTACTTCAAGCAAACCATGGAATCTAACACAACCAATGGTACAGCATATGGAATTCAGCTAATCAGTAATTGCGAAGGCAGTTATTATCTTGCAAATACCATTAAAAACCATGCGGAGGATGGATTACTGATTGGCGATGTAAACAACTATGTAAATACCTATGTTGAACCTTTAGTAACGTACAATGGTGAACTACCCGGAAATTTATGGAATAATAACACATGGGATACGCATAATTATTTTCAAACATATGCTCCTCCTTTGTGGACTAAAAACGGAGCTGGGAATCCGGATTACCCTAGATACAATACTGAATCTGGAGGCGGACCAATCATCGTACCTTTTCCGCAGCCTGGTTTAAATTTACATCAACCTTTAACCTGCAATATCCCTGTTGTTGAAGTTGGAACTGAAAACGAAAGAAAATTCGATGTTGTAATTGCTGAACAAATAGCAAGTAGTCAATTGCAAACATTTTCACAAGACATTGTTTCGGAATGGAAAGCTAAGACTGCGCTCTACCAATCGTTAAAAGAAGATCCATCACAAATTGGAAACAGTACAATATTGGCACAGTTTTACAACGCGACCTCCAACGGCAATATTGGTAAACTTACCGACATTAAGCAATTTTTAAAAGACTCTCAAGATTCAATCGTACAAAACGACAGTGCTTTAAAAGCAAACTTAGAACAAAATGCAAAATCTATTAACGATGGCCTAACCCCGGAAATTCTTCCTGAATTGAATGAAAAAATTGTAACCGATGTTTACTTAAATACAGTCGCAAGAAATAACTTTCATTTCGAATCGCAGTATGTTTCGGATCTAATGTCTGTCGGATTACAGTGTGTTTATGAAGGAGGACCGGCGGTATTAAAAGCGAGAAATTTGTTGCACTCTCAATACCCTTTTTTACTCTTCAATGATTACGACTTATGTAACAATACTTCGTTTAGAAAATCTGGGAAAAAGCCAACTTCTTCGCTAGAAAGCTCAACAGACTTATTTGTTTATCCAAATCCGGCAACAAATCAAGTAAGTTGTTTGTTCACTAGTGGAGTTGTGATTGAAATCACAGATTTAACTGGAAGAGCAATTCTTAGTGAACAAATTCCGGAAAATAGTTTATCTTTAACTATTGATATTTCTGATTTGACACAAGGTTCTTATATTGTTGTTCTAAAATCTCGAGATGGAATTCTTAAAAAGACAAAATTAAATGTTGTTCGCTAAAAATATCACAGATAGGATTCGGATAATTAAAATTCGAATCTTATCTGTTTTTTTTACTGTTTTCATTTGTAATAGCTCCTGCGCGCAAAAAGAGAACAATGTCTGGATGTTAGGGAATCAACAACCTAATAATAATTGCGGCATTGATTTTAATAGTGGAAGTCCGGATACTTTTTCTGTAACACGTAATCTTGATTTCTTTTTATTGAATGCAAGCATTTGTGACACATCTGGTTCCTTGCTCTTCTATACCAATGGTCAATATATAGCAAATAGAAATCATGATACACTTTTTAATAGCCAGAATTTCAATCCGGGTTGGTTGACAGATGTGTATGCTCCATATGGAATGGGACTTCCTCAAGGAGCTTTCGTTATACCACGTCCTAGCCATTATGGTCAATATTATGTCTTCCACGAATCGGGTGAATTGTGCGATGTAAGCGGAAGAATTGTTTCTCAACCAACTCATCTTTCGTGTAGCATGGTTGACATGTCCTTAGATGGAGGCCTGGGAGGTATTGATCCAAATTTCAAAAACAAATTTGTTATCAACGATACTCTGATTTATGGAAGAATGACCGGTACAAGGCATGCCAATGGAAGAGATTGGTGGGTAGTAGTTCATCGTTCAGACAGCGATTTGTATTATAAATTACTTATTACACCTGATTCAATTTATGGTCCGTATCCTCAAAATATTGGAAGGCAAGATCATTGGGAGAAATTTACACAACAAAGTACTTTTAGTCCTGATGGTAGCAAATATGCTATGATGCTTACTGTTGACACTTCTACTTTGTATAATATTATTGATTTAATGGATTTTGACCGATGCTCAGGGCAATTTAGTAATGCCAGAGAAGTAATTGTACCTGATTCATTTTTATTATATGCCGGTTGTTCTTTCTCACCGAATAGTAGATATCTATATGTGAGTGATCAAATAGAAATTTATCAATATGATACCTGGGATCCTTTCATGAATGCTAATGTTCAGCTGGTAGCACAATGGGATTCATTTGTTTCACCTCTAAAGACTAAATTTCTATTTCACGCTTTAGCGCCAGATGGGCGAATATATATTTCTACTGCTGAAGGGACCAATCTTTTTCATTACATAAAGAACCCTGACTTGCCAGGCATCGCATGTAATGTTGTACAGAATTCGTTTTTCCTGCCAACGCTCAATGCAGTTTGTATGCCGAATGCTCCAAATTTTTCATTAGGCCCGATGGTTGGAAGTTCATGTGATACCTTAACTTCCGCAAAAGGACCAGATGAATTATTGTCGCCGGTATTTAATCTGGTTTATCATTCTGAATCGGAAAGCACATTCTTGAATGTTTCCAAATTGAAAGGGGATAGAGTCAAGATTTATCTAACTGATATTTCCAGAAGAATTCTTTTTGTTGATGAAGGGAAAACTATTGCCGGATATTTTTCGAAGAACATTCCGATGGAGAATTTTGCTGCAGGAATTTATTTGGTGACGATTGTTACTGAGAAGGAAAAAGTTTCGGGGAAGGTGGTGAAGGAGTAAGATGTCTGCGCCTAGATTTGCCCGAAAATAGTTTATCTTTAACTATTGATATTTCTGATTTGACACAAGGTTCTTATATTGTTGTTCTAAAATCTCGAGATGGCATTCTTAAAAAGACAAAATTAAATGTTGTTCGCTAAAAATATCACAGATAAGATTCGGATAATTAAAATTCGAATCTTATCTGTTTTTTTTACTGTTTTCACTTTTAGTCACTCCTTTGCCCAGAAAGAGAACAATGTCTGGATGTTAGGAAATCAACAACCTAATAATAATTGCGGCATTGATTTTAATAGTGGAAGTCCGGATACTTTTTCTGTAACACGTAATCTTGATTTCTTTTTATTGAATGCAAGTATTTGCGACACTTCAGGTTCATTACTCTTCTATACCAATGGTCAATACATAGCTAATAGAAATCATGATACACTGTTTAACAGCCAAAATTTCAATCCGGGTTGGTTGACTAATTATTATGCTCCATATGGAATGGGTTTACCTCAAGGTGCATTTGTGATTCCAAGACCAGATCACTATGGTCAATATTATGTGTTCCATGAATCGGGTGAATTATGTGATGTAAGCGGGAGAATTGTTTCTCAACCAACACACCTTTCTTGCAGCATGGTGGGTATGTCTTTAGATGGAGGTCTTGGAGGTATTGATCCAATTTTCAAAAACAAAATTGTTATCAATGATACTTTAATTTACGGAAGAATGACCGGTACGAGACATGCCAATGGGCGAGATTGGTGGGTTGTAGTCCATCGTTCAGACAGTGATATGTATTATAAATTACTTGTCACACCAGATTCTATTTATGGTCCGTATCCTCAAAACATCGGATGTCAGGATCAGTGTAGCAATATCTCCCGATGATTCGAAATTATTCGTTAGTATTGTTTTAAGGGATACTTCTTACATTTTCCAATACGACTTGAATGCGCCCGATATTCGTGCTTCAAAAGACACGATTCATGTTTTTACCTATCCGCCTTCATATTATGAACTTGGTGAAATCAAACTTGCGCCTGATGGAAAAATGTATGTTGCCAATCAATATCAGAATGGAATTAACTCACCTTTCCCTTATCAGGACAGCATGTACAATTACATGAATATGAATCTGAGTGTCATCAATGATCCCAATCAGGCCGGTGCTGCATGTAATTTTCAGCCTTATTCATTTTTACTTAGGCGGAGCAAGAGCCTATTGGGGGCTTCCCAATAATCCGAATTACGATCTCCCGGCGTGGCACAACAGCATCTGCGATACCATCAATGCCATAACTACACTTGAGCCGAAACAACCGGAGCTAAATGTCTTCTATCATCCCGACTGGAAAAAACTTGTGAATGCTTCCGCTCTAAAGATGGCCGGTATGATTTATACATCACTTCCATCGATGGAAAACAAATTTATCATTCGCTTTCATCAGCACTTAACAGTTATCTCACCACCGACATTCCGGCTGATCAGTTTGCTGCCGGAGGTTACATTGTAACTTTGACTAACCAAGCGTTGAAGCTGTCGGTGAAATTTGTAATACCATAGTTATTTGCAAACGGGCCTTTTCGGTATCCTACACGAAATTATGAGCCACTTTTACCCGACAATCTGGGATTTATTTTGTTACATTTGAATGACGTCAGCGGATCTCACTTTCACATTTTATGCGGCAATTCTTCATTCTGATTTTTCTCCTTCTCACCCTCCCCACGCTCTCCCAAAACCGCGGCAACATCTGGTGTTTCGGTGACAGTGCGGGAATAGATTTTAATCAGTCGCCGCCAGCTCCCATCAGAAGCGTTTGTCATGGAAGAGGAAGTTGCGTTTCTATTTGCGACACTAATGGCGGATTATTGTTTTACGCTGCTACTTTTAGTGCCGTTGGGAATACTACCAAGGTTCTTGATGTTAATAATTCTATCTTGCCAAATGGGGATTCAATTGTTGGTCAGGCATGGTTTCATGAACTCAGTATTGCTTCTAACCCACTTAATAACGGCACCTATTATTTATTTTCTATTGGTGTCACAACCAGTGGATCTACCGGTTTTTACTATTCCATTGTTGACATGAATTTAAATGGTGGTTTAGGGCAGGTGGTGCAAAAAAATATACAGCTACAACCCTTTCAAATAGACGATGAACTTTCTACTATCAAACATGGCAATGGAAAGGACTGGTGGGTATTCTTTCGAAAAAGTTCTGCACCAAATGACACCATCTATTCATACTTAGTTAACGAATTAGGTATTTCTAATTTAATTGTACAAAAAATTGGTTCGATTAATAATGCGTATTTTAAAAGAATTTTGTTTACAAATGACGGTAACCACGCTGTACTCACCAACTATGCGGGTCTAATAGAATATTTGGATTTTGATCGTTGTTCAGGTTTGTTTAGCAATCCAATTAATATTTCAAATGAATTTGACAATCCATATCTTTTTGGTGTAGCAACATCTCCTGATGATTCGAAATTATTTGTTAGTACTGTTTTAAGGGATACTTCTTACGTTTTCCAATACGACTTGAATGCGCCCGATATTCGTGCTTCAAAAGACACGATTCATGTTTTCACCTATCCGCCTTCTTATTATGAAGCAGGTGAGATCCGGCTTGCTCCTGATGGAAAAATGTATGTTAACAATCAATATCAGAATGGAATTAACTCACCTTTCCCTTATCAGGACAGCATGTACAATTACATGAATATGAATCTGAGTGTCATCAATGATCCCAATCAGGCCGGTGCTGCCTGCAATTTTCAGCCTTATTCGTTTTACTTAGGCGGAGCACGAGCTTATTGGGGGCTTCCCAATAATCCGAATTACGATCTCCCGGCCTGGCACAACAGCATCTGCGATACCATCAATGCCGTAAACACTATTCAGCAAAAAAATCCGGAGCTAAATGTCTTCTATCATCCCGACTGGAAAAAACTTTTCGTGAATGCTTCCGCTCTGAAAGACGGCAGGTATGATTTGTACATCACTTCAATCGATGAAAAACAAATTTATCATTCGCTTTCATCAGCACTTAACGGTTATCTCACCACCGACATTCCGGCTGATCAGTTTGCCAGCGGGGGTTACATTGTAACTTTGACTAATCAGAGTTTGAAGCTGTCGGTGAAATTTGTAATACCATAGTTATTTTACTTTTTCAAAAATGCGTTTTGCTTTTTCTTCCATTAACTATACTATAAACGTTTAGGTTTTGTGAATTTGAAAATGCATCACGAAACACCAAAATTTGAAGAATGAATACAGGAATCAGAATGTTGTGGGGGGCCGTCCACGCGCGTGCGGCTTCCTTCTCGGTGAGGAATCGAAGGAAGAAGAATATTCAAAGAACAAATGTTAGTACATAGAAAGCTCTGGAAATGTGTAGGCCGAGAAGGAAGCTGCGCGTGGACGCCTTTTTCTTTGTTTCTTTCTTTTTGGCGAAACAAAAAGAAAGAAAAATCATGGTTAAGTCGAATCCATACTTTTGTAAATTGTTTATAGCCATCTCCAAGCAGATTATCATAAAACCTGACCGTTTAGAGTATAATTTCCTCTACTTTATGAATCACGCTTTAGATTCCGAAGAATTTACTTCATCCCGGTCGGGGCGAATACGATAGAGGTAAAATTTCTTATTTGGTATTATTTAATCTCCGGTTCATTCAATCCTTTCAGGATTGGAAGACAGATTTGCTCGACTAACCCGCCTTTCAGGCGGGGTTACGAATGTTTAATCCTTTCAGGATTGGGAGATAGATTTGTGGGAGTACCGGCCTGCAAGGTGAGGTGATGAGTGTTTAATACTTTCAGGATTGGGAGATAAATTTGTTGGATACCAGACTTTCAAACTTGGTGATGAAGATTCAATCCTTGCAGGATTGGAAGACAGATTTGTTCGACCACCCCGCCTTTCAGGCGGGGTTACGAATGTTTAATCCTTTCAGGATTGGGAGATAGATTTGTGGGAGTACCAGCCTGTAAGGTGCGGTGATGAGTGTTTAATACTTTCAGGATTAGAAGATAAATTTGTTGGATACCAGACTTTCAAGTGCGGTGATGAGTGTTTAATACTTTCAGGATTGGGAGTGGTACAGTTTGGATAATAGAAGGCTTTTGCACCGGCGAATGTGTAAGGTCCATTTTATACCCTTATGAAATCATTTTTCGAATATATTTTGAATTCCTCACTCTCAAAATTATCCGGTAAATCCGAAAATCAGATTAATCCCGGTATAATTAAACGGTAAACAGGATTCATCTCCGGTGGCGCCTTTTGCAACAGCTATTTGTAAACTGATGTGAAGACAGTAAACGTTTTTCCCCGGAAGTACTTCCTATTCCCTAAACACAATTTCACTGCAACCCAACAACCTCCAATCATCAATCACCATATACCTCTCACCTGTCACCCGCCACGAATAGCCAATCACTACTCACTACTACTCTCTAATCACTAATCACTAATTACTAATTACTACTTTTCATATATTGCACCCCAATGAAAAAACACTGGGCCGTCGTAGTGCCAATGGCAAATGAAGAGGCCGATTTTGAACCGTTTATTACTGCATTAAAAAGTCAGCTCAATGATATTGGCAACGGCGAGGTATTTCTTGTTGTAGACACCGTTTCCAAAGACCGTACTCGCGAATTGTGCGATCAGCTTGCCAAAGATGATTCGCGCTTTCACTCGGTGTGGGCGCCCGAAAATAAGAATGTAGTAGACGCTTATTTGCGCGGCTATCGCGAAGCGATCGAAAAGAGCGATGCCCAATTCATCATTGAAATGGACGCGGGTATGTCGCACGATCCGACTGAACTACGCCATTTTTTGTCGTTGCTCAAAGCAGGCTATGAATGTGTCTACGGAAGTCGCTTTATTCCGGGCGGTTCTATGGGCGATTCTCCTGCAAAAAGACAGACGCTTTCCAAAGTGGGTACTAAATTGTCGAACAATTTGCTTGGCACGCGGCTCTTCGACATGACATCCGGCTATCAGGGATTTCACCGCAGCGTTGTAGAGAAATTTCTCGCCTACAAATTGCATTCGAAAGCACATTTTTATCAGACAGAAATCCGTTATCTGCTGCGGAAGCACAAATCCATCGAAGTTCCCATTCATTATAAAGCACCTTCGCCGCGTGTGAGCAGAAATGCTATTCGCAATTCACTGACAACGCTCACCTATTATTTCCTGCGAAGACTTACCTTGCGTCCGGTTTCATTGTAATGGCAAATCCGAAAACAACTCTCGTCGTCACTTCCATCGCCGCACCTAATGCCGTTTTAAAATCATTGGCAGAAGGAGCGACAGAAAACAACATCGGCTTCATCGTCATCGGTGACACGAAATCTCCGGCAGATTTTTCATTGAACGGTTGTCGCTTTTATTCGGTTGCGGAACAACAATCGCTTCCTTTCAAGTTAGCGAAATTACTACCCGTCAAACATTACTCACGAAAGAACATCGGTTACTTACTTTCGAAAGAAAACGATGTCATCATCGAAACCGACGACGATAATTTCCCCCGCAAAGAATTCTGGCTGCCGCGAAGCGCAGCACAAGAATCTACATACATAGATGCAGCGGGCTGGATCAACGTTTACAATTATTTCAGTTCCGAAAATATCTGGCCGCGAGGTTTTCCTGTGCATCGACTGAACGATCAGCACATTCCTGCGGGAACACCGGCTACACTTCATGCGCCGATTCAGCAAGGCTTAGCCGATGAAAATCCGGATGTCGACGCCATCTATCGCATGACGATGAAACTTCCGATTCGTTTCGACGAAGCGAAGCCCGTTTCACTCGGCAACAAATGCTGGTCGCCTTTCAACAGTCAGAATACAACATGGTTTAAGGAAGCATTCCCGCTGATGTATCTTCCGTCGCACTGCTCATTCCGCATGACCGACATCTGGCGCAGTTTCGTAGCCCAGCGCATTGCCTGGACGTGCAACTGGCCGGTGCTGTATCATTCGGCAACAGTGTGGCAGGAAAGAAATGATCACAGTCTGTTAAAAGATTTTGAAGACGAAATTCCGGGCTATCTTAACAATGAAACCATTTGCAGAAAGCTGGAAGATCTGGATTTGAAGAGTGGGGTTAAAAATCTTTCTGAAAATCTTTTCCGCTGCTATCAAATGCTTGTTAGCGAAAAATACATTAGGGCAGACGAAATTCCTCTCTTAGAAAGTTGGATCAACGAATTTTAGGTTGAAAGAATCAACTAAATCTTCCTTATACAGATCGTAAGGACAATCCTATCAATCCGGTTTTTCATACACTTCAACCTGCATATCATCAATATTAATATACTTTCCATCAGCTCCTCTGTACATTACGAAGATTTGAAATTTGTCAGATGTCAGGTAAGGAAATGGGGTCATATACTCAGCAACAATTTTATTCCATTGTCCTTTTACAAAAGGTCGTTTTTCAAAATCAAACCCCCTTCCCTTCAAAGTATATTCTCCGTGCGGCATTTTTATGATGAGTGAAGATTTTACGCTGTCAATATCCGTATCTGAATAATAATACACAGACACACGAAGCCAAACATGGTCTTTATTCCATTTTACAAGGTCGCTGTATTTAACTTCGTAGGTTGGATAATACATGTTTTCATTTGAAACGCGTAAGCTTGAAGGTGGCGAATGGTAAACAGTAGTATCAATATATTTCTGATCAATAGGTGTTGCATTAATATCACTGAAATTATAGTATGCTTTAGTATAATGAACATACTCGTTGTCGTTTTCGAATTTCTCTTCAGAAGCAAAGGAGCGTTCTATTTCCATCAATTTTTTGTCTTCATCAGAAACTTTCGTTTTCAGGAAAATACGTTTATAGTATTCAAATGTCATTCTGTCGTCAGGAATAATCCAATTCAAAAATTGCCAGGTTTGAAAAACATTCAGAAAAACAAAAAACGATAGTACAGAT
This sequence comes from Bacteroidia bacterium, assembly GCA_046330055.1. Lineage (GTDB taxonomy): Bacteria > Bacteroidota > Bacteroidia > AKYH767-A > 2013-40CM-41-45 > JADKIH01. Next base: position 14,744 of record JAXLTM010000024.1, on the reverse strand, counting down.
CCAAAGAATATCTTTGCGAATAACTTTCGCTCAGAGATGGCCTGTATAGCAAAACCAAAAGGAATGGTCATCATTGCATAAGATTGCGCCCAGTAGCGCATACCGAAGCTTCCTCCATTCCACCATGCTGCCCAGCAACCAAGGAGCATAAAGTTCATGAGTCCATAGGCCAATACAGCAAAAAATATTTCCTTTTTTCTTCTATACAGAATAAACATTCCGGCAAGCGGGAAAACCAGAATGGGAGTATAAACCAGAAGGCTCTTCTTAAAACTGAACAAGACTTGCAAAAAATGAGGGTGAGCAAAGTCAAATCCTTCGGTATGCTGATAGCTAAAAAAGATGGCATGCCCCGTAACTGCTTTCCAATAAATAAACTGCGGAATGAAAACGACGAAAGCACAAATTATCAAAAGCAGAATCTGTCCAAAATTACCAGAAACAAGCTTCCATTTTCTCGTAAGGGAATCTTTATCATAAACGTTCCATAAGAGGGGGATTAATACGCATAGGATTTCACTTGGTCGGGAAAGCACCATCCATCCCATCATTAAACCTCCTACAATCAGATATTTTTTTAGCTGAACCTGATGCCAGCGAATGATGCAATAGATAAACAATGCATATGCACTGAAAAGCATAGCGTGAGGTTGCAGGTAATTATTTATTGCTTCACTAAAATAATTTGTTCCGAAAGCAACAAAGATCATAACCAGAGCGGCAACATGGTCAGAAAAATAATTTAACAGAATTTTTCTGACAAAAATCCATCCTCCAAGAATGTAAAGAAGCACACCAATGCCAATGCTGAATTGATATGGAAATGAAAAACCATCGCGTGGATATGCACTGTGCTTAGCCCAGAAATCAGCAATAAAAAAGAACGGTGAGTAGGCATAGGCAAATCCGCAGGTATAATTCATCACTTTGTTCCCATTTTCATAGTCAAATGCCTGATAAAATGTTGGAGAAGGATGATACTTGTTGAAAATAGAATCAGTAATAGCATGATTCTTCATTCCGATGTCATTATAAATAAAAGTCATCGGTAAATACAAGTAATAAGAAGTAACATCAAATGTAAGTTCTTCTGTATAGAAATGATGCTTTTTCCTTGGAAGTGTAGTGTGGCCAATAATAATTCCGGCCATAATGATTAAAAGTGCAAATAGGGAAATACGTTTTCCGGAATAATTCATCATTTAGATGCTTCTGTGTTTTGAATATTTGTTTCACTGATGATATACAAGGGTCTGTTCCTAACATTAGCGCTAAGTCTGCTAATGTACTCACCAATGATACCAATACTAATCAATTGCACCCCGCCAATAAACAGAATGGCAAGCATGAGTGAAGTCCAGCCCGGGACATATTCTTTAGACACAAGACGGGAATACAATGCATAGATGCTGAGTAAAACAGTAATGCCCGAAACAAAAAATCCGGCCATTGTTGCAAATTTAAGCGGCATATTTGAAAAAGAAGTAATCCCATCTAAAGCAAAGCGGATCATTTTCTTATACGTATAACCTGTTTCACCGGCGTTTCTTGCATCCCGATCATACTCTACGAAAGTTTGCCTGTAACCAATCCAGCTGATTTGCCCTCGTAAAAACTTCTGTTGCTCAGGCATATTCCGGAGAGCATGAACGATTTTCTTGTCGATGATTCTGAAGTCTCCTGTATCAACCGGAATATTAATTGAAGTAATTCGTTTGAGTGTTCTGTAAAACATTTTCGCTGTGAAGCGTTTCATGAAATTCTCTCCTTCCCGCGCACGACGTTTGGCGTAGACTACTTCATATCCTTCTTTCCATTTTGCATAGAGATCATGAATAAGTTCAGGCGGATCCTGAAGGTCCGCATCAATAATAATAACGGCGTTACCACGACAATTGTCGAGGCCGGCGGAAACAGCAATCTGATGTCCGAAGTTTCTTGAAAAATTAATAAAACGAACAAAATTATTTTTACTTGCAAGTGCACGAATAAGTTCAAGGCTACGATCACGGCTACCGTCGTTGACGAAAATGAACTCCGCATCCACATTAAGTTTTTGGATTACTGAATTCAGTCTTTCAAATAAGGTATTGATATTTCCCTCTTCGTTATAAATCGGTATAATGACAGATAAATCCTTCATAGTATTATTTTGTATGCTCTGCTCTTGTTGCAGAACCGGAATCCGGCCTTACGAATGTAAAATTATTTTTAAAGATGGCCTTCACTTTACCATTCTTATCTACATCGAGTACCCGATAAACATCGGTTCCTGCTTCCCTGATTAAAAACTCGTCAGCATAATACTCTTTGTAATTATGTTCAATTTCAGGAAAGAACAATGAAATCAATTTCGAGCCCGACGATATTTTGAAGTTCATCTCCACTAAAGACCAGTTACCGTTGATTTTATTGGTTCTCATAGGGCTCTTCATGCAAATCCATTTTATCTTTCCGGTCAGTGAATCGGTCTCAGAGATTACAAAATCGCCTTCGCTGATCAGGTCTCCTGCATTATAATACCAGAAGCTCAAAATATAATCTGTCCCCTCATTCATTTCTGTTTTAAAATCCTTCATCAGAATGCTGTACCTGTTTTTCCGGCCACGCAGTGATCCGGAACCAAAAACAGAGGTATCTGTAGTGGCCAGATCAGTTGAATTATAATACAAATACCCGGCTTTGGTGACCAGAAAACCGGGTTCCTGACAAATCAGTGAATCATATACGGAGTCAAATTCACTCCATACAGAGTCGGTTTGAGAGTTAAAAAGATCTGCAGGATTCAGACTAAGCAGCATATAATCCGTATTGTTCCATAACAATTGTGAACGCCGGAACCAGTACAGTTCATCAGCATTCATTTCTTCATTGGTGGCGAGAATTAAGATTGGTTTTTTCAGATCGATATCCTTTTCAATATCCTTTTTAAAGAACGGCGGGCCAAGTATGGCCATCAGCTTTTTTGCTTCCGGCACAGGTGATCTTGCGCTCGAAGAGGCCATCATAGGGAAATTGCAGTGGTATGAAACTACAAAGCTTGTATTGATAATTCCGGGAGCTTCGTTTGACTGAAAATTATCGCTTCCGACATGAAAGAAAGGCAAAGGCAACAGGCATTGGTAATCCTTCTTCAGCGAATCAACTGAACGAACAAGTTGTGCCATACTTTCCGAAAGCTGTGCTTTATTGAATTGATTTTGGTTATCCAGAGCCTTTTCAGTAGCCTGACTGATTTGAACATATCCGTAAGCAAAATTGAATGTAAATATCAGGGTCAAAAAAGTACCTGCCATGAGTGTAGCCTTTCGCAATTTCAGGGCTTTGTACATTTTGTAAAAAATTTGATATGAATAAACGGAGTAAACAAAATAAAATACCCATGCAAATCGTCCAAGTGCTCTGAATTGCTTAAGGACAGAGATTCGTTCAACCACAAAATCAAGATTCCATTTAAATGGAATACACATAGAGTAGCACAAAACAATGGTTGCAGCTATCATAGAGAAACCCAGCCAGTTCTCACCGGAAACATAAAACACCCTTTTTAAATCACCATGCAGAATGTATCTTATCCAACGGATAAAAATAAAGATCACAAGTACGGCAGAAGGAATTCCTACAAAAGCATATCCCTCCCAATTCTGATTTTGAAGGTCCACATAAAAATTGAAGAATTCTTTAAATGGATTTCCTACAGGAAAAAAAACCGATTGCCAGCTTGCAATACTCAACCAGAAACCCACAGGCGTCTCCGGTCTGCCGGTATGGTGGTCAACGAGTGCAAGAAATATTTTAGCAATCAGTAAAGGCAATGCAATCTGAAGAAAAAAGTGTAGGGCCTTTGTTAGTTTTCCTGACTTATCTGACTTCAATGCGAAAAAAGCAAAGAAGATTAAGTTGAAAAGTACCAGGATTGCCTGATAATAAGGATGTACAAAAAACCAGAAGGTATTCAGGAAAGTAATCAAAAGTGAATACTTCCATTTCCCTTCTTCGAAAAACCTGATCATAAAATACCAACTCATTGGGATACAAACCGCATAAGGCAATGTAATATGACCGCTTATTCTAAAAAGTTGCGGTGCCATCATGGTAATTGCACATGAAGCAAGTATAGAATACAACCCGGGTAAATTGAGTCGTCGAAAAATCAATGTGAGAAAAAATGCGCAAAGCGGATACGATAAAAAAATAAGCAGGTTGAAAATCCCTATTGCATATTTTGAGAAAAAGGGGAATGGCTTTGAAAGAAATTTAAGAGTATTCGTGAAAATAAATTGCCCGTCGGTATAGATGAAACTTTGTCCATACGGGTAATTCATATTCTCATAATTCAGATATGTAGTGTCATTATTGATATGTCCGATACAAACAGCATATGCTTTTATTCCATCGCTGGAGTTTGCAAACAATCTGCCATTCGGGTGTTCTAATACCGGCTGTAGAAAGCAGCCAAATATCAGCGCCACCAGAAGAAATGAAATAAATGCTCCTGATTTCATCAAGCTGTCAGACTTTTCAATTTTATTTTATTCGCCGGCTAAAAGTGGTTAATTGAACAAATCAGGATCAAATAATCATTTCAGGTATATCTCCTTCGACAACCAATTTACCTTCTGTCGCTTTCACAATTTCTTCTGTTGTAACTCCGGGAGCTCTTTCAAGCAAACGAAAACCACCTTGCGGCAGAACTTCGAGCACGGCAAGTTCCGTCACTATTTTTTTTACACAGCGCACGCCTGTGAGTGGCAATGAGCATTCCGGAAGTAATTTTGATTCGCCGGCTTTATTCACATGCTGCATGGCAACAATAATATTTTTTGCTGACGCCACCAGATCCATCGCGCCGCCCATTCCTTTCACCATCTTTCCAGGAATTTTCCAGTTGGCGATATCGCCGTTTTCACTCACTTCCATTGCACCAAGAATCGTGAGATCCACTTTGCCTGCGCGAATCATTCCAAAGCTCATCGCCGAATCAAAAAACGCAGACCCCGGAACAGTCGTGATGGTTTGCTTCCCTGCATTAATCAGATCCGGATCCTCTTCCCCCTCAAAAGGAAATGGTCCCATTCCCAGCAATCCATTCTCCGACTGCAACACCACATTCATTCCCTCCGGAATATAATTCGCAACCAAAGTAGGAATCCCTATTCCCAGATTCACATAATACCCGTCCTTCACTTCCCGGGCGATTCGTTTGGCGATACCGTTTTTGTCTAGCATAACTCAATTAGCTAATTGGCTAATTAGCTGATGAGCTAATTAGGGCGTTGATTATTCGATTTAGATGTTGAGAGAATTTTATTAATGACTCTCTCAATGTTGTTCAATTTATCAATTAAGGTCGATGCTTCAGGATAGCTACTTGATTGGCTACATAAAATCAACCAATATTTAGTTTCATCAACTTCTTTTGCTGCAAGTTTTACCTTATGAACAAAGTCCGGTTTACTTTCTGCATTTTGTGCTTCGAACAAATTAGCTCCAATGCTAGTCGCAGACTTCAATAATTGATTAGAAACTACAAACTTTTTTTTCTTTTCAAGAAGCTCGCAATATTCAATCGCCATTAACGAAAACTCAATTGCCAACTTCAAAATTACATTTTCATTTATTCTAGACTCCTTCATAAATTTTGATTAAAAAAATCAAAATTCACTTTTATCATGATTCCCCACAACCAATATAAGCTGAATAATTCCTAACTCGCATTAGCACATCAGCACATTAGCACATCAGCACATTAGCTAATTAGCTAATTAGCTAATTTCCTCACCGTCCTCTGCTCAATCCTCTTCTCATACTTTGCACCCTGAAAGATGCGGTGGATGTAGATGCCGGGGGTGTGGATGAGGTCGGCGGGGAGTTGGCCGGCGGGGACTAACTCTTCGACTTCGGCGATGGTGATTTTTCCGGCCATGGCCATGAGCGGATTGAAGTTACGCGCGGTCTCGTGATAGATCAGATTGCCGTGTGTATCTCCTTTCCAGGCTTTGACGATGGCGAAGTCGGCGTCGAAGGCCATTTCGAGCAGATAATCTTTGCCGTTGAAATTGCGAACTTCTTTGCCGATAGCTACTTCTGTTCCTACTCCTGCCGGAGTGAAAACAGCAGGCATACCGTAACCGGCGGCCAGACAACGTGTAGCCAATGTACCCTGAGGAATGAGGTCCACTTCCAGTTCGCCTGAAAGCATTTGTCGTTCGAACTCGGCATTCTCTCCGACATATGATGAAATCATTTTCCGGATTTGCTTATTCTGCAGAAGAAGTCCGAGACCAAAATCATCCACACCGGCGTTATTGCTGATGCAGGTTAATCCCTTCACTCCCTTTTTCACCAATGCGGAAATACAATTTTCCGGAATTCCACAGAGACCGAAGCCGCCAACCATCAGCGTCATATCATCTCTGATGTCGTGAATCGCCGCTTCGGCATTTGCTACAACTTTATTCATGACTGAAGTCTTTTACTCTTAGAAATTATCTTTATCCGTGCCGTTAGAATTCGGCATGACGTATTTATTGCAATCCAATTCGACGCTGAGTTTTTCTTTCGGCGGATCAAATTCTCTCTTCGAAAGATTGATCGTTTTATCAGCATATACTTTCTGCATGAAGAGTGCCCAGATCGGCATCGCCGTACGCGCGCCTTGTCCGTTTTCCAGATCACGGAAATGCACAACACGATCTTCGCAACCCACCCAGCATCCGGAAACCAGATCAGGTGTAATACCCATAAACCATCCGTCGCTCTGATTCTGCGTTGTTCCGGTTTTACCGGCTATCGGATTGGTGAGTTTGTATTGTCCTCTGAGTCGTGCACCGGTACCAAATTGTACCACACCTTGCATCAGATTAAGCATTAGAAAAGCTGTCTCTTCGTTAATCGCTTCCACTTTTTTCGGAACAAATTCCTGAAGAATATTTCCATTCTTGTCTTCGATACGCAGAAGGAAGGTCGGCTGCGTCCACACACCTTTATCGGCGAATGTGGAATAGGCGCCTACCATTTCATAAACTGAAACATCGGGTGTACCCAGACAAATGGCAGGAACGGGATCGATCGGAGAATTGATTCCCATCTTACGTGCAATTTCAATCATGGCCTGCGGACCGAATTGTTTCATCAGATAAGCAGAGATGCAATTCACTGATTCGGCAAGACCCTGTTTCAATGTAAGCATGCCACCGTATTTTCCGTCAGCGTTTTCAGGAGACCATTGTTCACCAGTAGGAAGATCAAATGTCACGCGCACATTCGGAATCTGATAACAAGGAGAGTATCCTTCCTGCATGGCCAGTGTGTAGAGGAAAGGTTTGAACGTTGAACCAACCTGACGTTTTCCTTCGAATACGTGATCGTATTTGAAATAGCGGTAATCGTTTCCTCCTACCCATGCGCGGATGTAACCCGTCTGCGGTTCCATCGACATGAATCCGCAATTCAAAAATTTCTTGTAGTATTTTAAACTGTCAAGAGGAGAAAGCGTGGTATCCACTTCACCATTCCAGGTGAAAAGTTTCATCTTCACTTTCTTCTTAAAGGCAGCGTCAATTTCCTTCTGTGTCGCCTTTGCAGCCTTCATGGCAATGTAACGATCGGTACGTTTCATACCGTCGGTAATGATTTGAGGGAAATCAGCCCACGGTTCTGATTTTTTCCAATGCTCGAAGAACTTTTTCTGCAGTGTCGTTAAATGTTCTTTCATTGCCTCTTCGGCATAATGCTGCATTTTGGAATCGATCGTGGTATAAATCTTTAATCCGTCGCGGTATAAATCGTAAGGCTTTCCGGTTGCATTATTGATGTGTTCCTTACACCATACGAGTAATTGCGATTTAAGTACTTCGCGGAAATACGTCGCCATTCCATTATTGTGATCTTCTAAGTGAAAAGTAAGTTTGATCGGAATGGCTTTAAGAGAATCATACTGTTCACGATTGATGAAATCATATTTCTGCATCTGCGACAAAACAATATTTCGCCGCATGAAAGAATTCTTAGGGTTACTTGCAGGATTGTAACGGGTAGGGGCCTGAAGCATACCGATGAGAACAGCTGATTCCTGAATGTTTAGTTTATCAGGTGTTTTTCCAAAATATGTTTGAGAGGCCGATTTTATACCGAATGCATTGCTGCTGAAAGGCGCCTGATTGAGATACATGGCCATGATCTCTTCCTTCGTATATCGGCGCTCAAGTTGAACGGAAATTATCCACTCCTGAATTTTCTGAACGATACGACCTAACTTCGAATCAGGCTTGTCGTGAAAAAGAAGTTTAGCAAGCTGTTGAGTAATCGTACTACCTCCGCCTGCTGCGCCACCGCGAAGAATTGCCCGCATGAGTCCACGTAAGTCGACACCACTGTGATCTTCAAAGCGAATATCTTCCGTTGCCTTCAGTGCATGAACCAGATTTGGGGAGAGGTCAGAATAATGAATGTTGACACGATTCTCAACGTAATACTTTCCAAGAACGACCAGGTCATTGGAAAGCACTTCCGAAGCCAGATTACTTTTCGGATTTTCAAGTTCAAGGATGGAAGGCAACTGCTCGCCAATCCAGCCCTTATAAGCCATGAAAATGACAAGAATTGAAACGATAAAAGGAATGGAAATCAGAATCCAGAAAGCCTTGATATATTTTCCGAAGGAGGTTTTGGGCTTGGTTTTAGGCATTTGATTGTAAAAATCCGGTCGATAAAAATAATAAAATTAAGATTGCTTAAAGTACGTACAGGGAAGTAAAAAGCCCGCAATTCGATGCAATTTCAACTTTATTAAATTACCGAAATTTGATAAGTGGAGAATTGTACCACCCTTTTTTCTGTTTTGAATAACGATTATAACACCAAAAGGTGGCAATAAATTGTCATTAATGAAATTATATTGTCAATAGACAAATTTATGCACTCATCTGATCAGATCGAGGAATTCACCTGCGCTGATCGTTTCGGATTTTTGTGAAACCTTGCTTTCAACCGATTTAAAAGTCAAGCCTTCAGCATAACAAACTCATTTAAGAAAATCATCAGGCGAGAGAAGAGACGAAAGCAAGCCCCCATAATTTATAGTATTTCTCACCGATTAATGAAAAACATCGAATAGTTTATTCGAAATGACTTTGAATTCAAATTTACAGAATTTAGAATTAGTACTATTCCTGATTTGCAAATCAAAAGAAAATGGTATCAATATCACAAGCTGACAAGTTCGCCATGGCAGAAGTGGTTGAATTGTCCGGAAACTAAAGTGTGACCGCTTCGGCTGAAGCGGCTATTAATTGATTGAATGATAAAGATTGTAAAATTTTGTGCTAATTTGCTACGGATCGAATAAGATCAAGCGATCCGAACATTTATAAAGTTTATGTATAACTGCCGCGACATTATCCCGACTGAGAAGTTTCACACTCTTATCCTCCTGTTCAGTATTTTTTCAATATGCATATTCAGTAGTTGTGAATGGAATAGTAAAAGTGTAGACAATGACTACTTCACAACATCGTTTGATGATTTGGTTTTTTGGTCAAGAAATCCGATGATATCAGATGAAATCTCCAGAAGCGGACATTTCTGCACCTACGTAGATGCCATTCACCCTTCCAGCCAGGGTTTCGAAATGAGTATGAGCCATGCAAAAAACATGGGATACGAAAAAGTAGAAGTGAGTGCGTGGATTCTCAGACCCGAACAAAATAATTACGCTCTGCTTGTTTCATCCATAGCCAGACCGGATTCAGAGCTTGTTAAAATTAAGACAAAAGATGTTCGGCATGATTGTCCAAGAACAAGTTCATGGACTAAGGTTGAAATGAAATTTGATCTCCCAAAGCATTTACCCGGCGAATTAAAATTGCGCATTTACCTTTGGACGCCAACCGGTGACAAAGTTTTTATGGACGACGTAAGTGTACACTTTATCAGGTAAATTGGGTTAGAAATATTCTGATTGTGCTTCGGACGGTGTCTTTTTATGATTTAATCTGAGGTAAAATGAGATCACCATGCTAACCATTAATATCAGGTAAATCTTCGCAGAGAAAGAAAAGTCAAAATATGAAGCATTGTGTTTCAGATGGAAAAATCTCAATGCTGCTTCATTGTTTAAAAAATAAGCAATTGAAAAGAGGAGATAATTCCACCAATATCCTGTGTATACGCAGTAAGCAGCTACCAGCAGGAAGGCGGGAAAGGTGTATCGCTCATGCATTTGTGTGTTAAAAAAGAAGAAGCACATCACTGATAATACTCCGGCGCCAAATAAGGTCTCAGTGGTGATTGCGCTTTCTCTTCCCATCCATTTTTTAAGGACCTGAATAATCAACGGTAGCAGTGAAATAAAAAGCGACAATCCTGCCATAATAAGTCCAAGCTTTTTATATTCAAGGCCCATCCAGGTATTATCATCACCAACCCACCTGATATTCCCGGGTAAAAGAAGATACCAGATATTGGATGCATTCAGGGACGCATAGGTATAATTTCCGCTTAACTCTTTTAGAACTCTTGCAATTTGTTTCAGGCTATCAGAAGCAATCCATGGCAAAAGAATCAATACCTGAAGAGCGACTACCACAACAAGGCCTTTCAATACCCCTTTAAAATCCTTTATGGAAGTTATGTTGTAAACAGAGTAAATGGTCAGCAGTGGAAAAATAATAATTGATTGGAATTTAAAATTCAATGCGATTATATAAAGCAACCAGGCGAAAAGAAATTTCTTACGGACAGCGGCAATTAACGAAGCAAAAATAAATACGCTGAAAACTACATCGAGTTGTCCCCACAACATTGAATTATGCAGGCTGGCAACATTGAAGCCGGTAATAAGAAGCAGCACAATCTGTACCCACTTATCTCTTACGAGTGATGCAACGAGCACAGCACCGGCAACATCGAAAGGAATAGTAAAGTACTTGAGAAAGTAAAGATGTGTTTTTATGTACTCAGGTGATTGAAAAAATAAAATGAATCGGAAAATATACAAGTGGCCGGGGAGATAATTGATATCGCTTTCGTAACAATGCCCAAGACCCTTTTCCTTTATGGTACCAATCCAGTTGGCCCAGCAAGACATGTCATAAAAATGGCAATATTCAGGTACCAGAAAGCATAGAATTAAAAATACTCCGAATGCCGCAAATAAGGTTTCTTTGTGAAGTTTGTACATGATTCAACTCTTGAAAAATAGTGTAATTAATTTTCGATAGCCCGATTTTCTACTTGCGGGATATCTCTTTCTGAAATCCAACTCATCCTTCGCTTATTGGTCAGGGGTCATCGGCTGCTTACCATTTGCCTGCAATATAAAAAAAGCAACCTCCTTCAACAAGAGGAGGTTGCTTTCTTATTATAAATCGCCTGAAAAACTGATTCGGAATCTTATTTAGATCTTAACTCCTGATCTTTTATCATCCGTTCAAATGCTTCTCATGATTTTCAAAAAAATCTTTACTCTATTTTTGAAATGTCGAGTCCGAATCAATGATTTTAACGTCACGGATTGGGAGTGGAAAATTAGAGACAACATCGTCTTCGTCGAGAATCGTCTTTGGAAGAGTCGACTTGAGGGTATTCGAATAACTCATCGGAGAAGCGGAATTGTTTTTCAGCGCCTCAGCGAGTGGTTGTACTTCAGATTCGTCGGTGATGATGACGATGTCCATATTCTGCGTTTGCCAGTATTTCTTCATCGCATTGTTTACATCTGCAGGAGTTAATTTGGCAAGAAGGGCGTCAAGTTCACTGATCCAGTCTTTGCGATTATAAAAACGGGAATCCATCATGTAAGCAAGTTTCTTTGAAGGTGTTTCGATATAGAGCTTGCTATAGCTGCGAAGGAAGTCGCGCGTGCTTTCGAAGTCTTCTTTACTTAAACCGTTTTTAATGAGCTGGTCCATTTCACGCATTGCCATACGAATAGCAAATTGTGCATGACCGATTTTGATGTCAGCCAGTTCGGGGTATTGTCCTTTCAACCCTTTAGCAGTTTGCACCGGACGCAGCCAGATACTGAAATAATTCAGACTACGAGGTGTACCTGCAGGAGGCAACATATTCGCACCACCATTCTGATACCACTCGATGTAAGTATAATCTCCATAATTCATCGACCGTGCTTCACGGATTTTTTGATACAGTCGTGAATATGATTTTCGGTGTTCTCCTAACCAGCTGTTGGCAACCATCAGCGCTGCGAAATCATCGTTTGCGCGGGTGATATTCATCGGAAAGCCCGCTGAAACAGCAGAACCGAGTGCACCCTTTTTCGAAACGATACTCACATTCAATCCTTGCGGTTGAGCAGGCTGAGTAAGTGCAGGAATTGCAGGTTTAACAGGAGAGAACAAGCCTAAATCAGCCCGGAGTTTTGTTACCATGCCCGCCGGATAATCACCGGCAATACCGGCCATAACATTACTGCTGGTGAAGAATGCACGGTACTGCTTTTTTACATCGGCAAGTGTGATGGATTTTACGCTGGCTACATTTCCATCGACCAGATTCTGATATTTTGTTCCGTCGAAGAGAACGTATTCGAGATATTTTTTGCCATACTCTTCATCTGACGACTGACGAATCACCTGCTCCACATAATTCTGCTGATTGGAAAGCAGACGTTCGAAATCTGAACTGTCGAATGCAGGGTGGAGAAAAAGTTCACGAACAACTTTGTTATAAAACTGATCGAGGTATTTCGTTGGCACTTCGAATGTGAAAACTGAAACTTCTTTATCGGTAGAGCTGCTCATAGAAGCGGCCCATGGATAAATCATCTTACGAATTGCTGTAGAGTTAAGTGTCTGGGTGCCGCTTTCGATAATCATGTCGGAAGTAAGACTTGTTAAGCCCTCTTTGCCGGCAGGATCACAAATGGATCCATTGCGGAACATGTAGCGAAGTGTCACTTTTCCCGATTTAGGAATCGGCAATTGGATTACGTCCTGCGCATTGGCAAAGCTCAGCAGGAAAGAACATATAATGAGGATGGATAATTTTTTCATGTGACTTCGGATGATGAATTAGAATTTTACTGTTTCAGTCGGTGCAATGGTACCGATGGTGAGGTGTTCAGGAACGAAGTATTTCTGAGCAACACGCATGATATCCTGCGGTGTCACTTTTTCATACATTCCATAGTACAGATTAATCGCTTCCGGATTTCCGCTCACCCATGTGAAGAAAGAAAGGTTCTGAGCAATGGCAGTCGGATTATCGATTGACATGATCATACTGTTCCGGAAATTCATCTTAGTTTGCTCAAGCAATTTTGTATCGATTGGTTTCGTCTTTGCATCTTGCAGCACTCTTTCAATTTCAGATTTCACATAACCGAAATCCGCATCACTCACCAATGAAGCTTCCACAGAAAGCAGGAATGGATCACGTGTTGTAGTCGCATCAGCGCCCATGTTTCGAACTTTCTGTTCAGTGATCACGAGTTTGTTGTAGATGTCGGAATTCTCACCGAAGTAGGCAGCGCACAAAATATCCAATGCAGGAAAATCATTATTGGTTGGAGAGTAAGCAGGTCCCTTGTAGTTCATGCTTAAGTACGGAGGGAATCCCGGCTTCTGCAGATTCACCATGCGGGTTTCTTTTTGTTCAGGTTCAGGAGCAACAACGGATTCATACGTTCCGCGTTTCCAGTCGCCGAAATATTTGTCAGCGAGAGCGTTTACTTGCTCCTGTGTTACGTCGCCAACAGCGATAATCGTACAGTATTCCGGACGATAATAACGCTGAAAGAATTCACGACTGTATTCATACTGATTCGGCATATCTACGATATCTTCGAAGAAGCCCATTGTAGTATGCTTATACGTATGTGAATCGAATGCTTTATTCTGCACCAATTCATTCAATTTGGTATAAGGATTTGCTGAGTTCTTTGTGTACTCACCTTTTACGGCACCTGCTTCTGTTTTAAAATCCTGAACAGAGTAATTCAGATTTTTGAAACGATCACTTTCCAGTTGAAACATCGTTTCCAATTTTTTCGAATCGCCCGTCATATGATAAAGAGTACGGTCGAGGCTCGTATTAGCATTGGCAGAAGCACCTGTAGATTTCAGAACAGCGCTGTATTTCTCTTTCGGATACGCATCTGTTCCGCGGAACATCATATGTTCGAAGAAGTGAGCGAAGCCCGTATGTCCCGGTTCAATTTCATTTCGTGAACCCGTACGGACAACAATGTAAAAAGCAGCGATGCCGGGACTCGGATAAGGAACAGTTACCACATTCAATCCATTCTCCATATGTTTCTGATAGATTGGATACGGGAATGCTTTATCAGGAGCTTCCTGTTTCGGCATTTCATCCTGTGCCAGTCGTTTAGGAGAAAGTTTTGGTCGTTCAACTTCAGTGCTCTTTGGAGCAGCAGGTTCTTTCTTCGGTTGTGCTTTGCCATCCTGCGCCATTGCAGAAGAGGCAATGATGAGCAAAGCCGGTAAGAGTATGAGTTTTCTCATGGTTAGTCAGATAATGATTCACCGCGAATGTATTGTTTTTGGGGGGAGCGGGAAAGACTTTAACAAAGCGTTAAGAGTCAGTAGTAAGTGGTAAGTAGTAAGTAGTTGCGGACTGCTGTTTTTTTACCACAAGAACACAAGATGCACAAGATTCACAAGGTCTGCGTGTTCAAATATTTTTCTGCGAAAGTCAGCGGGAAACATTCTATTCCGTGATTTCATTTTAAATTTCCGTGAATTTCCGTGGGAAACAAACCA
>JAXLTM010000023.1:0-49907 GCA_046330055.1 Bacteroidia bacterium | reverse complement strand
TCAGAATCGTATCATCATCAATTTGCCGGGCAGAGCGTGGGACGATGGTGATTTTTTCAGTTTCATTAAAGAGCACATCGGTTTTCTGTTCCCCTTTTCCGTCGATGGAGGTCATGAGTACGGAAGATTCATCCGAAATGTATTTATTGTAAATCGTCACAAACTTCCCGCCGGCAACGGCACCAATGTAGGAGGAAGAATAGCCACTGTCGTCGACTGAGTTTTGATCCTTGCTGATTACATTATTCCACAGAATATTCCCGTCCGGATTAATTGAAAGCACCATAATGTTTCCGTAATGGTAATAATAATGGTAGACAAACGTCTGCATGTAATAATCCCAGTACGATCGCTCCACTCTGCTGAATGACTCTGCAATGATTCCCGCTCCGCCATCCTTTCTCAAGAGAAGTCGGTCGATTGAATAATTCACAAGCTCTTTAGTCTTCCCTTCACGTTGCTCACCTAAAAATTTCTGAAGATAAGTAGGAGGAAACGGTGAACTAAGTTCAGAAATCTGAATCAGACTGTCTTCAGAAAACGAATTATAAAAGACACCGGCTACAGAGTAGGTAGTTTTATCAGAATAAAAACCGGCCACGATGATACGGTGATTTAAATTGTCTGCCGAAAACCCTGCATCTGTCAGAAATCGATTTTCACTTTTAATTTCCGTACGCAATGTCTGATCATTCTGAAAACTATATCCGAAAATTTCATAATACATTTCGCCGGGCGACTTCACCTTCTTCTCCGTCGTAAAATGTGTTCCAAGGATGTAATAATTCCCGGCATTGGTCAGCTGAAATGACACCGGAAAATACAAGTCGGCTGAATATGGAATTTCAATTTCCTTACGATACTTCTGATTCAAGGTAGTGTCAAGAACGATAACAGAAAATATCTGGGACGATTTATCCTCTTTGATCTTACGGTATGTGAATGCCATCAAACTCTCATCCCTTGAATTCAATATTCCCGGCTTATTATCTTCATCCAATGAAGATGAATTGAAACTATCCAATTCTACTGCCGGGCCGGCCCATCTGCCTTCATTGGTGAGCAACTGCGAATAAAAGGTGTATTTCTTAGCTTTCCTGTCATAGACATAGCCTGTTACTACGATCCGCCCGTTATTCATTTGCACATCGGCGACATGCCCGTTTTCATAAGATGTCACCAGTTCCCGTTGCCAGACCGGATTCAATCCGGCATTGTAATATTCCAACTCATAATACCTGCTTCTGAACCCCGACTTTTCACGATCTGTTTCCATTGAAATATTACTCCGCAGCAAGAAAAAATTGCCATCCTCATCAGCTCCGAGAATTCTCAGATAAGGAGCCTTCTTGTTCTCCTTCATTTGAATCGACCACTGGACTTTCTGAGAAAAACCCGTTGAAGCCATGAGGCAAAGAAGAAAGAACAGGGGGAGATGGAATTTTCTTAGCATTCAGCGAAGGTAGCAATTAGTAATTAGTTATTAGTGATTAGTAATTAGCGAGTGGAGGTGGAAGTGGAAAATATCAGGGGGTACTGTACTGCACCAGGCTCTTGGTCATCATTTGACACGCTGACTCAACTCTTACGTTCGCTAATCACTAATCACCAATTACTAATTACTAATTACTAATTACTACTTACTAATTACTAATCAGCCACCCCGGAACTATTAAAACAACTAAGGGGGTTAGGTTTCAAATAACGGTTCATTGAAAAAACCGACAGGTGCCTGATAGTATTATTTATTTAATAAGGAAAAGTCTTTCCAGTAAATGAGTTTGCAGGGCTTCACTCTTGCCTGTAATTTCTTGTCGACGATCTCGGGATTGTTCCTGACGAAGCGGTGGATTTCCGTTTCATTTTCTGCTTCTACCAATGTAATGAAGCCATTGCCGTTTTCAAATAGTGCCGCCATCAGAAGTACGCCGTCGGTATAAGCCTGACGAATGTAACTCTCGTGCTTGCGCAAGTCGGCCGTAGTAAATGTTTTTGTTAGGAGGAAAATTTTCTCCCATCGTCCAAAGAATAAAATACAATTGCTTCAACCCGCTGCTATAGCGGGGTTCGTGGGATGGTAATTCAAAACCGGTGATCATGTGTTCGTGCTTTAAGTGCATTAAAATTTATAATATCTACTATTCAAACTAACAGGTGTGGGACTGCCTTTTCTATTATTGAAATATATACTCAAAACTTCAAAAAGGTTTTCAAAGTATTATCAGTGGACTGTCAGGAGACAGTCACGGGGAAGTCATGATGGTCAGGGAAAAGTAATTAGTGATTGATGATTAGTGATTAGCGATCGGCAAATAGCGATTAGAAATTAATATATAGTTAGAAGTGTTTGGATTTTTGTTTTGTCAGGAGAAACAATAGCAAAATCGTATAGCCGGTTCGTTCGCGGCGATCCGTTCGCAACATAATTTCTAATGACAAGCACAAGCTTCGCAGGAGCGGCCTGTTTGCTACCGGATTTGAAAATGAATTTCAAAAAAATTCAGAGGTTGATTGGCGTAATGTTGTATTGGAAATTGAAATTATCTATCCGGAGTCTTGTCGAAAAAACCGGCATCCAATCAAAATTCATTTCCCCTGGAAAACATTTTCCATTCACAAAATAACAATTCGCTCCTACGGAGCTTGTCTATATTATTTTTTTTTGCTGAAACAGGGGCCCCCTACGGGCCGGGGGGACGTGGAATTGATTGAATGGGGTGTCCCCTTTTTGAATGGGATAATTAACCGGTGAATTATTAATTCGACGAATAAGAATTGAAATACGATTACCATCTTCTCCATATCAAAAACATTTGCCGAAGAAAGCAGCCTGCCCCGCAGGGGCGCGGAATTGATTGAATAAGGTGTCCTTTTTTGAATGGGATAACCGGTGAATGTTAATTCGACAGATAAGATTTGAAACGTTACCATCGTTTGCCATATGAAAAACATTTGCCGAAGAAAGCAGCCTGCCCCGTAGAAACCTATTCGCTAGCCGGACGTCAACCGGCAAAACCAAGCTCCGTAGGAGCGACCTGTTTAACGACCAAAATTGAAAATGAATTTCAAAATTATTCGGACGATGATGGGAACAACAAAAAATCATCGTCGATTGGAAAATCAATCTGCGAAAACCCATTCCATTCGTAAAATTACAGGTCGCTCCTACGGAGCTTGTGCAAACCACTATTATTTTTTTTTTGCTACAAACAGGGGGCCCCTACGGGGCCGGGGGACGTGGAATTGATTGAATAAGGTGTCCTTTTTTGAATGGGATAATTAACCGGTGAATTATTAATTCGACAGATAAGAATTGAAACGTGACCATCGTCTGCCATATGAAAAACCTTTGCCGAAGCAAGCAGCCTGCCCTGCAGGGGCACCCTGTTCGTAGCAAAATAACAGATGAGATGATTTAACCAAGCTCCGTAGGAGCGGCCTGTTTATGCTGATAAATTAAATTTGAAAATCAATAACGATACTCTTCGTTAATCGTAGGTTTTGGTTCACGGATTCTGGAATGAACCATTGAAAGCGTGAAGTGCAGAAAAAGAACAACACTGCTGAATACAATCAAATTCTCATCAGTGAAATTCCATATGATAAAGGCGATAAGTCCTGATATGGCCAAACGCTGGGGCCACGTGCTCAGAAGCTTCCGGGCAGCTCGTTTTGAGATAATCATAAGACGCAGTTTGTTTTCGGTGATGCAAGTTATAAAAATATCCGAAATCGCAAAAAAAATCTGACTTTTACAGCACATTTTTTCAAGGTGGACTATACCCAAACCCTTAATTACCTCTTTACGCGCCTGCCGATGTTCCATCGTATAGGTGCTGCCGCCTATAAAGCCGACCTGAATAATACGCTCGAAATTCAGCGACTTCTTGACTTCCCCGACAGGAAGTTCCGTTCCATTCATATCGCCGGAACCAATGGGAAAGGGTCGACTTCCCATATGCTGTCGGCCATTTTACAGTCGGCAGGATATAAAACCGGACTCTATACTTCTCCGCATCTGGTCGATTTCAGAGAGCGCATTCGTATCAACGGAGAAATGATTCCCGAGAGTTTCATTACCGAATTTGTGGAAAAACACCGTGCAGTATTCGATCGCATCGAACCGAGCTTTTTCGAATGGACCGTCGGTCTTGCATTCGAGTATTTTGCGCATGAGAAAGTTGAAATTGCCGTTATTGAAACCGGTCTGGGAGGCCGGCTCGATTCAACAAATGTAATCACTCCCCTCCTCTCCATCATTACGAACATCAGCCCCGATCACATGAACCTGCTCGGGAATACTCTTCCTGCCATCGCCGGTGAGAAAGCAGGGATTATTAAAAACGGAATTCCTGTGGTAATCGGTGAGAGGCAAAGTGAAGTGGAACATGTCTTTCTGAAAAAAGCGAAGGAAGAAAACGCTCCGCTTGTTTTCGCCTCAGACTTGTTGAATGTTCAATCAGGTAATGGCAGCCCGGACGAACGTCTTTTCAAAGTCAACGGAGCCTTTGAATTGCCTTCTCAAATTCATTGTGATCTTACCGGATTGTATCAGGAAAATAATATTGCTACAGTACTTTGCTCCGTTCTCCAGCTCAGGAAATTAAAATTCAATCTGAACAACGATGCAATAAAGAACGCTTTGCAAAATGTAAAATCACTCACCGGACTTTCGGGCAGATGGCAGACTTTACAAATGAATCCACTTACGATCTGCGACGTCGGTCATAATAAAGCGGGAATTGAATTTGTGCTTCGTCAGATCAAAGAAACACCACACAAAATTCTTCGTATTGTATTCGGCGTAGTCAATGACAAAGATGTTTCCACCATCCTCAAAATGTTGCCTTCTGAAGCAACGTATTATTTCTGCAAGGCAAATCTGCCAAGAGCGCTCGATGAAAACACATTGTTAAGTAATGCAATTGAAGCCGGATTATCGGGCCGCTCCTACCCATCAGTGCAATCAGCTATAACTTCGGCATTACATGAATCCGGCGAAGATGATCTGGTATTTATCGGAGGATCTACCTTCGTAGTGGCTGAAGCATTGCCGTTATTTGCAAAAGCTTAATCCTGTAAACGAAATTTGTTCTTACATTTACCTAATTCTCAAAATTTGAGCAGGTTTCTCCATACCATTCTTGCATTACTGATTTTCGCACAGTCAGTCAGCACAGCTTTCGTTCTGGCCGGCTATGAATTGAACCGTTCTTATATTTCTAAAAATCTTTGCGAAAATAAGAGTAAGCCTTCACTCCACTGTAACGGTAAATGCCACTTGAAAAAGGAATTGCAAAAGGAAACCGATGACTCCGGTAATGGCTCAGTTCTTCTGAAAGAAAAATATGAATGGGTCACTTTTTCAAACAAAAATAATTCTATTGCGGCTATTCTTATTTCAAAACAATCATTCTCTTCCGGCTCGCCGGTCTTTTCAATTTTAAGCGGATACATCCCCGGAGTTCTTCGTCCGCCTGCCTGCTGATTATTCCTTTAACTTACTTTTTCAACTCCTTTCTTTGAATCTCTTCAAAGAAAAATTACTTATTTATTAATCAAGAACTCTCCTTACAATGAAAAATAACATCATCAGAACAGCTATAATTTCATTTATAACAATCTCCATGTTTTCGTCGTGTAAAAAAGACGAAACACCGGTGAGCACAGAAGAAATGCTCAGCTTTCACCTTCATCGCAACATCGGCACTGCCGAAGCTCAATACGGAGTGGAATATCAAACTGCCGGAGGCAGAAAGTTTACCGTTGAAGACTACAGGTTTTACATTTCAAACATTGTCCTGATTAAACAGGATGGATCTACTTATCCTCTTACCGGAAAAGTAATACTTGCAGGCCCTGCAAGTATGGAATATGAATTAGGAAAAGTTCCTGTCGGCAATTACAAAGGATTCACATTTATGATGGGTCTCGACTCAGCCACGAATCACACTGATCCTGCCATTTATTCTTCAGGAAATCCATTGTCGGTACAGACGCCTTCCATTCACTGGGATTGGAACAGCGGTTACATTTTCTTTAAAGTAGAAGGAAAAGTTGACACTACACTCGCAGCGAACGGCACTGCCGACTATGACTATCTTTATCATATCGGCATGGATGACCTGAAACGCACCATCGATTTCAGCACAGGAGCTTTCAGCGTAACCTCAGGAAGTTCGCAGGAGATCCATCTGGAATTCGATCTTCTGGAAGCATTGTCAAATGTTGATATGCGCACTGAAAATCTTACCCATACAATGGACAACTTTCCTCTTGCCGATAAAATTGCCAACAACTGGCAATCGGCATGGAGCCTGGAATAAAAACAATTTACATGCGCCCGGAAAAATTTACCGGGCGCATTTAACTTCAGAAAAAATCTGACGAATGAAAATCAAACTAATTGCATTTGTTTTGCTGACGCTGATTGTCTTTTCCTGTAAGAAAGATTCTTCAGACTTCATCAATGACCCCGATGCCGCTGTACTGACATTGAATGTGCCGAAAGGTTTTCCATATCCGAATATTCCATCCGACAACCTTCCTACTAATTACCGAATAAGATTAGGAAAAGAATTATTCAATGATCCGATTCTTTCCGGCGACAGCAGTATCTCCTGCGCTACGTGTCATAAAGAAAATCTTGCTTTTACTGACGGACTGCCAAAATCACAAGGCATCTATGGACGACAAGCATACAGAAATGCACCTTCCATTCAGAATGCAGCTTATCAGCCTTACCTGTTCTGGGACGGCGGTAACCCTACACTTGAACAACAAGTACTCGGCCCGATTAACAATCCGAACGAAATGGATTGCGATGCAAATCTGATTGTGGAACGACTCAACAGAATTCCTGACTATGTCATGAAATTTAAACTGGCTTATGGACAGGGTCCTTCCGTTTATACACTCACCCGTGCTATTGCCAATTACGAAAGAACTGTGTTCACCGGAAAATCAAAGTACGATCGTTACCTCTATGACGGCGATTCTACAGCTCTTGACTCCAGTGAAAAACACGGCATGGAACTTTTCTTCAATGAAGAAGGAGATTGTTTCCACTGTCATGTCGATTATAATTTCACTGACTACTCATTTCAAAACAACGGACTCTATCTTGTTTATCCTGATAGCGGAAGAGCGCGCATAACGTTAAGACAATCCGATGTCGGCAAATTCAAAGTGCCTTCACTGCGAAACGTTGAACTTACCGCTCCTTACATGCATGACGGAAGCATTGCTACGCTGGAGGAAGTAGTGGATCATTACAACAGCGGCGGTCAGGCACATCCGAATAAAGCCAATGTAATCCGGCCTCGCAACCTCACTGCACAAGACAAAGCTGATCTGGTGAATTTTCTGAAAGCCCTTACCGGTCAGTAATCGGTATCATAGAACTGAAATGGACTCTAAATAATGATTCTAATTTTCTGTCAACAAATCGGTCAGATTTCTATAGTGATTCCGAAAATTGTTGTCAGACATCCGAATCTTTCACCAACCCTCCCTCCTTTTCATGCTTCACTTTCGATCCAGAAGGAAGAACTAACATTCCAATTAATTTAGAATTGTGCAATAAAATTTGTCTATGAGAAAACTACTGTACTGCCTTCATTTATTATTTGCTTTCTCCATTTCCATGAATGCTCAGAATCATGATCTGATCGGTTACTGGCAGAATTGGAATGATGCTGCTGCTCCTTATATTCAACTCGATCAAATAGATCAACGTTATTCCATCGTTGAAGTTGCTTTTGCAGTACCGGTTACCGGCACTGATTACCAGATGCACTTTACACCTGACCAGGTAAATCCTGTCCAATTGAAAGCACAAATTCAGACGTTGAAAGCTGCAGGTAAAAAAGTAATTGTTTCTATGGGCGGCGCTACTGATCCGGTTTCACTCGATAATATTATAGAAAAAGACAGCTTCGTTGTTTCCATGCTTCGCATTATCGACGATTATGATTTCGACGGAATTGATATCGATTTTGAGGGAGCATCGGTAATGACTACAGGCGGTACAATCTCGACTCCGGTTGATCAGAAAATAATTTTACTGATTGATGCCATCAGGGAAATTCAGCTTGAATATTACAACAATCATCAAAAGCACCTCATGCTGACAATGGCGCCTGAAACAGCTTTTGTTCAGGGTGGACAATCTTCCTTCGGAGGAATCTGGGGCGCTTATCTTCCGGTGATTGATGCTTTGCGTGATTCACTCGACGTATTGAGTGTTCAGCTTTACAATAGCGGAAGCATGTATGCAATTGACGGGAATATTTACAATCAGGGTACTGCTGATTTTATTGTTGCCATGACGGAAGCCGCAATTCAAGGCTTTAATACGACAGGCGGGCACTTCGCCGGACTTCCTCCTGGAAAAGTTGCTGTTGGCTTACCGGCCTGCACAGGCGCTGCCGGAGGTGGTTTCACCGACACTGCTACAGTAGCCTCTGCCATCCGCTATCTGACAGGCACCGGCCCTCGTCCGGGCAATTACACACTGACCAATCCGGCAGGTTATCCTGATTTAAGAGGAATGATGACCTGGTCCATCAATTGGGATGCTTCCTGTGCTGCCAATTATTCGTATGCAGAAAATTATCACCACCTCTTCTCCACATCAACAGCGATCACGGAAAATTTATCTCCACAAACTTTTATCTTCCCCAACCCGGCTACTGATTTCATCAACCTTCCAATGTCAACAGGAAAAATTGAAATCTTCAACCTCTTTGGTGAATGTATTTTAATCTCCGAAAATCAAGACAGAATTGATGTAACCGGCCTAGGAAAAGGTCTCTACTTTTTGAAACTGCAGAATGGAAGACGGATAATTTGGGAGAAGATTTAGTTACCGGTTCTACGAATTGAAGATTAGATTTACCGGTAGTCTGGATACCACTTCCTTTCCACAACCGGTTGAACGATCAGTTGAACCCTTTCAGGGTTCGTTTGTCCGGACGTTTTTCTTCCCCGCCTTGCAGGCGGGGTGAAGTATGTTGAACCCCTTCGGGGTTAGATTTAGTTGAAGTCTTTATTCTCCGCCTTGCCGCGAAGTTATGAATGATGTACCCCTTCGGGGTTAGATCAAATGTGAGTCCCTAATCTTGGCCTTGCAACGAAGTGATGAATGTTGAACCCCTTCGGGGTCAAATCGAAAGTAAGTTCATTTTCTCTTCCTTTCAAACCTGGTGGCAGATGTAGAATTATTCAGGGTCCACTCTACGAATTTCAATTTAATGGTAAATGATAATTCTGTAAGATCAACTATAAACCTCTCTCTCATTAACAGATCACTATCAACGAATCGCTGATCACTGATCACCAATTACTAATTACTAATCACTAATCACAAATCACTAATCACCATATTCGCCACCTGTTGCACCGAATCATTTTCCAATCTCGCATAATACAAACCCGGAGCGTAATTTTCGTTTTCGAACCAGACTTTGTATTCACCTGCAGGATAATCTCCATCGACAGGTGTTTTGATTAGCTGCCCTTCGCCGTTGAAGACTTGCACTGCTGTATGTCCGCCTTTGGATTTGAATTGTATATAGGTGCTTGTCGTAAATGGATTCGGATAATTGCTGATCAGTTTTTCACCGGCAGCTGCATTCAGTTCATGAACACCGATTCCTGAACAGGCCGAACTTTGGATGATCGGTAATACCTGAAAGTTCTGCAACATGATCGTATTTAAATCTGCTGCCGGTACACAGAGCCAATCCTGCAATATTGAAGCATACACTGAACGGAAATCGTATTGCATAGCAACATTGTCATTCACGGTAACATTCGCCGGTATAACAGGATTCGTACCGACTATTCCACTTTGCACAGCTTTACCAAAAACAAACATTGGCGCAGCAGCACCATGATCAGTACCATCGGATGCGTTCGACATGATTCTTCTGCCAAATTCTGAAAACGTCATTCCAACTACGCGATCTTCAATTCCCAGATAAGCAAGATCATCCATGAATGCACCGACTGCAACTGATAACTTCGATAACAAATCTGCATGCGTTCCCGTAGTTGTATCTGTCGGATCCACTTGCGATGAGTGATTATCAAATCCACTCAGATTTACCATGTAGATCTTTGTTTTCAATCCGCCTGCTATCAATCGTGCAACAATTTGCAATTGATCTGCCAGCGAATTTGTACCCGCTGCCGGATAAGAAGGAGATTGTTGTGTAATGTTAGCCGCCGCTGCCTGAATTACTCCTGCATAAGCAGTAGATTGCTGAGCTACCTGACGAATATAGGTCAACTCCTTCCCTGCCGGCGTATTCGGCGCCGGATCCTGAATGCCATTAATGAGATTGTAAAATGATGTCGGATCCGAAATGGCCATTCCCATACTCGTGGCCGGGCCTTGCATCGCGAGCGAAACCGTAGAACCGATTTGAATAGCTAAAGGATCAGGCATTGTTGTATTCGGATATCCTGTCGGGAAATTCGGATACTCGTAATTAAGATAGCGACCGAGCCAACCTGTCGACAAAACCTGATTCGCATCGGAAGCCGTGAGCCAGATATCAGTTGAACGGAAGTGAGAATAATTCTGAGAAGGGTAACCTACTCCCTGAATAATATTTAAACGACCATTATTATAAATCTGCTGCATGCCCGTCATCGCAGGATGCAAACCTGTCACTGTGCTTCCACTCAAAGGAAGAACTGCCGTATCCGGAATGAGAATATTGGGACGGGCAACAGAAAGCTGACTGTATTGATCAAGCGGAATTACGGTATTCAATCCATCGTTACCTCCGTTGAGTTGAATCAGAACAAGTACATGATCGGTAATGGTTGAATTCACCAATGCATTCATGATTGGAGATCCTGCAAAGGCCTTAAATGAAAAGCCGTTGATCAGTGCCGGCAGTGTCACTACCGGTGCTGCTGTTTTTAAAAATTTTCTTCTTTTCATCGAACCGGTTTATGAGAGTTGATATTCGGATAAATCCATGATGTATTTGTAGAACGCCTGAAGTCTTGTTTCGACAATCATATAATAACCAACATTCGTTGGATCATTGATGTAATCATTCCATGCATTTGTCCAATAGGAATACGAAACCTGACCTGAGAGCAGAATGTTCATCAGGTAATTGGTCACATTCGCTGATACATCAATGCAATAAAAAAGTGACAGTACTTCATCAATCAGTGCCACCGGATCCGACGGTGTAGTGAGTGTGCCTGTGAAGGCGACAACATCTGCTACCATCGTTGCCCCGTAATTCGTCCATCCTGTTGTGAGCATTCGATCTGTAAAATAATTTCTCTTCGGGAGCGAATCGGAATTAATCCACATCTCATGATACGCCGGCTCCTGATAATAAGCCGGCCAGCCGGCAACGTTCGGAGGATCGCCGGCATCCATTTGCATAGACGAGGCCTGGCTTCTTAATTTATCCCATGCTGCGTACTGCCCTTCCAGATTTGTTGCGTCAGGAAAAACAACTCCCATCTCACGGGCAAAACTCACGTTAAAGTCGAGAGGTGACTTAATCATACAACCCTGATTGAGTGTATCGAAGAAATGCTCACTCTTAAACAAAGCAGAGAGCACTGGTTTTAATTCGTAATTATTATTTCTGAAAATTGTCGCTAATGGAACAATTACATTCGCTTCTGTTGTTGCATCAATGTCGTAATAAATGAAAAAACGATAGAGCTTCCGACATATATTCAATGCAACTTCGTCTTTCAGGAAAATCATATTGATCAGATCGTCGAGTTCCAATGCACCATTCGCTCCCGACTGTCCGGTGATCACTGTACTATTGTAATAAGCCGAAAACACTTTATCTGTTGTGTCGTGCTTTGTTGGTTCAAAATAGGAATTGAATCCGTTTGCTGATGTCGTTCCCGCAACAAGGTCATTCTTCCAGCCTGTAAGTGCCCGGGCAGCAGCCTTCACGTCATCTTCAGTGTAGTATGGATTACCGGCAGCGTCTTTTCCTACCGTAAACAATTCCTGCAACTCACGACCGTAATTTTCATTCGGCGCTGTGGCTGTATTTCTTTCTCCGTTGAGATATTTCAACATTGCGGAATTGATAGAAATTTCTCTTGTCAGCGCTTTAAAATTTCCGAGTGCGTATTCGCGGAGTAAGGCATTGTATTTATAGACGTAGGTGGAAACTGTTACTGAATCCAATTCGATGACGAAATGATCGCTCAGAAAAAGAGTCATCTTTTCACGCAAACTTCTGGCCTGATTTAACATTTGAGCGACCCACCACGACTTCAGGCTTTTCTTACGGTAAGTATAAGTGTAAATGCTTACCGTACTTGTATCTGCTGTTCCCGGCCAGGGTTGCCCTGCCGCACAGTTGGGATCGGCAAGCAAAGAGTTGTAATTATTTACCGGCGGATCAGGTGGAGTGTATGCAGGATGATTGATGATTTCTAAAAGCGTGTCAACAGCATCGCTGACCGACATTCCCAGAAAATAATTTACATCGTCTCTGGTGGCACCAAACATTGTTCGTTTCAACAGGTGCCTCACTTCATTCACCGACCATGAACCCGCATAGGGATTCAGGCCCGACATAGTTCTGGATAAATGTGAAAAGTCCTGCTGCTTTTTATCGGTCGGAAAGCTCAGACTTAGAAAATCTCTTCTGTCCATGGTAATTGGTTAGCGCGGAATTGGACAATCAACCATGTGATAGGTTTAAAACGCCTCTCCTGCGATCTTCCATAAAGATGAAAAAGAAATTGATGGCTTAAGTGAAAAAACTTTTATCGGATTAAAAAGTTACCACCATCTCTGTTCATAATTTTGACTAAATCCACTCTTGAATGGGCGAACAACACCATTTCACCTTTGATATACAGAAGTAAGGCATTACATTTCGGGAAGATTCAAATTATCCGATATGAAAAAATTTACCCTGCAATTTCTTCTTTTGATTTTGTCATTTTCTCTTAAAGCTCAGGTAAGCGGTTCAACTACTGTTTGCGTCGGATATCTTTACGATTATTCCGTCAATGTTCCCAATGCATCGACATACAACTGGACTACACCTTTTGGCTGGTTATTGCTCAGCGGGCAAAACACTAATCAAATTCACATACTTGCAAATTATTCCGTAGGAAATGTATGCGTGGATGCATTCGACGCAGGTGGCACACTGATTTCAACCCAATGCCTGAATGTAGCCTGGGGTGGAGGAAGTACAGGCTGGGATGCTGTAGAACAAATACATCAAATTTGTTTTTGCAATGTGAGCACACTCAGTGTAACTCCAAATTCTTCCACATGCCCCGGAACCTGCGGAAGCGGAGTTCCTAGTGCTAACACCTATTTTGCTGTCTATGATGGACCCTGGGGAAGTGGAAATTATCTTGGCCCTGCCGATGGTACAACACCTTATGCTGCTCCCCAAACACCACCCGGTTCAATGCTCACTGTTTATATTTACATGATTGATACAAGCCAGGGAGTAAACAACCCTGTTTTGTTATCAGGAGGAAATTGCCCGATCATATCAAATAACATGATAACACTTCAGGGCTGTTTTCCACCAACACTTTCATTTCAACAGACCCCCGATCCGGCATGCTATGGTGATACAATAACTGTTACGTATACTAACAGCATATCCGGTGCCAATTCATTTTCATGGTCGAGTTTTGACCCCGGATTAACTTTAGTTTCACCGGGAAATACAACAAACGTAAACGTTGTCGTTAATCAGGCCATCATGCCCGGTAGCCTCAATTTATCGCTTAATGACAATATGGGATGTTTAATAGAAGGCAGCTATTCAGTTGATGCCAGCAACTGCAGTGGTCCGACGCCGATTGCAAACTTCACTTCTTCTTCTTCTGATGTTTGCAGAGGACAATGCCTGAGTTTCACTAACCTTTCTCAAAACAGCACTTCTTACGAATGGACTTTTCAGGGCGGAACACCATCTGCGAGCACAGATGTGAATCCATCTTCTATTTGCTATTTGACAAGCGGAACTTATGACGTACAATTGATTGCCACGGGAGCAAATGGCTCTGATACATTATTATTAGCAGACTACGTTACTGTTCTCACTCCCGTAACGCCAACTTTGACATTCTCCAACGATACAATATATACGTCATCCGGCTTTCATAGCTTCGTTTGGCATTGGAATGGAAATATCATTTCGGGAGCACATCAAAGTTATTACGTAGCCACCCAAGACGGCGACTACTCAGTACACTGTCTTGACTCGAATGGCTGCTCTACCACAGCTACAATGATTGGCGTAGTTACCGGTATTACTGAAGAACAAATTCAGGATCTATACATCTATCCGAATCCGGCCGATCAGACTTTATCATTTACCAATTCTTCGCAGAAAAATGAAATTACCGGCGCTACGCTTTTCAACTCTTCCGGCGCAATTGTGAAATCAAAAACTGACATGATAGGAAAAAATGAATTCAACGTTGCCAATCTGGCCAATGGAATTTACCTGCTAAAAATCGAAACACAACAAGGTAGTCTAAAGCGAAAAGTAAACGTAATGCATCAGTAAAATAAATTCATCATTCATCAATTGGGAAAAGAATCTCAATTTTTACATTTTAGATTTCCAATTTATCAGAAAGACGGAAAAGCAAATCGCATTTTATTAGAACCACCTCTTTACCTGCCTCAGGTACGCTACATATTCATCCGGAAAATCTCGCTTCAGTCTCGGTTCTTCAACTTTTAATATAAACAAACTGAAAGCAGTAAAAATCAAAATCGAATTGAGCAGCATACCAAAAGAATGAAATAAAATTGTTTCACCAATAAGAATTAACATTACTCCAACATACATCGGATTCCTTGAGTATTTGTAGAGTCCGGCAACAACTAATTTTTTAGTCGGGTCTGCAGGTGACAATGTTCCCTTGCCTTGCCAGGCAAAAAATACAATGCAGTGAAGCATGATGAACAGTCCTACCAACAATAATATCATGCCGGTGTATTCGATCAAGCCCATCTCTGAAATGGTTTCAAAGATTCTTTTTCGTCCTAAGATCAAATAGGGCATTAATCCGGCAACCACTCCGGGTTGTAAGATTGTAAAAAACAAATTCCTGAAAAATAGTGATACCATGTGTTAGATTTTTAGAAGTGAATCAACAGGACTCGCAGAATAATCCTTTCAAAGAGGAACAACCGGAGCAAAATCTACATTTTCAATTTTATCTTTCTTCTTTTCCCGGACGAAGAATGAGCCGCAGTGAACTGTCTTTGGTAATATATGTCCAGGCCCAATTCAGAAAGATGATTAGCTTATTTCGCACTGAAAGTATTAACATCAGATGTAAAAACATCCATACTAACCAGGCAATTCTTCCTTTGAATTTGAGAAACGGTAAATCTACCACAGCTTTATTCCGTCCGATGGTCGCCATTGAACCGAGGTCTTTGTATTCGTATTCTTTCATTGGCCGGTTCATCAATTTCGCCTTTAAATTTTTCGCAAGAAGCTTCGCCTGATTGATAGCCACGTTGGCAAGCTGCGGATGTCCCTTTGGATATTTTGGAGTTGCCATATATGCAATATCTCCAACGGCGAAAATATTTTCAAAACCGGATACTTCATTGAATCTGTTCACGACAAGACGATTATTTGCTACCCATACTTCATTCTTCAAACCTTCCACTTTATTTCCTGTAACACCTGCTGCCCAAATCAACGTTCCGGTCTCTATGATTGATCCATTTGACAGTTTAGCACTTTTCCCATCGTAATCCTTCACGAATGTCTCCGTAAGAATCTTCACACCCAATTTTTCCAGATACATTTTAGAAGCGATTTTTGCAGGATCACTCATGCTATTCAATGTATTCGGACTACCTTCTACGAGGTAAATTGTAAATGCCGAGAAATCGATGCCCGGATAATCTTTCGGAAGCACATCTCTTTTTATCTCGGCAAATGCACCGGCGAGTTCTACACCTGTCGGTCCTCCGCCAACAATAACCAGATTGAGCAGCCTTTTTCTTTCTTCCTCTCCGGCATTCAATACCTTTTCGAATACAGAGATAATATGATTTCGAATGGCAATAGCATCATAGGTTGTTTTCAAAGGAAAAGCATGCTCCTCAACATTCGCATTTCCGAAGAAATTAGTTTTACAGCCCGTAGCAAGAATCAAAAAATCATAGGAGAACTCTCCGATGGTTGTTTCAATTTTATTTTCATCAGCAACAATTTTTGTCACTTCTCCCATCCGGATCTGAGTTCCTTTTGTCCGATTGAAAATATGGCGGAGTGGAAATGAAATGCTGCTCGGCTCAATTTGCGAAGTGGCGACCTGATAAAACAAAGGCTGAA
The DNA here is from genome assembly GCA_046330055.1 of Bacteroidia bacterium. Lineage (GTDB taxonomy): Bacteria > Bacteroidota > Bacteroidia > AKYH767-A > 2013-40CM-41-45 > JADKIH01. The sequence goes on along the minus strand of JAXLTM010000023.1, from coordinate 33,552 downwards.
ACTGATGATGATTCAAGCGGTCAATGAGAAGAACATCGAACATCCCTTTATCAAGATGCCTTACCAGTTGCAATCCTGCAAAGCCACCGCCGACAACAATTACTTTTTTTCGATCTTTCATCATCAATTGTTCTGAGTAAAATTAAGTCCTTGTTTAGAAAAAGAATCGATATTAAAATACGTGTACCTGAAAAATCACTTTAGGCGAGTCTGAAGGAAACTACACCTCAAAGTTAAACACAATTCCTGAGAAGATACATTCAAATAGAAAGTATTCAAAGCTTGCTTTAATTACGCCTTGTCAGGAAAGAATAAAATTCAGAAGAGTATCTCAAGCCTCTTCAACTCTGTACGCATTTGCTCCCGGGAGGTAACCAGAATGGATTGAATACCCACCTTTCGTGCGCCGGTTACATTGTGCGGATTGTCGTCCAAAAAAACAGCCTCTTCAGGCCGTAGTTGCAATTGATCAAGAACAAAATTGTATATCCGCTCTTCGGGCTTTCGCATGTTTAACAGGTGCGAAGAAAATACTATTTCAAAGCGCTTCAGAATTCCGGCGTATTTAATGGGCCAAACCTTGTAGTGAATTTCATTGGTATTGGTTAAAGCTACGATTTGATATTTCCGGCTGAGTTGAAATAACAGATCATCCATTCCGGAATATACTTCAAGGTATAAATCACACCAGCCTTTATCGAATTCTTCATCGGAAATTTCCATTCTCAATTTTTCTGAAACCAATCGCCTGAATTGTGCAGGAGATATTTCACCACGCTCAAACATGTCGAAAGTTTCATCAAAGGCAAATCCACTTCTAATCTCTTGAACTGTCTTCCCAGAAGATTTTGCCCAGCTTTCAAAAGTCCGGTCGAAAGAAAGGTCGAAGACAACTTTACCCAGATCGAAAATTAGAGCCTTTGCTTCCATTATGACTTTATAAATGTACTTGCCAAAACAATTCGAAAGATAAAACAAAATATAAATCGAATTAACGGGCAGAATTGACCAGAGACAATGATAATTAACCTTTATTCTCACTCCTTGACTTGATCTCGTTTGGCATCAGCCTGCTTCACCTGTTCTACTGATTTAATATATGCCCATTCCTGAAAATCGAAGTCTTTTGCAGATAGTGATTCATCCGAAAGCTGCTCCTCAGAATCAAATATCATAATAGCTACAATCGGATACTTTTCATACATCATGGTCTTTTCTCTTGTCTTTGGCTTTAACAAGCGATATTTGAATGACTGCTTCGTCTCATCTGAAAATAATTTTGCCAGATAAAACGACTCATCATTCTTCAAAAACAACTTCTTCTCAATATATGCAAATTGCCTGTCGGGTATTTCTCCAATTCTGCTTGATACCGGATACATATAAAAATACTCTTCATAAAAATTATTGATGAACACTTCATTGAAGGAGTCTCCTTTAATGGAGATGCTCATCGTGCTTACCGGTGATGCATAACCTGACATTTCCGAGCCTCCGCCGATCTGAAAAGGCAGCTCGATTTTTATTTTAAACCAACGGCCTTGAATTAATTTGAACCGACTTAATCTGATCGTCGTTACTGCAATAATATGGAGAATCCGCTCAAAGTGATCACCAAATTCCGCTGCAAACTGACCACCTAATTCCGGAGCAAATTGACCATCGTATTCCGCTCCAAAGTGACCACCTAATGTAAGAAGAAATGTGAGATTGGTTGACATCAATTATTGATTCAAATAGGGCTAACATGCTGCTCTAAACAATCAATAATTGATGGCTAATAAACCAATACTCATGAGCAAATTAAGAATCGTATTAAAATTACATTGTCAGGGGTGTAGTAAACTCCACATCAGTACAGTTACGGGACTTTCCCGTAACACGGTCAAGAAGTATCTCCACATTTTTTCCGGCTTGCACTCTACCTGGGAAGAAGTCAAAGCACTTAGGGATCAGGAACTGGATGAACTCTTTTGCAAAGAACCCGAAGTGGTTCCGGATGAAAGACTCACTCAACTTCACGAGTATTTTAAAACCAATGAGAATCGTTTAAAACGTCGCGGTGTAACGCGTATGCAATTGTATGAGGACTATCATCGTCTTTATCCTGTAGGCTACAAACGCACTGCTTTCTTTGAACATTTTGGTTTATGGAACCGTCGCGCTGCGCCAAGCATGCACATGACGCACAAGGCCGGCGATAAAATGTTCGTTGATTTTACGGGAGAGAAACTCGAAATCGTTGATACCGATTCCGGCGAAATTAAAAAGATGGAAGTCTTTGTGGCCGTTCTTGGCGGGAGTCAGTACACGTATGTAGAGGCTGTGGAGAGTCAACGGGTCGAAGATTTTATTACCTGCTGTGAGAATGCACTCCATTTTTTTGGTGGTGCGCCCACTGCGATTGTTCCCGATAATTTAAAATCGGCAGTCATCAAAACCAATCGGTACGAACCAAAGATCAACAGCAACTTCGCGGCCTTTGCAGATCATTACGGAATGGCTGTAATGCCGGCAAGAGCCTACAAGCCCAAAGACAAATCCCTGGTTGAAGGAGCTGTGAAGATTGCCTACATACGTATCTTCTCTCAGCTGCCTGAGGAGTTAGCCACTTCATCGCAAGAACTGAACCATCGTATTGAGGGGTTATTACTTGAACACAATCAAAAAAAATTTAAAGGTCGCGACTACTCAAGACTCCAGCAGTTTGAGGAATCCGAAAAATCTGCACTGCAGCCTCTTCCGTCCGAGCGATTTGAACAGCGTTCCACACAAGTGGCCACTGTGATGAAGCACGGTCATGTACACTTAAGTGCAGACAAACATTACTATAGCGTGCCTTTTGGATACATCAGCAAAAAAGTTCGCATCCTGTTCAGTAAATCTAAGGTTGAAATATTTTATAAATACGAATGCATTGCTACGCACAAGCGCACCCGCAGTCCGCACAATTACACGACCGACAAATCACATCTGGCTACTCAGCATCAGGTATTGAGTGAATGGAATCCGGAATATTTTTTATCGCAGGCGCGTCTGGTCGGCAAGGAAGTTGAGTTTTATATCGCTCAGGTCCTGCAACGCAAACAACATCCCGAACAAGGATACAAATCCTGTCAGGGCATCTTATCGTTTGCCAAGCGTGTAGGACATCAAAGGCTTATTAAAGCTTGTGAACGGGCACATGCGTACGGCCTTTATCATTACAGAGCAATCGAAGATATTTTAAAGAAAGGACTCGACTTGTTGGATGTGGAAGAAGACAAAATCATTCAAATGCCCGTTCATGAAAATATCCGTGGAAAGAATTATTATCAATAAACCTATAGTTAACCTTCAAAATCAAAAACACAATGAACGAACAAACCATTAAACGAATGAAACTCATGAAACTTACAGGCATGGTGCAGGCTTTCTGCACCAGCCTGGAATCGGGCAAGGCTGCCAGTTGTACAGCCGATGAACTGTTATCCATTTTAGTGGACTCCGAATGGGATCAGCGGTACAACCGAAAATTAAATCGAAGTATCTCCAATGCACACTTCCGATACAAAGCATCGGTCGAACAAATCAGTTTTGACTCCGATCGGGAGCTTGATAAGAATCATGTACTTCGCTTAGCCGATTGCGATTTTATCAAGAGGAAAGAGAACGTCCTGATCACGGGCAGTACCGGTATCGGAAAAAGTTATCTGGCTTCTGCACTGGGGCATCAGGCATGTTCACTCGGATACAAGGTGATGTATGAACATACTTCCAAACTATTTGCACGTCTGAAGATGGCCAAAGCCGACGGCAGTTATCTGAAGGAAATTACAAAAATGGAAAAACAGGATTTATTAATTATCGACGATTTTGGAATACAACCGCTTGATCAGCAGAGTCGCACGATTTTAATGGAAATCATTGAAGACCGACACGGAAAAAGATCTACCTTGTTTACTTCACAAGTTCCTGTAAGTAACTGGTTCGAAGTAATCGGAGAACAAACCATTGCCGATGCGATCCTGGACCGTATCATTCATGATGCGCACCGATTAGAACTGAAAGGAGAATCGATGAGAAAAAAAAGAAGTACTTTACACCCGGAAAAACTAAATTAACCCTCAGCCATAATCAATCAATCTCTCACATATTATTCTTCAAATTATGCGAGTAACTTTAGGTGGTCAGTTTGCAGCGGAATTAGGTGGTCAATTTGAGCGGAATCTCCACCTTGTACGAATATCAAAAATGTACTTTATGCAAAGCAACAAAGGGGCGATGGTACTTATTATTATGCACGAACTATTTTCTTCGAGCGCGCCTGGCCGTAAAAAATAATTTTAGGTTGTTTCAATCCATAAATGCTGCTATCTTGTTGCAGCATTTGTATAGTTTTTATTTTTATTCGGTTATCTTGCTACTTATAGCACTTTGTTACCTGTTGCAATTGGTTTGTACAAGGTTCAGGAATTCTGCAATTTATCAGAGGGGTTTATTATTACTTCTGAGTATTGGATTTGTTATTGATTGTGTGAATCCGCTTTTAGCCGATATGGGAATAAAATATTTGATCTACCATCTTTGGTCTGTTTCAGAATCGCTGTTCATCTTCTGGTTTTTGAAAAGGGTGTCTGAAACAAAGTCAGAACGCAAGTTGTGCATGGCAGGATTGATTGCGACGATTCGGTATGGCTCGCATGTTTGTGGTTCAGCGCAAAATTCGGTGTCAGGTATAATCCTGTTTTTGATACGCTGATATCAATTGGCATTTCTTTTATTTCTGCATTAATTCTGCTTCGATTTACAAGGGAAAAATCAACACTGCTCAGCTCAACAAATTTCTGGTTGGTGGGCGGAATATTTTTCTATTTCTTTTGCTCGGATTTTATTTTCGGTTTAATGGCGAGTGATTTTTTAAAGGATATGGTTTATCGCCGACCTGGTAGTCATATTCGGTTACCTGATTCTTGCTATTGGTTTTTGGTTAATTAAAAAAGATGAAACAAGACCTGAGTAAATAACAAACGCCGAAGACATACTCCGGCGTTGAAATTTTTGTGGGCCCACTTGGGATCGAACCAAGCACCCACAGATTATGAGTCTGTTAACCGCCGACTGAGCTATGGGCCCTGAAAATGGGTCACAAATGTATCTTTTGCCGTGAATAATAACAAACTGGAAATCGGCCGTCTTTTGTGTAGATTTGATGCCGCTACCGGATTTCGGAATGGTTCTTGCCTGAACCGGGCCCTAAGTTAAATCCATGAAAAAAGCATCCCTCATTCTTTGTCTCGCTATTGCAGCATTTTTAACATTGCCGCAAAACGTTCACAGTCAGTCAACAACAGCTCAGTCGACAATAACAAAAATAGCCGATGCCGATGATCTGTTCATCCTGTCCCTCACCTCCGACAACTGGAGCGGCCTTCCGGCAGCCATTGAAGCCAAACCGTTTCGCAGCCGCGGCTTACTCTTTTTACTCATGAAAGAAAAGGCAAATGAGTCAGGGAAACTGGCATTCGGCTACGGACTTGGTTTTAGTTCGCAGAATGTTCATACCGACGGAGCTCTGGTGTACGATGATTCTTCAAACACTTCTTCATTCTATAAATTACCGGACTCGCTGGATGTATCGCTGAATAAACTTTCACTTAATTATATTGATGCTGCCATTGAATTTCGTCTACGGACACCATAGAAGACAGTCACGAACGTCGATTCAAAGTCAGCCTTGGTTTCAAAGCAGGTGTTCTCGTTCAAAGCCATACCAAATACGAAGACAAAAATGGCAAGGTGAAGAAAACATACGATATCAAAAATCTCAACTTCTTCAGTACGGCCCAACTTTCCGCATCGGCTACGGCGGCTTCGCCCTCACCGGCGGCTACTACTCACTCGCCACCGTTTTCAAAAAATCCAAAGGACCGGAAATGAATCCGTATTCGGTGGGAATAGCTGTTACTTTTTAGTAAGTAGTAAGTAGTAATTAGTAATTAGTGATTAGTGATTAGTTGCTGGTTACTGGTTACTACTTACTACTTACTGGTTACTGGTTGCTCGTTGCAAGTTACGAGTAATTGGATTCTAAATGTTTTTTTAAAAAATTCAGAATTCAGAATTCAGAATTCAGAATTTTTTGAATTTTGACACCTTTTTGGTTTTTGGCTTTTTCCTCCCTCACATCCCCAAAAAATAATACTCACACAACGCTCCCACCAGAAAGCCGAGATAAATCTGAGCATGTTGGTGCGCGGCTAAAGAAATGCGTGCAGTGCCGAGAATGCCTGCTGCGAGCAGAGAAAAAATAACGGGATAACGCAGGTCGATGCTGTACAAGGTTGTCAGTGCAAAAAGTAATCCTGTCAGCCCGCCGATGCCAACCATGTGAATGCTGATTTTCCATTTAAAGTTGACCAGCAGTGTAATGAATACGGCTGCAGCTCCGCCAAGCAGCATTCGTAAAAATAAAGTAGGAAGCCGGAGTGTGTGAATCAGATAGGCAGCAATCAGTATCAGGAGTAAATTGCTGATATATGGTACACGGCGCTCCTCTTTCTTTTCCATTTCAAAAGAAGCAATTGCTCTTGTTTTGTAAAGAACGAGCATGATGAATACAGGAAATACGAGTGTGTTGCAGATGACTATGTAAAATATGGCCTTCTTAATTTCACCGGGTGTTGCAATAGAGAGAAAGGTTGTATTTCCGAAAATAAAAAACAGTGCATACGTCGGTATGAGTACCGGGTGTAGAATAATCGAAATAAATTTTGCGAGATTCCGGTTCATAGTTCTTTGCGTAAACGCGCAACAGGAATATCGAGCATTTCACGGTATTTGGCTACGGTTCTTCGCGCAATATTGTAGCCTTTCTCATTTAGAATTTTCGTCAGCGCATCATCGGTCAAAGGCTTCCTTTTGTTTTCAGCGCTGATGCAATCGGTAAGAATTTGTTTTACTTCCTTGCTGGATACTTCTTCGCCGCTGTCAGTGGAGAGTCCTTCGGAAAAGAAACTCTTCAGCAGAAAAGTGCCGAAATGTGTTTGAACATATTTGCTGTTGGCCACACGCGAAACGGTTGAGATGTCCATATTTACCTTTTCGGCAATGTCGCGCAATACCATCTTCTTCAGCTTGCGAATGTCTCCTTCCAGGAAATATTCGTACTGATATTCCATGATGGTATGCATGGTGTGATACAACGTGTGCTGCCTTTGTTTCAGCGCATCAATAAACCATTTTGCTGCATCCAGCTTTTGTTTGACAAACTGTATGGCGTCTTTATTGGCTTTGGAATTCTTTTTGTCCTTGCTGTAGTGATCCAGCATCTCCTTATAATCACGACTGATTCTCATCTCCGGAGCGTTGCGGGCGTTCAATGTGAGCTCAAGACGACCATCATTATTGACAATAAGAAAATCCGGAATGATATGTTCTGTGCTTCTTTGTCCCTGATTTAATGTATTACCCGGACGCGGATTGAGTTTTAGAATTTCATCAATCGCTTTTTTCAATCCGGCGTCATCCAGATTCAGATCACGGGCAATTTTCTCATAATGCTTTTTCGAGAATTCGTCGAAATGATTTTTGAGAATTCTTCGTGCATGAGTTACCGACTCACGTTTTTGTTCTTTGCGATCAAGCTGGATGAGCAAACACTCTTGGAGCGATCGTGCTCCGATTCCGGGCGGATCGAGTGTTTGAATGGCAAGAAGAACTTTTTGCAGTTCTTCAACCGTTGTGCTGATGTTTTGAGAGAAAGCGAGATCGTCGACAATGGCTGATAATTCACGACGAAGATAACCGTCGTCATCAATGCTGCCGATGAGTTGTTCGGCAATATGGTATTCTCTGTCGTCGAGTTCGAGTTGGTAGAGTTGTGCTAAGAGTTGATCCTGGAAATTTCCCTGAGCGCTGAATGGAATTTCTTTCCTGTCGTCGTCTGGCGAAGTGTTGTTGACAGAAGTTTTGTAGTCAGGAATTTCATCATCGTCGAGATATTCATCGATACTGATGTCATCTTCGCGCTCACTTAATTCTTCGTCGTCTTCGTTGGTAATCTCCTCTTCGTCGTCAGTGTTATATTCTTCTTCTTCGTTTTCGGTACCTTCTTCAAGCGCAGGATTCTCCTGCATTTCTTCTTTGATACGCTGCTCAAGATTGGCCACGGGAATCTGCAGCAGTTTCATCAACTGAATCTGCTGAGGAGAAAGCTTTTGTAACAGCTTTTGATTTAAGCCCTGGCGAAGTGAACTCATTGCTGCAAAAATAAACGAAATCCTGTGAAAAGTAAGGAGAAATCAATGAGAGAAATAGTCGAAAGTGATGTAATTCTTACTTCTTTTTCCAGATCCAGCCTTCATGATTTTTATCACGAAGAGAATCGTTGAAAGCCACAGCATCGCTGCGGTCTGAAAAGGCGCGGTAATAAACGTAAGTCTTGCCGTTTGCTTCAGTAAAACCTGCATCCTCAAAGCCTTCCAGTCGGAGTGTTTTGATCAGTGAAAGTGCATTATCATGAATACTGAAAACGCCGGCAATCACATAGAGATCGGCATTGTTGTCAGGAGTGACAGGCAAAGGATTTTGGTTTTCCGGCTGAACCACGGTAGGCGTGGTGACCGGTGTATCAACTTTTGGTGAAGGAGTCTGAACAGCAGAGGCTACATCAGTATCTTTTGCAGGCGCAGTTGAGACATAAACAGTATCAATACGCGCAGGCGGCATTGTTTTCTGCTCGGCAGGCTTTGTTTTCAGAGTGATCGACTGACTATCAAACGGGCTCAGCGAAGCGCTGTCGTATTTTTTCGGAGTAATCAGATAAATGTTGAATGAAAACCACAATGCAGCAGCGGTAATGGCGACAATGCCGAGCGGACGATGATTTTTTTTCAGTGATTTACGAAGAACTTTTTTCGGAGCCGGTTGTGAAGGGCGAATTTCCTTTTTGATCGCCGGAACTTTTGGTAAAACGATTTCTTCATCGCGGCGAACAGGAATTGCATTCATTACTTCCATTCCGAAAGTATCTTTCAGATGATTTGAATTTCTTGCGGCTTCGAATTGCAGATTATGCTCACGATCGAAATACAGAGTTCCGATATTTTTCAGAATGACCTTTTTGCCGTCGTTCATTTCTGAAAGGCAGGTATTCACGAAGGTTGAAATGCGGGTCAGCGCTTCCTGATAAGTAACATGCTCGAATTCAACAAGGTGATTAGCAAGTAAACCATCGTTTTGTTTCAGGTAAACATTAAAAGCAATTCTCCGGTAAGGAGGGAAGATCTGATTCCCGCCGGAAATAAAAGCCTGCTGATTCGTAGCTAAAAATCCACCGAGCGATGGCACTATCACGCAATCATGATCAAAAAGCAGCTCGGAAATATGTTGTTCTACCGATGGCATCTGAGACGCAAGTTAGAACTTTTTTTGGAAAGAAAAAGGAAATGAAAATCGGCTCTGAATAGTACTTTGAACTGTGGGCTTCTGTGTTAATATATTCTTGGAATCAGCCATCTACAATTTACAAAATGTATGGATTGTACATTGCCATAATTTTTCTTTCTTTTTGCTTCGACAAAAAGAAAGAAACAAAGAAAAAGGCGACCACGCGCAGCCTCCTTCTCGGCCTACATACTTATTCAGCTTTCAATGTAGAAGCCTTTGCTCTTTGAATAATCTTCTTTCTTCTAACCCTCACCGAGAAGAAGGCCGCACGCGCGTGGACGGCCCCCCACAATAGTATGCCTCTTTTATTCCTTCTTCAAATTTTGGTGGTTCTGGCTTAATTTTCAAATTCACAAAATCCAAGCGTTCTTAATATAAAATGAATCTGGATTAAGTTGGAGCAAACTAGTCCATGGTTCGCATTTTGTCCAGCAAAGTATTGAGTTGTTTCTGCTCATCAATTGTGAGTCCGCTCACCATTGCATCAGACAGGTTATCTTTTTTGTCGATTTCAGAAAGCAGATCCATTCCTTTTTGTGTGATGAAGACCTGGCAAGCTCTGCGATCGTGAGCACAGATATGCCGTTCAACCAATCCTTTCAACCGTAACTTTTCAACGATGCGAGATGCGTCACTCATTTTATCCAGCATTCGTTCACGAATCAGTTTAATGCTCGCCGGCTGCATGTTTTGTCCGCGTAAAATCCTCAGCACGTTGAATTGTTGTCCGGTAATTCCAAATTGTTTCATGAATTGGAATTGACGACCATTCAGCCAATTGTAGGTATAGATGATGTTTACAACCAATTTGTGGCTTTCGTTACGGAATTTTTTCTGATTTATTTCCTGTTCTAAACTCATTGTTGAAATCAGTTGTCGGTCATTGGAACTTCGATTACGATCAGATTGCTCGAATCATTCGCCTGAATGTTTACGGCTGCCGTATCCCACACACCGATTGCATCACGTCTCGACAATGTTTTTCCGTCGATTGTCACTGAGCCGTCAATGACCATGAAGTAGGCTCCGTTTCCTGCGCGCTGCATTTGATATTCGATGGCAGTATTTTTATCTAATTGCGATAAAGAAATAGCTGCATTCTGATGGATGTAAAGTTCGTCTTTCTTCTTCAATCCTGACGCAACAAGTTGAAAGGAATTTTTACGTTGAGCCGGGTCAAACGATTTTTGGTCGTATCGTGGTTGAATGCCATCTTCTTTGGTAAAAATCCAGATTTGGAAAAGATTGGTGCGTTCAGTTTTGGACGGATTAAATTCCGAATGCATCACGCCACTGCCGGCACTCATTACCTGAACATCGCCGGGGCGGATAACGGAACCATTGCCCATACTATCGCGGTGTTCGAGTGCGCCTTCGAGAATGATGGTGATAATTTCCATGTCATTGTGAGGGTGCATTCCGAAACCTTGTCCGGCTGCAACGATATCGTCGTTCAGCACACGGAGCATGCCGAAGTGAACACGTGAAGGGTCATACCAGTTCGCGAAACTGAAACTATGATGGGCATCGAGCCAGCCATGATTGGCGTGGCCGCGCTGATCGGCGGGGTGAAATATTGTTTTCATATTGATAGGTTTTTGAATGACGAAAACACGTTTCGCCTTTCGTAAAAGAACATGAACTGTTAATTGAGGCTTGGTTCGGGAAGCACGAATTCTGCAACATGCTGAAATAAGAGTTCGCGGACTTCAATTTTCATGTATCGGGCCAGAGGGAAGCGGCTGAAGTGCTCGCGTACTTCATCTTCCGATTTTGCACAGAAGGTAATCCAAAGTGTGCTGCGATCGGAGGAGAGCGAGTAATTCTGAATCACGCCTTCGTCCATCATTTGGTGAACCATTGCTCTTTGCTCCGGGATGAGAGAAATGAAGCGCGGAGAAAAAACTTCGGGTAGAGAAGCTATAACGAAATACTGTAACATGATACTATTTGATTGATTGTGGGTGTATTTTGGTACGAATGACCGGAAACGCAAGGTTAAGTTACGAATTGTTTTGATCGTGTAAATGATCGCACTCTGAACTTTGGGGGAGAAATAAAAAGCCGGTTCGCAGGAACCGGCTTTAGTCATTATTGCTTTATCAACACCAGATCTATTGTAAACTCTACATTGTCTGAGACTACTGCTTCGCCGGTTGCTGCAGCGTTGGTGTACTTCAGACCGAAGTCTTTCCGGTTAATGGTTCCGGTAGCTTTGAAACCAGCCTTCAAATTTCCCCAAGGGTCTTTTACAGTACCACCGAAAACTACAGGAACTTCAACGCGCTTGGTGACATCACGAATGGTGAGATCGCCGGTGAGCATATATTTATTTCCGCCCAGGTTTTTCACGCTGATTGCTTTGAAAGTAATGGTTGGGAATTTTTCAGCATTGAAAAAATCATCACTTTTCAGGTGACCATCACGCATGTCGTTATCAGTGTTGATACTGTTCACATCAATCGTAATTGTTGCCTGTAAATCTGTCCAGTCAGCTTTAGAAGATGTAATCGTTCCATCAAACTTTTTGAATTCGCCTTCTGTATCAGAGATCACCAGATACTTTGCCGAGAAGCGGATTTTAGAATGTGCCGCATCAATTTTCCAGTTTTGAGCATACGTCGCAGCCGTCATCGCCAGCCCGAGTACAAGTAAAGAGAGTCTTTTCATTTTTGTTTTTATTTGTTTGTGTTATTATAGTTCTGAATTACGGTGCAAAAATATGTTATGACAATTGATGTTACAACATGTAATTTGTAAGTAATTGAATTTCAATATTAAAAAGTGATTAGTGATTAGTTATTAGTAATTAGATGGCGGCAACAACAGGGATTTCTTCCAAATTTTGGATCAAGAGAATCTCTCAATAAAATCCATTTACTAATCACCAATTACTAATTACTCCTCAAAAATGTCTGATTCCAATCGCCTTCCTGGCCTCATCCACCGTTTTCGACGCACTTTCGCGGGCTTTTTCGGCACCACGGCGGGCGACTTTGGAGATGTAGGCTTCGTCGTTCTTTAAGGCTTCAATTTTTTCGCGAAGCGGATTGGTGAAGAGGATCATGTCTTCGGCGAGTTGTTTTTTCATATCGCCGTAACGGATCTTCATGGAGTTGTACGCATCTTCAAAGAACTTCAATGTATCTTCAGACGAAACAACACTCATGAGTTGAAAAATGTTTTTGATGACTTCCGGTTTTTCCTGGTTTTCCTGTGTCGGACCGCTGTCGGTAACGGCGCGCATTACTTTTTTGCGAATTACTTCCGGTGGATCGGCTAAGAAGATGGCATTGCCTTCACCTTCGCTCTTCCCCATTTTTCCGGAGCCATCGAGTCCGGGAATTTTTACGAGTTGTGTACCGAAATTGAATGCATATGGTTCAGGAAAAAGTTCGGTATGATAAAGACGGTTAAAGCGGTTTCCAAACTGGCGCGCCATTTCCAGATGTTGTTCCTGATCTTTCCCGACAGGAACTTTAACGGCGCGGTGAATTAGAATATCTGCAGCCATGAGAACCGGATAGGTGAGTAGTCCGCCGTTGACATTGTCAGGCTGCTTCCGGATTTTTTCCTTGAAAGAAGTGCAGCGTTCCAGTTCGCCAACATAGGCATTCATGTTCAGCAGCAGATAGAGTTCAGCAGTTTCAGGAAGGTCGCTCTGAATGTAGATCGTAGAAACTTCAGGATCGATTCCGCAGGCAAGATACTCGACTAATACCTGTCTTACGCTGTTATGCAAATCGGCCGGTGTCGGGTGAGTAGTGAGCGAATGATAATCGGCGATGAAGAAAAAGCAATCATGCTCATGCTGCATCTTGATAAAATTCTTTACTGCACCAAAATAATTTCCCAGGTGCAAATTGCCCGTAGACCGGATTCCGCTAACGACGATTTCTCTTGACATAGTGAGGGCGAAGATAGGGAATTAGGTGATTGGCTAATTAGCTAATTGGCCAATTAGCTAATTAGCCAATTGATAGATGCGGTTTTGAAATTTCATCAGGACTTTTACCTTTACCGGTAAATTATCTGTATGAAAATTTTTAGTTGTATTTGCCTATTCTTTATCATCTCGCAATCCGTTTTTAGTCAGGAAATAAATCCTCAGGAAGTTTTCTCAGTCGTTGATACTATGCCGCAATATCAAGGAGGCGATTCAGCGTTGATGAAATTTATTTCAGATAATATCAGTTATCCGCTTTCAGCCAGAGAGGACAACATTGGCGGAAAGGTATATGTAAATTTTGTTGTATCGGATTTAGGTAAGGTTGGGAAGGTGCATATTTTAAAGGGGGTCAGAGCTGATTTAGATTCGGCAGCAATTGATGTAGTCAGGAAATTAGGTGATTGGATACCGGGTATCAGAAATGGTAAAAAAGTAAATGTAGCATATACACTTCCCATAAAATTTCAGATTTCGAAAACCATTGTGATGAGTGGAGAAGAAATGTCAGGTTTTATTTCTGATACAGCCTATGCAAGAAAGAGGCGGGAAAAATATGCCTTGTATGAGGAGCTACCGGTTAAAATGCCAGAATTCCCGGGGGGCAGTGAAGAATTGTATAATTATGTCATGAATAAGCTTTGGCAGGCAACACCGCTACTTGATTATGGAAATCATCCCAATGCGCTCGTTTATGCTTGGATTGATTTGGACGGTAGTATTTCCGATGCTGAACTAATGACTGAAGACAATCCTGTATATGATAGTGTAGCATTGGCTATTGTGAAACAAATGCCCAAATGGATTCCCGCTTATAGCCAATTTGCAAATGTGAGAGTAGGTGTAGTTTTAAAAATTCCGTTTATCCCATATCGATATTCAGTGATCATGAATAGTGAATATAACTCACGTGACAAGATTTCATTTCAATTGAACCTTGAAAAGGATTTTGTTTCACCTACAATTTCCTGTTCATGCGGAAATACTGATTTTTTTTATCGCATCTACAAAATTGAAGGCCGGCAGAAAACCTTGTACCGTGACCATACAGAAAGTGATAAGACAGAAAAGTGTCTTTGTAAATTTTATGGCGCCATTTTGAAGAAAGACGGAACCTATGAACTTGATCCAATTAAAGATAACGGTTATTATTCTTTCGAAATCATTGGCCCTAACAATGCTGTTGTGTCTTCAGGAAAGTTTTTAGTTGACAACGGTTATCATGGAACCTGGGGAAGAGTTTTTAGGAATTAGTTTTAATTAGTGTATTTGAAAATGGAAAAATCTTGTGTAACTGATTTCAGAAAATAATGAAGTTTAATTTGAAATTTAAATTGTATATATGAAATTAAAACTGGTAATTTTTGTTTTGATTCTATTCTCCGAAGTGGTCAGAGGCCAATCTGAGAAGAAAGAAGAAGTTTACTCCGTCGTCGATACCATGCCGCAATACCCCGGTGGTGATTCCGCACTGATGACTTTTATCGCACGAAATATTGATTATCCGATTGCCGCCAGAATGGATGGTGTCAAAGGTAAAGTGTACGTCGGCTTTGTTGTGAATAGCATGGGTAAGGTGGAGAATATTAGAATCCTTCGCGGTATTCGGGCCGACCTTGATTCAGCATCCGTTGATGTGATAAAGAAAGTTGGCGACTGGAAACCCGGAATATTGAATGGTAAAAATGTGAGTGTTTCATATACTTTGCCGGTTAGATTTGAAATTCGGGAGGGAAGTCAATCTGATCTTGTGAATGGAGAATCTGAAAATGATAAAAGTGTATATACGGTCGTTGAAAAGATGCCGGAATACCCGGGAGGGGAAAGTGCGTTGTTAGAAGACATTCATTATTTTCTAATATATCCGGTAAAAGCAAAAATTGATGGCATATCAGGAAGAGTATTTGTACAATTTGTCATCAATAAAGATGGAAATTTAGTTGACGAAAAAATTGTTCGGGGAATCAGAGCAGATGTTGATTCGGCAGCTCTTGAAACATTACGAAGTCTCAAACAATGGACACCGGGAGAGCAAAACGGTAAACATGTAAATATCCAATTCACATTGCCGATATCCTTTAGAATTCAATCTGTAAAGGATTCAAGAAGAAATCAGATCATTACCAAATCAAGAATAGTTTTTCAAAAACAAATCTTTTCAAGAAACGAGCCAATTGCCTTTTATATTGGTAATGAAGAAGGACTGGAATCACCAACTATATCATGCTCATGTGGACGAAGTGATTTTTACTATCAGGTTTACAAGGTGAATGATGACAACCGTTCTGATAGCTTGATTACAAATCATACAGAGAGATTAGATTCTAAAAAGTGCGATTGTAAATATGGTACATTCTATTTTATTCCGGATGCAGTTAATTCGGTTTCCGGTATTCCCGAAAATGGAGTGTATTATATTCGACTTTTTAATAAATCCGGCTCCTATTATTCTTCTGAAACATTCACGGTCCAATAAACCGGAAAGGCTTTTCAGAGTTTTCAATAAAATAGTTTTTTGCATTGTCTTAGTAAATCATTGACAATTAAAGGAATTGACATGGATTCCATTCATTCTCCAAACGTGAATTTTGCTACTTTAGCACCTTAATTCAGCGTATGAATCCGAAAGTAAAAACCCTCCAAAATAAGATCAGCGAAGCAATGCTGGGCGGAGGTGAAAAGAGAATTGAATCACAACACAAGAAGGGAAAACTGACTGCACGCGAGCGTATTCATTTTTTGCTCGATGAGGGTAGCTTTGAAGAGATAGGCATGTTGGTAACACACCGTGCTACGGATTTCGGAATGGAGAAGGAAGTGTATCTCGGCGATGGGGTGGTAACAGGATATGGTCGTGTCAACGGACGATTGGTTTATGTCTTTGCGCAGGACTTTACCGTCTTCGGCGGATCGCTTTCGGAAACGCATGCACAAAAAATTGTTCGCATCATGGATCTCGCCATGCAGAATGGCGCACCTGTAATCGGCCTGAATGATTCCGGTGGTGCACGTATTCAGGAAGGCGTGGTTTCTCTCGGTGGTTATGCAGATATCTTTTACCGGAACGTCTTGTCGTCCGGTGTGATTCCGCAAATCTCCGCCATCATGGGACCATGCGCCGGCGGTGCCGTGTATTCACCGGCGATGACGGATTTTATCATGATGGTAGAAAATACTTCGTACATGTTTGTTACCGGACCAAACGTGGTAAAAACGGTAACGCATGAAGAAGTAACCTCTGAAGAGTTAGGCGGAGCGATGACACATGCCACTAAATCAGGCGTGACACAATTTACATTCGCCAATGAAATCGAATGCATCTCAAACATTCGCAGGCTACTGAGTTACATGCCGCAGAATTGCGAAGAAGATGCACCGGTAGTACCATATGAAGCGGGCAATGAAAAACGCCCGAAGCTGAATACCATCATTCCTGATCATCCGAATCAACCATACGACATCCGCGATGTGATCTCTGAAGTGATCGATGCAGATTCTTTCATGGAAGTACACAAAGATTTTGCAGAGAACATTGTTGTAGGTTTTGCGCGCTTAGGCGGTCGAAGTATAGGTGTAGTTGCCAATCAGCCGATGCACTTAGCGGGAGTATTAGATATTCATTCTTCCACGAAGGCTGCGCGATTCGTACGTACGTGCGATTGTTTTAATGTTCCTTTGCTCGTATTCGAAGACGTACCGGGATTTTTACCGGGCACCGATCAGGAGTGGAATGCCATCATATCAAATGGAGCGAAACTTTTATATGCATTCAGTGAAGCCACTGTTCCGCGCATCACTGTCATTACGAGAAAGGCTTACGGCGGGGCATATGATGTGATGAATTCCAAACACATCGGCGCCGATATGAATTATGCCTGGCCAAGCGCAGAGATTGCCGTGATGGGAGCAAAAGGAGCAGCAGAAATTATCTTCAAGAAAGAAATCTCCGAAGCAAAAGATAAAGACAAAGCAATTAAGGAAAAAGAAGACGAATACAACACACTCTTTGCAAATCCATACAAAGCTGCCGAACGCGGATACATCGACGAAGTAATTCTCCCCGAAGATACCCGCGTCAAACTAATCGCCTCTTTCCGCATGCTCGAAAACAAGGCGACGAAGTTGCCGAGGAAAAAGCATGGGAATATTCCGTTGTAGGGAGGAAAATGGTAAGTAGTAAGTGGATTGACTTGGCTGACATTTCAGTAATGAAACATACGTAATTTGCGCATATATTAGCAATGGGGTTGGTAGTATAGAGATGTAATTTTGTTCTAAAATATTTCATGGAACAAAATGGATACAAAGATTTAATGGTATGGAAGAAGGGGATGGACCTTGTAGAGATTGTATACAAAATTACTTTCCAAGGGAAGAATTTTTGGGCCTTACTAAGCAAATCAGAAATGCGGCTGTTTCAATACCGTCAAACATTCTCTTAATATATTGGTTGTGCCGGATAGTTGCTGTGGGTAAATTTGCAGCTATCAACTGAAATCGTATAAAGGCGACTTAAGTATTTTGAGTTCAGAGAAAAGTTTGGCAAATCTTCGGGATAATTGATCAGTTGGGAAGGATGTTAAATGCATTGATAGCTTCGATCAGAAGATCTATTAAATGAAAAATGGATAGAGAAAGTAGTGAATAGTAAGTTGTAAGTAGTAAGTAGTGGTAGCATGCAAATTTCATTCTTGCATTCTACTTGCTAATTTTTGCCTACTAGAATTCTCATTTCAAATTCCATCTAAAGTACGAACACTTGTAAATTCCGCAGTACCTAAACACAGTCCACTTACTACTTACCAAATAAAGCACGAATACCTGTAAATTCCACAGCACCTAAACACAGTCCACTTACTACTTACCACTTACTACTTACCAACTCAAGCACGAATACCTGTAAATTCCGCAGTACCTAAACACAGTCCACTTACTACTTACCACTTACTACTTACCAATATGATTTTCGCACTACTTGGCTCGGGAGGAAGAGAACACGCCATTGCTCATTCCCTCTCTCAAAGCTCCATCTGTACTAAGTTATTTATTGCTCCGGGTAATGCGGGGACGGCGTTGTGTGGGGAGAATGTGAATGTGGACATAAAGGATTTTGAGGCGGTGAAGAAATTTGTGCTGGAGAAGAAAGTGGAATTTGTTGTGGTGGGGCCGGAGGAGCCGTTAGTGTTGGGGGTGACGGATTTTTTTAAGAATGACGATGTATTAAAAAATATTCCTGTGCTCGGGCCTTCGAAGGCAGGGGCGATGCTGGAGGGGAGTAAAGATTTTTCGAAAGCATTTATGCAGAAGAATAATATTCCGACAGCGGCCTATAAAACTTTTACGAAAGAAAATTTGAATGAAGGCTTTGCTTTTCTTGAATCATTAAGGCCGCCATATGTATTGAAAGCCGACGGACTTGCTGCCGGAAAAGGGGTCGTAATTCCGGAAACAATCGAAGAAGCAAAAGCAGAATTGACCGATATGCTGAACGAACGCTTTGGCGCTGCGAGCAGGAAAGTTGTGATCGAAGAATTTCTAAAAGGAATTGAATGTTCGGTCTTTGTACTGACAGATGGAAAGACATATAAAATTTTACCCGAAGCAAAAGATTACAAGCGAATAGGAGAAGGTGACACAGGGTTGAATACAGGTGGAATGGGAGCTGTGTCTCCGGTGCCATTTGCAGATAAAGCATTTTTGAAAAAAGTTGAAGAAAGAATTATTCGTCCGACGATTGACGGGCTGAAAAGTGAAAACATTGAATACCGTGGTTTCATTTTCATCGGACTGATGAATGTAGCAGGAGAGCCATACGTGATTGAATACAATGTCAGAATGGGAGATCCGGAAACGGAAGTGGTTATTCCGCGCATCAAATCGGATCTCGGGAAATTATTTTATGCTGCTGCAACCGGAAAATTATCGGAGGAAGAATTGGATATCAGTTCAGACTTTGCATGTACGGTGATGATGGTGAGCGGAGGATATCCGGGCGACTATCAGAAAGGGAAAGAAATTCGTATCAGGCGGGAAACAGGATCATTGGTGTTTCATGCAGGGACAAAGAATGAGAACGGTAAGCTGGTTACGAATGGAGGTCGGGTGTTGAGCATTACTTCATTTGGAAAAACAATTCGGGAAGCTTTGCGAAAATCGTATGAACAGATTGAGGAGATACAATTTGAGGGGGCGTATTACAGGAGAGATGTAGGGAGGGATTTGGTTGGTTAGTTGCCTGGTGCTTGGGTTTTGTTTCCCGCAGAGTTCGCTGACAAAAAAAAGATGACTTGCGCAGAGAGGTTTTTAATAAAAATGTAAAAAGAATTAATAATAAAAAACCCAATCCGGTTGGATTGGGTTTTTATATTTTGAAAGAGAGAGTTAAATAATTAATCCCACTTAGTTACTTCTTTGTCTTTAGCCATTTGACTGAGCCAGTAGAAGAAGGCGATAAAGCCGACAACGATCAGAACTTTGTTCAGCCAAAGTCCGAAGAAAGGGACGAGTTTAAAGATTCCCTGAAAGAAGGCGCCTATGAAATTCCAGAATCCGGTCATGGTTTTTTTGCTGATTAGTACGTGGACAAATATAGAAAGGATTCCGGATTAATGCCATTTCTAAATTACAATACCCGGGAAAATTGTAATTCAGTGTCTGTGAGGGATTTTTCAGGTTGTAAATCTTCGTAAATTGACCTTCAAGGTCAGCATACGGCTTCTAAAATTGTCTATTTTTAGCTCCAATGATTCGGTTTTTTAAATCTCCCCAGCCGGCTGCTTTATTCACTATTCCGGTGATTATCGTGGTCTTATGGGGGCAGATATTCCTGAATTGCAAGCCAGTAGCTGTAGAATCTTCCATGCCTTTATGGAATTTACTCAGCTCTTTCTTTTCAGCCTTCCCATCGTGGCTGAATTTTATTTTCATGCTTGCACTGATCAGTGGTACGGCGATTTATCTGAATGTGGTTTTGAACAAGCATGAGGTACTGTATAAAAATTCCTACCTGCCGTCGTTTGTTTATGCATTGTATATTTCATCGATACCGGCATTTCTCTGTTTTCATCCGATACACTTTGTAAACATTCTTGTCATACGGATATTCGACAAAGTCTTTGGATTATTCAAAAATGAACGACCGGTGGCGCCAATATTTGATTTTGCCTTTCTCGCCGGCACGGTGTGTTTGCTGTACTTTCCGGCGACGGTGATAATTCCGTTGCTCTTAATTTCCATGCTCATCATTCGTCCGTGGAATTTTCGCGAGTGGATGATCATGTTCGTCGGCATTGCTCTCCCGTTCTTTTTCGTGCTGGTTTGGATGTTTTGGATCAAAGATCTTCCCGGCTTTGTAAAATCATACATTGAAGTTTTCAAAAACATTCATCCGGAGTGGACAGTAACTACAGGAAAAGCGTTGATCACATTAGCAAGTTTACTAAGTTTCTGGTTGCTTGCCTCGCTATTAAAATTGCGAATGAATTATTTGAAAAACATTGTCCGCACGCGAAGCAATCAACAGATTGTATTTCTCATGCTTCTTTTTTTCAGCGGAGCAATTTTTCTCACAGGAAAAATTTCACTCACTTCTTTTGCACTACTGGCAATTCCATTCAGCACTTTCGGCGCCTACTATCTCGTCTCCGCAAAAAAGCGCATTCAATTCTACGAGATTTTTCTGTGGATGGTAGTTGCTGCGGTGGTGTGGTGCCGATTACAAATTAGCTGATTAGCTAATTAGCTAATTAGCTAATTAGCAGATTAGCAGATTAGCAAATTTGTGGATGTTAGAAAAGGAAGGTTCTCTCAGACAACTGTTTTTTGATCGGAAAAGTTCTTAATTACCGAATCAGAAGGCAATATTTGCAAACAAACTCAAAGTCCTAATTAGCTAATTAGCGAATCAGCTAATTAGCTAATTAACCTCTCGGCTCAACCAATAATCCTCCCTCGCCCTCATCTCCTCTGCTTTCTTCGGGCTTTTGTCGGTGTAGCCGGTGAGGTGGAGAAGCCCGTGAATGATGACACGGTGTAGTTCATTATCAAAAGAGACGTTGTAGCTTTTTGCATTGGCCTTTACGCGATCAACAGAAATGAAAATATCCGCTTCAAGATTTTCGCCGGGCATGGTATTATCGAAGGTGATAATATCTGTATTGTAATCGTGATTCAGATATTGCTTGTTGATTTTACGCAGATATTTATCGGAGCAAAAGATGTAATTGATGTTTTCAATTTTATAGCCTTCAGTCTTTGCTGCTTTCAGTATCCATTTGCGCAGAGCCAGTTGTTTGTTGAGACGGAAGGGAGTTTCTTTGAAGAAGTTGATGGAGTTCATGGTGGTAGCCTGTTATTATTTGGGAGAAAAAATTTTACCACAAAGAACACAAGTAACACATAGGTACACAAGGGTTTTCTGTGATTTCAATTTGAATTTCCGTGATTGGAGCGAAGCCCCGCTGTAGCGGGTGGGAAATTATTATAGCAAACATACGTCTTCCCAACGAAATTCCCCCGCTGTTCTGATATTAAAACCTCTAATAACATTCACAAACCACATCTTCTTCCTAAATTCACCCCGGAAAACAAAATACCATTTCCACCCGCAATGAAAAAACTCTTCATACTCTTCCTGCTGGCTTCGGTCTCAACATTTGCCCAGGAAAATTTTGTGTGGTGGAACGACATACATCAATGGGACGGACATTCGACATGGGTTTCGTACATGAAAATATCTACGTCATTTATGGGACCCAATGCTTTGCCTGTTCCCGATGTGAGCAAAGCAGAAAATGATTCGACGATGCAATTTGAACTCGCCGGTGATTACCATTACAACAAAGGAGATCACACACGCGATATTTTCACCCGCGCCTATGTGCCGATGAAAAATGCACTCATCGCT
Source organism: Bacteroidia bacterium (assembly GCA_046330055.1). Taxonomy (GTDB): domain Bacteria; phylum Bacteroidota; class Bacteroidia; order AKYH767-A; family 2013-40CM-41-45; genus JADKIH01. The sequence continues at coordinate 11,272 of JAXLTM010000023.1, read as the reverse complement.
TTCTCCATCGATTACATTCCGATTGAATGGTACAACACTGACACCATTGTCAGAGACCTTCGTGCGGCACGGACACGCAGTGGCAAGGGCAGAGCAAATGGTGATGTATATTTAACTTCCTATATCCAGCTTTTCAGAGACAGAAAAGTAATTCCAGATTTATCATTGCGCGTAGCTTTTCGTACAGCTTCCGGAAATGACTTGCGCGATGTTCGTTATTCTGACGGGCCGGGATATTACTTTGATGTAAGTGCGGGAAGGACGATTAAGCCTGCAGGGGACAATTTCAGAGTGAGGTTTTATGCGATGACCGGTTTTTATGTGTACCAAACATTTGATTTGCAGCATTTGCAAAACGATTGTTTTATGTATGGCGGCGGAGTGAGATTGAGTTACAAAAAAATTTCACTTGAAGAAGAGGTTGCAGGTTATAATGGTTATATGAGTGATGGGGACAAGCCGATGGTGTGGAGGAATACGCTATGTTTTTCGGAGAGGAGAATTAATTACAAAATCAGTTTTCAAAAGGCGCTGCATGATTTTCCGAGTGACAGGATTAGAGTTGGTGTTGTGTGGAAGATGAGGGAGTAAGTGGTAGAGGGGAGTTAGTTTCCCGCAGACCTTCGCAGACAAAAAAATCAAACTCGCAGAAATTTCTTGTGAATTTGAGTGTAACTTGTGAACTGTGCTTTCCCTCCGTGGCGGGAGATAAAATTTTCTCCCAATCAGTAAAAGCCAACCAAGCATCCATGCAACTAAGCAACTAAGCAACAAAAAAAAGAGGAAGCTCTCCCTGCTTCCTCTCGTCTAACCAAACTCTAACTATTTTTAATTGCTTGAAGCAATTTTGAAATTCAATTCAACCACACGACCGTTTTCTGAAAAGATCAACTGATCCGTGAGGTGTTTCATCAGGAAGATACCACGACCGCATTCTTTTTCCAGATTTTCCGGAGCAGTTGGGTCGGGCAGATTATAAAAATCAAAACCATTACCCTGATCTGCAATGGTGAAGATGATATTGCTTGGAGTATGTGTACAATGCACACTTACTTTCTTCGCAGAATCAGATTTATTTCCGTGGTAGATGGCATTGGTAACCGCCTCGGTAATGGCAACAAGCATGTTGCCGTAAGTGTCTTCGCTCACATTGTAGCGATCACGGATTTCTTCAATCATTCGCTCAACCGCTGAAATACTTTCAGGGTTCGATGCTAGTTCGAGGGTCTGATTTTCGCCGGTGAGTTGCATTAAAGTGCTATTTATCAATTGATTGGAAATAGTCGTTGACTTTCTGTTTGTAATAGGAATTCAAAGCAGGAGGCACTGTTTTGAGCAGTTCCATCTCCTTTAACTTAAGTCTATTATACTCATCAAATTCGGCAGGGTTACGGTGAAATGCATTTTTTGCCTCTTCTGACTTGCGTTGCTCATCTTTGTCGCGTTCCCGCTCGGCTTTTTCACTCTCGAGGAGACGGGTTTCAATCTCGGCCTGACGCTTTAATGTCTGCTCACTGATCATCTTATTGACGATGTCCTTTTCGGTCTGTTCCATCCGGTTGGCGAGGTCTTCCAGATTGCCCAGGCTGTTCTTACCGTCCTTATTTTCAAGCTGATTGATCTTGTTCAGCTCATTACGAATGAACTCTTGTTCAGCAGCCATCTTGGCCAGTTGCTCGCTCATTTTGCGGCTTTCCTGACTGTGTTTACCCTGAGGATTTTGTCCTGGCTTCTGCATTTGCTCCTTCATTTCCTTCATGTTCTTGTTGAGCTCTTCCTGCATTTTCCGGAGCTCGCCCAGTGACATTGCTTTCTTTTTTCCCGGCTTATTGCAGGTCGACATAGCCATTGACATGGCTTGTTGCTGCTGCATTTGCTGCAACGCTTCACTCAGCATCAGCGTGAGATTGTTGATGGCCGTCATCGCAAATTGCTGACGGCTGCGGGCTGCAGGGACCTGACGATTTTCCAGATTGTCGAGTGCTTCATCGATGTTGTGATTGATGTTGCCGACTTCTTCATTCACTTTTGCCTGCAACTGCATTACACGTTTGCTGAGAGCGAATAGCGAATCTTCAATCATCTTCGCATCGTCTTTCAGTTTTTGCTGTTGCTGACTGAGTTTGAGGTATTGCGGATTATTGATGTCGACGCTTCTCAAATCACTCATCAATTGCTCCTGATTGAAAGAGAGGCGAAGGAGATTTTCAAGGAGTGCACGCAAAGAATTTTCATCTTCTTCCGCTTCTTCCTGTTTCATCTTCTGCATGTTTTGTCCCATCTTCTGGGCCATCTCCTGCATTTTTTTCGAAGCATTCTTCTGCGACTTCGATGCCTTTGAACCTTTATTCTGATTCAATTGCTCCGAGCTGTTTTGCATGTCCTGCTGAATATCCTGTTCTTGTTGATCAGTATTTTCGAGATCCTGTTTGTGCTCCAGTTCTTCATTCTTCTTGGCAAGATCATCCATGTCTTTCCGAAAATCATCGAACTGTTTATTCAGTGAGTCCTGTTTAGCTTTCAGGTCTTTTGAATCTGCATTCTTATCATCGGATTTATTCGCAAGATCGTCCTGTTTCTTTTGAAGGTCGTTAAGTTTGTCAATGTTATCCTGCATTTTTTGCTCAAACTCCATTCGCTTGAATGCCTCAATTGCACGCTCGAGATTTTTTTGAAGGTCTTTATTGTCCATCTTCATATCACCGAGTTGCTGCTGGAGTTCGTCTTTGTTATTGGCACGATCCATCAACTCCTGAAGCTGATCCATCAGTTTTTTGATCTCCGGTGATTGCAATTGATCGAGAATATTTTGCAACTGATCCTGCTTCTGTTGCATTTCAGCATTCTGTTGCTTGTACTCTTCGTTCTTCTGATCTTTTTGTTCGTTCTTCTTTTTGATTTCGTCGAGTTTCTTTTGAAGCTCATCCTGTTTCTTCAGAAGATCTTCCGCTTTTTTCTTGTCTTCGTAAGTGAGTTCTTTTTTATCGAGCAGTTTTTTACTAAGATCATTCAGATCTTTTTGAATCTGCTTTGCTTTATTGACCGATTCTTTCAGATCATCTTTGATCGACTGATTACTCTTTTCGTTGTTTTCAGAAAGCTCTTTCAGCGTAGGCGCTTTAAAAATCTGCGACTGAGAACGTGTTGATTTTGGTCCGTTGATGCCGTCGTTATCGAAAATTTCGAAGTAGTATTCAACTTCGTCGCCGGCGTAGATGTTTACATTGGCAAGATCCCAGGTATAGAAAAACTGATCATTGGTAAGCACTTTACTGACAGGTAAAGCTTCAGTGGTGAGTTTATCTTTGTTCACTCCTGTTGAATCATTTGATTTCAGGAAGCGGTAATTGAAAGTAAGTTTAGTAAAGCCATAGTCGTCTTTCACCGTTCCTTTGAAATAAATTCGCTTAGTGCTGAACGAATCTCTTTGCTCTTCAACCGAAATAGAAGGGTAAACATCGGGTACTACCGTGATAGCATAATGGATAGAGTCTTTACTGTTCATGAAATGATTTGCCGTAGTGACAGAGTAAGAGTCGTTGCGGAAAAATTTTCGTGAATAAGTAAAATCGTTTTCGCCCGTTGGTGTCAGTCGGAGATTTGTATCGGCGAAGAGCATCGACAGGTTTTCGGTATTCTTCGTATAAAATTTCCAGTTCACTTTTGTTCCTGCAGGGATAACCATATCACCGGTATTGGTGATCGCCTCATTGGTCTTATGCAGATAAGCCGGGTATTCCAGATGAATGGAAAAATTCATCAGCAACGGATTCGGCAGAGCTTCGAGCGTATATTCAGGTGAATAGAATCCGTCGGCAAACAAGCGGAATGTTATTCCTCGCTGAATGTTCTTGAAGAGATAGTGAAAGGTAGTGAGATTCTCTTTTTCCAGACGATATTCTGTTCCGTCAGTTTCGATGTAAGCTTCAGCAGGAATTTCGTTGCCGTTGATACGAATATCGAGTTGGAAATCTTGTTGCTGAACGGCTTTCAGATCTTTGTTAAGAATTTCAAAAGTGAAAGGAGCCGGTTTGTCGAAATGAGTTTCATGACGAATGAGTCGTTGTGTACTGTCTTTCACTACCGAAGGAGCGGTAAAGACGAGCAGGATCAGTACAACCAGCGGAATCAATGCAAAGCGCAGATACTTTTTGTTATCGCCGATATTGATGGCTGTCACAAACGGCACCGGTTTCATTTCTTCAATTTTCTGATTGATACCGGCGAAAAGAAGATCCGTGTGCGTTTGTCCGCTTTCGTCGGCTTGTTTTTTCAGTTGAAGAACATTCAGCAGTTTATCCTCCACATTGCCGAAGTGTTTACCGATAATTTCGGCCGCCTGTTCGTGAGAAATAATTTTCCCGAAGCGATACAGGTGCATAAGCGGAATAAAAATGAATCGCACGAGGATGAAAGCGATACCGGCGAGGAAGGAGTAGAAGAGGAATGAACGGACGGCGATAGAGAAATGGCCGAAGTATTCCAGTACGACTACGAGCAGGTAAGCGGCTAATGAAAAAGTAAAGGCATAGATGGCACCTTTTACAAGATGGTTCTTGTAGTATTTGCGGATAAAAGCATCCAGCCGGGAGATAAGCAGTTGATAATTGTCAGACATAGCGGGTCAGGCAAATTTAAGCAATTTAACGGCTGAGATGACGGGTTATTGGGGGGAGGGGCATTAACATATTTCCCACGGAAATCACGGAAATTAAAATTTGAAAACACGGAACGCTTTTCACTATTGTATTACAAATGAAATCAGTGAATTTAAAAGGGCTTAGACATTTTCATTTCTTTCACAAGATGCTTTTATCCGTGCTTTCTAATTTTAATTTCCGTGATTTCCGTGGGAAAAATTGAATCCGGTCAACCAATCCACCCATCTACCAAACAAACGGAATCACCCTCTTCACCTTCCTGCAATACGCTGTATAGGCATCTCCGAAGTGACGGGTGAGTGCTTCTTCTTCGATGCGGATGCGATAAGAGAGTGCGATGATGAAAGGAATGTTAATCACCGGAATGGCAAACCAAGTATTAAAGTATAACGACAATCCAAAGAAGAGTAGCAACAAGCCGGTATAACTCGGATGACGAACGATCCCATACAAACCACTTTGCATGACTTGCTGCGATTTGCCGATGGCAACATCAACGGTAAAAGATTTTCCAAGTTGAATAATGGCAGTCCAGCGAATAATCAAACCGACAATCATAATCACCGAGCCAATTTTGCCAACGTATGCATACTCCGCTCCGCGAGGAAATTGAAACATCAGGAAAACAGATATTGCTACCGAAGATAAAATCACCAGCCACAACATCCGCAACGAAGAACGATCGGCATTTTCTTTCGTCTCCTGCTTTTGAGATTTTTTGAAAATGGCGAGGAGGATTTCGGAAAGGAGGAAAAGTAAAGGAAGCATAGGGAGTAATTAGTGATTAGTAATTAGTGATTAGAAAGGTAGTTGAGAGTTCTACCAAATAACACATCACTAGTTAATAATTACACACAAGGTATTTTGAAAAATTGGCTAATGCTAAATGGAAATTATAAAAGCGTTTGACAAGCCCCATCTAATTACTAATTACTAATCACTAATTACTCACTATCTGCCATGAAAAAACTTCCCATAAACCCCAAGCGGCAACCGCAACCCCGTCGTCGACTGAAGGTACAGCTCACCGGTGTGAACGTCTTTGAAATTGCGGAGGAGATTTTCGACGACGAGTGAGGAGAAGCCGAGTGAGTAAGTGTTGAGGATGAGAAAGCGTTCATCCGGATCAAGTAATTCGAAAACGTGATGCATCATTTCATTGATCATATCTTCGAGCTTCCATTTTTGTCCGTCGGTGCCGTGACCGTAGGCGGGTGGGTCGAGAATGATGCCGTTGTATTTTTTACCGCGACGTACTTCTTTCTTCACAAACGCCATGGCATCTTCCACGATCCAGCGGATGTTATCGAGTTCGCTGAGTTCCATATTCTCTTTTGCCCAGGTCACTACCTGTTTCACCGAATCAAGGTGAATGACATCGGCACCGGCCGCTTTAGCGGCAAGTGTGGCGCCGCCGGTGTAGGCGAAAAGATTCAGGACTTTCGGTTGTGGAGTCTTCATCGCGCGAACGGATGAAAAGATGTAATCCCAGTTCACAGCCTGCTCCGGAAAAATGCCGACGTGTTTGAATGATGTTAATGCCAAGCGAAAACTAATCGTTTCAGAAGCACCGCCATTTTCATCCTTCAGCGGATAGGAAATGTGCCAGCGGTCGGGCATCTCTTTCAAGCGCTGCCAGCTTCCGCTGGAAGATGATCTTGGAACGAAGCGAATGTGCGCTCTCTTTTCCCACTCCTTACGTGTGAGTACAGGATCCCATAGTGCCTGAGGTTCGGGGCGGATGGTGATGAATTTTCCGAACCGTTCCAGCTTTTCAAAATTACCGCAATCGATTAATTCGTAATCGGGAAAATTCTTCGGTGATAATAATTCCATTTCGTCGGGAAACGATTAAAGGTCCTGAGAATCCTGAACCAATTCTTTTTTCAAGACGGAAGCCGCTCCCGGATTGTCGGCCATTTCCGCCGGACGATTCAATGGCATCGAAGTCTTTTCGACGAAATCGATTCCCTGACGGGTAATTTCGTAATGACCTTTTTTGCGGGCACCGGTGTAACGGATCATTCCGGTTTTTTTCAAAGCAGCTACATAACGTGCACCGGTCACACCTCCAACCTGAACTAAGTTGAACAGATCATTGGCACGGATAGCCGGAGTGTTATAAAGATGTGCCAGCATTTGCATCTGCTTTTTCAGATTCGGCATATTCTGCGCCTGCTGTCCGGGATAATTTTTCCAACGTTCAATCAGATTCTCCATATCGATTCCGTCGAACTCATCCTTTTCAAAGCCATAGTTCTTTGAATGATCATTCATGGCCGTTGTATTATTGACCGGCTGGAATTTACCATCATTTCTTGTTCTTAAACGATCATTAATCTGCATCATATTGCCATTGATCAATTGCAATTCTTCGATGCGAACATGCAAATCATCAATGATTTTCTGAAGATCGTCGACACGTTTTAGCATCTTGCCGTTACGGATCATGAGGTGGTTAAACTGATGATACAGTTCCTCATTTTCGTTGGTCAATTCTTTAATGAGCGTGTTTTGATTTTCAATCTTCTGCTGGAGCTTTTCTACTGATTCTGACATAGGAGAATGGAATGTTTCCGTGTTTGGTTTTTGAATTGTTCTTGAATAAATGATGGTATAAACATAGATATCCGTTATCAATTTTCAATAAGATTTTATAAAAATTACTAATAACCGCACTTGCTTTATTCTCAGGCCATTAATGATAATTAAAAACAATCCGGGAAGGATTTTTTGGGCGGGAGCCGTCAACAATGCGAATTTTCAGCAGAAAGAAAGGTTATTATCGAGGAAAGACGGCCGTGGTTGACTATCTTCGTGGGCTGTTTTATCAGGTAAAAAATGTCAAAAGTTCGTGTTCGTTTCGCACCATCACCCACCGGGCCGTTGCATATCGGCGGGGTGAGGACGGCGCTTTATAATTACCTCTTTGCAAAAAAACATGGGGGTGATTTTATCCTTCGGATTGAGGATACAGATCAAAATAGATTTGTTCCCGGTGCGGAAGACTATATCATTGAGTCGTTGAAGTGGGCAGGTATAGAGCCCAATGAAGGGGTTGGTTTTGGAGACGGGCCACACAAGCCTTATCGTCAGAGTGAGCGCATGGCAATTTATCGTCAGTACGCTGAGAAGCTGGTCGATGAAGGCAATGCTTACTATGCTTTTGATTCCGAAGAGGAGCTTGATCGTTTGCGCAAGAAAATGGAGGCAGAGAAATCAGCTTTCTCTTATAATTCTGCTACCCGGATGCATCTGGTGAATTCACTCACGCTCTCAGCGGAGGAGACAGAAAAACGCATTCAGGCCGGCGATTCATTTGTAATTCGTATTCGCATTCCGGAAGATGAGACGGTAACGGTTCATGATTTGATTCGCGGTGAAGTGAATGTTCATACTTCACAACTCGACGATAAAGTATTATTCAAGAGTGACGGCATGCCGACTTATCACCTTGCTAATGTAGTCGACGATTTTTTGATGAAAATTACACACGTTATTCGCGGTGAAGAGTGGTTGCCATCGGCGCCATTGCATGTACTGCTGTATCGTTTTCTCGGATGGGCAGAAGTGATGCCGAAGTTTTCGCATCTGCCACTCCTGCTCAAGCCGGATGGAAACGGAAAGTTGAGTAAACGCGACGGGGATCGTTTAGGATTTCCGGTGTTTCCGCTGAACTGGAAAGATCCGCAGACCGGTGAATTGTCATCAGGTTATCGCGAACGCGGCTACATCCCTCAGGCATTCGTGAACATGCTGGCACTCTTAGGCTGGCATCAGGGCGGAGATCAGGAATTATTTTCGATGGAAGAATTGATCGCCGGATTTTCACTTGAGCGCGTGAGCAAAAGTGGAGCGAAATTCGATCCTGAAAAGACCAAGTGGTTTAACGAACAGTATCTGCGGAATAAAGCAAACAGAATGGATCTTGCCGTTCGGTTGATGCCGGAAGTAAAAGATCGCTTTAATATTCCTTCAGGAGATCCTCGTTTGACAGATGCTTATCTTGAAAAAGTCATTTCTCTTCTCATCGAACGTGTTCAGTTTGAAAATGAATTTGCGGAGAAGGGAAGTTATCTTTTTGTGGAACCAACTTCCTATGACGAAGGAGTCATCTCTAAAAAGTGGAAGCCGGGCTTTGAAAATTTCTTTCAGAAGCTGAATGAAGAATATCTTTCAATGTCGTCGTTCACCGGAGCAGAAGCTGAGGCGAAATTCAAAGAGCTGGCGGCAGCGAGCAATATTAAACCGGGAGAAGTGTTGCAATTGTTCCGTGTCATGGTAAGCGGACTTCCGGCAGGAGTAGATTTATTTCCGATGGTAGAATTACTCGGAAATGAAGAAGTGAGTAATCGAATCAACAAAAGTTTAAGTGTGATTTTAAATATGGCAATTGCCAAATCGTAATATGTCAACTGAAAAAGGCCCGAACTTCCTCGAAGAAATTGTCGCGGAAGACGTAAAAAACGGAAAGCATGGCGGACGCGTACTTACGCGATTCCCGCCTGAGCCGAATGGATATCTCCACATCGGTCACTCAAAATCGATCTGTCTTAATTTCGGTTTGGCACAGCAGTTTGGCGGAAAAACTAATTTGCGTTTTGATGATACGAATCCCGTAACGGAAGATACCGAATACGTGGAGAGTATTATGAATGATATCAAGTGGCTTGGCTTCACTTGGGACAATGTTTTCTATGCATCTGATTATTTTGAACAACTCTATCAATTTGCCGTAGAGCTGATCAAAAAGGGATTGGCATATGTGGATGATTCTACTGCCGAAGAAATTGCGTCTATGAAAGGCACGCCAACAGAGCCGGGAAAAAACAGTCCGTACCGTGACCGTAGCGTTGAAGAAAATCTCGATCTGTTTGCCCGCATGCGTGCCGGAGAGTTTAAAGACGGAGAGAAAACGTTGCGTGCAAAAGTAGATATGTCGTCGCCTAACATGCATCTGCGTGATCCGCTGATGTATCGGATTCGTCATGCACATCATCACCGCACAGGTGACAAATGGTGCATTTATCCGATGTACGACTTTGCTCACGGACAATGCGATTCGATTGAAAAGATCACTCACTCCATTTGCACACTTGAATTTGAAGTGCATCGTCCGCTTTACGAATGGTTCATTGAAAATCTTGGCATTTTCCCGAGCAAGCAATACGAATTTGCCCGACTGAATCTGACTTACACAGTGATGAGTAAACGGAAGTTGTTGCAGCTTGTCAATGAAAAGCACGTTTCAGGATGGGACGATCCGCGTATGCCGACCATCAGTGGTTACCGTCGCCGTGGCTATACTCCGGAGAGCATCCGTGAGTTTGCTGATCGCATCGGTGTGGCTCGTCGTGAAAATATGATCGACGTAGGTTTGCTCGAGTATTTCATTCGTGAAGACCTGAACAAACGCGCTAATCGTGTAATGGTGGTAACAGATCCTGTCAAACTTATCATCGACAATTATCCGGAAGGAAAGACTGAAATGTTACAGGGAGAAAACAATCCTGAAGCAGAAGATAAAGGCGGTCACCGTGATATACCATTCAGTCGTGAATTATGGATTGAGCGTGATGACTTCATGGAGAATCCGACGAAGAAGTATTTCCGTCTCGGCCCCGGACTGAAAGTGCGACTGAAGCATGCGTATATTATCGAGTGTACATCTTACAAAAAAGACGAAGCAGGAAATATCACCGAGATTCATTGCAATTACATTCCTGAAAGCCGAAGCGGTAGCGATACCAGTGGCATTAATGTAAAGGGAACACTGCATTGGGTGAGCATTCCGCATGCTTTCAACTGTGAATTGCGACTGTACGATCGTTTGTTCCGTGTAGAAGATCCATCAAGTGAAGATGGCGATTTCAAGAGCTACATCAATCCTGACAGTCTGACCGTGATTACAAATGCTTACGCCGAACCATCACTGAAATCAACTGAGGCCGGCGACCGGTTTCAGTTCATTCGCAAAGGCTATTTCTGCCTCGATCCCGATTCAACTTCTGAAAAACTCATCTTCAACCGCACCGTGACATTGAAAGACAGCTGGGCGAAGGAGCAGGGGAGGGGTTAGTTTCTATCCAATTAGCTAATTAGCTAATTGGATAATTGGATATTCAAAGTAGAATTCCCATTTTCTAAATGTGAATTAAAGTACGAAATAGAAAATCGATCTAACAAAAACTGTCTCCTGTTAATTAGCTAATCAGCTAATTACCTAATCAGCTAATTCCCATGGGCCTCATCCTCCTCCGAAAAATACGTTGCTATGCTTATCACGGTTGTTTGCCTGCTGAGGCGAAGATTGGAGGGGAGTATGAAGTGGATGTAAAGATTAAGACTGATTTTTATCTGGCCGAGAAGAATGATGATTTGCGGCAGACGATTGATTATTGTGATGTTTTTGAAATTGTAAAACGGGAGATGAGCATTCGCTCCAAACTCATCGAACATGCAGCAGCCAGAATTGGCGAAGCCTTAAAAAGGGAGCTCCCTAAAATAGAGGTCGTAAAAGTCCGCGTCACCAAAATTGCTCCGCCCATGAATGGCGATGTGCAGTCGGTGACCGTGGAGGTGGTCAGGTGAACGTAGTTGCTTAGTTGCTT
>JAXLTM010000022.1:0-52818 GCA_046330055.1 Bacteroidia bacterium | reverse complement strand
TGATGCATAATGAAAGGTCTTGACTATGGTTAAAATTTGTTTTGAAAAAATAGATCAGAGTTTTATTTCATCTCCGTCAACTACATTTAGGTAACCGGTAGTGATAACTTTATCCCCGGCATCCAGTCCTGATTTGATTTCAACGATGCCATTGTAAATTAATCCTGTCTGCACCGTTTTGCGGTGTGCAATCATTTTACCTTTCTCATCTTTGACAACAAAGACAAATTCTCCGTCACCGGATTTTTGCACTGCAGCAAGCGGAATAGAGAATGCATTCGTGTTTTTGTAGTCAACGATGCGGATCACGGTAATCATATTCGGACGGAAATCGCCTTGCTTTTGATTAAGTCTGACTTCAACATGGAATGTTCGGTTCACAGGATCTATGCGGTTGCCTGAATAATCAAGTTTCACATTCACTTCTTTATTTTGATCAGGGAAGTAGAGGATAGCTTCATCACCGCGGTGCACTTTACCGATGAATGATTCTGCTACTTCTCCTTTTACTTTTAAGTTGTCGAGATTGACGACATGAAATGCCGGGATTCCCGGTGCAAGGGTCTGACCTGTTTTGATCATGACTTCATCCACAATTCCATCAATAGGTGATTTGATTCTCGTCAAGTCAAGTTGTTCCTGCAATGAAGCCATGCGATGTTCGAGAGCGTCTTTATTGGTTTTGGCAGACAGGAAATCTATTTCGCTTCCGATCTTCTGATCCCAGAGATTTTTTCTGCGATTGAATACTTGAGTGGCAAGATCGAGCTGTGTTTGGAGTTCAGAAATACCCTGGCGAATTATTTTGTCGTCAATTGTTGCCAGAACCTGGCCTTTGCTTACATGGTCACCGGCGCTTACGGAAATCGAAGTAACATTGCCTGCCGCTTCAGCACTTAGTGTGAGGTCCTGATCGCCGTCAATCTTTCCTTGAATTTCTATGTAGTGATTGAAGGTTGATGGTTGGATTTCTGTAATAGCAACTAACTTAGATTTGTCGGTTGTATCTGTATTCAGCTCTTTTTCTAAAGCAAGAATTTGTTCTTTGAGTTTCGACTGATCTTTTTTGAGGCTTTCAAGTTTTGCCTTTTTAGCTTCTTTTGAATCTTTTGAGCAGGAGAAGAGAAAAACTGCGCTGAAGAGGAAAATAAGGATCTTTTTCATTGAATAGGTTCTTATGTGTGGTGTGTGATTAGTATTTGAAATTTCCGAGTGATTTGTCGAGAGAAATCTTTGCAATGAGTGCATTGTATAGAGCATTGTAGTAATTGAATTGCGCTTCCTTCAATGAAGTTTCTGCATCAATCAGTTCTGTATTACTACCAATTCCCTGCTCATACTTTATACGTGTTGTTTTCACTACATTGTCAGCCAGAGAAAGGTTCTCTTCCTGAATTTTCATAGTATTAAGAGCTGTAATAAGCTGAGACCGGTTGCTCTCAACTTCGAGTTTGATTCCGTTTTCTAAATTTTCAAGCTGGTAACCAATCTTTCGCAGGTTTAGTTTTTCTCTTCTGATTCGATAATCTTTCTGAAGCCCGTCGAAAAGATTCAGGCTAAGTGTAGCGCCGATGATTCCGGTCGGATACCAACGGCCTTTTCCAAAGATGTCAAATTCGGTGCGCTGCGCAGTAGTGTTCAATGCTCCGTATGCAACCAGACTTGGGAGGTATTGGCCTTTGTAACGTTTCACATTATACTGCTGAATTCTTTCCTGAGCTTTGAGTAAACTGTACTCAATACGTCTTGATGGGTCAGCAGGATCAGCCGGTGTTATATAATTTCTGATCTCATCGGTATTCAGTGTGTCTGTCAATTCAAGTTTGGATGACTGAGGAATACCGATTTGAAATTTGAGGTTGGAAAGAGTGAGGTCGAGCAACCGGTTAAAATTATCCTGCTCAGAAACCATATTGTTGTAAGTTACCTGAATGCGGTCAACGTCAATTTTTTCAACGAAGCCGTTCGCGTATAGTGCTTTTACATCATCAAGGAGTTTTTTCAGACGTACTTCATTGGCATCAACAACCTTTTTTCTGTCGCGCATCACCAGCAGGGAGTAGTAAGCCTTGGTAACTGCTATCGCTGTTTCAATCTTTGTGCGCTCCAGATTTTTCATTGAGAGTTCTTTGAACGCGCGTGCAGCTTGCACACCAACAATGTACGATGGTTCGAAAATCAATTGTGAAGCGGAAATACCTGCCGTTGCATTATACTGAGTACCGAACTTAATCGCGGCATAGCTTCCCGGTGCGCCACCAAAAAATTCTGCAGGAATTAAGGAGGTTGGAATTTCAACATAATCCTTCAGGTCAAAACTTGCATTAAGTTGTGGTAAACCCATGCCTGTGATTTCGTTGACCTGAGTCCTGGCAACGTCAACATCAATGGCTGCATTGACTACATCGGTTTGATGTTCAAACGAAAAGTCGATAGCCTGTTTAATTGAAAAGCGATAAGTAGAATCGCTGTTTTGTGCCCGCGTAATCACGGAAAGGAAAAGGAGCAGGGCTGTGAGTGATTTTTTCATAAGGAGAACGACGCTTTTGTCATGTATATATTGTAGAGATTAATTATCTTTTTTTATAAGCGGGAATTTTTCCATTACCTGAAATCCTTTTTGACTCAGTATTCCATACAGAAAATGTTCGAGCATAGTGAGTTGAACTTCTACGAAGTTGAACTGTGAAAGCGGAAACACTTCCGGATCAAAGCCCAGATTGGTTTCTGCAAGGCGCATTCGTGAAAGGATTTTTACTTTAAGATATTTTCTGTAAAGCCCTTGTTTCATCCCGCGTTTCAGGTTGTCTTCGATGTAACTGATCAATTCTTCATCAATGAAACGGTTGTAAAGTTTCCAGCTGGTCGGATGAAACTTACGCATGTCGTGAAAAAACGAAGGGTTGACCATCTGAAGGAATTTACTCAAATGAGCCATCGTTTTCAGGATTTCATCAATGGCATTTTCACTTGACTTGCGGATCAAATTCATGTCTTCCAGCTGACGGGCAAGAATTTTTTCTGCGAATGATAAAACGAGCATATCCTTGTCTTTGAAACACTGATAAATCGTTTTCTTGGAAATGCCCATCTGTGCAGCAATGTCATCCATCGTTATGCTGCGGATACCGTGGCGGAAGAATAAATCTCCGGCTTCCATAATGATGCGGTCTTCTGTAGAGAGCATTTTGGTGTGTTAAATCCGGCCGCAAAACTATGGAAACTATTTTCATTTACAAAGTTTCCGTGAAAAATAATTGTTAATCTTTCTTTAAAGAACGCACATGGTTGTCAGGTAAATTGATTGCATTACAAACCTGGCTCGGTTGATAAAGTATTAAATGAATTTTTAAAATCAAACTGTATTATTTAGTTTGAAGAATGGGATCTAATCAGATTTTACTCAAAACGGCTTCAATCGCATATTTTTCAATTCAATTTCCACGATAAGAGCATTTTCTCAATAAGTTATTATTGAAATTATTTTCAACTTACTACTTGCTACTTTCTACTTACTTTCACCTTTCACGCTTAAAAAATACTAAATTCGCCCCTTAATTTTGAATTCATACAATTCAATGGACTTAAATCCTCTCAATGCCGTTTCTCCTGTTGATGGCCGATATCGTTCTCAATCAGAGGAGTATTCAGCCTTTTTTTCAGAATCTGCTTTAATGAAATACCGTCTGACAGTAGAGGTGGAGTATTTCATCGCTTTATCTGAGCTTCCGTTGCCGCAACTTGTTTCCGTCAATAAAAGTGTGTTCTCTGCAATGAGAGATATTTGCAAAAATTTTTCTGAAGTA
Source organism: Bacteroidia bacterium (assembly GCA_046330055.1). Classification (GTDB taxonomy): domain Bacteria; phylum Bacteroidota; class Bacteroidia; order AKYH767-A; family 2013-40CM-41-45; genus JADKIH01. The sequence goes on along the minus strand of JAXLTM010000022.1, from coordinate 49,012 downwards.
GATGCAAAGGATATCAAAGCGCGTGAAAAGGTGACCAACCACGATGTGAAGGCGCTTGAATATTTTCTCAAGGATAAACTCCGCGCTCTTGGAGTAAAGAATGAAGTTGAATTTATTCACTTCGGTCTCACCTCTCAGGATGTCAACAATACAGCTTTTCCAATGGCAATTCGTGATGCTGTTGTACAGATCTACCTTCCGCAGGTAAAAACTGTAGTCGAGAGACTTTCTGAATTAAGTAATGCATGGACTGATATTCCCATGTTGTCAAGAACACACGGGCAACCGGCATCGCCAACGCGTTTAGGTAAGGAAATTCGTGTCTTTGTGGAGCGACTCAGTAATCAATTGTCACTGCTGAGTGTAATTCCATTTACTGCTAAGTTCGGCGGGGCAACAGGAAACTTTAACGCACATCATGTTGCTTACCCTGAAGTAAACTGGATTGATTTTGCCAACCGCTTTGTGGAAGAAAAATTAAAATTGAAGCGTCAGCAATTTACTACACAGATTGAACATTACGATAATCTTTGTGCATTGTTTGATGCGATCAAACGTATCAATAATATTCTCATCGATTTGAATCGCGACATCTGGACATACATTTCGATGGATTATTTCAAGCAGGAAATTAAAGCAGGAGAAGTAGGTTCGTCGGCAATGCCTCATAAAGTTAACCCGATCGACTTTGAAAACAGTGAGGGAAATCTTGGCATTGCAAATTCATTTCTGGAGCACCTTTCTGAGAAACTTCCGATTTCACGTTTACAAAGAGACCTGACTGATTCAACTGTTCTTCGAAATACGGGCGTACCGTTTGCCCACACATCAATTGCTCTGAAATCATTGCTCAAAGGATTGAATAAACTCATTGTTAACGAATCCGCTTTGAAAGAAGATCTTGAAAACAACTGGGCTGTGGTTGCAGAAGGGATTCAGACAATTCTTCGTCGCGAGAATTATCCTAATCCTTATGAGAAACTCAAAGAACTTACACGGACTCACATTAAGATTGATCAGGCTTCGATGCATGCTTTTATTGACACATTAGATGTTAGCAGCGCAGTGAAATCGGAACTTAAAAGGCTTACTCCGTTTAATTATACAGGAATCTGACATGAAGGTCAGCGGTTTTACTTTCATCCGGAATGCGGTCAGGTTCGATTACCCGGTAGTGGAAGCGATCACATCGATCCTTCCGCTTTGTGATGAATTCGTCGTTCTTTGTGGAAATTCCGAAGACGAAACCGAACAGCTTATTCGTTCCATCAATTCTCCTAAAATAAAAATTCATCATAGTGTTTGGGATGATTCATTGCGTGAAGGCGGAAGAGTGCTGGCAGACGAAACTAATAAAGCGCTTAAGTTAATTTCACCTGACTCTGACTGGGCATTTTACATTCAGGCTGATGAAGTAGTGCATGAAGAGCATCATGCGGCAATTCGAAGTGCCATGGAACAGTGGAAAGACGATAAGCGGGTTGAAGGCTTGTTATTTAATTACCGTCATTTTTATGGAAGTTATGATTATATCGGTGATTCCATTCGCTGGTATAGAAAAGAAGTGCGCATTATTCGCAATGATCCAAAAATTTACTCTTTCCGCGATGCTCAGGGATTTCAGAAGGAGGGGAGACCTTTGTATGTGAAACAGATCAATGCCTTTGTTAATCATTACGGCTGGGTGAAACCACCTTCAAAGCAAAGTGAAAAGCAGAAGCACTTTAATAAACTCTGGCATTCGGATGATTGGGTAAAGAAAAATGTTTCAGAGGCAAATGAATTTGATTACTCCCAAATAGATTCACTGGCACATTTTACAGGAACTCATCCGCTCGTAATGCAGAAAAGAATAGCAGCACTGAACTGGAAATTTTCTTTTGATCCGACGCGGAAAAAATTATCGTTGAAATCGAAATTTAAACTTGGCGTAGAAAAACTGACAGGCTGGAGAATCGGAGAATATAAAAACTATCGTTTACTTTGATTACCATCCACTGGCAAGTACATCAGCAAGGTGCATCAGTTTTAATTTCTTTCCCTGTTTTTGCAAATAGCCTTCCAGATGCATCAGGCACGACTGATCGGTAGAAATTAAATATTCTGCTCCGGTAGCTTCAGCATGTTTGATCTTTTGCTCAGCCATGCCCACTGCAATAGGTTCATACTTTACTGAGAAAGTTCCACCGAAGCCGCAGCAGGTTTCATTGTCTTCAAGTTCACGTAACTCAAGTCCTTTGACATTTGATAAAAGAATGCGAGGCTCCTTTTTAATTCCGACTTCGCGCAGGCCGCTGCAGGAATCATGATACGTGGCAATACCGTCAAGTTTTGCACCGACGTTTGTAACTTTCAATACATTTACAAGGAAATCACTGAATTCAAAAATGTTTTTCTGAATCGTGCGGTATTCGTTATGTAAAACGGTGTTATGAAATAGTTCGGGGTAATAATTCTTTACCATGCCGGTGCACGAAGCTGAAGGGGAGACGATGTATCGGTCGTTCGGAAAATCGTGAATGAATTTCTCGCCCACTTCTTTACACATATCCCAATGTCCTGCATTGAAAGCAGGTTGTCCGCAACAAGTTTGATTTGGATTGTAGTTAACGGTGCATCCAACCTTCTCCAGAACCTTTATCATATTAAAGGCTGCTGTCGGGTACATCTGATCAACAAAGCATGGAATAAATACGTCAACTAACATAATTAATGATCTGTGGGCTGAAGATACTTCTCGTCTTTCGGCATGCGAAGTAACAAAAACAGTCCGATAAAGAAAAAGATTGCCAGCACAATTATAGAGTTACGCATGCTGCCGGTCATTTCATTGATTAGTCCAAAGGCAAATGTACCCAATACCGTTCCTCCTTTGTCGCAAACATCGTAGAAGCTGAAGTAAGAAGCATGGTCAATCGTCTCCGGCAGCAACTTGGAGTAGGTGGAACGCGAAAGTGATTGTATTCCCCCCATCACCATACCAACAATAGCAGCCAGTCCGATGAACATGTTTTGCTCGTTCACACCAAATCGTTTGTCGCACATATAAGCGCCAACGCATACAAGAACCCAGGTAAAGATGGCGATGCTCAGGGCTTTGAGGTTTCCGTATTTTTTTGACAGGAAACTGAACAGATATGCTCCGCCGATAGCAACAAATTGAATGATGAGAATAATGGCAATCAAAATGGATGAGTCGAGATGTAGTTCGCCGTCACCAAAAAGTGTTGCCACGTACATCACTGTTTGAACTCCCATATTGTAAAAGAAAAAGCTCATCAGAAAATTTTTCAGCCGTGAAGTAGATTTTAACTCATTCCATACTTTTCGTAATTCGTGATAACCATTGAACAGGTAATTGCCTTCATCCTTGCGTTCATATACATTGTCGGGCAAATGACGGAATGTGTATTGCGCAAACGAGAACCACCATATACCTACGAGTAAAAAGGCCAATCTGATGGCAAATCCTTTTTCAATACCGCCGTACCAGGAAGGAAATAAGATCATGGTGAGTGAAAAAATCAGAAGCAAAGAACTTCCGATATAACCCAAGGCAAAACCTTTCGCGCTGACTTTGTCCTGGTCCTCCGGCTCTGCGATTTCAGGTAGAAATGCATTGTAAAATACAATGCTTCCCGAGTAGCCCATCGCTGCCAGTATCGCACCGAGCACTCCGATCCAAAGCGTGCCGAGTGAATCGAAAAAGAAAAGTGACGAACATGAAATCGCGCCTAATGTGCTGAAGAAGTACATGAATTTTTTCTTCTTTCCGCTGTAATCAGCAATAGAGGAAAGTAATGGGCTTATGAATGCAATTAATAGAAAGGCAAATGAAATTGAATACGACTGGAGAGAATCACTGTTGAAATTTCTTCCCAGGAAATTGACCATACCACCCGGATTATTCTCCGTTGTAATTGCATGGAAATAGATGGGGAATAAAGCAGAAGTAATCACAAGCGAATAGCTGGAGTTTGCCCAGTCATAAAATGCCCATGCACGGATTATTTTTTTATCGCCTTTCTTCAGCATAAAATTTCGAACGGGATAAATGTAGGGATAAATCGGAAAAGCTGCTAAGGTATTGGGGACTTGCTTTAAAAATAGTTGACAATTCCGAAGTGTATTTTTCCATTTTTGAAATAGACCGGATTATCAAATTGTTTGCCTAGAGCATAACTCACCGACATAATACCAAGTTTGGTTTCGAAATTTATTCCGGCACCAAAGCCGAAAGGAGTATCATTCAAATTTACATTTCTGCTTTCATTCTTATATCCTGCAATGTTAAAGAAGGCGAACAAAAAAGAATTTTGCTCAAGTAAATACCTGTACTCAAATTTACCGATTGAAAATTGTGATGCATAAATTGATTCTTCATCAAAACCTCTCAATGATCGAAGTCCTCCGATGCGAAAGAGTTCATTCGAGAAAAGATTTTCATTATGAATAAATCCACTAATGGTTCCGATGTTTAATACATGCCTTCCGCCGGGGCTCCAATAGTAGTCGAAATGAATTTCGCCGGTATAAGTAGCAGATTGTAATTTCAGGCTGTCATACAATTCGTCATTCAGCGCACTGTTCTTGCGGATTTCTTTATTGCCCGCGCTTCCCGTAAGTTCCACGGTGAATCCTTTTCTTGGATTCAGTCTGTAGTCAAGCTTTTCGTAATGGAATGTTGTCCCGTAACTATTGATTGTAACATCTGCATAATCCGGAAGTGTAGTAGCAAATTCAAGACCTCTGGTATCCTGTAAATCACTTTGCTTATTGATGTAAAATGCTTTTATGAAATTATTTCCGGTGAGAGAATATTGCACTCCCACATTTTTAGTAACATCAATATAAGTGCTGTCTTTTTTGAAAATGGCAAGACCTCCATCGAAGCCGAAATGAGTACTGAGAATAAAAGGGTAGAGGAAGCGGATTTTCAGGTCCTGAGACTGAGCGGCAAGTTGTTTCCAGTTGAATTCTATGATCTCGCCATGACGAAGTGAGTTTTGAAGTTTCAAATGTGCTTCGCCGGTGAGGTTGACTTTACCGGCTTTGTTTTCATCAGGAGCAAGACCAATCACACCGTCGAATTGGCTCGCCTTCTTATTGTCAAGAAACAGATAGAGCTTCGTATTCTTGTCGCCAAATACAAGCTGACTTGGTTTTAATTCAGCAAGGAAAGGCAACTCCTTCATCCTGCTGCCGATTCTCCTGAGTAACGACTCATTATACACATCTCCCGGCTTTATACCTATATAGTTGTAGACATAAACAGGAGCGATCTGCGCAGTTCCTTTCAGAATGACAGAATCAATGTAAGTTAATTTGTTCTTATTAAGATTGAGAACAGCGTTGCATTTGTTTTCTGTGATAGAAACGCTGTCGAGTTTTATCGAAGCAAAAGGATAGCCGTTGTTCTCGCAGTTTTTCAGAATCTGATTTATGACTGAATTCAGCCTGGCAGATTCAATTGGCTTTTCTGAAAAAGATTTGGATCTGAAACCCGTGCCGGAGAGAAATGATCCGTCAACATTTCCTTTTGAAACAAAGCCCCACTGAACTTTTTCTCCGCAATAAAATGTCGCTTCAATATTCAGGCTATCTTCTTGTACAGAATCACATGAAGCAGAAAGATATCCATTGTTACGGAGTTCATCGAGAAATGAGTTGACATCTTTATGACTTGCCGTAGCTGTGGTGTATTTTTTTGAAGCAAATTGGTGAGCCGCTATTTTGATCACTTCTTCAGCAGTAGCAACATCACTGAAATGATAGGTGAATTTTTTAAGCGATTGTGCACAGACGTTTTCAGTCCCTGAAAACAGGAGTAGAAAAATCAGAAGCTTTGAAGTAATGTGAAAAAGTTGTTGCATTTATCGGGTAGCTAACGAATGCTTATCTGCTTCATTGTATGCACCTGCTGTGAGATCCCAATTTATGGGAGAAAGTCCTTGTTCAGCCAGCAATTCGTTCACCTTCGAAAAATGTCTGCATCCAAAAAATCCTCTGTCAGCTGAAAATGGAGAAGGGTGTGCTGCCCGAAGAATGAAGTGTTTGGTTGTGTCAATCAGATTTTCTTTTGCCTGTGCATATCGACCCCAGAGGAGAAAAATTAATCCATTTCGTCGTGCAGACAACTCCCGAATGATTGCATCAGTAAACTCTTCCCAACCTTTTTTCTGATGAGAACCGGGTTGATTCTCTCTCACAGTTAAGGTAGCATTAAGTAAAAGGACTCCCTGCTTCGCCCAGGCAGTAAGATCGCCTGAAGAGTTCATTGGAATATTAAGATCTGATCTTAATTCTTTATAAATATTCTGAAGGCTCGGAGGAAGTTTTTGTCCGGCTTTTACTGAGAAAGATAGTCCATGGGCCTGACCGGCGCCGTGGTACGGATCCTGACCCAGCAACACAACTTTTACATTTTCGAAAGGAGTGGCATCTAAAGCTGCGAAAATTTCAGGTCCCGGAGGAAAGATTTGTTGTCCGCTCTTCTTTTCATTAAGCAAGAACGCTTTTAATGATACAAATGAAGGCCGCTTGAATTCTTCGGCGAGAACTTTCTTCCAGCTCTCATCTAGCTTCGGGTCAATGTTACTCATGCGCTGTGAAGTTACAAATAATACATTTCTGATCGAATTTTTCACTTCATCAGATATTAGCATCAATTCAAGAGTGTGCTTTTTGGATGTGTGAAATAGGTAAGGGGAAATTCGGGAGTGAATCATGAACAGGAACTACATTTCAAAACTGATTCAAAAAGGCTATTTAGGTTAGGAGGAACCCTTTTACGAACTGTAATCTTTGTTGAAAACTTATTTCCCGTTTTTCAAACTTTGTAATAATTTTGCCTTTCTTTAGCATTCCAAGCACAACAATTTATTCGAATACTTCGTTAAAAAACAACAACAGACGATAACATGAAAAAAATCGCCCGAATTACATTTGCCCTGGCAGCTTTGACTGTGCTCTTCGCATCATGCAAATCGCATGAAAGATGTCCTGCATATGGTCAGATGAATAAGACACGCCATCACTCGGAAATCCGCGGTTAATTCCGGATTTTAATCAGAATATTTCAGCGAACTGTGATCAACGGTTCGCTTTTCGTGTTTTAATACGGGGGTAGATCATTTCCTTTTTGTCCTTTGAACTACGAAGCATCATTGACGAACGTGCAATCTCCGGTCCCGGGATTTTCAAGAGCAACAGTTGTCAAATTCAGTGGTGATAATGTCCAGGACCTCAGTTTTTAATTTGCTGAAATCATTAGCCCGCAAACTTAAATGAAACCGTCTGTTTCAGGTCAGGGTGAAGACTGAGTGCAACCGGACAGGTGTGTGCAGCATTTTCAAGGATGGCCTTTTCTTTATCAGTATAAACGTGATCTTTCATGTCGAATTCAACCACCACTTCAGAAACCCTGCGTGGATTTGATGCCATAATCTTGGTGATTTTCATACTTACGCCATCCATATTAATCTGATGAGTTCTTGCAGCAATGCCCATGATTGTAAGCATACAACTTCCGAGTGATGCAGAAAGCAAATCGGTCGGAGAAAAAGATTCACCTTTACCCTGATTATCGGGTGGGGCATCTGTGATTAGTTTGACGCCACTTTTTACGTGTTCAGCTTCTGTACGAAGTTCTCCCAGATAGATTGTTCTGATGGTTTCCATAGTGCGAAGTTAGAGAATTCCGTTTTGAGAATCAGGTGAGCGTTAACTTTCGGAAATTTGGCTTTAATCTTCTTACCAAACTCTGACACAAGCCTCATTCGGATCAATTGGCGGTCTTGCAATATTTATGTAATTTTGGCAACATATGCGAAAGTTACTTTCGGTTTTATTTTTTCTGTTATCGATTTCAGCATTTGGACAGGATCAGGCACAAGTCGACAGAAGTGATGTCAATGTACTTATGCGCAACGAAGCTGAAGGCGGTCTCACCATTCATGGAAATGGATTTGGCATCCGATATCTCAGAGGGTGGCATCTTACAGGTTATAAAAAGCACATGCTCGACATTGAATTCGTATCGATGCGCCATCCGAAACAATATAAAATGGCCAATCCGTACTATGAGAATTCAAAACCTTTCTTTTATGGAAAATTAAATTTCGGTTATGTACTGCGCGGTGGATATGGTCGTCAGAATATTCTTTTTAGCAAAGGAGAGAAAAGCGGAGTTGAAGTTCGCTACAATTACTACGGCGGTTTGTCGCTCGGTATGACTAAGCCTGTTTATCTCGAAGTGGTTGTTCCTTATGATTCGTTGCCATACCTGGAAACAAGAAAGTATGATCCGAATGATCCGCTGATGTCAACATCGACATACATCTTCGGTCCCGGATCGTATTTAAAAGGATTTGATCAGATGAATTTCTATCCCGGTATTTACGGGAAGTTTTCACTCTCATTTGAATATGGCGGTTGGCAGGATAAAGTTACAGCTCTTGAAGTGGGTGTAGTAATCGACGGACATATGAAAGCGATGCCGATCATGGCAAAAATCAAAAATGATCAGGTGTTAGTGAATTTTTACATCTCTCTGCTGTGGGGAGGAAAATGGTAATCAGTAATTATGGCAGAAGAAAATTCTTTGAAAGAAAAAAATGCTAAACCATCGTGGTTGAAGGTGAAACTCCCTATCGGAGAATCATACACGAAGGTTAGAAATATCGTTGGTGAGCACAAGCTGCACACCATTTGTCAGAGTGGAAATTGTCCGAACATGGGCGAATGCTGGGGAGCAGGAACAGCCACTTTTATGATCCTTGGAAATATCTGTACCCGAAGTTGCGGCTTTTGTTCAGTAGCCACAGGTAAACCGGAATCGGTCGATCCATTCGAACCACTCCGTGTTGCCAAGTCTGTTAAGTTAATGGGCGTAAAACATTGTGTGATTACATCAGTTGATCGTGATGATTTAAAAGACGGCGGTGCAGGAATATGGGTAGAAACGATCGGGAAGATACGCGAGATTTCTCCGGGCACTACGATGGAGACCTTGATTCCTGATTTTCAGGGAAAGTGGGAAAACCTGCAACAAGTCATTGATGCACGTCCTGAAATCATCTCTCATAATCTGGAAACAGTGCGTCGTCTGACAAAAGAAGTGCGAGTTCAGGCTAAATACGATCGCAGTCTTGAGTTGTTGTCAATTGTCAGTAAATCCGGCATACCGGCTAAGAGTGGAATCATGCTTGGTCTGGGTGAAAGCGAGGAGGAAATACTGGAGTCGATGAATGACCTGGCAAAGGCAGGAGTTTCCATTCTCACTCTCGGACAGTATCTACAGCCGACTAAAGAACATTTGCCGGTAAAAGAATTTGTACATCCTGATCGTTTTGCAAAATATAAAGAAGCCGGATTAGTTATGGGATTCAGATATGTGGAAAGTGGTCCGCTCGTACGTTCAAGTTATCATGCCGAAAAACATATCGGACATTGACCTTTGTTATCTTTCTTTTTTTGATGCTCAGTATTTTTGCACCGATAAAACAATCATAGAAGAAAATCTGCAATGAAGAAAATTCGCATTGCCATTAATGGATTTGGCAGAATCGGGAGAATTACAACCCGTGTGATTTTAAATAATCCTTCTCTTGAACTGGTAGGGATTAATGATCTGACTGATACACATACCCTGGCTCATCTTTTCAAATACGACAGTATTCACCGAGGATTTAAAGGCGAGGTTAGTTACGATGAGCATTCGGTTATCATCAATGGTACGTCCATTCCTGTTTCAGCCGAAAAGCAGCCTGAGAAATTACCGTGGAAGCAACTTGATGTTGATATAGTTCTTGAATGCACCGGAAAATTTACCACCTATGAAGGAGCATCATTGCACCTGCAGGCCGGAGCAAAAAGAGTCATTGTATCTGCACCGACTAAAGGAAAGGGGGATATGAAGAGTATTGTTCTGGGTGTAAATGATGAAATTTTAACACCGCAGGACCTTGTGATTTCCAATGCCAGCTGTACAACCAATAATGCAGCTCCAATGCTAAAAGTGCTTGATAGTCAGTGGGGAATTGAGCAGGCATTTGTCACAACGGTTCACTCGTACACCGGAGACCAGAATATTCACGATGCCCCACACAAGGATTTGCGACGTGCGAGAGCTGTTGCAGTTTCGATAATCCGACTACGACCGGAGCGGCAAAAGCGCTCGGAGATGTATTGCCGCATCTGAATGGAAGGCTGGGTGGGGCAGGAATCAGAGTGCCGGCACCGGATGGTTCTTTGACTGACATTACCTGTATTCTGCATAAACATCCCGGCAAGGACGAAGTTAATAAGGCATTTAAAGATGCCTCAGACGGAAGTCTGAAAGGCATTTTGAGTTATACTGAAGACCCGATAGTTTCGGCTGATATTATCGGTGATCCTAATTCCTGTATTTTTGATGCGGAATTGACGACAGTACTTGGACCGATGGTAAAAGTGGTAGGTTGGTACGACAATGAAGCAGGCTACAGTAACCGGCTTGCTGAATTGGCAGTAAGGGTTGGGCAAATGATCTGAATATTCTGAAAACTGAATGAAGTACAGAATTATTTCAATGGCCGGAAGTTCGAATTTTCTGTAAAAAAGCAGACGACCTTATATTTTCAGATTCTTTAAACTTTTCTTAAACAATACGAACCTTTATTAATCGTTTATTTGAACAGTCTGACTCCATTGATTGTTGTGAGAGTAATTCAAGCCGGGGAATCTGATCTGGTATAATAATTGGAAGAGAAGGGCGAACATTTAAAATCAGTATTACTTTTTTAATTCAAGAGCGATGATCAACAAGTCGAAAAGAAAAATCAAAGCGGTAAAGCAGCCTGTGAGCGATGCGGTGACACGGATTAAGGTGCAATTGGATCACAAAACCATGATGGTAGTACACAGTATGGCAGCTTTCAAGATGTGGAAGAAGCGCTACCCGTTAGCCAAGGTAATTGCCTAATAGCTGAAAATTACTGACTTATAAAATCAAAAGGACAGGTTTCCCTGATGGGAAGCCTTTTTTTATTTCTGTTGAAAATATTTTTCTTGAAAATTTGCATTTTAGAATCGATTCTCTACATTTGCAATCCCAAATTTCGGGGAGGATGAATCTTCGATTTTTCTTCAAAAAGCCGATGTAGCTCAGTTGGCCAGAGCTACTGATTTGTAATCAGTGGGTCGGGGGTTCGAATCCCTCCATCGGCTCTAGTTCTTTAAATATTCAGTGCTGGTTTTAGGACCATTGAGAAGGGGAGATACCAGAGTGGCCAAATGGGACGGACTGTAAATCCGTTGCGAAAGCTTCGAAGGTTCGAATCCTTCTCTCCCCACTCTGAAGTTTTCATTCCGACAGTAAAACTGGAGTGCAAGCATAAGCGGAAGTAGCTCATTTGGTAGAGCATCAGCCTTCCAAGCTGAGGGTGGCGGGTTCGAGCCCCGTCTTCCGCTCGAAATATCAGATGTCATTGACCTAGTTCAGCCAATGTAGCTCAGTCGGTAGAGCACATCCATGGTAAGGATGAGGTCACCAGTTCGATCCTGGTCATTGGCTCCTGATAGAAAAACAGTCTCTCCCGGCAAGCTTTAGAAGGGTCGACAGGGAGAAAATTTTTAGTGCAGGATCCGGTAATTACAATTTGGTTTTCCGGTCGTAATTAAAATTTACTCCTGCTGTCTTAACACAGAATTAAAATCCGCGGTTTCCATGCGGATTCTTAATATAAATTTCCGAAAGGGTTTTTTCCTCAAGGAAAACAGAATTAGGATACCGGATAACTGCTGAATTGAGCTTCCATCTTTTCACAGTCCGCGATATTTGTACAAACTTAGTTTCAATTAACTCAACAAACATTAACCTCTAATAACTTATTGCAATGGCAAAAGAAAAATTCGACCGTTCCAAGCCCCATGTAAATATTGGAACCATCGGTCACGTTGACCACGGTAAAACTACCTTAACAGCAGCCATCACAACTGTTCTTGCTGAGAAAGGTCTTGCCGAAACACGCTCATTTGATTCAATCGATAACGCTCCTGAAGAAAAAGAACGTGGTATTACCATCAATACCGCTCACGTAGAATACCAGACTGCTAACCGTCACTATGCACACGTTGACTGTCCTGGTCACGCTGACTACGTGAAGAACATGGTTACCGGTGCTGCTCAGATGGACGGTGCGATCCTCGTAGTTGCTGCTACTGATGGTCCAATGCCACAAACTCGTGAGCACATCCTTCTTGCTCGTCAGGTTGGTGTACCTAAAATCGTAGTATTCCTCAACAAAGTTGACATGGTTGACGATCCTGAACTCCTTGACCTCGTGGAAATGGAAGTTCGTGATCTTCTCAGCTTCTACCAGTTTGACGGTGGTAACACACCAATCATCCGTGGTTCAGCTTTGGGTGGTCTGAATAAAGATCCAAAATGGGTTCCAACAATCATGGAACTTATGGATGCTGTTGACACATACATTCCAATCCCTCCGCGTGATGTTGATAAGCCATTCTTGATGCCTGTTGAGGACGTGTTCTCAATCACAGGTCGTGGTACAGTAGCTACCGGACGTATTGAGCGTGGTGTAATCAACTCAGGTGATGATGTGGATATCATCGGTATGCAGGAAAAGACTATGAAGTCTACTGTTACAGGTGTGGAAATGTTCCGCAAGATCCTTGATCGTGGTGAAGCTGGTGATAACGTAGGTCTTCTCCTTCGTGGTATTGAAAAGACCGATATCCGTCGTGGTATGGTTATCGCAAAACCTGGTTCAATCACTCCGCACACTCAGTTCAAAGCTGAGATCTACGTATTGAAGAAAGAAGAAGGTGGTCGTCACACTCCATTCCATAACAAATACCGTCCACAGTTCTACCTCCGTACAACGGATGTAACAGGAGAGATCACTCTTCCGGAAGGACGCGAAATGGTTATGCCTGGTGATAACGTAACAATCACTGTTGTGTTGATCCAGCCAGTAGCTATGGATAAAGGTCTTCGTTTCGCTATCCGCGAAGGTGGACGTACCGTAGGTGCCGGTCAGGTTACCGAAATCATTAAGTAATTTCTCAATTACCGGATAAACCACAGGCGAGAATTCGCCTGTGGTTTACTGCCAATTGGAAACTTATAGTAAACGGGTGTAGCTCAATTGGTAGAGTAGCGGTCTCCAAAACCGTTGGCTGGGAGTTCGAGTCTCTCCACCCGTGCATAAATCCGATGCTGCCGACGCAGCGAGAAATCAAATGAGCAAATTCAGCGCATATATAAAAGAGAGTTACGTCGAACTGAAAGAAAAGGTAAGTTGGCCGACCCGTGAAGAACTGCAGAGCAGTGTCGTCATTGTAATGGTAGCAACCTTGATCATCGGTGTCGTAATTTTTCTGATGGACATTGGTTTTCAGGCCATCATGAATTTATTCTATAGTATGATCGGTTAATCAGCAAAGCCATGGCAGAAACGCAATCTCAAAAGGAACTGGTTCGCAAGTGGTATGTTGTTCGCGCCATCAGTGGAAAAGAGAAAAAGGTAAAACAATATATCGAGTCAGAAATCAATCGTCTGAAGCTAACTGATTATGTCAGCCAGGTACTGATTCCGACTGAAAAGTTTTATCAGATCCGGAACGGAAAAAAAGTAAGCAAGGAAAGAAATATCCTTCCCGGATATGTCCTTATAGAAGCTGCTCTTGTTGGTGAAATTCCTCACATTATTGAGAACATCACCGGAGTAATTTCATTCTTAGGTGCAAAGGGCGAACCGCCTGCACCGCTTCGTCAGTCTGAAGTCAACCGTATACTCGGTAAGATGGATGAGCTGGCCGACAGCGAAGCTGTGATGACTGTTCCTTTCGTCGTTGGTGAAACGGTGAAGGTAATTGATGGTCCTTTCAACAGCTTCAGCGGTGTGATCGAAGAGATCAACGAAGAGAAGAAGAAACTGAAAGTAATGGTTAAGATCTTCGGACGTAAAACTCCGCTTGAACTTAACTATATGCAGGTAGAAAAAGAATAATCAGGGCCGCCTGATATTTCCGGTTCCGGGGTAAATGCTTCCACATTTCTCTGCTTCGGAAAGGAGATCATCAGCGGAGTGACAGATGAAAGTTTGCCCATAGGAAACAGGGCAACTTTATCCGAATAAAAATGTTTCCGGAATTAATTTACGAAATACTACAATGGCAAAAGAAATAAGCACATACATCAAATTGCAGGTAAAAGGCGGCGCGGCAAATCCCGCTCCTCCGATTGGACCTGCACTCGGTGCGAAGGGTGTTAACATCATGGAGTTCTGCAAGCAGTTCAATGCCCGTACGCAGGACCAGGCCGGTAAAGTTCTTCCGGTTGTTATCACCGTTTACACTGATAAGTCATTTGACTTTATTATCAAAACTCCTCCTGCGGCTGTTCAGTTAATGGAAGCTGCTAAAATTAAAGGAGGTTCAAAAGAGCCTAACCGTAATAAGGTAGGCACAGTGAACTGGGAACAGATTCGCGCAATTGCTGAAAACAAAATGCCGGACTTAAACTGCTTCACAATTGAATCGGCAATGAGTATGGTTGCCGGTACTGCACGTTCAATGGGTTTGAACGTAGAGGGACAGCGTCCTTTCTAAGCTCTTTCGCGGCACTGCCGCACGAAAAATACTATTAACAGAAGGAGGGGGAGATCCCATCAAACCCGTTGGAACTTCAAAACTTTAAATCAATGGCAAAAGTCAGTAAAAGAAGAAAGCAGGCTTTGGCAAAGGTTGATCAGACTAAATCATACAACCTTGCTGATGCTTCTAAAATCGTAAAGGACATTACCTACACAAAATTCGATGCATCTGTTGACCTGAGCATCCGTCTTGGTGTTGATCCTCGTAAAGCAAACCAGATGGTCCGTGGCGTAGTAACGCTTCCACACGGTACCGGAAAAACGAAGAAAGTACTTGTACTCTGTACTCCGGACAAAGAAGCCGAAGCAAAAGAGGCAGGCGCTGATTTCGTTGGTCTGGATGATTACATTCAGAAAATTGAAGGCGGCTGGACTGATGTTGATGTTATCATCACCATGCCGAGTGTAATGGGTAAAGTCGGTAAACTGGGTAAAGTACTCGGTCCGCGTAACCTCATGCCAAACCCGAAAACAGGAACTGTTACGACTGATATCGCAAAGGCAGTGAAGGAAGTGAAAGCCGGTAAAATTGATTTCAAGGTTGACAAGCAGGGAAGTATTCATGCTTCAATCGGAAAAGTGTCTTTTGATGCTAAGAAGATCGAAGAGAATGCTCACGAATTGCTCAACACAATCATCAAGTTAAAACCGTCGGCTGCAAAAGGTACGTACATGAAGAGTGTATACATGTCAACTACCATGAGCCCGTCAGTGATGATTGATACGAAAACACTTGCATAATCCGGGTAACCAGTTAATCAATTAAACATTTCAAGAAATGAAAAGAGAAGAAAAAGACGTAATCATTGGAGAGATTGCGGAACTCCTCAATAAATATCCAAACGTGTATGTGGCAGATACTTCGTCACTGACCGTTGCCAAGACTAATCAGCTTCGTCGCCTTTGCTTCAGCAAAGGAGTAAAAATGCTGGTAGCAAAGAATTCACTCATTCGCAAAGCGATGGAGAAGAATAATGCTGAAGCATATGAAGGAATTTTCAGCGCACTCAAAGGAACCAGTGCACTGATGTTCTGCGAAACCGGCAACGTACCTGCTAAAGTCATTAAAGAATTCCGTAAGAAAGATGAGAAGCCTGCATTGAAAGGTGCTTATATCGATACTGCTATTTTCCTTGGAGATGCACAGTTAGAAACGTTATCAGCTCTCAAATCAAGAAACGAACTCATCGGCGATATCATCGGACTTCTTCAGTCGCCTGCTAAAAATGTTATCTCCGGTCTTAAGAGCGGTGGTGGCAAACTTGCAGGAATTATCAAAACATTATCTGAGCGTCCTGAATAAGGATAAGCTGTTAAAATACTAATGCTTCCAGTACCCCAATACCAGTAAAACAAACAACGTAAAAATTAACAAATTAAATTCTATACAAAATGGCAGATTTAAAAGCATTCGCTGATCAGTTGGTTAACCTGACTGTTAAAGAAGTAAACGAACTCGCAAAGATCCTTAAGGATGAGTATGGCATTGAGCCTGCTGCTGCTGCTGTAGCTGTTGCCGCACCGGGTGGTGGTGGTGATGGTGGTGGCGCTGCTGCTGAGAAAACTTCTTTTGATGTTATCCTGAAATCACCGGGCGGAGCGAAATTGAATATCGTGAAATTGGTGAAAGAAATCACCGGTCTTGGTTTGAAAGAAGCTAAAGACCTGGTTGACGGAGCACCAAAACCAGTGAAAGAAGGCGTATCTAAAGAAGAAGCGAATTCTATCAAACAACAATTGGAAGAAGCAGGAGCTGAGATTGAGGTTAAATAAGGTATCGGCTGCTGTCCGCTAACATTTATAGACCTTTCCCGATGACAAATCGGGACTGGTCTATATCCTTTTTTATCAGGTGAGGAGTTTTTTACCTGATTGCAGTTGAAGAATTATTCTCCAATCAATAAACCAAAGCACCCGTGTCAACCAACCTCATCAATAACAAACGAATCAGTTTTGCGACGATTCAGCATCCGATCGAATATCCCGATTTTCTGGATATTCAGCTGAGATCTTTCCAGGACTTTTTTCAGCTTGAAACTACTTCTGACAACCGTCAGAAAGAAGGTTTATACAAAGTGTTCAGTGAGAATTTCCCGATCACTGATTCACGCAACAACTTCGTTCTCGAATTCCTCGATTACTTCATCGATCCGCCTCGTTATTCGATCGAAGAATGTATTGAGCGTGGTCTCACTTACAGTGTACCGCTGAAAGCGAAGTTGAAATTGTACTGTACAGATCCTGAACACGAAGATTTCGAAACAATCGTGCAGGACGTATACCTCGGTACAATCCCTTACATGACTCCGAAAGGTACTTTCGTAATCAATGGCGCTGAACGTGTAGTTGTATCTCAGCTTCACCGGTCACCGGGCGTGTTCTTCGGACAAAGCCGCCATGCGAATGGTACGAAATTGTATTCGGCCCGCGTTATTCCGTTCAAAGGCTCATGGATTGAGTTTGCGACGGATATCAACAATGTGATGTATGCTTACATCGACCGTAAGAAGAAATTCCCGGTTACTACCTTGTTGCGTGCGATCGGATATCAAACCGATAAAGACATTCTTGAAATCTTCGGTCTTGCCGATGAATTCAAAGTGACCAAATCGGGAATTAAAAATGCACTCAATCGCCGACTCGCTGCACGTGTTTTGAAAACATGGGTAGAGGATTTCGTTGATGAAGATACAGGTGAAGTAGTTTCCATCGAGCGTAACGAAGTTATCATCGAACGTGAAACTGTTCTTGAAGATCATCATCTCGACCTCATCGTTGAGTCCGGCGTCAAGTCGATCATCCTTCACAAAGAGGATGTGAATACAAACGATTTTGCAATCATCTACAACACGCTTCAGAAGGATACTTCAAACTCCGAAAAAGAAGCGGTTGAACATATCTATCGTCAGCTCCGTAACGCCGAGCCACCTGATGAAGAAACAGCACGCGGTATCATCGACAAGCTTTTCTTCTCCGACAAGCGTTATGATCTGGGCGATGTAGGTCGTTACCGTATCAACAAAAAACTCGGTCTCGAGATTGCTGAAGATACACGCGTATTGACCAAAGCAGATATCATTGAAATCATTCGCCAGTTGATTCAGTTGATCAACTCAAAAGCGGAGGTCGATGATATCGATCACCTTTCAAATCGTCGTGTTCGTACAGTTGGTGAACAATTGTATGCACAGTTCGGTGTGGGTCTTGCACGTATGGCAAGAACTATCCGTGAGCGTATGAACGTTCGTGATAACGAGGTGTTCACGCCGGCAGATTTGATCAATGCGAAAACATTGTCATCGGTGATCAACTCTTTCTTTGGAACAAATCAGTTGTCACAGTTCATGGATCAGACCAATCCGCTTGCAGAGATTACGCATAAGCGTCGTCTCTCTGCACTCGGACCAGGCGGTCTCTCCCGCGAGCGTGCAGGTTTCGAGGTTCGTGACGTACACTATACGCACTATGGTCGTCTGTGTACTATTGAAACTCCTGAAGGTCCTAACATCGGTTTGATTTCTTCACTTTGTGTATATGCGAAAATTAACAATCTTGGATTCATCGAAACTCCTTATCGTACGGTTACCGAAGGTAAGGTAGATGTAGAAAAGCCTGTTATTTTCCTTACAGCAGAAGAAGAAGATAATAAAGTAATTGCACAGGCCAATGCGAAGATTGATGAGAAAGGAAACTTCTCTGATCACAAAGTAAAAGCCCGTGAGTTGGGTGACTTCCCGATTCTTGAACCGGAGAAGATTCACCTGATGGACGTAGCACCGAACCAGATTGCATCGATTGCTGCATCTCTCATTCCATTCCTCGAGCACGATGATGCCAACCGTGCGCTCATGGGATCGAACATGCAACGTCAGGCTGTTCCGCTTCTTCGTCCGCAAGCTCCGATTGTTGGTACCGGCCTCGAAGGTCTGGTAGCCCGCGATTCACGCGTACTCATCAACGCCGAAGGCGATGGAGTAGTGGAGTATGTAGATGCTCTTGAAATTACTATTCGTTATAACCGTAAGGAAACTGAAAAGCTGGTGAGCTTTCGAAGATGATGTGAAGACATACCGTCTGACCAAATTCCAAAAGACCAACCAAAATACCTGCATTAACCTGAAGCCGATTGTAGTGAAAGGGCAGAAGGTAAGAAAAGGTCAGGTTCTTTGTGAAGGTTACGCAACTGAAGGTGGTGAATTGGCACTTGGACGAAATCTTCAGGTGGCGTTCATGCCTTGGAAAGGATACAACTTTGAGGATGCCATCGTAATCAGCGAGCGCGTTATCCGCGAAGATATTTTGACTTCAATTCACGTTGACGAATATTCACTGGAGGTTCGCGATACCAAACGCGGTATGGAAGAACTCACCGCTGATATTCCAAACGTAAGTGAAGAAGCTACTCGTGAACTTGATGAAAACGGTTTGATCCGCATCGGTGCAGAAGTAGTGGAAGGCGATATCCTCATTGGTAAAATCACTCCGAAAGGAGAAACTGATCCTTCTCCGGAAGAAAAACTCCTTCGCGCAATCTTCGGTGATAAAGCCGGTGATGTGAAAGATGCTTCATTGAAAGTGCCACCTTCAGTAAAAGGTGTGGTAATCGATAAGCGTTTGTTCTCACGCGTGATGGCAAAAGATAAAGCTCAGAAAAACGACGAGAAAATCCAACTCGAAAAACTCGACAAAGATTATGCAGTTGCTGTTGCTGAGCAGAAAGAAAAGCTGATCGATAAGTTATTTGTTCTGGTAAGCGGTAAGACTTCTCAGGGAGTAACTGACATCTTCAAAGAAGTCATCATCCCTAAAGGAGCGAAGTTTACTCAGAAGATGCTTTCTGAAATCAATTATGACACAATCAATCCTGATAAGTGGACAACTGATAAAGAAAAGAACGATCAGATCAAACAATTGCTCCACAACTTTACCATCAAGTTCAATGATGTTACAGGTATTTACAAACGTAAAAAGTTTGCTCTCACAGTAGGTGATGAGTTACCTGCAGGTATTGTTCAGTTGGCTAAAGTTTACATTGCTAAAAAGCGTAAGCTGAAAGTAGGGGATAAGATGGCCGGTCGTCACGGTAACAAGGGTATCGTTGCAAAAATCGTTCGCGATGAAGACATGCCTTTCCTGGAAGACGGAACTCCGGTTGATATCGTTCTTAACCCTCTTGGTGTACCTTCCCGTATGAACCTTGGTCAGATTTACGAAACGATTCTTGGTTGGGCAGGTTTGAAACTCGGCATGAAGTTCTCGACTCCGATTTTCGATGGAGCAACGATTGAACAAATCGATGAATATGTACAGAAGGCAGGCCTTCCAAAATTCGGTAGTACTTATCTCCACGATGGCGGAACAGGAGATCGTTTCGATCAGCCTGCAACCGTTGGAGTCATCTATATGATGAAACTCGGTCACATGGTGGATGACAAGATGCACGCACGTTCAATCGGACCATACTCACTCATTACGCAACAACCTCTCGGTGGTAAAGCTCAGTTTGGTGGTCAGCGTTTCGGGGAAATGGAAGTTTGGGCACTTGAAGCATTCGGTGCAGCCAATATTCTCCAGGAAATCCTGACTGTGAAGTCTGACGATGTCATCGGTCGTGCCAAAACGTACGAGTCGATTGTTAAAGGTGACAATCTTCCAACACCCGGAATTCCTGAATCATTCAACGTATTGTTGCATGAACTCCGTGGTCTCGGTCTGAAGATTACACTCGAATAAGTTTGATGATTAAAGTATCCGTGCTTAGAGTACGGATACTTTCTTCAGTTTTTCAAACATTAAACTAACTAAGATGGCTACCAGAAAAGAAATAAAAATTAAGTCAAACTTTACCAAGATCATCATCAGTCTTGCTTCTCCGGAACATATCCTGGAGCAGTCGAGCGGTGAAGTTCTTAAACCAGAAACGATCAACTACCGGACCTATAAACCGGAGCGCGACGGATTATTCTGTGAGCGTATTTTCGGTCCGGTGAAAGACTGGGAATGTCACTGCGGTAAATACAAGCGTATCCGTTACAAAGGAATCGTTTGTGACCGTTGCGGTGTGGAAGTAACAGAAAAGAAAGTGCGTCGTGAGCGTATGGGTCATATTACCCTTACGGTTCCTGTTGCACACATCTGGTATTTCCGTTCACTTCCGAATAAGATCGGTTACCTCCTCGGCTTGCCAACCAAGAAGCTCGATATGATCATTTACTATGAAAGGTATGTGGTTATTCAGGCCGGCGTGAAGGCAGCAGACGGAATTAATTACCTCGACTTCCTCACTGAAGAAGAATACCTCCAGATTCTTGAGAACCTTCCAAAGGATAATCAGCATCTGGATGATACAGATCCGAATAAGTTTATTGCTAAGATGGGTGCAGAAGCATTGTATGATCTTCTTCCCGTCTGAACCTTGATGAGTTGTCATACAATCTTCGTCATCAGGCCAGCAATGAAACAAGTCAGCAACGTAAGAATGAAGCCTCAAACGTCTCAACGTTGTGGAAGCTTTCCGTGCTGCCAATACGCACATTGAAAACCGTCCTGAATGGATGATCGTGAAGGTGGTTCCGGTTATTCCGCCGGAGCTTCGTCCACTCGTTCCACTGGATGGCGGTCGATTTGCTACATCCGATCTGAACGACTTATATCGTCGTGTGATCATTCGTAACAATCGTCTCAAACGCCTTCTTGAAATCAAAGCACCTGATGTAATTCTCCGTAACGAGAAGCGTATGCTTCAGGAAGCAGTTGATTCACTCTTCGATAATTCAAGAAAAGTAAATGCTGTGAAGACAGAGTCGAACCGTGCATTGAAATCACTTTCTGATTCATTGAAAGGTAAGCAAGGTCGTTTCCGTCAGAACCTCCTCGGTAAACGTGTTGACTACTCAGCCCGTTCTGTAATTGTCGTTGGTCCTGATATGAAGTTACATGAATGTGGACTTCCGAAGGATATGGCCGCTGAACTCTTCAAGCCGTTCATCATTCGTAAAATGATTGAGCGTGGAGTAGTGAAGACGGTAAAATCTGCTAAGAAAATTGTTGATCGCAAAGATCCTATCGTTTGGGATATCTTGGAAAACGTACTGAAAGGTCACCCGGTTCTTCTCAACCGGGCTCCGACCCTTCACCGTTTGGGTATCCAGGCATTCCAGCCGAAACTGATCGAAGGAAAAGCGATTCAGCTCCACCCATTGGTTTGTACAGCCTTCAACGCTGACTTTGACGGTGACCAGATGGCCGTTCACGTGCCGCTCGGTAACGCCGCAATTCTCGAAGCACAGATGTTGATGCTTGCATCTCATAATATCCTTAACCCTGCAAACGGTGCGCCGGTAACAGTTCCTTCTCAGGACATGGTACTCGGACTGTATTACATCACAAAAGAACGTAAGTCAGACAGCGCACGTCATGTAAAAGGTGAAGGAATGAAGTTCTATTCTCCTGAAGAAGTAATCATCGCTCACAACGAAGGTATCGTGGATCTCCATGCTGCCATTGAAGTGAAAACGGTTGCTAAAGACGACGGAGTGCTGAATACACGAATGGTAAAAACTACCGTTGGTCGTGTACTCTTCAATCAGGTTGTTCCTCAGGAAGTAGGTTACATCAATACACTTCTCACTAAGAAAGCACTTCGTGATATCATCGGTGATATCCTGAAGATTTGTGGTGTTGCCAAGACTGCGAAGTTCCTTGACGATATCAAAGATCTCGGATTCCGCATGGCCTTCAAAGGTGCACTTTCGTTCAACCTTGAAGATGTCAAGATTCCGGATGTGAAAACGGATCTCATCGGTAAAGCAAACAGTGAAGTGGAAGAGGTGTTGAGTAACTACAACATGGGATTCATCACTTATAACGAGCGTTACAATCAGATCATCGATATCTGGACACGTACCAGCTCGCGAATCACTGAAACGTTGATGAAGCAATTGTCATCCGACAAACAAGGCTTCAACTCAATTTATATGATGCTTGACTCCGGTGCCCGTGGATCTAAAGAGCAGATTCGTCAGCTCGGCGGTATGCGCGGTCTGATGGCTAAACCTCAGAAGAGCGGATCATCAGGCGGTGAAATTATCGAGAACCCGATCCTTTCTAACTTTAAGGAAGGTCTGTCAATCCTCGAGTACTTCATCTCTACACACGGTGCACGTAAAGGTCTCGCCGATACCGCCCTTAAGACAGCGGATGCCGGTTACCTTACTCGTCGTTTGGTCGATGTTGCACAGGATGTTATCATCACTGAAGAAGATTGCGGAACACTCCGTGGTCTTGCCGAAACAGCACTCAAGAATAATGAGGAAGTTGTGGAATCATTGTATGACCGTATCCTGGGTCGTGTATCTCTGCATAACATCTATCATCCGCAAACCGGTGCATTGATCATCAGCAGCGGTCAGCAAATCACTGAAGATATTGCTACTCTTATCGAGAATTCTCCGATTGAAACTGTAGAAATTCGTTCGGTACTCACTTGTGAGTCTGAGCGTGGTGTTTGTGCAAAATGCTACGGACGAAATCTTGCTTCCGGTCGTATGGTTCAGAAGGGTGAAGCGGTAGGTGTTATCGCTGCACAGTCGATCGGTGAACCTGGAACGCAGCTTACACTCCGTACGTTCCACGTCGGTGGTGTTGCTCAGAAGGGTGCATCAGAATCTGAATTGAAAGCAAAATACAGCGGACGTCTCGAATTTGAAGAGGTGAAAACTGTAAGCTATAAAGACGGTTCCAAATCATTCGAAGTGGTAATCGGTCGTTCCGGTGAATTCCGAATCGTTGATCCGAATACCAATACTGTTCTCACTACATCCAATATTCCGTACGGTTCTAAACTGTATGCTAAAGACAAAGATGTGGTTGAAAAAGGAACTTTGATTTGTGACTGGGATCCGTTCAACGCCGTGATCTTGTCAGAATTCGGTGGTAAGGTTGACTTCGAACATATCGAAGAAGGAATTACTTACCGTGAAGAATCAGATGAGCAAACCGGTTACAAAGAGAAGGTAATCATCGAAACACGTGATAAGACAAAGAACCCTGTGATTCGCATCATGGATGAGAAGAAAGAACTTATCAAAGGCTACAACATTCCGGTTGGAGTCACGTGATGGTGAACAAGTTAGAAAAATCAGGCAGGTGACATTCTCGTTAAGATTCCCTCGTACTACAGGAAAATCAGGCGATATCACCGGTGTCTTCCACGTGTGACCGAATTGTTTGAAGCACGTAATCCAAGTAACCCAGTTGTTTCTGCAGAAATCGACGGTATCGTTACTTGCGGTGGTATCAAACGTGGTAACCGTGAGTAATCATTACCAGCCGTGACGGAGAAGTGAAAAAATATCTCGTTCCGCTTTCTAAGCATATTCTTGTTCAGGATAATGACTTCATCAAAGCAGGTGATCCGCTTTCTGATGGTGTTATTACTCCAAGCGACATCCTTTTCTATCAGCGATTCCAGCATGGTTCAGAATACCTTTGTAAATGAAATCCAGAAGCATACCGACTCGTGGTGTGAAGATTAACGATAAACACTTTGAAGTAATCGCACGTCAAATGATGCGTAAAGTGATTATCGAAGATCCGGGTGATACAACATTCCCTCGAAAGAGAGTTTGTGGATCGGGTAGACTTCATCAAGGAGAACGATCTGATCATGGACAAAGTAGTTGTTCTTTGAGCCTGGCGATTCAACTGGAAGTGAAAGCCGACAGATTATGACATTGCGTAAACTGCGTGAAGAAAACAGCTTGCTCAAACGCAAGGATCTTAAACCGATCGAAGCGCGAGATGCAATTCCTGCAACATCTTCTCCGGTGCTTCAAGGTATCACTCAGGCGTCGCTCCATACGAAGAGTTGGATTTTCTGCAGCTTCTTCCAGGAGACAACCAAAGTGCTCAATGAAGCAGCAGCCGTTAACGGTAAGATCGATGATCCGTTTTGATTGAAAGAGAACGTAATCGTTGGTCACCTGATTCCTGCGGGAACAGGCTTGGAGAGAATACGATCGTCTGATCGCAGGTTCTCAGGAAGAGTATGACCTCCTGGTCACAAACTGAAGAAGTCGGTTGATCCTGACTGAAAAATAGATTTAATCCGGCTCACTGTTAATATCAGGCGGATTTTTTATTTTAACGAATCCGGCCCGTTTTTTTTGCGTACTTTCAGTCCTTTTATAAATCTTATCGAAATTATGGATGAAAACAAAATCAGAATCAGCTCAACATCGAACTGACTGAAGAAATAGCCGACGGTATTTATTCAAATCTTGCCATCATTACCCACAGTACAAGTGAATTCGTAGTTGACTTTGGTGGTGATGCCGGGAGTTCCAAAGGCAAAGGTAAAGGCCAGAATACTGTTGACGCCACAGCATGCCAAACGGTTGCTGGCAGCGATTCAGGACAATATTCAGAAGTATGAGGCTGTCCACGGTACAATCAAGCAGACCGAAGGAATTGGCCTGCCGATGAACTTCGGCGGACCTGCTGCACAAGCGTAATAAAAAAACCCTCTTCAGGAGGGGTTTTTTATTATTAGTCTTTAGAAGATTTTCAGAATGGCATGTACCAGATCCCTTTCATTATCACTCTTTGGTTTTTTCTGTGCGTAGATCTGTGACACGCTGACACAGGAAATATCCTGTTCTGTTGTCGGTGAAACCTTCACCTCGAAAAACTTTTCTGGCAAAAAAACCATCTTTCAGAATCATGCCTGATTCATCAGGGTCTGAGAAAACGTGATATAATGGTCAAAAATAGTTGGTGAAACCGTTGTAACTATTTAAAAAACAATAAAATACAGAGGGAATTATAAAACGATTTATATTTCGACCTAAAAGTGCTTAAAAGCTGCCCAACTTGTGGCAGCTTTTTAGTTATACGCTGGGGCTTTCAAAATTCAAAGCAACGTTATAAATGCAAATCTTGTTCTCAGCTTTTTCTCTGAAAAAATTCGGGAAAGAAGTATGATCAACTTTTCATTTGGTTCAAAGAATGGGTCGTTGGAAAACAAACATTGGAGCGAATCAGTAATCAAAGTGGTTATAGTGTTAGCACACTGCAAGACTTTTTCGTCATTACTTAAAGTCGCCACCACTGTTTTCATCCTCAGAAGGACCGGTCCATATTATTATTGACGGAACCTACTTTTCCTGGAAGCGATATCCGTTTAGTTGTGGTGTTTCAACAGTGAAATTAAAAGCGAATACGCAACTGTATCGACTCACAGACAATTAAAACGGTATGAAGAAATAAAAGAAGATCTGAAATCTAAAAGCCTTCTGTGATCCGAGTTGAAAGTGTTACATGTGATGGTCATCGAGCAGTATTAAAAGCAGTCCGGAAGGTTTATAAATCAAGTGTTGTAATTCAACGTTGCCTTGTTCACATTCAACGTATGGCCCGAATTTGGCTCAAAGTCACCATTAAGCCTGGCCGGATTAGAATTACTGAAAATCACTCAAGCTATTCATCGTATCGAAACAATTGAGCGGAAGCTATATTGGCTCCGAGCATTGTATGACTGGGATACGAGCATCGCACATTTATCGCTGAAAAAAGTATAACCAACACAGGAAGGACTTGGTACACTTACAAATGGTATGCAGAGTTCGTCATTTTATTGATCAGTTCTTTTCAAGACAGTGTTTCACTACTTGATGATCCCAAAAATACCTAAGTCTACAAATGCATTAGAATCATTCTTCGGACATTTAAAGGATAACTTGAGTATACATCAAAGATTAACCATAGAAAACAGAAAGAACTTTATTAAATGGCATTGCATTTGAGAAATCAAGTATTATAAAAAGCCATAAAGGATACCAGTATAAAAAAACGGGCAATCTTTTGATCACCTGTTTCATACTGTATATCCATAAATCTCATTGCTGATAATTACTCTCCAGTAATTACTCTCTTCAGATTACAACTCCAAAAGCTTGTTAGAATTTATCGTTTTAAAACAACAACTATTTTTGATCATTACTGAGAAAACGGACTTCATCTTTTCTTCTAATTCAGATGTAAGCAGGATTCGGTGAACCTTTTTCGCAGGATAGTACAGGTAGGTTTGTTCCATCAGACTGGCAGATGAAAAGCAGCCGGACACAATTATAGAACTTTTTATCAATCCCTGCCAATGGAAAACTTGAATTTAATTCAAATTTCACTTTAAATTCAAGTAAATATTACTTATATCGCTGATTTCATTAGAATCCCTTGATGAGCCCCAGAAGTGCCTGGAAATAGTATCTGAACATCATTGCAAGGCCTGCAAAGAAGAAGAGTGTAGCAATTGTCCCCGTGCCGTCTGTATAGGAAAATTCTCCGTCATCCAGACAGAATTTGCCGTAATCCAGAAGCAAACGGCGAGATTATACCAGTTCTGCTTTGTCGGCTCTGTTTTTATATGTAATGAAAATTGCGAGTCCGATTGTGGGCACAATCATGATCATTCCGGCCAGGTCAGAGTGAACCCAGCACAGATCCTTAATCAGCCATAACAGGATGTGCAGATTTTCTTTCAAATTTGCGGATACCGTTTTCCATGAACAAAGATTTCGCTCAATATAAAAAAGACATTATTTTGTTTTCAGATTTGTTCGAGAATAATATCCGGTTTCAAAAGTCTTTCGTAGTTTTCATCGAAAAAGAATTGTGATAATTTTATACTATGAAAGAAAAAAATTGATTGAAAAACTTGAAAGGAACGAGAAGGGCTGAGATGTTATCTGATGGCGTATTTGCCATTGTGCTAACACTGCTTGTGCTGGAATTAAGAGTGCCTCAATTGCATGAACATTTTTCAGATCATGATTTCATATCTGCTTTGTATGAAATGAAAGCAAAGTTTTTGGGTTTCATACTCAGCTTGTATTCATTGCCACATTGTGGTTCAATCACACCGTGTTTTTTAAAATTATGACGAAAGTAGATGACACATTGTTATGGCTGAACAATCTCTTCCCTGCTCACAGTTTGTTTTGTTCTTTTTCCAACGGCTCTCGCCGGTGAATATCCATCAAGAAAACGGCAATGATTCTCTTCGTCTTCCATGGCCGATTGTGCCACTGGTTTTTTATTGGATGGGAACGCATTGCATGAAGAGGCAATATATATCACCGCTGGTTGATATGGGCAGATTTAAAGTTATCAGACAATACACCATTTTATTTATTCCGGCTTCACTCGTGCCAATGATACTATCTCTCATTTCACCTGTGATTTCGCTCGTGATTTACATCATCATGGCTGTCGCCGGCGTGATTCTCGGTTTCAAGCTGAAATTTATTTCGGCTGAAGAGGATTAAGAATATCTGATAGTCTCTTATTGTTACATGTTGATTGCGGCAATCAAAGCAGCATCATCTGGGGTCACTTTACTGCGAAAACGGTGAATTAATTTTCCGTTTTCATCAAGCAGGAATTTTTCAAAGTTCCATTTGATGTCGCCTGTAAAATCAGGATTTGTGTTGTCGCAATCCATTGAAAAGCGGTGCGATATCGCTGCTGCAACTGGAACCTTTGACATCATCGGAAAAGTTACACCATAATTTTTAGAACAAAAGGTTTTGATATCGCTGTCAGTTCCGGGTTCCTGACCACCAAAATTATTGGCAGGAAAACCTATGATGACGAGTTTCGATTTATATTTCTCATACAGAAGTTTTTCCGAAAGTTCTTCATATTGTGGAGTATAACCACATTCGAAGCTGTGTTAACGATCAGGATTTTTTTTGTTTTGTAAATTGACAAATCAACGCTTTGTCCGTCAATCGACTTTACCTTTAAAATCAAATAGTGTGTTTGCTGAAATTAGCATGGCTGTGAGTAAGAGAATGAGCTTCATTTTGGTTAGAGGAAGATTGAATTGTCAATACAACAATCAACTAAGGATAAAGTTACAAAACTTTTTCTTAAGTGTCAGTTTACTGCACTCTTGTTAAAGATAAAAGAGCTAAAATGGAAGAGGAAGGAGAAGGAATTGGTTCTGTTATCTGCATAATTAACAAATACACCAATTGGTCCAAGAGGACTGTGAAAGATTAGCCCGGTGGAAGTGACGAAATATCTTCTGCTAAGTATCACCGGGCCGTATTCAGTACGTTTATCTGCTGTTTCGAGTAATTCCTGATAGGGCTGATAAACATATCCTCTGTGTCAAAATCAATGTTATTTCGGATAGAGAGAATAGCCTTTAATCCGCCTGCTCCAAAAGTGTGTGCATGCAAAGCAGGCAAGTACAGACTTTTTAATTCCTGAACAGGCGTAAACGATGGACTGTTTAAGGCAGTTGATGTGAAGTTAGCGAAGAATTGCATGTTAGAAGCCGCAAGTTCAGCAAGCAGGCCAAGTTTAAAGTGACCGATCTTTTTGAAATAGTTCTCATACGATAACCGGAATTGAAACCAATGAAAAATCGCGTTGAACTGTTCGGTCAACGGAAGTTGAGCCAGGAATAGTGAACTCTTCAACATTAACATATTGTAATTTCATTCGAAGAAAGGTTCCCTGATTGGCATATTCCTTTCTGTTCAGCGTGTTCACTTCAAATGTTACAGATGCAGTTGGTCCCTTATAAACCGATTGATCGGAAGTATCGGTAGGTAAAAAGTTTTTGGTCTGATAATAATCGTCGGCAATTTTGATGTACGAAGCATTTAGAATGATCTTGCCTTTGTTGTGCGAAGGCAATCCTATATTGGCACCAAACAGATAATCGCTCTTAAGAATATAGGAGGGGAGCTGTTCATTAAAAAACGAAATGTCGCTGCTTCTGAAAAAGTCATACTGATTTATGGTGGCTTCGGCTACGATGAAATAGGGAGTGCCGCGTGGACTGTCCCTGCGTATTCTGATTTGACCGGAAGTGTATAGCTTACCGAAGTAGAAGTTGCCTGAAAAATTATATGAAGTACGGTTCCAGATATTGTATTGCAATCCCATGAATGCTTCGCTTACAGGTCGACTGCTGATATTCCCGCCGAACTGTGCGTGAAAATTTGTTTCGCGTTTCACATTCACGAGCAAGTCGAAATAGCCGGTTGAGCGATTATATTTAAGGATCGGATAAAGCGATCTGATATTTGCATCGGATACAAGTGAAAAATATGAAGATTTCAGTCGGCTCAATGGAATGGGCTCGCTCCCCGGTTTTAGAATATTTCTGACGTATTCTGATTGCTTGGCGGAAATACCTTCGATTTGTACGCTGTCAATTAAAACGTCAGGGAATGAATTGCGGTATTGATTTCTTTTTGCCTGAAGGTCTATTTTTTCTACTCTGCGTTGCACGTTGAATTTAATACGGTTGATCTCTTTTTGAGTAGAGTTGTATCCTTCTTCAATTATTTCCGAAATCTTTGAGAAGTCGAATAATCCAAAACGGTCAGTATTGGACTCGACAAGAATTCCATTTTCACACAACACAGAGAAGCTGGTTGGCGTCGTCATCATTGCGCGTATTTGCGAAATAATATTTCCTTCACTCGTTGGTGTATTGGTTCCTGAGGCATTGGAGCCGATGATGATGTCGGGTTGAAATTCTGAAAGCAGAATATCAGCCGGGAAGTTATTATACATTCCGCCATCATAGAGCAATCTCCCGTCGAACATGACAGGTTTGAAGTAAAAAGGATAAGCAGAAGAAGCTCTTACTGCCTGAGCGAGATCGCCTTTACTGAATACAACTGTTTTTTTGTTTTCAATATCAGCGGCTACACATCTAAAAGGAATGAAAAGTGAGTCGAAATTGTAATCTGCTTTTGCAATAGCGCCTTGCAGTATTTTCCGATTAATGAATAATCGTAAGGAATCGAACTTTTACAATGCTCGTTGGAAAAGAAGTAGAAATTACCGAGTCCAGAAAACTTCAAGCTGATCCAGGATGCATTATCTTCTTTCTTTCTGAAGTAGTAAAGATAGTTTTCATCGATGATGCCATTCGCCCAATTGTAAAAGTCTTCCGTATGAACGATGGAGTCCATTTGCTCCGGCGAAAATCCGAGTGAATACATACAGGCAACAATGGCACCAGCAGAAGTTCCGGCGATATAATCAATCGGAATTCCATTTTCCTCCAGAGCCTTAATAACGCCAATATGCGCCATTCCTCTTGCACCGCCACCGCTGAGCACTAAACCAACTTTTTGCGCATGGCCTTCATATGCAAAAAGCAATAGAAAAGAGAGTAGAAAAATGTATTTGAATCCGGTAGTTTGCACAAAATCTGTTCTATGGGCGAATTTACAAAGCTATTCGTAACTCCTTGTTTAATTGCTGAAAATATTCCGTTGTTTTTGTTAACCGGGAGCCGTACCAGGAGAACATTTCACCATCAACTGTGAGGACGGGAATGCCCGGGAAATATTGCCTGAATTCTTCGGCATCAATTTCTCTGAATGGATAAGGCTCTGAACTCAGCAGAATAAGTTCAGGGTTCATCTTTTTCAAATTGGCCACAGTTACCTGAGGATAGCGCTCGGATGAGATAACAGCATTCTCTAAGCCAAAACGCGTCATCATGTCATTGATAAATGTATTCTGTCCGGCCACCATAATCGGGTTTTTCCAGATCAGATAAACAGCCTTCAACTGATGATCGTTTCTCAGTGCTTCCCAGTGATTGAAGCCGTTTTCAATTTCGTCGCGTAGCAATCTTGCCTTGGAATATTCACCGGTCAGTTCTCCAATACGGAGTATCATATCAAGTGCATCTTCCAGATTCCTGGGATCCGACGTCCACACAGTGTACTTTTTCCTCAGCTCCTCAATCTGTTCTTTCTGATTCTCCTCCTTGTTTGCCAAAATCAGATCAGGGTGCAGTTGATCAATGGTATCGAAATTCACATTCTTCGTTCCTCCAACACGTGTTTTCTTTCTAAACCATTCATCCGGATGAATGCAGAATTTGGTGATGCCGACAACCTTTTCGTTTAAGCCTAGGTCATAGAGCAATTCAGTCTGTGACGGCACCAGTGAAATGATGCGTTGCGGGATCGACTGAAGTGAAAATGAGTAACCTGTTTGGTCGGTAAATACCATGTCTAAAAATAAAACACCCTTTCACATAAGGAAAGGGTTTTTGAAAATAGTTGATCGATTACAGCTCGGGAAGCCTTATTTGACGAGGCTATCCACGATGTCGCTTTTTGTGATAATAAACGTTCTTCCTGCCTTAAAGTCTTTCACGAGCACAGCCATGCGGTCACCTGAAATCATGGCGGACAATTCATCGATCGGTGTACTGATGTCTGCAAAAGGAATTGCTTCTTTCATGATGCTCTCAACCGGTGCATCCTTCGCTTCATGATTAGAGATGATCTGGTTGTAAACATTGTTTTCATAAAGAGTGCCTACAATACGTTCATCACTCACGACAGGGATCTGTGAGAAATTGTTCTCATTCATCATCTTCAATGCATTCGCAAGCGTATCTTTTTTATCGATGGTAACAAGTTCAATGTTCTTTCTGTTGGCAACAATATCCCGCGCTGTCATTCCTTTTTTGTCGATGTAACCCATCTTGCGCATCCAGTCATCATTAAAAATCTTGGCAATGTATCGGGTTCCGTGATCGTGGAAAATAATCACGACAACATCTTTATCAGTCAACTGGTCTTTCAGCTGATGAAGTCCTGCCAATGCAGATCCTGCAGAGTTGCCCACCCAAATTCCTTCCTGACGGACGATTTCACGCGTCATTAAGGCTGCATCTTTATCGGTTACTTTTTCGAAGAGGTCAATGAGATCGAAGTTTACATTCTTAGGGAGAAAATCTTCGCCGATACCTTCAGTTACGTATGGGTATATTTCATTCTTGTCGAATATTCCGGTCTCCTTGTATTTTTTAAAAACAGAACCGTAAGTATCAATACCCCAAATCTTAATATTCGGGTTTTTCTCTTTCAGGAATTTCGCAGTACCGCAAATAGTCCCGCCTGTTCCAACACCTACAACAAGGTGTGTGATTCTTCCGTCTGTCTGATCCCATATTTCAGGGCCGGTTTGTTCATAGTGAGCAACGGCATTCGATGGATTATCATACTGATTCGGATAAAATGAATTCGGAATTTCTTTGTTCAGTCTTGCTGCAACAGAGTAGTAGGAGCGTGGATCTTCAGGCTCAACGTTCGTAGGGCAAACGATTACTTCTGCACCAAAGGCCTTCAAGGCGTCAACTTTTTCTTTGATTGTTTGTCGGTAGTAGCGAAAATGCACTTGTAGCCTTTGACAATAAAGTGGCAATAGCCAGACCCATTCCGGTGTTACCGGAAGTTCCTTCAATGATGGTTCCGCCTCAGAATTCCTAAGCTTTCTCAGCATCCTCAACCACTTTCAGAGCCATTCGATCTTTAATGGAGTTGCCGGGGTTGAAAGTTTCTACTTTCGCATACACTGTTGCTTTGATTCCTGAAACTACTTTATTGAGACGTATCATCGGAGTATTGCCGATAGATTCCAGTACGTTGTCACAGATTTTTTTCCGTGGATTTGCTGCCATGGTGATATTGTTGAGATTTGGAATTTAAGTGAATACTCTCTGATTTTGAGCGATCCTGTTTGACGGCCGTAAAAGTACAAAAGTGCATTAAAAACGCTATGGAATTGTGCTTTTTCTCAGTCGTAACGCACAGCACTCATCGGGCTGATTCTGGTGATCAAAAACGTTGGTAGAATCATCATTATCAGGCAGATGACTAAGGTTCCGGCGTTGAGGTAGAGGATTTGCGAGAAATTGATATTTGTCGGCACATAGGAAATGTAGTACGACTGTTGATCAAGCGTGAAAATTTTGAATGTACTCTGAAGGTAAAGGATGACTAATCCGATCAGGTTTCCTGCGATCAGTCCCCGGACTGTGAGCATACCGGCCAGATAGATAAATATTCTTCGAACGCTTACATTTGGTGCTCCCATCGTTTTCAGCAATCCTATCATTTTTACTCTCTCTAGTATGATAATCAGCAATGCAGAAATCATATTCATTCCTGAAACGATAATCATCAGTGTAATAATGATGATGGAATTAATATTTTGCAAGCCAAGCCAGTCGAAAATCTGAGGATAGATTTCTTTAATCGTTCTTGAATTTAATTCTGACCCGGAAAGTTTGTAAACTTTGGTGCCAACTTCGTCTAATTTGTTAAAGTCACGTATTGAAATTTCAAAACCTCCAACCAGATCAGGGCCCCAGTCATTTAGTTTTTGGATTTGACTAATGTCACAAAACAGGTAAAGATTATCAAATTCTTCAAGACCTGTTTCATAGATACCGGCAATGTGAAATCTTCTTGCGCGAGGAGGTTGCTGAATGAAAAACATCACAAGATCATCGCCGGTCTTCAATGATAATTTGGAAGCAAGGTTAGAGGAGATGACGATAGAATCGTTCTGCATTCCGTCATGGACTGTGAAAAACTTCCCCGACTTCATTTTCTCTCGGAAGAAACGACTGTCGAAGTCGCTACCGATACCTTTAGCAACGATACCTTCCAGTTGTCCGGATGATTTTACAATAGCCGCTTTAGTTGCAAACACCTGAATGTGGCTGATGTCTGAGTCACGTTGCAATGCAGCAATGAATGGTTGCTGTCGACTCACCGGTTTGCTTTCGAATGAATTATTCTCATCGAAATTGCTGATCTGGATATGAGCACCAAAGCCGATAACTTTCTCTCGAATTTCTTTCTTGAATCCTGTTACGATTGCCACAGCAAGAATCATGACTGCAAAGCCGACTGCAACTCCGGCCAGTGCGATTCGTATGATCGGTCGGGTAGAGAAGACGTTTTTATCGTTTCTGTAAGATAACCGTTTTGCTATGAAAAATTCAGGATTCAATTTTTAAATAATTGTAATTTTGTCTACTGATGAAATTCAGCGCTAAATGTAATTTCGCCTTGCCGGTGGCAATATTTGTGCTTAGGATAAGCTAGTCAACTTACGCACATTTTACCGGCCTGTTTATGTGGCTAAAGATAAACCGAATCTGTTCAACTATGAAATCAGCACTTAAGATATTGTTTGCCGCAGTACTGATTCTCTCGGCAGGCACTTCCGGCGCAAAGGATCTCAGACGAGTTTCTCCGGGAGCAGAAGATACAACTGCTTACTTTCATCTGATCAGGAATAAACGAATCGCAATTGTAGCTAATCAGACCTCACTTCTTGGGGGCAAGTATCTCGTTGATTCACTTCTGCACAGCGGATTCAGCATTAAGCGGATCTTTGCACCTGAACATGGATTCAGAGGGGAAGCGGGTGCCGGTGATCATGTAAAGGATGGAGTAGATGTAGCAACGGGAATAAATATTGTTTCGATTTATGGTAAGCATATGAAACCGACAGCCGAAGACCTCGAAGGAATTGATGTTGTGATCTTCGATATTCAGGATGTTGGCGTACGATTCTTTACTTACATCAGTACGCTACAGTATGTGATGGAAGCATGTGCTGAAAACCACATTCGTCTCATCGTGCTCGACCGTCCAAACCCTAATGGTTATTACATCGACGGCCCTGTACTGGACAGAAAGTACGCCAGCTTCATTGGAATGCAACCGGTGCCTGTAGTCTATGGAATGACGATGGGAGAATATGCACTGATGTTGAATGGCGAAAAGTGGTTGGCTAAAAAAGTAAAGTGCCAGCTTAAGGTTATTCCAAACAGGTTGTATACACATTCGTCACGGCCGGTACTTCAGGTACGGCCATCGCCCAATTTACCCGATATGGATGCAATTTATCTCTATCCTTCCGTCTGTTTTTTTGAAGGGACAAGAGTGAGTTTAGGTCGGGGTACTTCATATCCTTTCCGTTTGATCGGATATCCCGGAATGAAAGATGGTGATACTTCATTTACCCCGAGAGAAATTCCGGGTGTTGCAACAAATCCTCCTTATGAAGATACACTTTGTCAGGGTGCAAAGCTTATTAATTACGGATATACGATTCGTGAGAAGGGAGGAATACATCTTGAGTGGCTGATCAGGATGTACAAGAATTACCCTGATAAGAGTAATTTCTTCACATCTTTTTTCAAAAGCCTTGCAGGCAATGATGAATTGAGAATTCAGATCGAGCAGGGTAAAAGCGAAGAAGAAATCAAAGCTTCCTGGAAATCGTCCATCGATCAGTTTAAGGTAATCCGAAAGAAGTATTTACTCTACGATGATTTCAGCAGTGATACTCAAAAGAAAAGCAAGTAAACCGGCTTTTGCTTAGTGAGCAGCAGCTTTAGCAGCGGCTAATTGCGAAGTGCGCCCCGGGTAGATTTCCAGAGCTTTCGACAAGCAGTTCATTGCATTTTTCAGATCATCCAGATTCAATACGTAGGCGATGCGTACTTCATCGGTACCCATATCAGGTTTCGAATAGAAGCCTGTAGCGGGGGCAAGCATAACAGTGGAATTATTGAGTGAAAAATCTTCAAGCAGCCATTGGCAGAATCTATCTGCATTGTCAATAGGTAGACGAGCGATACAATAGAAAGCACCGCTAGGTTTCGGGCAATAAACGCCCTCCATTTTATTCAGGTCCTCAACAACAAAATCTCTGCGTCTGACATATTCTGCTTTTACTTTTTGGAAATAATCATCCGGTGTATCGATGGCTGCTTCAGCAGCGACCTGACCGAAGGTTGGCGGGCTCAATCGTGCCTGAGCAAATTTTAATGCCGTTGCCATTAAATCTTTGTTGTGAGAAATAATTGCACCTATACGTGCACCGCAGGCGCTGTATCTTTTTGAAATAGAATCAAGAAGTACAACATTATTCTCAATGCCTTTCAGATGCATTACTGAAGTGTATTCTTTTCCGTCATAGCAAAATTCACGATACACTTCATCGGAGAATAGCCAAAGGTCGTGACGCTTCACGATATCCATCAACGATTCCAGTTCCTGTTTTGAATACAGATAGCCGGTCGGATTTGACGGATTGCAAATCATAATGGCTTTGGTTTTCGGAGTGATGAACTTCTCAAATTCAGCAATAGGAGGGAGTGCAAAACCGGTCTCGATGTATGAACGGATCGGCACTACTTTCACATTTGATTTTGTTGAGAAGCCATTGTAGTTGGCGTAAAATGGTTCAGGGATGAGAATTTCATCGCCCGGATCCATGCAACTCATCATGGCAATTTCAATTGCTTCAGATCCACCGGTGGTAATGATAATTTCAGTGTAGTCCAGGTCGATTCCAAAGCGCTTGTAATAGGTCGTAAGCTTTTTGCGATAAGATTCAATGCCTGCGCTATGGCTATATTCCACAACCTTATGATTGAAGGAATGGATGGCATTGAGCATCGTATCAGGAGTTTCAATGTCCGGCTGACCAATATTCAGGTGATATATTTTCTTTCCTTCCTTTTTTGCTTTCTCGGCAAAAGGAACAAGTTTTCTGATTGGAGAAGGCGGCATTTCGCGGCCTTTTTTCGATGTAACTGGCATTGTTGGTTGAAGTAGGTAAAAAAAGAAACCCTCCTTTGCGGGGAGGGTCTCAAAAGTACAATATTTTCCTGAATAAGATTAGTGTTTTTCAGGGGCAGCAGCCGGTGCCGGAGTAGTGGCAGCCGGAGTAGCCGGAGCTTCAACAGTTCCTTTCAGGTGAAGAACTTTACTTCCGCTTTTTGCATTCGAAGTCAGAGTAACAGTTTTGTCCTGTGCACCCATTTTGCCGGTTGAGTTGAATTCAACGTGGATTTTTGCAGTCTGTCCTTTTGCAATCGGCTCTTTTGGCCATGATGGAACGGTGCAACCACATGAACCATGAGCCTCGCTGATGATCAATGGATCTTTGCCTGTATTTACGAAGTTAAAGTCATAAGTAACTTTGTCGCCTTGCTTAATGGTGCCGAAGTTGTATTCTTCAACATCAAATTTAAAGTCAGGAGCGTTTTTGTTGTCTACAGCAGCAGGTTGTGCAGCAGCAGGAGCTTGAGTTTTTGCATCCTGAGCATTCACAGCAGCAACTGACAGGAACAAAGCGAGAGATAAGATTGATTTTTTCATTTTTGTATGATGATTTGGAGTTTTGATTTGTCTTGATTAGTGTTTTTCAGGAGTAGCAGGTGTGCCTGTTGTAGGGTCGGCCGGTTTGTCGACATTCCCTTTCATGTGGATGACCATCGGATTCTGTTTTGCATTAGATGTAAGCGTCACAGTCTTGTCTTGAATTCCCATCTTGCCTGTTGAATTGAACGTAACTTTGATGGTTGAAGTCTGACCTTTTAAAATTGGTTCTTTCGGCCAGATTGGAACTGTACAACCGCATGAACCTGCAGCGTTGGAAATAATCAGAGGTTCAGTACCGGTATTGGTAAATTTGAATTCGTAGGTAACAGATTCGCCTTGTTTGATAGTGCCGAAATTGTATTCTTCTACATCGAATTTAAATGAAGCCTGATTCGGATTTTCATTACCGATATTGTCAAGCGTCTTTTTTTCCTGAGCAAATGCGCCTACAGACACAGTGAGCAGAAGAGCCGTAATAATTGTTTTGATTTTCATAAGTTCGGTGTGATTGTGTTATTTAACGTTTTCCATCGGGCCGCTTGAATTTTTCAATGGCATGGTTTGATCTGTTGATTCTGGGACTGCTTCAACGACTCCTTTGATGGTAAGTACTTTGGTGTCGCTTTTTGCATTGGAGTTAATAGTTACTGTTTTAGTAAAAGCACCAACTCGTTTTGTATCGTAATGAACTTTAATGACAGCAGTTTCACCTTTCATGATCGGTTCTTTCGGCCAGGTAGGTACGGTGCAACCGCAACTTCCTTTGGCACTGCTGATAATTAATGGTTCTTTGCCGGTGTTTTTGAATTTGAATTCACAGCTTCCATCAGCACCTTGTTTGATAGTGCCGTAATCATGTACGTCTGTTTCAAAAGTGATTTCAGGGGCGTTCGGATTGTCTTTCTTGACGGCTGTTGTGTCCTGTGCATTGACGCGCAACTGAAGGGTGAAAAGCAGTAACAGTGAACAGGTAATGTACTTGATTGTTTTCATACTCTGTGTTTTCTTGGTTTTTTAAATATGGCCTGAATACGTTTAATTGAATATACGGTTCGCCTTTAAGCAATATTTTTGCCAAAAGTATCGACAAACCTATGAAGGTAGTATGAATTCAAAAAGCCGGATTGACCCGGCTTTTGATGTAGTTTTTGGTGTAAAAACGGAGTTTTTGCTACTTCGTCGTAAGAACAGCAAATGGAATGAGCATTTCTTCAAGGCTTATTCCGCCGTGTTGGAGAGTGTTTTTATAATAGGTAACGTAATAGTTGTAGTTGTTCGGATACGCAAAGAATTTATCCTGACGGGCAAATACAAAGGCCTGTGACAGGTGTTGTCTTGGTAACATGGCATCAGCAGGGTTCTTGATTTCAAAAACCTCTTTCCGGTCATAGTTCATGTTGCGGCCCTGTTTATAGCGAAGATTGGTATTCACTGTTCGGTCACCGACAAGCTTAACGGGTTCTTTCACACGAATAGTTCCATGATCGGTCGTGATGATGAGCTTTACTTTCTTCTCTGCAATTCTTTTGAATACTTCATAAAGCGGAGAATGCTCGAACCATGAGAGGGTGAGTGAACGATATGCAGCTTCATCGTCTGCCAATTCACGAATCACTTCCATTTCAGTGCGTGCATGAGAGAGCATGTCGACGAAATTGTAGACAATGACATTGAACTTGTTCAGCATCAGATTCGGGATGTTGTCTACCAGTTCCTTTCCGTCGTTGTGATTGGTGATTTTAGTATATGAATATTTGCATTCTTTTCTGAAGCGTTTCAAAGTGTCGGCAAGGAAGGTTTCTTCGTGAAGATTTTTTCCTCCTTCATCTTCGTCATTCATCCAAAGATTTGGAAAGCGTGCTTCGATTTCACTAGGCATGAGTCCGGCGAATATGGCATTTCGTGCATATTGCGTTGCCGTAGGTAGAATGCTCATGTATAATTCATCATCCTGCAGTCGGAAAAGTTCGCTCACCAATGGCTGAATGGTTCGCCATTGATCATAACGAAGATTATCGATCAGAATCATGAATACAGGATCCGGCCCGGAGGTATCCAGGTTAGGGAGTATTTTCTTCTTCATCAACTGATGCGACATCACAGGAGTTGACGCCTGATCAGGATTCTTTAGCCAGTTGATGTAATTGGATTCGATGAATTTCGAGAAGAGGGTATTGGCTTCGCTTTTCTGTGCAGTGAGAATTTCATACATTGATTCATCGGAAGACTTTTTCAATTCCAATTCCCAGTAAACCAGTTTACGATATACTTCCGACCACTCTGACCAGCTGAGTTTATCGCTCAAAGCCATTCCGATATTTCGGAATTCCTTGTGGTAATCGAGAGCAGTTTTTTCGCTGATCAGCCTGCGGTTCTCAAGATTCTTTTTCAGAGAAAGAAGAATCTGATTCGGGTTAACCGGCTTGATAAGATAATCAGCAATCTTACTGCCGATTGCCTGTTCCATGATATGTTCTTCTTCACTCTTGGTGATCATGACAACAGGGATCTCAGGTTTAAGTGCTTTCAGTCGTGCAAGGGTTTCAATTCCGGATAAGCCGGGCATATTTTCATCCAGAAAAATAATGTCAAAAGGGCGAGCTTTCACTTTGTCGATTGCATCTTCTCCATTGTTTACCGTGGTTACATCATATCCTTTTTCCTGGAGAAAAAGAACATGCGGTTTCAGGAGATCAATTTCGTCGTCAGCCCAAAGAACGTTGAGTTTGTCCATATCAAGTGTAGTGGTGTTTTTACTTTCGCTTTCAAAGTTAGCAAAGATGTTTCTATTCATGCTGTGTTTCTGATGAGTTTAATGAAAGTTCTGAACGCAGGGAAGAGCCGCTTATTGGATGCCTGTTGAGATATCTTAGCATTGAATTACAGAATACATCTCTAAGTTTCAGGGGATTTGTGATATTTGCATTCTCATCATTACACAGTGAGTAAAAGCAATTCTCTGAAAATCATTAACGATCCGATATACGGCTTTATACAGATTCCGTATGAAATTATCTTTGAACTGATTGAACATCCGTTCTTTCAGAGGCTCAGAAGGATCAGGCAACTGGGGATGACACATCTGGTTTATCCCGGAGCGCATCATACCCGTTTTCATCATGCCATTGGTGCAATGCATCTCATGACGACTGCCGTTGAAGTGCTGCGCAATAAAGGACACATCATTCTCGAAAAGGAAGCCGAAGCAGTTGCCATTGCTATTCTATTACACGATATCGGTCACGGGCCATTTTCACATGCACTGGAAGACAGTATAGTAAAATCAATTCATCATGAGGAAATATCAACGCTCTTCATGGATCGTCTCAATAAGGATATGAATGGCAGGCTGGATCTGGCACTGAGTATTTTCAGAAATCAGTATCCGAAAAAATTTCTGCATCAGTTAGTGAGTAGTCAACTTGATATGGACCGACTCGACTATCTGAATCGTGACAGCTTTTTCACCGGAGTTTCTGAGGGTGTAATCAGCAGTGAACGAATCATTAAAATGCTCGAAATATATAACGATGAACTGGTGATTCAGGATAAGGGAATTTACTCGATTGAAAAATTCATCGTTGCCCGTCGCTTGATGTACTGGCAGGTCTATTTGCACAAAACAGTGGTGTCTGCCGAGACGCTCCTGATCAACATTCTCAAAAGGGCCAAGCATCTTGTACGTAACGGATGCGAGTTATTTGCCACTCCGGCATTTTGCATTTTCTGAAGGTGATTACACCAAAGAGGATTTTCTTCGTGATAGTTCAAACCTCGAAAAATTTGCTCTGCTTGATGATAGTGACATCAGCATTGCCGTAAAGGTCTGGAGTACCCATTCCGACAAAATTCTGAGCGACTTATGTCAGAGAATGGTCAATCGTCGTTTGTTTAAAATAATACTGAGAGACACGCCGTTTGAACAATCAGAAATCAATGCCTATCTGGATCAAGTGAAAAGTCAGATGGGTCTGGGACCGGGCGAGGAGGAGTACTATTTTCTACAGGGAAAACTGGTCAATAATGCCTATACTTCCGGTAAAGATAAAATCAATATTCTGTACAAAGACAACACAATACGTGACATTGCCGATGCAGCCGACACACTAAACATCAAGTTCCTTTCTTCGCCCGTTGAGAAGTATTACCTCTGTTTCCCGAAGATGGGTAGAATAAATTAGGATTTTCGGCTGTTTTATTGGTTTTGGAACCTTGTCTGATGCTTCGGAATTCACTACATTCGCCACTTCAAAAGTTAATCATATGGAGTTTACAGCCAAGCAAATAGGGGACTTGTTAAAAGGAAAAATTGAAGGCAATCCCGACGTAAAGGTATTCCGGCTTGATAAGATCGAAGAAGGCAATGAGGGAGGATTAACTTTTCTGGCTAACCCCAAGTACGCTCCTTATCTGTATTCCACCCGTGCATCTGCTGTAATTATCGATGCTGCTTTTGAACTTGAAAAACCGGTAGAGCCGACATTGATTCGTGTTGAAAATGCTTATCAGGCATTTGTTCAATTACTGGAGATCTATAACAAGATCAAGACAGACAAGAAAGGGCTTGAGCAGCCCAATTTTATTTCACCATCAGCTACACTCGGAGAAAACTGTTATGTAGGAGCATTTGCCTACATCGGACATAATGTGAAAATCGGAAATAACGTTAAGATTTATCCGCAGGCCTATATCGGTGATAATGTTGTAATCGGCGATAATTCCACTTTGTTCGCAGGAGTCAGAGTATATTCAGATTGTGTGATTGGAAAGGAAGTGACCATGCATACAGGTACTGTAATCGGAGCTGACGGATTTGGATTCACGCCTAACAGTGCCAATGAATACAAGAAGGTAGCTCAGATCGGAAATGTGATCATTGAAGACCATGTTGAGATTGGTGCCAATACAACTATTGACCGGGCTACACTCGGTTCAACGATAATTCGTAAGGGTGTTAAGCTGGATAATCTCATTCAGATCGCCCACAATGTTGAAGTAGGCGAGAATACGGTAATTGCAGCTCAAACAGGTGTTGCAGGTTCAACCAAAATCGGAAAAGATTGTATGATTGGCGGACAGGTAGGAATCGTTGGTCACATATCAATTGCAGATAAAGTAAAAATCGCCGCTCAGTCAGGCATCGGCTCGAGTATAACTACGGAAGGTGAAATTTTACAAGGTTCACCTGCTTTCAATATCGGCGACTATAAGCGCACTTATGTAGTCTTCCGCAAATTGCCGGCTTTGGAGAAGAAAATCGCTGAGTTAGAGCAAATGATCGCCGAACTCAAGCAGATTACTTCGTGATTGCTGAAAAGCTTCCGGCTTGCT
This sequence comes from Bacteroidia bacterium, assembly GCA_046330055.1. Taxonomy (GTDB): domain Bacteria; phylum Bacteroidota; class Bacteroidia; order AKYH767-A; family 2013-40CM-41-45; genus JADKIH01. Next base: position 5,991 of record JAXLTM010000022.1, on the reverse strand, counting down.
GTTTTCTCTCTTTAAATTATATTTTTATTTTTGACGACTTTTGAGAATCGGACTGGATTGCTATGTCCTGAAATTAGAGAAAAATGGCTGAAAATCAGATAATTAACGCTCCGGCTATGACAACCACTGCAGCTACGGCTGCGAATGGTAATGCGACCGGCAGTGCTCCGGAGACCATCTTTCAAACCACATTAAAGGATTCGGTTACTGTTTCCGGTGTCGGCTTGCATACGGGAGCCAGTGTGAATCTCACTTTTCGTCCTGCTCCGGAGAACCATGGTTATAAGTTTCAGCGGGTGGATTTACCGGGACAGCCGGTAGTAGAGGCGGATGTAGATTATGTGACCGATACAGATCGTGGCACAACGATCAGTAAGAACGGTGCGCGTGTAAGTACGATTGAACATGTACTGGCTGCGTTAGCCGGAATGGAGATCGATAATGTGCTGATGGAAATCGACGGACCGGAAGTTCCGATTATGGACGGAAGTTCACGTCCGTTCATGGATTTATTGGAAAAGGTCGGAGTGGTCCAGCAAAAGGAAGAACGTCATTACTACAGCTTGTCGGAAAATATTACTTACGAAGATCCAAAGCGAAAGACAGAAATGCTTGCTGTGCCGAGTGAAGATTTCAGGATTACGGTGATGGTGGATTATAACAGCGATTTGCTCGGAACGCAACATGCCACCTTATACAACATCGGAGAATTCAAATCGGAAATCAGTGACTGTCGTACGTTTTGTTTTCTTCATGAATTGGAAATGCTTTTAGAGCACAACCTCATCAAAGGCGGCGACATTAACAATGCAATTGTTGTAGTAGACAAACCTGTGAGCAGTGAGAAGCTTGAGCATCTTGCAAAAGTTTTCAATAAGCCGAAAGTGACTGCAGAACGCGGTTTCCTGAACAATGTGAAATTACGTTTTCAGAATGAACCTGCACGTCATAAACTCCTTGACATCGTAGGGGATCTTGCACTGGTAGGTGCACCATTGAAAGGTCATATTCTGGCTGCACGTCCGGGTCACGTTGCCAACGTTGAGTTTGCAAGAAAAATTAAGGAGTTAATGAAACGTGATCGTTTCAAGGAGAAGACTCCGAAATTCGATCTGACTAAAAAGCCATTGTATGATGTAAATGGTGTAATGAAATTCCTTCCGCATCGGGCACCATTTTTATTTGTCGATAAAATTCTTGAACTCTCAGACAAGCATGTTGTCGGTGTAAAGAATGTGACGATGAATGAATGGTTTTTCCCCGGACATTTCCCCGGTTCGCCTGTATTTCCGGGCGTAATTCAGATTGAAGCGATGGCCCAGGTAGGCGGAATACTTGTTCTTAATACCGTTCCTGATCCGGAGAATTACCTGACCTATTTCATGAAGATTGACAATACAAAATTCAGAGAAATGGTTGTACCCGGTGATACTATAATTTTCCATCTTGAACTCATCACACCTATTCGTCGCGGAATTTGTCACATGAGAGGCAAGGCTTATGTCGGAGGTAAGGTCGTGATGGAGTCGGAAATGATGGCACAGATAGTTAGACGCGATAAAAAATAACGGCAACCTGATCTATGAATAATCTTGTAAGCATACATCCGGGTGCTCAAATCGGAAAGAACGTATCGATTGATCCATTCACAGTCATTCACGATGATGTAGTGATCGGAGATGGTACCTGGATCGGAAGTAATGTCACCATTTTTCCCGGTGCACGCATTGGAAAAGATTGCAAGATTTTTCCCGGTGCTGTGATTTCTGCCGTGCCGCAGGATTTAAAATTTGCAGGTGAAAACACCACTGCCGAAATCGGCGACCGTACGGTGATTCGTGAATTCGTAACGATCAATCGCGGAACAAAGGCTCTTGGAAAAACAGTGGTTGGTTCTGATAATTTGTTGATGGCATACGTTCACGTTGCACATGATTCAATTGTTGGAAACCATTGTATCCTTGCTAACGGTGTTACACTTGCCGGCCATATTGAAATTGAAGATTTCGCAATCATTGGTGGTTTGTCTGCCATTCACCAGTTTGTACGCATTGGTTCGCACGTAATGATCAGCGGAGGTTCATTAGTAAGAAAAGATGTTCCTCCATTTGTAAAGGCAGCACATGAACCACTTTCTTATGTTGGAATAAATTCTGTAGGCCTACGACGCCGCGGATTCAGCAATGAAACCATTGCCGAAATCCAGAACATTTACAGGATTATTTTTGTAAAGGGATTAAGCAATACACATGCTCTTGAGGCTGTAGAAAAGGAAGTGGCCGCTTCTGCCGAGAAAGATCTCATTCTTTCATTTATCCGTCAGTCTACACGCGGAATTATGAAAGGCTATTCCCGCGATGAAGATTAATGATCAGCCGTGAAGATTCAGCTCGATAATGCAGGAAAAAAATATTACCGTGAATGGATCTTCCGGAAATTAGATTTTGTTTTTGAAGAAGGCTCCAGGACGGTGATTCTTGGTCCAAATGGTTCAGGTAAATCTACCTTGCTTCAGACATTGTCCGGCCTTGTCACGTTAAACGAAGGAAGTGCCGTTTACAGTTTGCACGGAAATAATATTCAGGAGAATGATGTTTTCAAAGAAGTGAGCTTGTCTGCACCCTACATGGAATTGATAGACGATTTTACGTTTGAAGAGCTGGTTGATTTTCATTTCCGTTTCAAGCGACTTATGCCGGGCATCAGTAAATCCGATGTGATAGAGATATCAGGCCTATCATCCAGAAGCAAAAACCTCTATAAGTTCTATTCCAGTGGTATGAAGCAGCGGGTGAAATTGTGTTTGTCGGTTTTATCGGATACTTCGTTATTACTTTTAGATGAGCCTTGCAGCAATCTTGACAGCACTGCAATGAAATGGTACGGAGATCTGATTGCCCGATTTGCTATGAACAAGACAATTGTTGTTGCTTCGAATAACCAGAAAGAAGAGTTTGACTTTTGTGATTCAAATATTTTGATTGACGATTTCAAGAGAAAAAGATGAGTGGAAGTTTGACATTTAATATTGGATCAGAGGAGGAGTTATCAAATCTTTGCCCGGAGTTGGAGAAGTTCGCAACCAACAGCCGGATTTGGGTTTTCAGCGGGGAAATGGGAGCGGGGAAGACTACATTCATTAAGCGGCTCTGCAAGCATTTCAGGGTGGTGGATCAGGTCAGTAGTCCTACATTTTCCCTTGTAAATGAATACTTCACTGAAACCGGAGAACGAATCTATCATTTTGATTTTTACAGGATAAATTCCCCCAATGAAGCTGTTGATATCGGCTGTGAAGAATATTTTTACGGCGGATCACTTTGTTTCATCGAATGGGCGGAAAAAATTTTAAATTTATTGCCGCGCCCGTACGTCCGAATCCGCATTGAAGGAAGCGGTCAAACCAGGAGTATCACCTTTACCCATGAACGATAAGAAATCAGCCTTCTCTTCCTTAGCAGCATCTGCCGTTTTACAGCCGATGGAAGCGATGCTTGAAGTGAAGAAGCAGTCGAAAGAGTTGTACATCGGCATTCCCAAAGAAACATCCTTCCAGGAAAATCGTGTTCCGTTAATTCCGGAGTCAGTTTCATTGCTGACCAACAACGGACATCAGATTGTGATAGAAGCAGGCGCAGGAGCCGCTGCAAAATTCGGGATTCAGATTTTAGTGAAGCGGGTGCAAAAATTGCCTACACCACAGAAGAGGTATATAAGGCCGATATTGTTCTGAAAGTTGCGCCTCCCTCTTTTGAGGAATTAAAATATCTGCAGACTCGTCAGTACCTCATTTCAATATTACAAATGGTATGCAGAATACTGATTACATCAAAGCCTTATCTGCAAAAAAATTACGGGTATCGGCTATGAATTTATTCATGATGGTAGCGGAGCTTATCCTATTATTCAGGCCATGAGTGAGATTGGTGGAAATTCCAGTATTCTCATTGCTGCCGAATACCTCAGCAATGCTTTCAACGGAAAAAGGAGAATTGCTTGGTGGCGTTGCAGGAATTCCTCCCACAGTAGTTGTGAGTATTGGTGCCGGCACTGTAGGTGAGTATGCTGCTCGCGCTGCACTTGGACTGGGTGCAACAGTGAAAATATTCGATCACTCTATCAATCGTCTGCGTCGTCTCCAGAATCGATTAGGCAGTCGCATTTATACTTCAATTATCAATCCGAGTGTTTTATTGCGTGAATTGAAATCAGCAGATGTTGCCATTGGTGCACTGCGCAGTAATGAAGGCAGGACACCTATTGTAGTTACAGAAGAAATGGTAAGCGAAATGCGCGTGGGTTCAGTAATAGTGGATGTGAGTATTGATCAGGGTGGTTGCTTTGAAACATCCGAAGTCACAAATCACCTCAATCCGGTTTTTAGAAAATACGGCGTCGTTCATTTTTGTGTTCCAAATATTGCTTCGCGCGTGAGTCGAACAGCTTCAACAGCCCTCAGCAATATTTTTACTCAATATCTTCTCAGTGCCGGTGAAGAAGGTGGAATCGATGAGTTGATCTGGAAGGACCGTGCTGTGCGTTCGGGCGTGTACATGTACAATGGTTCGATCACCAATCGTTACATTGCCGATACGTGTAAATTCCCTTACAAAGATCTTGATCTGCTAAAAGCAGCAAGGTTGTAATTACTTTTTCCTTCTTTTCTTTTCTGTGATAATCAGAGAGAGTTCTCTTCCTGTTTGTCCTGCAACTGATGTATTTTCCTGTGCACGACGGATCAGGTATGGAAGAACAGCCGTTACAGGGCCATAAGGAACATACTTACAAACGTTGTAACCGGCAGCGGCCAGATTATAGGATATATGGTCACTCATACCGTATAACTGAGAGAACCAGATGTGATCATGATTCACAGGTAGTTTCTTCTCCTTCATCATCTGTACCAGTAAAAGAGAACTTCGTTCGTTGTGCGAACCGCAGCAAACACTTACGATATCGATATTGTCGATGCACATTTTTAAAGAAGCATCATAATCGCGATCGGTGGCGGCTTTGTCAGGCTGAATAGGTGAACGGTAATTCATTTTCGCTGCACGGTCACGTTCTTTTTCCATATATGCACCGCGAACGATTTTCATTCCAAGTTTATATCCATTCTGACGGGCATGGGCGATGCTGTCGCGCAGGTAATCCAAACGATCGGTACGATACATTTGAATGGTATTGTACACCATTGCTTTTTCTTTATTGTATCGCTTCATCATTTCACGAGCAACTTCATCGATGACATCCTGAATCCACGTCTCTTCGGCATCAATGAAAATTGGAACGTTGTTTTCAAATCCTGTTTTACACATCGCTTCCACACGACCTACAAAACGAATGTATTCTTCCTTCTCAGCAGGAGTTAAATCAAGTCCGGCATTCTTCTTTTCAAGCAATGCAAAACGTGCAAAGCCGGTAGGTTTGAATACACTGAATGGAATCTTCGGGTCACCTTTTGCACGATAAATCGTGGCAAGTGTTTGCTTTAATCCGTTGTCAAATTCTTCTTCCGATTCTTTTCCCTCTACAGAATAATCAAGGATGGTTCCTATATGATAGTGCCCGAGTTTCTCAATTGTCTCCTGGCATTTCTCAATATTTTCTCCGCCACAGAAATGACGGAAAATCGTTTTGCGAATAATGCCATTAATTGGTAAGTGTGCCCAGAGAGCAAAGTTGACCAGAGGAGGGCTGATTTTTACAAGCCAGTTATAGCTGATCATTTTAAAGAGCATATAAGCTCTGTCGAGGTCGGCGTCAGATTTTGCGGCAAAAGCAACCTGCGTGTTGTCGAATGAGATTATTTCATTTTCCATAACGAGGTGCAAACCTAAACAATCCGACAATAAGAGAATAGTACTAATGTCATGAAATAGATCGATCTCCCTTAATTTTTTATAATTTCCTGAGAGTCAATATTAAGCAACAATATGAAACAGGCTTTAGACCATATTGGTCTGCCGGCTATTGTGTATGTCTGTTCGG